>JAJYIT010000007.1 GCA_021789975.1 Bacteroidota bacterium
CCGTGAGACCTCACAGCTCACTCGGCTACAGACCCCCAGCTCCAGAAGCTTTCTATCCGGTTCAGTTTGCCAATGCCTGACCGGATCACTAACTTATCGTTGGTACAACAAACGGGGGCAGGTCACTTCAGGCGTCTCTTCGTCAGTCGATAGACTTCCGATTTGAGGAAGGAAGTCGTCGAGAAACACCAGCATTTACCGGTGTTCCCCTGTGAGATCGGAGGATTGTGCCAGTATTGGGTGAACTCGTCTACAGCCTTCGGCGCATCGTAACGGCTAAAGTCCATGCTGACGGTCTTATGGACAACGGTATCGCCGCGTTTGTAAAGCTTATTGAGTGAAGTGAGAACGGAGTCGAAGAACTCGTTTTTCGGCTGGATGAACATCACGCTTTAGCGAATTTCTTTCTGCGCGTATAAACTTCCTGATAACAGCACTACGAATAACAACGAACTAATGATAGTTCTTTTCATAGACAGCCCCTTTCGTTTTTAATGAACTAAACTCAGATAATATTAGTCCACGGAAGGGAGGAAATCAAAGTGCAGAAGTATGTCCCTCTGTGAGAAGTCGGGTATGATGACATCGGCTCCTGACTTGAGAAGCCGCGATCTCTTCAGAGGGTTCAGCCCGAAACGTCGCACCTCGTCGCTTGCGACGCCTACGGCAATGCCACCAACCCTCTTGGTTTCGCGCAGCTCAACCGGTCCATCACCGAAACAGACGAGGCCCGCACCGTGCAGCCGGTTGCGGTCGATTATTTCCCGGATCACCCGCCTTTTTGTGTTCAAAGAGGAACCTTTACTGTAACCGTAGATCCTCCCTCCAAAAAGTTCGGCGTAACCCAGTTGTTCGGCTTCACGCACGACATCGCTCTCATCGGTACCGCTGGCGAGATAGAGCTTCACTCCCCTGACCTTCAGCTCATGCAGAAATGGCAGCGCCCCTTTGATAGAAAAGTCCGCGACTTCCAGTTCTCCCGTCCCCAGCTTCTTGATTCGCGCATCTACTTCTTTCATAAGTGCCCGGTTGTAGATTTCTTTGTAGCCTTCCGCATCGAGGACATACTCCGGAGGGACGAAGCCCGACTCGCGCACCATTTCTGCAAGTGCCTGCATTTGCCGGATGGTCTCGATCCCTGTCGATTGATTTATGTATTCCCTGACGCGGGTGATCACCAGATTGTAGGTCTCCTCTTCCGCAGAATCAAATCGATCTCCAAGAATTGCCTTAACCATTACCGATTCCATCACCGATTCCCATCCCTGTCGAAGTGTTGAGATGGTACCATCATGATCAAAAATCGCATGAGCAATCTTCTCATGCGGCAAGCCCCGCGTGATCACTTCTACTTCCGAGCCGTCGATATATTTGGCCGCACGGATATCGTCTGCCAACTCCGCGTTGAAAATGTAGTCCGCTTCATCCCAAATTTGGATCACTTCCTCCGGACTTGTAGTACCTGTTTGTTGGAGCTTCTGGACAGTGACCGCGGCCGCGAGGTTGCCGATCTCACCGGCCGAAGCATAATCACCTCCAACAGCAAGTACTGCCGCGATTGCAGAAACGGTCGTATCCCCGGCACCGACGGGATCAATTTTCTTGAGAATCTGGATTCCCGGAATCTCGCTGTAACGGATACCGTCGTACAGAACCAGACCTCTTCCACTTCGTGTAATATATACGGGCTTGTGAGTTCTCCTGAATATCTGTAAAGCATACTCTTTAACTCTGTCAAGCGGAACGAGCTCGGTAAGCTCGCGCGGTTCACCGCAGATTCTCGATGCTTCCGCCGCGTTCACCTTGCAAATCATATTTGTGAATTCTTCGGTCTTCGTGCGCGAATCAAGGAGAACGGTTTTCGATGTATTTTGAACAGCCAGATCGTTTAGAGCTTTGACGACGTTTTCAGAATAGATCCCGTGAGGAAGCTGCTGATTTACGATAAGAACGTCGAGTAGTGAAGAGCTGTCTCTCAAAAGCCTAATAAGTTCAATTTCTGACGACGAATCGATAGAGTTGAATCTTCCGAAGTCGATCCGTTCTTGTTCCTCAGATCCGAGATACGGCTTGGCATATACCGGAGTATCCCAATCCTTTTCCTGAGTAATCATCCCGCCTACATCAACGCGAAGCTCCTCAAGCTGCCTAAACATCTCACGCCCGAAGATGTCGCTGCTGATAACTCCGAATGCTGAGACATACCCGACTTTCAGGTCGACAAGGTTCTTGACGACGTTGCCGGCCCCGCCGAGGCTATAGATCTGCCCGAGCACGGCATGAGTGGGTTTCCCAGTCTCGATAGATAATTCCAGCTTTCCCCCGGCAAGAGGCCAGTAGGCATCGAGCGTGAAGTCTCCTATTACTCCGATCCGCGCACGGTCTAATGAAGAGAGAATTCTAGTGAGTTCATTCTTATCAACCACGTGAACTAGACCTCGCAGAGCACTTCACCGATTTTTACCGCACATCCAGATTCCGCTGACCGTGCCATCGCTTCTACAACCGCAACATTCCGTAACCCGACTTTTCCATCCACGTCGGGCAGATTCCCTGTCAATAAGCATTCAGCGAATTCTCTAATCTCGGACAGATAGCTTTCGCCGTCAATCTCTTCCGAAGCGGAAATTGACTGAACTTCAACCTTCCCCCGGACCGTCTTCTCCACGAGAATGGTTTCGGCTCCGCAAGTAATTCTTGCCCTGGTACCCGAGATGACAACCTGATAGGCTTCCGGTGTCACGTAATCAGACTGGATTGCACCAATCACGCCGTTCTCAAACATCAACGTCGCGGCAACGCTATCGACAACTTTCTCTCCATGCTTGTTTTGAATAACGGCAGATCTCTGTGTGCAGGTGACCGACGCAATCGGACCGACCAGGTATTGAAGCGTATCGACAAAATGAATTCCAAGCTGCGTCATGGGAAGCATCTGGCATTTATCCTTCTCCTTTTTCCATTCGGGGACATCCTTGCTAATCCCGAAATTGAAAGACATGTTTGCGTACACACTTACAATCTCGCCGACTTCACCTGCATCGATAAACCGCTTTCCCTGACGAAAGGATCTCCTCTTTCGCGTGTTGTGTCCCACCTGCAGGATCTTCCCTGCATCTTTCGCCGTTTTCACGATCTCGAGCCCTTCACAGACATTTACTGCCAAAGGCTTTTCGATGAAAACGTGTTTCCCATGCCTCAACGCCTCTATCGCCTGGTCCCTGTGCACGAAGTTAGGTGTAGCAATGGCAACTGCATCCAGTTCCGGATCTGACAAAAGCGCCTCATAGCTTTCAGGAGCCCTGCAGCCGGTCTCTGCCGCGACCTGACGGACAGCCGCCGAATTGATATCAAAGCACGACCTGAGACGAAGCTTGTCACAAGCCTCTATCATTCTCAGAATTGTCCGTCCGTGATTTGTGACGCCGATCAGAGCGATGTTTGCGTACTCTCTCTTCAATTCTCTTTTTCTTCTTTCTCTTTTTCTGTTTCCGCAGCCTCACTGCCGTTTACTTTCCTGATCGATTCTTTATAAATTCTTGCATACACCTCATCCCTCGGTACACATCCAGTCGGATATTGTCCCATGGCATTGTTCTTTGAGCGCATGAGGTCCGTGCAGAAACTTGCACCATAGCAAACCATACTGCTCTTGACATCGGCGCGGCTGAGTGCATCTTTCACGTAGTTTGGATATGCGATTGAACCGCGTCCGATCCCAATGATGCTCACTCTCTTTCTTCTCAGGTTTGACTCGGCAGCATTTATGATAAACTTCCGAAGCCAGCTGTATCCGGTCCCAACCACCGGAAGATCGGGAAATGCTTTTTGAATCTCACCGGTTATCCTGAAATGCCGTTCGACACCGACAAGCGGATGCTCGGGGGGGTGGTAACCGTCAATCGGGGGGCGATCAAAGGGACGCCCGATGTGCATGTTGTAATAAGGACTACCCAGCGAAATATTAAGCAGCTTCAGTCCGTTCTCCATGAGAGTCTTGACGAAAGTTATGACTTCCGTCAGGTCTTCTTTCATCGGATGCATTCTGTCGATCCCGAAACCGTAATCATACGGAATCTCGTACGGTAGTGGTACACCAACTTTGGTGACCGGATCTTCGGCGAATGGAATCCCGTCATAGGCATTCATCCGGGAAGCTAAAATCAAACGATCACCGACGAATTCTTTTGATTTTGCCAGGACATTTCGTATAAACCTTGTTCTGTTTTCGAAACTGCCGCCGTATTTGCCCGGCCTCGTACGCGCACCGAGAAGCTCATTTAGAAGATACGTGTGACACTGTTTGATATCCACGAAATCGAAACCAACATCGGATGCAATCCTGATAGCGTCGACGTATGAGTCTTCAAGTCTTTCAAGGTAGTCGTCCGTGAGCACCGGGTAGTCTCCATTAATCCTGATTCCCCGCTTCTTGTCGGAAAAGGTTAGGAAGTCGACATGAGGATGATAATACGAGATGAGAGGTTTCGGATAACTGTAGCGGCCCGAGTGTGTCAGTTGAATGCCGACAAGAAGGTCATCGTCCCTGCCGAACGCTTCGCGGTGCTTCATGCGCGTAGCCTTGAGAAGTTTCCGGAAGTCCGGCATGGTACTCCGGTTCAAAAGCAATTGTCTGGGATTTGCTCTGCCTTCCGGCACGACGGCGGTTGCCTCTCCCCATATCAGTTTTGCACCTCCTTGGGCAAATCGTTCCCACCTTCGAAATGTGAGTTTGTCGGGCCTTCCATCAAGTGTACCGTCACACCCTTCCATAGGATGGATCGCCAGCGAATTGCCAATAATCCGCCCCCCTATACGGACGGGGGAATAGACCGCTTCGAGTTTTTCTTCGAAGGTAATATCGACTCCAAGCGATCTCGAGGCCTGTTCTACATCGGCCAGGCTCTTATACGTAAAGTATTTTTTGCTCACAATAATCCATGCTATTGAATCGTCGCCCCCTCAGAACTCCGACGAATCTGTCTTTTTGATGTTGAAAAATAACGCCCCCACAGTCGAACTGAAATACCGTCCACCGGAAGAGAAAATTTTACATATTCTATTTAGCGTGCCTCGACTGCTCTTAGCATCGAACGCAGGACATCCACATTGCGCTTGGATTTTTCTATTAGAGGTAGACTGTGGGTTTCCACGGTTACATAATCGATGCGTCGTTCCGCGACGAGCGATCTCAGTTGGCCTTCCCAATCGATCAGCCCCTCACCGACCGGCACACATTCCACGAGTGCCCCTTTCACCGTGTCTTTCACATGCACCCCGGCAATGAAGTCCTTGATAGCAGAATAGCCATCGGGGTAGGGATTTTCATCCTCGCCGAAAGCATTGCACGGATCCCAGTTTGACTTTATGGGCGCATCGGACACTTTCCGAAGGATCTCCGAAGTTGTCTTACCTGAACCGCACCAGTACCCCGGTTCGTTTTCCACGAGCAAGCTGGTTCCGGAAGATGAGGCGATGCCTGCCGCCTCTTCCAGATATTCAACAACCGCCGCCACGTTCCCGTCAGGCTCATTCTGTTCTCGCTTGAAACCGAAAATGATTATTTTTCCCGTGCCGAACTTGCGCGCGATCTCGATTGTCTGTGGCAGAATCGTGTCCAGCTCACGCCGGATTTCTTTCCTTTGCGCAAGCGGCACCTTGAAAATTCCCGGAGAAAGAGCGGTGATCTCAATTCCATCGAGGCGTATTCCGTCGAGGACCTGCTGAACGTCGATTTGATTCAGTCCCGGCACCCTGCCGCTCGTCAAGGTCCGAAGCTCGTACTTTCTGATTCCCCAGTCTGTTCCGTATCTAACGGCTTCCCTGAATTCCGGGACAATCTCGTCACTCACTATTGCTATTTCCATCACGTCAATTGCCGGCGTAGCCGATCGTGCTGGAAATGTTTTCACCTTCCTGGATCAGAGCAACAATAAGGGACTTGACAAGCTTCTTATTACTTCTCGCGATATCCCGATGGAGTGCGGTCATAAGCGAAGCGACGATTTTTCCCCTGTGGTCGCGGATGCCCACCGCAAGCGCATAAAGGTCTGTCTTGAAGTCTCCGTCTGCACAAGCGTAGCCCAGTCGCCGAATTTCCGCAAGCTTGTTACTCAAGCCCTTTTTCGTAGTTATCGTCTTTGACGTAAAACGTGTCAGACCTTTTCTCTTAACCATTTCATCGAGCTGCTCTTCCGTCACTTCTGCTATGATAGCAAGTCCGCTCGCGGTACAATGAACCGGGGAGCGAAGACCAAGTCTCGTAACTATCCTCCAAATGTCAGGTGTATCGGCACGATCCACAAGAATGACCTCATAATCGTCGAGGACAGCAAGGTAGAAACTCTGACCGGTCTGGGCCGCCATCTTCACAAGATGCGGATGGGCAACACTCTTGAGGTCGACCCTGTCGAGTACGGCACTTCCCCATTCGACGAGTTTCATGCCGAGCGTGAACGTCTGTCTCTCCGGATCTTCCACAACAAGCTGATGCTGATTCAAAGTGACAAGGATGCGGAACAGCGAACTCTTGGGAATGCCTGTTTCATTCACAAGCTGGGTGAGGGAAGCTCCGCGATTATGCTGGATAAGTGCCTGCAGTACTCTTACGGTTCTCTCGACTGCAGGCACAGTGTAGTTTGGTGACATGGAATCAGTTTTGTTCTAAGTCGTCAAGTTTGATACCTTTCGGTCGGATTGTCTGGAGAACGGATTCAGGATAGGCCATCACTTTCTTATAATGTTCCGGCTCCCCCTTCGTGAGTTCTTCGACCCACCTTTTTCCAATTTGCACATGAGTGACTTCGTCCATAAGTATAAATTCTATTAATCTTGCAGACTCCTCATCGCCGGTCGCTCGGGCGGTTTCTATCCAGTTGTTCATGTGCTTACATGCTTCACTTTCAAAAGTCATATTGGATATTGCCAACCTCTCAAGGGGATCCCTGCGATTTACGTCGACTTCCCATCCCCAATAATTTACCGGATAGTCCCCTACCTTTCCACCGAATTCTTTAAGTCTTCGGATTTGCGCCTCGGCGTGTCGCGACTCATCCCATGCCTGTTTGGAAAGTTGCAGCTTCATTTCCCACGGAAGCTCCGAAAACTCTGCCAGCATCTTGCCCAACCGTTCGATGCTGCAAAGCTCTCCGTCCATCAGATCATGCAGCAACCGTCTCTTACCTTCGACGTTGTCGAACGTGTTTGCTTTCTCGGCGTAGTCGTTGGGATCCTCGATAATTTTCCAGTCGCCAGGTCTAATTGGCATCCTGCTGTAGGCGAACTCCTTTCTGAACGGGACTCCGGGATTTTCGGATTCCATGAAGCCTCCACCCTGGTTAAGCTTCTCCTTCAGCTGCTGCTTCACAGAGTCGTCAAGTATTTCTCCCTGTTCGGCCAATTCAACAATCGCGCTATTCGCCCAGCTGATTCTGGCGTAGTCGTCGCTCATTATCTTTCTGAGAATTTCTTCGGTCCCTTTGTCTTCTGGAATGGACGTTTGCTCCAGTTGTTGGCGTATCATGTCGACAAGGAGAGAGCGCAGGAGGACGTCTATTGTGTACAACCTGACGGAAGTTCTGGTCGCATTGCGCCATATGTCCTCAAGGTACGATATGAATTTCTGAGCCGGATATGTAATCTGTCTGTCGTCTGTTCTCGCTCCAAGGTGATAGAGCCGTTGCTTCAACATGTCAGAATGCGATGCGTCCGAATATAGCTGCCGGCCATACTGGATCTTTATCTTCACTTCAGGAGTTGACAGTACCCAACCGCCGATAATTTCCAGAATCTGGTTCTTCACGAACCGGTACCGGCGCAGCCTGTCTATCACTTCTTCTTTAGACAAGTATTTCATTTTCTCCTCCTCACGTTTTTATCTTCAGTGTAACGATTGAATGTGGGGTCGCCGTGAAGCTCACCGTGCTTCCGTTTAACTCCAGTTCCGATCGCTCCCTTTCGTCCAGATCGGTTATGTAAGCGCTCTTGACCGGAAAATCTAAAAACACCTTTCCGGTGGAACTTTTTCCTCCAATATTATAACAGCGCAGGATTATTCCTGTTCCATCTTCGGATTCCTTGAATGCGCTGAAGGCGATGGAATCGCCCTCGATTCTGACGAATGAAATCTCGTCATGACCATTAAGGGCATGCTTCCTCGCAAGAGGGATTACCGGGCTGTTATATTCCTCTGCAAGTCTATTGATTTCGGTGAAGTCATCTACCGGGCCATGAACCAGAATGCTATATTCGAAAACTGCCGGGCCGGGACACTGCGCACCCGGTGCCGCATTTTTCCAACCAGCATCTCCGCCCGGCCTGGTCTTCAGACCGGAGTTGGACAGATTGCCCACGCACCTCAATAGAGTCAGCGCCAACGTACCTGGCTTATCCGTCTCAAGTTCGTATTCGGGAAGGCCCTTCGCGAATAGAGTCACTGCGTGCTTTTCACCCTGCACAGTCACAAACCTCTGAAAGATTTCGAGGTTCTGCGGAAGTTCATAAGGAAAGTCTTCTGTCCCATATTTCTTATGTTCCCTGCGAACGATGCAGAACTGCGCATCCGCGTACGAGACTTCGCTTCCTGTCCCGGTTTCAAAGATCGCTCTTAACCGATGGTCCCTGGCGTTGTTCACAAGATCGGTTCTCAAATCAACTCTCTTCGAATTGCAGGCAAGACGAACCATCGTAGTCACAGCTAACTCAACCAGTTCGCTCCTTCTTTCCCTGGTTTTCCAGTTCACTTCGATTGGAATTTTCATGCGGACCGTCACCGCCAAAGCTGCTCTGACCGGACCTTTCTCAACGACACGGACCTCGGCTTCGGACCCGGCAGATGAAATGACTTGACCGTTATCGGGAGGGCAGTAAGTATACTCATCGCCAATATCTCCCGCGTCCTCAAAAGTGTTTAAACCCTTGAGCACATTCCCGCTTGACTTGTCGGTAACTGTCAAACTGCCGTTCACTTCGATCTGAACTTTCACAAAATCATTCTCAATGAAATTGTCTCCTGCTCGAAGAGTCGAAGAAGCAGGAGAAAGCGAATCCGAGTTTTCAATTGCAAATCGCTTGTAGCCCGTCGACGGCAGGTTCTCGGCAAGCACAAGAACCTTCCACTTATCTACTTTTGTCTGATGAGGATAAGAGTACTTCTCATAAGTAATTCCGAAATCATCACCGCGGGCAATTAGCTGTGCAGGTGCCTCATGTCCTTCCGGATCCAGAAGTTTGAAGCCTCCACGTCGTGGCGCATCCGGCGCCGTTTTGACATCCGGATTTATTCCTATTACCACATCCTTCAGAAAGAACTCGATGTCACACTCAACTACTTCACTCCTAGGTCTAGGAAGAGGGTTAAACAGAAACAGGAATTTATCGTCCCGGTGTTGTGAAGCATCGAGCGGGATCAGGTCATTTGTTATCTGAGTCGAGGTCCTTCTTACAATCTCGTGTACTTTCGCATATCTTGTCATAGTCTCTTCATAAACGCCATCCACGCTGGATCCGCAAATTACGTCGTGATCCTGAGACTGCAGAACGTGCTTCCATGCATGTTTGATAAGACCGCTCCTGCTCTTCCTACCGACGGCTACGGACAGCGCGTTGAGCGGCTCGAGGAAATGCTCGAGCAGGTTCTCACATTCATAGTTTGCCTGCTTGACATACATGCGGCTCGACGCTGTTCCGCTGATAACCGCAAATGCATGCCGGAGTCCAAACCTCATTTCGCCAACTACCTTCGACAGCGAATCCAGATTCAATTCATTCTTTAATCGCGAGATATAGTCACCGAGGTTTGTAAGCCGCACCTTCGCACCGAGCTTTTCCGAAATTGCTTTCGCAGCATCCGTCACATTCGGGTCCACCCAATGGTGATCTCCGCCGTTCAACACAAGCCTCTCCATAGCCTGCGCACGCGGATCAATTTCTTCTCTCAGACGCTGGAACCTTCGCGGGAATTCATCCGGCGGGTCCGCACCGAAGTAGCCGAAACTATATCCGTCTTTCGGAAGATGCACCATCAAGACACTCGTGCCGTCCGGAGCACACCAACGGTATTCGGAAGGTTCCTGTCCCGGTTCGCCGCCGAACCCTCTATATATGACGGCTGAATCTATGCCGAAACCTCTCAGTATTTGCGGCATTTGAGCGATGTGTCCGAACTGATCAGGTACGTACCCAACCATCATCGGTTCTCCAAGCTGTCGCGCAAACTGAAGTCCATACATTAGATTTCGGATGTGAGACTCGCCGCTTGGAAGGAACTGGTCCGTAAGAACGTACCACGGTCCAATTATAAACTTCTTTTTCCCGACATTGTCGATGAACCGGCTTGTCATCTCAGGTCTTACTTCCAGGTAATCGAGCACCATTGCCATCTGGCCATCAAATAGGAATGAGTCGAAATCGGGATTTTTCTCGACGAGATCAAACAAATCATCAATCATATCGACTAACCACACTCTGTACTCTTCGAAAGGGAGGTACCACTCTCTGTCCCAATGGGCGTGCGAAACTATGTTGTATATCGGCTCTTTTTTCATTGTTAATTACATGTCAGTGTATTTGTGTCTTCATAAATATCCCCAGTATTGGAAATTAAATTCAGGACGGTAGATGTGTGCCGTCCAGTATGTTTTGCATGTTCGTTCCCAATATCTGAACTTTTTCATCCTCGGAAAGTCTTGAGTATGCAACCCATCCAAGCTGGGGAGATGAGTCCCGCATAGGCTGGTCAGTGCCGAAAAGGATTTTTCGCGCGCCTGCTTTCCCAACCATAAACTCTATGACACCATCGAGTACATCGGTAAAAGTCAACTCTAGATAAACGTTGTTATGCTTTCTTGCCACATCACAGACGTCCGAAGCATGTTTGAAGTTCAAACCGGAATGGGCCAGGAGCAGCTTCAGGTCGGGATACCTAACCGCTATTTCGTCGACTTCGGAAACAAAATTGTCCGAAGGGTGAAGGAGAGCAAACAGACTGTGCTTGTCACCGAACGCGAAGATAGGATGCCACTTTTCACTATTATACGGAATTTCATTCCGCGGGTAATATGGCTTGATGCCGAGGAACCGTCGCTTCAAATACCAATGATCTAGCAATGACTCCCAGTCCCTGACAAATGTCGGATCGAATGCACCGTAACCGACGAAATGGTCAGGATATTTTGACATGGCACTGAAAGTTGCCTCGTTTCCCTTCTCGTGATCGAGCCACAACCCGAGCCATTCGCTGACACAAGTTTTTCTTATCCCCAACCTGCAGTCGCTTTTCAGTATGTCGTCGGCGCCGGAAAACAGCCATGGAGAATATGCGACGTGAGCTTCATCAACAACGATGTGAGCATGAGCATCGATTACATTGAATTGAGTGAGCGGCTTGGCCAACTTCACTGCCACAAGTATCCTGTCGTCGTCCTCTGAAAATAACGTTTCCCCGGGCAGCGACACGCGCAGGAGTTCAGCCAGGTTCACTCCCGCTATCAGACGCCTCTCCTCTTCTTTGATATCGGCATAATCGAGGAACATTCTTGCTGCACCGATACTCATGACAGGAAACTGTGTCCCGAACAGCAGGCGTTTCGCTCCGAATTGATGGGCGAAGAACTCAATACCATGATTAACCTGTTGCGAAGAGAATTCCAGCATGACGTTCTCGTGCTTCTTCATCAGGTAGAAGACATCCCGCATTCCGTCCCAACGCGAGCCTTGCAGAACCACTTTAAGTTTCGGATGCGCGGAACAGACCTTGTCGAGTTCCTGAATCGAAGCCTGATTGAAACCCGGGACGAACCTTCTTCCTCCTTCTATGAAGAGCGGGATTTCCCTGCGTTCGATGCTGTCTAGAATATTTCCGCAGGTGAATTCATCAAAAGTGTACAGGTGAGTCCTGGGGTATAATTTTACCGCCCTCACTTCATATTCGTCGAGGTACTTCTCAATTGGCGGGAATTCACCGAGGTCATCAGGCCTAAGGACGAAACAAGGGACGAAGTTCTTCCTCCCGCCGAACTCTTCAACGAGAGTTTTGTTTCCCACGACCGGGTCGTAATCGCGTGCCAGAGTATGTGTCAGGAGGGCAGCGGCAATCCCGCATCGGCGCAATTCCGAGGAGACATCTTCGAAATTGTAGATTAAGTTCTGAAGACTTCCCATTCTTTTGCCTACCGACGCAAAGCTATCGAAGTAAACAATCCCGCTCATGGGCGTGGTCAGTCCCCCAGACTTCTTTTCAATGCCCGCTCGAATTTTTCAAGTGTTTCATCAATGTCGCTCTCTTTATGCGAATACGAAATGAACCATCTGTCATAAACAAAGATGTGTTCTTTATAGAGTTCCCTGTTGAGTTCGACCTGTACCTTCTTGTTCCTGGCATCCGATGCAAAATTGAAAAGGAAATACGATGCGACTGGAAACCCGCCGATCTTGACATCGACTCCGATGCGTCCGGCGATCTCGCGAAAACCGGCCATTAGGCGCCGCCCCATCCTGAAGATATGTTCGTGTACTTCCTTTTCCTGCATGACTTTCAGCGTGGCAAGTGCCGCCGCGATCGAGAGAGCTTCCCCGGCATAAGTGGCAGTTAACACGAAGTCATTTAGTTTATCCATCAATTTCTTTTTACCGCCGTACACGGAGAGCGGGAAACCGTTGGCAACTGCTTTCGCGAACGACGTCAGGTCCGGCCGCACTCCAAAGTATTCCTGGGCGCCGCCAATCGAGAGTCTGAAGCCGGTCAAGACTTCGTCGAAAATGAGTATCACTCCGTACTCGTCGGCGAGCTTACGCAGCGCCCTGGGATACTCACCCGAAATATCCTCGTTGAAGTCGTACGGCACAGCCAGAACGCAGCTGATATTCACAGCATCTTTCTTAAGTATTTTCTCGATGCCGTCGATGTCACCGTATCTTACTTCGTATACGTAGTCGTCAAGGACCTTCGGGACTCCATTTCCTTCGACTCCGGTAGAAAACCAATCATGATAACCATTGTACCCGCACCTGATTATTTTATCCTTGCGGGAGTAAGCCCTTGCGATACGGATGTTGCTAGCGTTTGCGTCCACGCCGTTTTTTCCGAACCGTACCATCTCCATCGATGGAACTACCTTACAAATCTTTTCTGCCAGCTCCATCTCGACAGGGCTCGCCATGCTGAACAAGACACCTTTATCGAGTTGCGCCCGAACAGCTTGATCCACTTCAGGATAACGATAGCCGAGGATCACAGGTCCGAGCGCAAGCCGGTAATCTATATATTCGTCACCATCGACGTCGATAAACCGACAGCCGTTAGCGCTTTCAACGAAGAACGGCATCACCCCGGCATAGTCTTCAATAGGCCGTTTCGCATTTGTTTGCGTCCCCCACGGGATGTGCTCCAGTGCCCGCTTGTACAACTTCTCAGACTCTGTCATTAACGTAGCCAACCTCCTTTGTCAGCCTGCCCCATCAATGAAACATCACGGACCACACCTGGGCTCCGTTCAGGAAGAGATACTTCCAAGTTTTTCCACCGTCGGTACTCTTGAAAACTCCGCCCGGAATTGTCGCAATATAAATGTCGGCCGGATGTCCAGGGTCGACTGCTATACCGTGAAGAGACAGGTCTGAAATGCCGCTGGAGAAAGTCTTCCAGGTCTTCCCGCCATCATCGGACTTCATAAATCCGGTGTTGTATCCGCCTGCATAAATCACCTTGCTATCATTTGGATCAAATGCCACAGTATAGACTGCTAGAGTATCCACACCGTTCCCGACCTGCTTCCACTTTTTTCCGCCATCCTGTGATGTGAAGATACCTGCGTTTTCTGTGCCTGCGACCATCAAATCCGGATTTGATTCACATCTGGCAATGTCGCGTACTCCCTTCCCCTCAAGCGCATAGAGTTTCCATGATGCTGCCGCATCAGTACTAAGATATATTCCATTCTCTGTCCCAATCATGATCTTATCCGGGTGCGAAGGGTCGATGAGAATCGGGCCTACAAACGTAGACGATGTTGTACCGGTTTGCTTCGGACTGATACCGTTGTTCTTCTTCTTCCAGGTCCACCCTGCGTCGGTGGATTTAAATACACCGTAAGGAGTTGCGATGTAGAGGATGTCGTGGTTCTTCGGATCGATCACCACCTTGCTCACTTCTGTTTCATGCCAGTCGGTCATGATGCGCCAGCTTTCGCCCGCGTCGGTAGATTTCAACACACCATTGCCGGCTGCCAGGTACATTATCTTTCCATACGACCCCGGGTCAATGGTGAGTGAATAGGCGATGATATTGGACCAGCCAAGATGGTCCCATTTTTCGCCGCCGTTCGTAGTATAGTAGATGCCGGCGGGCGGATTATGACCCCCGACAACCATCGTCTGGTACAGGTGTACCACTACGTAAAGTCTCCCTTGACCGGCATAAGCGACAGTGGAGACAAATAGAACAATCAAACCAAGTTTTCTGAGCATTTCAACCTCTTTTGTATTTCGACAATTGATTCTACTTTATGGTATGTTGGGTGACCGTAAAATTGTTGAAGTCTAACGTTCTCACCGTATTCCCGTACGTGATCCGGAGGATCTTACTGTCAACGGCTGAATACAGGAACTTACTGTCAAACAACGGATAATTTAGAACGACGCCCTTTCCATCAACTCTTCTGATATCAGGATACTGAAAATACATGCGGTCGCCGTTAATAGTATTGTAAGAAACACTGATCTTCATTCTATCGAATTTGATTTTCGTTTCTCTGACCTTAGCCATGAATTCGTCAAAGCTGCCATACTGTGCGGGCGACCCGGCCTGCAGCACGCAGCCGTTTGGAGACTTAAAGCTTCTCAATCTGACGTCGATGTTCTTCTCTTCCCATCCGGACCAGCCGCGGAGTGACGGTTCCCCTCCAAGGAGCTCGAGCGAGTCAGTATCCTTTTCGAGTAGATATTTTCTCAAAGGATAGTAGCCGAAGTAAGCGCGGTCCATCCTCCCGAAAATCCATCCGCTGGTGTCAACGACGAATTGATCGAGTGTAAGCGGAAAGAAGGCGTCGATCTGATGCCAGTCTTCAGTCGGATTTAGGTTCAGGTCATACAGGTCGATGATGGTGTTGAGATGCTGAAACGTTCTCTCGTGGGGTGAACTGCTTGACCACTTGTTGACGCTCCCGTAATACCCGTGTGAGTGGGCCACAAAGCCGTAGATTGGAAGTGGTTCTTCCGGAAAGAAAAGACCGAGTTCGAGCGGCGACCTGTACGGATTGAGGGCAAACACTGTGTTGTACGGCTTCTCAGAAGCAAAAGTGACGTCCCAGACATGTTCCTGTATCGGCTGCAATATGCCACCCTGAGAGCTGCCCAGACAATAGTCCTTCGTCATGTAAGTGTACTTGTAAACTGGCGACGTTCTCTGCCTACCGTATCTAATGATAAACCTAACCCGCTTCCTTTCCTTTTCAACGTACGGTTGAGAGCGGTCTGTCGCAATCTCATAAATGATATCAGGGACTCTGAAATTGCCGAGTGCAGGAAATATTACAGATATTGCCTCTCTCACCTTCGGTCTGAACTCCGTGTGACCGAAATACAGGTAACCGAATATTGCAGATTGCGCCTGATGAGGATTGACTGCAATGTAGGGATAGTCCCTGCTGTGAGCGCCGCAGTAATTCCCGTCGAGATAATCAATACCGAAGTCGGCAAGCATATACTCGAGCATCATCTCGGCTTTCTTCTTCATCAAAGGATCTTTGGCAAACTGGTACAGCAACACGAGCGGATCCATATAAGTGATGAAGTAAGTCGGGGAATTATATTCTCCCTGTCCGAGAGATGTCGTCAGGGAAATCCAGTGATCTATGTAGCTGCTCGCTTCCCTGAGATTCTCCTCTGAACTTTTGCCGTTAGACCATCTTGGAACGTCCCATTCCTGCGAGGCGAGATACCAGCCGGTGTAATACTGGAGCCAGTGGTTCTCAGTGTCTCCGCGGTAAATTGTGGACTGTTCAAGGTTGTCACGAACTTTATCACCGAAATTTTTCGGGAGAGATTTCTTTCCGAACAGATATGTTCCCATCAGCTCATAAATATAGAACATGTTCCCAACCGGGTTTGCCATCATTGTGTCGAGCGCGGCGATGGTAGTCGGGACGTCCTTCCTGGCGGCAAGTTTTGCAACGATGATGTCGAAATTCGGACGGGAGTAGTCAGGTGCATCGGGATTGAACGAAATGTTGACGGAGTCCGCGTAGTAAGTGAGTATCTGTTGGCGTCTCGCACTAAACGAGGACTCATTGGAATCTTGAGCGCGGACATACGAAGATGAAATACAAACTATGATCAACTCAAACAGGATCAGACTTATTCTCATCTCATTCCACCCTGGTCTATTGCTGCGCACAGTGAGGCAATGTCTCCGATTTTCTCGCCGAGCTGCGCACGAACAATTTCACACACATCAACCGCTTCGCGAAGCGCCTCTTTCCGGAAGACTTCCATGGCCGGCTCCAGTATGAGAGGTCCCAGTCTGAATCCCAGGGCACCAAGCACTATCTTTTCCGGGTTGAGCATGTCGGCGAGCATTGCGAACGCCCTTCCGAGATACCGTCCGGAAGTCTCGAAGACTTTCATGGCCTGATCGTCTCCCGTCCGCGCAAGTTCCGCCAGTTCTCTCGTGGATAGAGGAGCGCTCCATCTTTCGGGAAACATAAGTGCAGCCAGCTTTGAAATTCCGTTTCCACTGCAATAGCCTTCCAATGAACCGCGCTTTCCGTAACAGTCCGGGCCGTCCTCCGCTATTCTGATGTGACCAATTTCTCCGGCGACAAAACTCCTGCCGCGATAGAGTCTTCCGTCGAGGATAATTCCCGCCCCGAAGCCTGTGCCCAATGTCAGAAAGACTATACTCTTCGACCCTCTCCCGGCACCGAAGAAATACTCCGCGAGAGCACCTGCATTGCCATCATGTTCCACGTACACAGGCAATTTAAACCTCTTGCTCAAAAGGCTCTTGAGCGGGATATTCACCCAGCCCGGAAGATTTGGCGGAGATTTGATTATACCTTCTAGCACATCCAACGGGCCGCCAATTGAAACGCTTATTGCCGCGGGTCTTAGATCCGTTTCGCCTAATGTCCTGGATATTGAGTCGCACAGGATTTCCAACTGCTTTTCAAACGGGAGATCCCCCCTGATTTGAAATTCAACTCGAGAAAGTACGTCTCCATGCGATGTTCCGACGACAACGGCAGTCTTGGTGCCGCCGATATCGAGGCCTAAAATCAGTTCATTTGCCATTTATCTCATACCCGTGTTCGATCGAAAGCGCAACCAAAACTCTCGTGAGAATAATTCAATTGCCCGAAAATTGAAATCTAACAGTTCTTGCCAACCACCCTGCAATTCGCCTGAAATGGTTGTCACGTGTGCCGATTTTCGAGAAATGAATAGGTTGGAATCCGTTTGGAAGCGACTTCAGAGAAATGACAAGCTTTCCGTCCGAGATTGAAGCCACGTTGGAACTTGCCGCAAAAGAATTTTCGGGAAGTTCCTTTATCGCTTCAGAATCACCGCGCGACAGAATGACATAACCGCTATCAGTTTCGAGATTCAGGTAATACGGATCCCAGCCAATCTGGTCGGCTAATCTCCTTTTCAATATCTCCGGGTCGGCTATAACGTTGTCCTTTATTGTTACGATCTTCAGATTAAAGGTCCCGTAATCGTGGACCTCCATCCATCTCCCTCCGCAAGAAACGTTTGCGGATATCACGTTTCCGCTCGGGTTGGCCGGATCATCTTCAGAAAGAGTCGCCAGTTGCGGATAGGCTGACTTGTAGGGTTCTTTCCAGTATTTTACGCGAAGCAATTTGTCGAACAACTCCGTACCTTCGGCGCCGTTGAAATAGTAGCTAGCCCAGCCGAACCCACGTCCGTCAATGCTTATCGACGGCATACAACCGATAAACACATTGTTCCGAACAATGTTGTCCCGGCCGCCTCCGATGAAGACTGCGTGTCCTGCACTGTCAAAAACGTTCCCATAGACCGTGAATCCCGTGGCCCAGTCGTCAAGATACACGCCCATGACTCCGTGTAGTCCAGGTCCCTTAAGATCATGGAAGTAATTGTATTTTATTACGTTGCCTCTCCAGGTCCAGTCTCTACCGGTGTGCAGCGCGCCGGCATCTCCCGATGACCTGCATATGTCGTGGAAATCGTTGTACTCGACAAGGTGATTGTTCCCTGAAAGATAGAGGCCTTCGAACGGAGCATCGTAAATCTCATTATGACTTACGATGTTCCCGACACCTGCGGCCGTGATGCCATGAACAGTCTGCAGCCACGTTCCAAAATGGTCGATGTCGTTATTGACTGCGTAGTCTTTTCCCGGAAGGAGAGTCTGCCTGTCTCCTCCTTCGATTACTATTGCATCCAGACCAATGTCGGAGACGATCGAATTCTTCACTCCGTTGCCGCTGCCGCCATTCACATCCACGGCATGTCCTCCAAGATTTCTGAAGAGACATCCGTTTACCGAATTTTCCGCCCCACCATCTATTACTACTCCATCGCTGCGTGAGATGTCAAAGTAGATACCGCTTACCGTTACATTCACACAATCAGACAGTAGCAAAAGTGGAACGTCTGTCACCGACACTGAGACGCTATTTGCGGAGATGGATCGTGGAGGCCAGAAATATAGAAGACCCGAAGCATGGTCAAGGTACCACTCGCCTGCCGAATCCAGTTCCTCCGGGATATTCAGGAAATAAAACCTTTGACCTTTTGTGTAACCGTACGGGTCCGCGGCAGGTGACAGTGATAGCTCATGAGTGAGAGTGTCCACTGAATCAACCCTCTTGTACGAATCGTACCAATCCCAGGTCCAGTAACCGTGGACATAAACAATATCGCTGCGATCCCAGCGCGCAGGCCGATCACCGGGATAATTGATCTTCCCGAAATTGCGGCCGACAGGGACACCGTTGTATCGTCTTTCTCTCTCCAGCCCGAGGTTGTACAGCACGGCTCCGCTTTGCGGAACACCGGCGATTGTCAGCCATCCGCTATTAGGAAATCTTGCCAATGTCATTGCCGTATCGTCAAAGAAAAGCTGCAACGGAGGATCTCCTCGCTGACTGATTCTTCCGTAGTCTTCAATACCGGCTTTTTTCAGATCGAAAACGTAAATATATTTCTTGTATTCCATAGGGATCCGGGATTCCGCGTTGAGAGTACTGAGATGAGTGAAATCATTCAGCCGGACTCCACCCGACACGGTCACGAATTCTCCGGGGTAGTTCCTTATCTCGAGAGTTGCCCCGTTCCTCGGCACAAAATGAATCTTAACTCCGTCAGGCACGAAATAAAATCCGCCGCGCACAATTAGGTCGAAGACGACATTACTTACGGTTGTTTCCTCAGCCAGTAAACTAATCCTATCAATCGCCGCCTGCAACGTTCGCTTCGGCCCGTCTGTTTGTCGGCTGTTCGGTTCTGAAAGTTCTCCCGTCCACGAGTCGTTGCCGTTTGGAGACGCATAAACTGCAACCGTGTCAGGTGAATCAGACGCCATTGCGGATGCGGACTGATAGCAGCATAAGACTGCCGCGATAATCATCTGGCTTCCCAAAATTAACCAATTCATCTGGCGAAAGACGTTCAGGCAGCGTCTGTGCCCGATCTGATTTACGTTGCCGCGGTGCACTGTCAGAACTCTTTTTTCCATATGACGGTGCCATCTTCATTAACACAAGTCACAACGATTACAGATCCATTCGGCCCTTCTTTGGCCCAGGCAATATTCAACGTATGATTCAACCTGTCGGCTACTATTTGCGGATGAGACTTCTCCTTAGCCGCGCCAAGAAGTCTTCCGGACTTTCCCCATTCATATCTCCCGTCCGCTCGCGTATGCTGTGCAAAAACTTCTATTCTTCCCACATCATATTCCAACCAGGCAGTGACGGATCCGCCGTGACCGTCGGAAACACTGGCAGGCCAGAATTGTGCAAGAGATGGTTTAGGGATTCCATAAGCCTTTCCGACTTGAATCGAGCCAGTCAGGTTTATCGTCTCTTGAAACATCCCGGCTCCCCTTCCATACTGAAGCCAGGTGACGATTCCTGCTATCGAGTCGAGCCCGCACAGCGATGGAATGTATTGCGGCCCGTCTGCCCCGGTGACAGGGAGACCGTTCGGCTGAAGGAGAGCGACTCCGTCAGTGTCAATCGCCTGCACAAACACTTTGGCAACTCTGTTTCTGTAGTCATCCCACGCAACCTGGAAACAGTTCTTGTTTACGGTCGTGATCGCGGGTGCTTCCTGCTGAAAAAAGCCGGTGCATACGGGTAACCCGTTTTCCGACCAGCGCATCTTGCCATCGCCGTCGATAAGTTGCGCATAAATTCCAGGAGCTTGCATCCTGTGATCGACCCAAACGAGACAGATGAATCGCGGCGACGAGCTCGCGGTGGCAAGGTCGAGCTGATCGTCCTTCTGCGTACAGACTTCAAAACGGCGGAGTATATCGCCCTGCTCATTCACATGACAGCCGAATATATCCGCGTTGCCATTCCGGTAATCGGTCCAGAAAACAAAAGCGCCACCGAGTTTGTCCGAGACAGATTTCGGAAACTGCTGCTGATGTACAGAAGTACAAAGAGGGATGCCGCCACTTTGCCACAACGACCTTCCATCGACGTCTAGCCGCGCCGCATAAATGTCGGTATCATATCGGCCTTTATGCGAATCTTCCCATGCCACTATCACACCGCCACGCCCGTCACTGGCAGCCGAAAAATGGACATTAGGCAGAGGCTCAGTACAGACCTCCACTTCTCCTTCGTGCCAGAGTGATTTGCCCTGTTGATTCAGCTTCCGGGCAATTACCTCCGATCCGTCAGTCGTCACCGCTCTCCAAACCACTATCATGTCACCGCTGTCCGAAGAAACCAACAGCGGTGCATCATGATTTGAAGCTGAGTCGCCTGTCGCCGCAGCGGCCAAAGACAGCGGCATGGCCCGTGTCGGGATGGTTGCCAGCACCCAGAGAAGGACGCCTAATAAACTGAAGGCGGTCTTCCTCATCAAAGTGCCATCCCGACTAGAGTGCACGGGCCCTGTATAACCGATGATGACCCGAATCAATTATATACCCAGCTTTTCTCAACCGGCTTTGTGAAAAACATAGACAACCGGATCAGCATTGCGCCTTGAGTCCCTTGTCACAGTAATAGTCAGCGTTTTGCCGTCGTCTGAGAGTTGATACCGGCTATTCAGGACAACCAGTGCCGATCCCTGCGAAACCGTGACCCGCAAGCGCGATTTCAGATTGAAGGTCGAGTGGTCGCTTCCCTGAACGGCCTTCGTCATCACGACCTGGTCGTTCCCGATTGCGACGGCTTCATATTCGAAGACGGGAAGGTCGCCTTTAGGCCACTCCGACTTCGTCTCGGGACCGTTCAAGTCGACGTTCGTTACCGTCGACCTGGTGTCATACTCAGTCTTCGCTATCTGGTTTATCGTCATCTTGCTCCCACCGTCTGAAGTAATCTTCAAAAGCAGCGACTCGCCGTCGAAGAAATCGGCGTTCTTACTCTGGGGCTTGTCGAACAGCCATGTACCGGAAAATCCTTGTGCATCACCGGTCCGGGAGAAGGACCCGACAAGAAGTACGCAGAAGAAAATCGACAAAGGACGTGAAAGACTTCTTTTCATTCAATACCTCCTGGTTCCGTCGACATTTTTATACAGTTGGTGATGCCGGCTATTCAGCACGATGGAACACGTACACCGCGGGTTCGTCATACTTACGTGAGTTTCTGGTTTGAGTCACTGTCAATGTTTTGCCGTCCGCAGACAAGGCATAATGGCTGCGCAGCACCACGTTGTATGTTCCCTGGGACACGAGAACGGTGAAATATTCCGTCAAGTCGAATGAAGATCGAGTGACATCTGTTGCTTTTGTCTTTAACGTCTGGTCCGGTCCGATCGCCACTGCCTCAAAGCTGAATATGGCCAAATCGCCTCTGGGATATTCCGATGCTGTTTCGGCCCCTTTCAGGTTCACATTCAGTTTGCTTCTTTTCCATCCTGCCTCGGTGGTTGTAAGGTCTTCGATCACCAGATTGTCGTTTCCTTCATTAGTGATCTGCATCCTGTAGCGCATTTCGCCCGACTCGAAGAAGGCGCCGATATCTTTGCTCTGAGATTTGTCGAAGTTCCACATTCCTTCAAAGCCCTGAGCCCTGCCGGGAGAAGGGATCGATGCAAGAACAAGCATCGCTGCAAAGTACCAGTTTTTTGCAATCATATTTTTCATTGTATATTCCTCGGCATTACTTTGTGAACTGATACTGCGTCTTGAAAGTCGGGTCCATCCCTGCAAGCTTCAGGAATTCATCAATGGGTACAACTTTGAACTCTTTTCCCAACGGCTTCATGATATTCATTACACCCTGAACGTCTGTATACTCGCGCACGTGGAAGCAGAGGAAATACGGACGCTTTGGATTCAGCGTTGCGAGTTCCTCGAGGTCGGCATCTGCTTCTTTCACCGATCTCGTCGGAGGCAAATAGTAGTCGAATGACAGGAACGGCCGTCCATCTTTCACGGCAAAGGTGTGCGCAGGTCCGTACCCGTTCACGAAGCCGATGGCGTGCGGCATGTACTTGAAGTATTCGTCAACGATATGCTTCGGCAGATCCCTCGTCAGGGAGTCTGAGGCGTCGAAAATTTCAAACATATTTATGTCGAGATCCTTTATCAGCGCATCCGCCATTTTGAACGCTGTCGGCCTGTACTTTTCCGGAATTGCTTTCGGATACATGTAGCTCGGACCACCGAGTGTTCCAATAAAGAAATCATTGGGTGTCGCCTGGGAATAGTAGTATTCAAGAATAGCGGGTGCATAATGATACCAGTACATATTTACTTCCCATGCATAAGGAATTTGCCCGCGACCGGGTCTCAGCCAAGCGCCGATTCCGAGTCCGTCGCTCTGAATGAACGCAACGTATACTTTCTTCTCCAGTTTCAGATGTGAGAGGTCGCTGTGATGCGCGTGGAACTTGTAGCCCGGCGGAAGCTTGATCCATCTGTGGAAGCTCATGTTTGGAAGAGTATTGAGTCCTTCGACGCGAAGCGCATAGTGAGAAGCGAGTGTCACGTATGAATGCTCGGTGTCCTTCATATACGAATGCCATCCGAAAAGGAAGGAAAACGGCTTCATCTTGCTGTAAAGCATGGAGACCAGTTTGTATTGGGTGCCGGCTCTCGGGTCGGTTGACAGATCGTAAAAGAAGTCACCGTTGGCTACACCAAGATCGGCTATTGCCGGCTGTATCATCGTGCCTTCGGCCCCGCCGAGGTAGATAAGTTCTTTGTGGCTGCACTTATTCCAGAAGTGATCATAAGCCCATTGATAAATCTGAGTTGTGTCCATACCTTGGAATTTACCCCGGTAGTCTGCAAGCATTTTGAAGCCGAGGGAGTCCATCATCGGGATTTGTTCCGAAGCAACCACAACTCCATCCATGATTCCTGCAGCAGTAAACGAAAGCACGATCGAATCACGAATCTTCTGGTCGTAGACAATGTAACCTTTGACAAACTTGCGGAACTTGGTGAGAGCATCCCGAATGGAGCTGATCATAGTGTAGTCGACATGGTGACGTTCGTGATAGTACGCGAGTATCGAATCGTTGTCCAGATAGTCATAATGCTGGCCCACCAACACATACAATCTCGGCCCGGTCCTGTTTACCAGTCCCTGTAAACTTATGATCAATGCTTCCCGCGGAAGGTCCCCGGTTATTTGCCAATTTCCCTCCACGCTCATAGCCCAGCAATGGATGGTTTTTTGCGACTCCTTTGCGAGCGCCCCTTTGCGGACCGGCAACAACACGACTGCGAGGAGAAGGAAAAACAGTACGATGCTTCCGAAGCGTAATTCAATTGACTTCATCTTTCACTCCTATGATAGACATGCTTCATTATTTAAAAGACGACTGGATGACTTTTCTCCGCGATCAGTAATCTACGACAGCCAGCACTCTTGCCGGCGAGCCGTCGGCTCCTTTTATCGGCAACGGTGCAGTTATGAGCTTCACGATCCCCGGCATCAGTGCAGACGTGTTGTTGAGATTCGTAATGAGAGGTATCCCACCTTTCAACAGGATCTTGTGCACGCTCAAAGGAAAAGGAGTGTCGGAAGCGACAAAAGGGGTATGCTTTTCGACCAAGAATTCGGCGGCTTCATCGCTGAGCGGCGGATAAGTCTGGTAATAATCCTGCTGTCCGAAGAACTTATCCCATCCTGTTTTCAGTATAACGCCAATCGGTTCTTTGAGACTCCTCCCCTGCATCTCGACCTTCGTGATAGACTGGCTGCGAAGACGCGGAGTGAAATCTGCAACCTGAGCGTCGGCATACCAGAGATTCAAATCATATTCATCGATCGCGAACATGCCTTCGAAAATATGGACCGGAGCATCGACATGTGTACCGGTATGTGTGCCGATGGACAACTTGTGGACCACGCATTGATTGTCGGAATAGTTCGCGGTTTGCTCGATGACAGTCGAAGGATGCCACGGGAAGTAGACCGGCATCGCTTCTGTAATCGGATGAGTCAGATCAATAATTCTCAAATGATCCCATTTGTCATCGCCGACGCGCTTCTGCTTATTGGCCCGCCGTTCGACTTGTCGGGCACCCAAATAAAGGCATCAGTGGGGCAGGCTTCGAAACAGAGACCGCAGCCGGTGCAATTAGCCAGGTCAACAAGTGCAACTCTTTTGTATTTGTGTTCAGGTTTATCGACCATGACAAGCGCATCGAAGAAACAAATCGGAATGCATCTATCGCACCCGATGCAGTCTTCCTCCACCACGAACGCCAGCGGTGCGTGAATCCGGACAAAGTCCGGCGGCAGCGGGTCGAGACCTTTATACTTCTTCTTAATCCCATTCATTTCGCGGACCTTTTTTCGATTCCCCGCTCCAGCGCACGATCTCTTCGGGACTCGTGAGATGGTCAACGGCATTTCCGCGTATTTCATCCAGCGACTTCAAATTCTTTCTGTTAAGATACGAAAGTATTCCGGAGTTGATCGTCGAAGCGCTGTCCCACCCGTTCACCATGATTACAGAGAGTATTTGCACTGTGCTCGCCCCGAGAAGAACGTACTTGATCACATCTTCAGACGTCATCACACCTCCCGTTGCGCTTATCTGGATTTTTAGCTTTCCGGCAGCTTCGGCAACATATCCGAAGTTGTAATACTTTGCCCACGGTCCTCCCACTCCTCCATAGTAGCCGTGCAGGATTGGACGGTGACTTTCTATGTCGATGTCAATTCCTCTGAGGCGATTGCATAACGTTACGGCGGCAGCACCGCAATCCTGGGCGATCAAACACTGACTGAGGACATCAGGACCCAGTGCAAGTTTTGCAAGTACAGGTATTTTCACGGCGCCGACCACTGCTTTTATTGCGGCGACAAAAGTCGTCTCAAATTCCAGACTGCCGGGTCGATGTGGAGAAGATATATCCAGTTCGACGGCATCTGCCCCGCTTTGCTCGATGTGCGAAGCCAGATCAACCCAGTCCTCGGGAACACCCGCAAAAGCGCTCCCGATGATCGGTATTTTAGTCTTTTTCTTGCAAATTTCGACGAATTTCCAGTAATCCTCGAGCCGACCGCTGTATCCTTGCTCATACGAATAGAGTGTGAACTGCTTCGATCTGCCGGCAATTTGTTTATCCCAATCCAGAAGTTTGTAACGTGGTCTCGGCCAATATCTCATCTCATCGTACTTGGCGGAGCACACTGTTTTCAAGACCACAGCACCGAATCCCTTTTCCTCCGCGATCCTTATTTGTCTGACATCATGGCTCGCCGGCCCCGAAGCCACTATCAACGGACTTGACAGCTCCATGCCTAGAAAAGATGTGCGAAGACTGTCGGATCGATTTGAGCGGGTCACGCTTTGATCAGTCCTTGCCGCAAAGACAGTTCAAGAACTCCTTTTGCACACGTCAAGATCCAATTCGAATTTGCGAATCTCATATCAATTGCCGGACAGAGATGATTCTCTTACTTTGTATCTTTCGACGACATTCCAATCGACCTTGTAAGATTCGTAATCTGACAAGGAGAAAATCCCATTGCGAACTGTCAACCTGGGAACGACTATATCGTCGGCGAACCACCTTGCACTCGATTCGACATCGGTTGGATAGTTGCAGCCCGGCAGCGATGAGAACATCAGCGCGTGTATCCCCCCTATTCCCAGTTCCGGCATGGTGCCGACCCATATCCCGAGGCCTGCGCTTTTGCAAAGCTCGTATATCAACTTTGCATTTGTGAAACCGCCCACCCGTTGAAGTTTTATGTTCACTATTCTGCAGCTTCCCAGATTTATTGCTTCTCTCACGCTTGAAGGACTTTCAGCAGATTCATCCAGGCAAACCGGAGTTTCAATCGACTCCTGGAGTCTCGCATGACCGACAAGGTCATCCCCGCCCAATGGCTGCTCTATCATCATCAAACCGAACTCGTCCAATCGCTTCAGGTAATCGATATCCTGCCGACCGTACGCACAGTTCGCGTCCACCATCAGCGAAACGTCGTCGCCGAAGGATTCCCTGATGGCACTCAACGGTTCAACGTCCCACCCTTTCTGAATCTTTATTTTTACACGCTTGTACCCTTCCGCAAGGTACTCTCGGATTTTCTCCAGCAGGATCTTTGTCGACGCATATATTCCAACTGCCAGGCCGGATTCAATTTCATCTCTGCTTCCGCCCAGCTCAGTAGTTATCGACCGACCGGACAAATTCGCTTTCAAATCCCAGACGGCGGTTTCTACTCCCGCTCGGGCAAACCCGCTGCAGGTCGTGACGCCAGGCAAATCGTTGACTTCTGCAGGACTTGTGATGTCCCGTTTCAGCATCGCCGGCCCGATCTTTTCGACAAGCTGCGTCCACACCGAGTCGGGAGTATCGTTCGAATAGAAAGTACCGGACATAGGCGACGACTCTCCATAGGCCACCGCGCCTTGAGAGTGAAGTTCGACGATTATCGCATCCTTTTCGGAAACCGACCCGCTGCTGATCCTGAACGGTTCACAGAGAGGAATTCTGACATGAGTAAATACAATCCTTTCGATCTTCATCGAGATTCGAAACGAACCCTGTTCCTCATTTCGCCGATCTTCTCGATCCGGGTCACAATCTCGTCGCCGTCCGTAATCTCTCCAATGCCTTCAGGAGTCCCGGTGGAAATCACGTCACCCGGCTCAAGCGTGATATGTCTAGTTATAAATTCTATAGTTGTTGGAATATCGAAGATCATGTCTTTGGTATTCGCTTTCTGACGAACACGGCCGTTCACCCTGCACTCAATGCCTAGGTGCACAGGTAGTTTTATTTCATCAGCCAAAACAAGATATGGTCCCATCGGTGTGAAGCTGTCAAAACTCTTTGATCGAAACCACGGATTGTTTGCGGCAAGATCCGCATTCTGCAAGTCTCTGGCTGTGATGTCCTGAAGGACAGTATATCCTGCCACAAATTTGAATGCATCCTTCTTGCTCACGCGCCTGGCGGTTTTCCCGATAACCACCGCCAGCTCGGCCTCATGGTCGATGCGTCCATACTCGCGGGTGATTTCAATAGTGTCGTAAGGTCCCGTCACAGAAGAACTCGCCTTCTCGAAAATTATTGGTTCCTTCGGAATGGGAAGCTTCGCCTCTTTTGCATGAAGGACGTAGTTTCGGCCGAGTGCAATTATTTTCGGCGGATGCAGGATCGGAGCCTCGTATCTAGCTTCTTTACCAATTCTCAGCATCGAGGAAAGATCGTGACGTTTAATGAACATCCCGACTCTCTTCAGCCATGCAATTTCAAATCCATCTTCCGCGAACAGATCCTTGATTTTTCCGATGAGCGGTCGATCGCGGCCCTCAGCGAGCTCGCTGTACATTTTTATACCGAGACTCAGGTTCAGCCATTTGTCCTTTTGCCGGAGCCCGACAATGTAACCTGTCGAATCTTTAAACTGTGCTATTCTCATTTTTCCTGCACCGATCCCGACAATGGTCCTAGATCTTCACCGGCAGCTGTTATTTCCCATCTCTCTCGACCGGTTCCGCACTGCTTCTGATTTCCGACCTTTTTCCGAAATACCATAGAAGTGCTCCGAACAGAATCATTATAGCAACCATGACTCCGAGGATCAGTTGTTCGTTTGCCGGGACTCCCGAGAAGAAAATCAAGCTCATCAGAATACCCATTACGATCGTCGTTCCGCCAACGAGTGGGAATGTCGAAATTTGCTTTTTCCCCGCGCCGAAGACCTCGCTGGCAACATCCACGGGGGTATCCAGTTTCTTGAAAAAGTCGGAAAGAACCTTGGCCTGCGCCTCTGTCTCGGATGAAAATAGTTTTGAGAAGATGATAAGGCTGATCCCAATCGCCAGCACAGCGATCACAATCACGAATAGCATGAGTGTTGAAAGTGGATGAACCGGCGTGGCCAATGCCACCAGGAAAAATACCACACTGACAGCAACTGCGATTCCATATATTGCGCCTTTGCTCTTCAAGTATAAATTCCCCAGCGAATGCGAAGAGATGAATATTAGGAAAGTTGTGACAGCCTGGGCGTAAATCTGGTAGCCCATGTTCCAACCGAGAGCATACCTGGTTGTCAGACCAATTATGAGTCCCCAGACGATGACCGCAACCGCCGCCCACCGAGACGCTTTCCTTATAAGCAGACCGCAGGCGATTGGAAGTACGACAGGAATGTTCAGCATCGTAAAGAAGATCTGCATCATGTTAAAAATTCCCAGCTTGCTATGCTCGAACAATACGGCGAGGCCAATCACGACAATGCCGATCGTTACAGACGACCATCTTCCAACTTTGAGGAGTTGCTGGTCCGTAGCCGATGTATTGACTAAACCCTGGTAGACATCCCGCGCCAGAATTGAAGAGACAAGATTATACACTGTACTGAGCGTGCTCATCGTCGCAGCAAGCATGGCGGCAAGGAAGACGCCGATGAGTCCGTTCGGCAAAAGTTTCAGGCATAATCCAACAAAGACCAGGTCCTGCGGGTTATGACCGATGTAGGGTTTGAAGAAAGGTATCGAAGCGAGATTCGGCCAGATGACCCGTGCCACGAGTGGAGGAACACCGAAGACAAATGGCACGGTGAGAAAGAGGAATCCCGCTAGCTTGCCGACCCGTTTCGCGTCTTTTTCATTCTTCACGCTGTAAAACCGCTGTGCCTGTCCGGCGGCTGTGCCGAGCGCCATGATGATAAATATCCCCACCAGCCAGTTCCCGTCGTAATTTAGTCCGTTGTAGAAATGGTGCAAACTGAAAGGAGGCAAGGATTTCAGCAACGGTGTTACGCCGCCGACAAGATTGAGACTCAACGGCATCACGATGAAAGTAATGCTCAGGAGAATTACGCCTTGAACCACGTCGGTAATCGAAACAGCCCATAGGCCTCCCATGAAAGTGTAAAGCAAAATGACGACTCCGGTGACGATGATAACCATCGTAATGTCAAGTCTCATGACAGGTGCGAGCAATTCACAAGTCGCCGCAAGCTGTACACCCGCAGCAAGGACATAGTTGGCGGACATTACCCACCCAAGGAATTGCTGAGTAGTAACGTTGAATCTTGTGTACGTGTACTCGACAGGTGATATGGACCGTGTCCTTCTCCATTTTGCCGCGGTAAGTTGAGATCCGATAAAATACGAGATCGACCAAGTGCCGAAGTACATGATCGCAAACAGACCGGTGCTGTAAGCGAACCCTGCAGCGCCGGTGAATGTCCACGCGCTGAAATTCGCCATATACAGCGTCATCCCGGAAACCCACCATGGTATCATGCTTCCGCCTGCAAAATATTCTTTCGCACCCTTATTCACGCGCCTGAAATAAAAACCGATGCCAATCATAAAGAGGAAGTATGCAACCACCACGGCATAATCAAGTATATCAATTGACTTCATTCATAACCTTTCTGATTGTCATGCAGCATTTCCACATTGCGAGAATTTCCTGCCCCCGTTACGGTTCATTCTCGCGTGAATATCGAATGAGTGCCTTCAGATTTTCCGGGGGAGTCAGTGGCGACACTTCACACCCTGAATTCACGATGTGCTTTCTTCCACAGACGCGGTGGCAGTTCCTCGCGGATTCGTAGACTCTCTCTGGCGGTCCTTCAAGCAAATCGTACACTGTCGAGACATTACCGCTGATCAACTTGTCAGGACCGAGTTTCCCTCGCGCGTTCGTCAAATCCGCGGGGAAATCCAGTTCAAAAATATCGACAGGGAGTTCGCTCATCTTCGGTATCAATGCGTCCGTATTGCCGCACATGTGGAGACGTGTAATGACGTCAGGGTGTTTCTGCTTTATAGTTTCCAGAACGCGCTTCTGGCGTGGTTGAAGGAAACGGTCGTACAATCGCGGACCGATTACGCTCGCTGCGGCATCGCTCATCCCGATAGTGTCGGCACCTGCTAAGATCTGCGGAGTCGCGTATACCATCGCAACCTCCGCACAAAAGTCCAGGAGATCATCGACGAACGGAGGATCGTCGATCAGATCGTACATGATATTGTTAATCCCGCGCAGCTCCGCCGCGAGCGCTAATGGTCCCTCGATCCAGCCGACTATTGAAAGCTCTCCGCGCACGTGCTCATACATAACCTCGATTCCCTTGATGCGGTCGTGCATTCGCCCGCCGCCGAGCGGATCAGGTATTCTAAAGGTTTTAAGTCGCGATTTATCGGACAGGGCCGCGCGTGATTCATTGATCGCCGGGCCCTGATCGTTGAACCAATCTATCGAACCATCTCCTGCGATATCTATAACCTCACGCGCAGGATCAGAACAGGTCAGCAAACAATCTATATCATAATCTTCGGCAGTCCGCAGCTGCGCCTCGGCCATTAGCCGTCCATCTTTCGTATAATCGATGAATTCCACTCCCACATGTTTCGCAGCAAACATCATGACCATAGGTTGCGCTGGAAGATGGTCAACCGGCTTCCCCGTGATCACATTCCGGACTCGCTCTAGAGACCGCATAATGAATGGGGTTCGTTGGAGGTGAGCGACTCGTTCATGTGCGCTTGACGTTCACTTCCACGGCAAGCTCGCCCGCACTTCGATAAGGGAGGACCAACTGACCATCGACAAATTCTGTGGCCACTCCATTCAAAGTAGCGTGGGATTCGCTTTCAGAGAGAGAGACTTTAAGATCTATTTTCATCTTACGCACTTTGACATGTGACTCCACTTTTTCAATTCCGCCTCCCAGTCTGGGTCTGATAATCAATTTGTCGAGCATAGGGCGGATTCCGAGAAGGTGGTCGGTTACGAAGCGTACGGTCTCAACCCAGTTCCAACCAACTATCCCTACAGAAGGGTGACCTTCCGGATAATATTCGAACCAGCCTCCCGAAAGACCGCCATTGATTTCTGAAAGCCAGTCGATTACGCGCATTCCTTTTTCATAATTGCCCGCTTCCCAGTAAGCTTCGGCAACAAACATGGACGCGAACGGCCACGGCCCAGGAGGCTCCGGTTCGCTCGAGCTGTTGTAGCGTTCATAACCTCCAATAGACCATCTCTCATTCCACAAAGTCTCAACCCATGCAAGAGTCTTCAACGCCAGTTCGCTCTCTGGGTCTATCATCTCAAACATAATCGGAAGGACTTCACTCGTGTCCGGTTCGGTCAGCGGAGTTTTTTCGACTGCGATCGGTGTGCCAGCCGGCATATTGCCCCTGTTCGGCGGAATCATCGTCTTCTGCCACTCGCCGGCCAGAGTTCTTCTCTTAATGAAATGGCCGTCCTCGATCAATCTGAACTTCGGATTCTTCAGGAACGCGTGTTTAATCTGCTCGGAAGCAATTCGCCATCTTGCAGCATGATGGCCGTGTCCGAGTTTTTCCGCGATCTCCGCAGCTTTTTCCAAACCAAGTATTACCCAGAATTGATAAGCGAGTTCATAACCGGGCTTTACGCCGAACGAATCGGACCTTTCCCAAAATTCCCGTGTGTTGCTCAACAATCCGGAGTCTGGCTGCCTGAAGAACGGCTTTAGCGGCAGTTCGGCAAGCGCCACGATTTTATCCCAGTACTTGCGCACGGTCGAGTAATCTCCTGTCCAGCTCAAGTATGCCCATGTTCCGTACAGCAGCTCACCGTTCTGATCAATCTCTGTGAATTCAAAGGCGAAAACCTGGCTGGATTCGACCGTCCTTCCGTCTTCAGTGACAAACTTGGTGAACATTCTGTCGAAAAGTGTTTTTGCCTCATCGAAGAAACCACTCTGGAGAAATGCCGTCATAACCATGACGTCGTCTCTCACCCATTCCATTCCGTATTCCCAGATTCCCGAATCACGCTTTCCATTCTTCGCGACATGTGCTTTGAGGCCGGTTCTTGAAAGACTCCAGACGCAATTGAGATTTGCGTTGCCGGTCGACAGCGTGTTTTTTTCTCTCCAGTAATCGACAGCACCGGTCCAAAAGGATTTCAAGCTATTTTTCCTCAGCAGCGATTCGCCGCCGTTAAAATAATAGGCGAAGGTTGCTTCCGTCTCTGCACCCGGTTCCACGATACCTTGATCAGTCCTTATTGTGTAACGGCCAAGCGTTTCTATTTTCTTTTCATAACAGTACATCCTCAGCGTCGTGAATCCTTTTGCATTCGCAGTCCTATTCTTTGCGTTCGTATAGACCTCATCGAACAACGCGATATTTGGGTACAGCGTGAGTCCCGTTCCGATCTTGTGGCTGACAGTATCCCGGTTTCTTACATGCAGACGCCTGAAAAGGATCGGTCCTTCACGCGGGACAGAGAACTGCTCCTCCATTTCACAATTCTTCTCGCTCCACACGATGCTGACGACCGGCACACCATCAATGTACTTCCAGGCTACGCTCTTAAAACTCTTTGGCGAAATACCCAAGAAAGTTCCGTCTACACCGAGCCAGGCAGTTGTATTTCCAAACCCGCGGCCGGCGCTGTAAAGGAATGTGCTCCACTTCTGTGAAAAATGTTCGGCGTCCATGATCGTAAACCCGAAGAATGAACCTTCATCGGCTCCGGTCGAGTCTTTACAGTACTGGACGACTCCCTGGATTTCTCCGTTGCCGATAAGGAAGTATTCGACTCCGGGTAAATAGGAAATGAAATCGGCATTCATCCTCTGGTTCGAAGGTGCCTTGTTCGCCCAGGAAGAGACCGGTGACATCTTGCCGTTCTGCGGCGGGACATCGTGCATGGATTCTTTTGGGAGAATGCGCTGGAGGTTCAAATTCATCCTACTCAGTGCGATTGCGCTGAGCGTCGACTTATACATGAAGTCACGTCTTTTCATCATCTACTCCGCAGAGGGAAAGTTGATCTCTATTGTCGATTTTGATTTGCGGGAATGCGGTATCGTAAGCGCTCCGTCGCGCATAGTAACCCTTCTAGATTCCACTTTCGCGCCGGTCTTACTGCCGCCGATTCTCACATTAATTGCGTACTGCGTATCTCTGACTCTGATTCTGGCCTTTACGTTTTTCATTCCCGGTGCCGGCCTCGGTCTGATAACAAGTCTATCAGGGTGCGGCTGTACTCCCAGCATGTGATGGACAGTCAGGCGTATGCATTCCATCCAAGTCCACGCTACGATGCCGACCCCCGGCTGGCCTTTCGGGTAGTACTCGAACCAGCCGCCGGATAATTTGCCGTTGATGTTGTTGAGCCAGTCGACCACTCTCATACCCTTTTCATAGTTGCCTGCTTCCCAGTACGCCTCCGCGATATAAGTGAAGCTAGCGGCCACGGACCGGGCGGCTCCGGCTCACTGGAGCTGTTGTATCGCTCGTACCCGCTTATCGTCCAGCGCTAGTTCCAGAGTGTTTCGACCCATTCCAGGGTCTTGAGCGACAAATCGCTTTTCGGATCGATCATTCCGAAGACTATCGGGAAGACTTCGGTTGCATCGGGCTCGGCGAGCGGCTCCTTCTCCGTCGCGATGGGAGTACCTTCCGGCATCACCGTCCTGTCGGGAGGGACGAATGTTTTCTGCCACTCGCCGTCGAGCGTTATCCTTTTTATGAAATGACCGTCTTCAATCAATCTGAACTTCTTGTCGTGCAGGAATGAATTCTCGATCGACCGGGATGCGCTGTGCCACCTTGCGGCTTCCTCCGCGTGACCGAGCTTTCGTGCGATCTGCGAGATCCTATCCAATCCGATGGCGACCCAGAATTGGTATCCGAGCTCGAAGCCCGGCTTGACGCCGTAAATGGTCGACCGCTCCCAGAACTCGCGCGAGTTCGTCAGGAGCCCCGATCTCGTGTCCCGGAAATAGGGCCTGAAGGGAAGGTCGGCAAGGGTTTTTATGCGGCTCCAGTGTTTTCTGATAATGGAATAGTCTTCAGTCCAGGCGACGTACGTCCAGATACCGTAAAGGGTCATGCCGTTCTGGTTTATCTCGGTATATTGAAAATCGAACACCTGGCTCGACTCGACTGTTCTCCCGTCACTGGAGATCAACTTGTCGAGAATCCGGAGAATCAGGTTTTTCGCCTCGTCATAGAATCCCGCCATGAGGGCCGCTTTCAGTGCCATGATGTTGACCGCTGCCCATTCCATGCAGTCCTCCCTGTTACCGCCGTCGCGTTTCCCGCTTTGCGCCACCTGTGCCCTGGTCCCCGTCCTTCCGAGTTCCCATATGTGGTCGAAATTGGGAATTCCCGTTGACACGTTGTTCCTTGATTTCCAGAATTCTTCGGTTGCGGACCAGAGCGAAACGAAATCCTTTTTCGTCAGTTTCTTCCGGTCCTTGCCTATCCGGTAAGCATAAAGCGCGATAGCCTCCTTCCCTGGCCGAACCTCGCCCGCATCCACTCTGAGGTCATACCGCCCGAATGTCTTCGCCGCTCCTTCGAGGCTTTGCAGCTGGACGGTGGCGAAACCCTCGGCGTTCGCCGTTGCCTCACCGGGATCTGTGTAGATATTGTCGAAGAGCGTAATGTTCGGGTACAACCTGAGACTGGTCACCAGATCGTGCGGCTGGTTGTCGAGATTCGTCACTCTCGCACGCATGAAAATTACAGGCTCGCTCTTCGGAACGAAAAGATCTTCTTCGACCTGGAAGCTCCCTTCATTCCACTTCGTCCTGACGACGGGGACTGCACCATCATATACCCAGTCGATCGAGACGAAGTTGTCGCTGTCTACGGAATGGAGAGCCCCGTCTATCCAGACCCACATCCTGGTGCTCCCGAACCCATCGGACGGTCTGTAAAGAAACGTCGTCCACTTCTGGGTGAATCTTTCAGGATCGATCAGTGTCAATCCGAAAAACAAGCTGCCGCCTGCAAGTTTGTGGTCCTTGCAGTATTGGACGACCGCCTGGATGTCGCCGTTCCCGAGATAGAAATACTCGACGCCGGGAAGATAGGTGATGTAATCCAGGTTCAACTTCTGATTCGACGGCGCATCCTTCTCCCAATTGAGAGGGGGCGAGGCCTGCGGACCGGCTTCATCCCCGGCTCTCTCAATCAGCCTGATGGTGGAGAATGGGAACGAATGTCCGAGCCGCGACAATGCCGACTTCGTCATGAATTCTCGCCGCTTCATAGAATGCCACCCTCGATTCTGAAATGAGAGATCATAAGCTGTACTCCACCTCCACCACTCCGTGTCCGCTGACCCTGAAATTGGCATCCACGTAGCTGCTTTTTTCGACCTTGCTATTGGTGAACCGTATGCTCCTCCTGTTGACTCTCACCGATCGCCCACGAGCTCCCTCGGGAAGGAGGAGGTGCAGTCTCACGTTCGACTTGCCCGTCGTCTGCAGGTTAATCCTCTTCTGAGCGTGTTCGTGCATGTAAGAATATTCGAAAGAACTCCCGGACGACTCATACACGCAGCGAGCCCCGGCTTCATCTGTGCCCGAGGCTTCCCAGCGAGGACTGAGAGACACTTCTCCGAACAAGCTCCCTCTGTCCACGATGCCCGCGAGCCCTTCAATCAGGGCGTAGATCATCGCTGAAGATCCCCAGGTGTCCCCGGGTGACGCGTCGGGGCTTGTGCTCGTCTCTCTAGTCGCGTGCGTGCCGTCAGGAAAATACCACAAAAAGGACTCGCCTCTCTCCGTCAGCTTCGCATACTTGATCAGAATCTCGAATCCATATTTTTCGAAACCATGATCGAATGCAGCTTTTGCCAGTTCGCCTCCGACGAGCGGCATTATCCCGCCATTGCAGTAAGCGCCCTCGACTATTTTCTCGTCTCCGAAAATTCCTGCCGGGAAAGGTGGATCTATACTGAACCACTCAGCAAAAGCCGGAGTCTTTTCAGCTCTCGCCTGATATTCATTTATAATCGACACCGCCATTTCATGCGTCGGCAAACCACGGTTGATGTCCATCGGATTGCTGAGACTTAGCTGTCTGCTCTCGTCCACACCTTCGATCTTGACCGGCACCAGCGGAACATGGTGAGAATAAAACCTGCCATTGAAGCAAATCTTGTTTGCCTTCGTTCCTAGCCTCGACGCAGCCGTCTTCCAGTATTTTGCGCGTTTGGGATTCCTCAGATGAGAGTGCATCAGACCCATGAGAACGAATGCTTCATAATACCCGGAGTTGTCCCCGTGCATTATTCCCCAGAAAGTTCTTTCATCAATCTGAAAGTTGAGCCAGCTGTGGCGACCTGCAGTGTAGTCGAAATCCCAGGTATCAATTGTATACGGCCGCTTCACGAGACCGGTCTTCCTATCCCAACGCCAGGGATCATTGAGAATATAGCTCAGTGCGCGTTCCATCGCCGGCAACATCTTCTTCAACCATGTATTGTCTCCAGTCGCCTGCCAGACCTGGAACACGGCCTTTACGAATCTAAACTCCACATCGGCTTCGTTAGGCACGCGGACGAACTTCGCCCAGTTCTCTTTTTCACAAGGGACCTTTTCCGGAGTCATGGTGAAGTAATCATACAGCCAACCGTCGGCGGTCTGAGTATCGGCAAATAGCTCGACGATGCTTTTGAGGTCTCTCTCCCAGTATTTGTATGCGCGCAACGAATCTGCAACGCCGCGAATCCAAATGCTGGGTGCGTCAGGATCGCGGTAACCGTGGACATTCTTCCCCATCACACTGTAATTGACAGTGTTCAGTTCAAAGAAACCTTTTACTCTGGGGAAAAGGGCGTCGAGCGCCGCATTGCCTGTTTTCACGAACATATCGCCCATCGGGTCCTTCTCAGCCCTCAAATGTCACCGATCACCAAATTCTTTCCGAACTATTTTAGTGCCGTCCGCCATGGCCTTCAGTTTTCCAAAAGCGCGGTCTCGCGGCATGAACTTCATGCCGCAATCAGTGGTAATCCAGACTTTCTCCTTCGGTATGACTTTGAGCGCCCGACGTATCCGGTCGGCAACCGTTTCAGCAGATTCGACCTTTTCATCTTTAACGTCAACCACACCGACGGCAATTTCCTTATCAGTTTTGTATTTCGTGAAAAGCTCAAGCGGCTCCATGTCGTTCACAGCAAACTCCAGGCAGAGTTGGGAGGCATTCACGTTGAGTATCTCCGGGAACAAATCGGCATAGGTGCCCGTGAAAAGTTTCTTCAGCTGATAATTCCCGTAGCAGACGTGAAGTGCAATTTTGGCTTTCACACCGTCGACCAACCTGTTGAATGCCTCGACGAGCCACGGCATATCCTGAGGGTAGCCGACCCAGACCGGTTCGTCAACCTGAACGAACTCGCAGCCAGCGTCGACCACCTGCTTGAGCTCCGCATTCAGAACGTCCGCAAGATCGAAGACCAACTGCTTCTCATCTTTATAATACTCGTTCGTTGCACGTTTGGCAAGCATCTGCGGGCCCGTGATGGTCACCTTGGGAAATGCCGACGCATATTGCTTCAGGAATGCAAAGTGTGCCGCCATTCCGATGCTTCTTGCGCGCCTGACCTTGTCGACAATCACCGGATCGGCCATCTGTATCGTGGGATCAAGGTTCCCTATCGATTTCATTCTGCCGCTGTTGTCGAACCCGTGAATCCTCTTTGAAAAGAAGTACACCATGGTTTCCCGCCGCAATTCACCATCGGTAATGACATCCAGACCCGCAATCTCCTGATCCTTGATGCACGATTTCACCGCATTGTCGTGTGCCTCTGTAATTTCCTTCTCAGTCAATCTATTTTCTCTGGCTGCTTCCCGCGCGACTTCCAGCCAATGCGGCAGGGAGTAACTTCCGACGAGCGTTACTGGCAACAATGGTAACTTCATTTCCTCTCTCCTATGTTCTATCTATTTGAAAAATCCAGTCATAAAAATTCTTCCAGGCTCGATCGCGATCCGTCAAACGATAATCTGGAACAGGTCACTGAAGATTAGGCGGATAATGTGACGGCATGTGCCACATGAAGTTCGGATCAATATACGGGACATCGTTCTCGTGTTCTTCCATCAGCGCTATCTTCTTTTTTAATAGCTGTCCGAAATCTTCTCCATATACATGTAAGTTTTCTCCGATAGTAGAAACCGCCATGAATTCGAGAGGACTGTGTTCCCAGAGATCAAGGAGTCCCTTAGTGTTGGCAAGTTCAGCCTGGACCATCGCTTTTACTTTTCCCCCGTAGACCTGTTTCTCCGCCGGAGAATTGGCTTCAAGGTACCCGTGGACCCCTTCGATCCACGCAAGCATGTCACGCAATGTCATCGCAAAATGTTTGTAAGTTCTCAGCCGAATCAACACATCTTCGAAAACCCGTGACTGTTCGCTCTTTACAGGAATTGATTTGAGCTGCTCACTTGCAAGATCAATCGCACGTTCAACCTCAGGCATGACAATGCGATCAAACTGCTCCTTCTTGTCGGCAGCCTGTTGCACCGTCAGAAAATTCCAGAGCATATCGTTGTTCATATCGATACGAGTCGGATTATTGAAAGTGGCGAGCATAAACTTCTCATAATACGCTCTTTGGCTGTCAGGTATTGCTTCAATGTTCGGGACAAACGGCCTCGTCAGAAGTTTATACCACGGAAATCCGAAAGTCGCGTACGGAACGCCGTCCGGAAAACCAGTCGCGGATGAATCTGCAGTCAACCATATCTTTATGAGATCGCCTGCATATTTCTTGCCGACCCATCTGTCGGCCACGTCGGAAAGAATCCGGTCCAAAGTAAGCGACGGGTCGATCTGAAATTCGCCGATAACTTCACCGTTTATATCGTATGGATCAAGCGAGTTAGGTGTTGTCTCGGACAGTGCATAACGATAATTCTCTTTGTAATCCTGAGCAAGCTGGGAGTAAACCAAACGGGGAAAAATCTCGCCGATTGAATTGTCATTCGCAGCATTGATTGTCATCTGTGTTTCAGCGCCGTATTTTTCCCACACCTTACGCATCTTCTCGTTGAATGCAATCTGGTCTTTCGACTGGCCGGACCAGTCGCCGACGTCAATACCCTTTCCCAATCCGGGAATAATATATTTCAATTCCAATGGTGTGAACGAGCCGAGATCGACGATCAGCCTGAATTTCGGATTGAATTTTCTCGCCTCATCGAGAATTAAATGGTAATAAGCCAGGACATTGCCAGCCGCCTTCCTGGCAACATAATCATCGTCTTTCCATTCTCGGACCAGATACGGCCCTCCGTTGCGGCCGGCGTACAACCGGTTAACAAACTCGAATCCCGATCCGCTGTCATTAGACCAGATCTCGATGAAGCTGAGATCGGGCACCGCCTTCATCATGTTGTCGACCAGCTCACGATAGTGCTCCTGAACGGCAGGGTGTTCAATCGTTAGAGTGTATCTCGGCAAATAACTTTCCCGCGGATGATCAACTCTGGCGCCACGGAGGAATCCGTATTTGTACCAGAAATCGTTCGGCATTGTTCGCGGAGAACAAATCTCAAGTCCGGGAGCAATGCCGTATTTCTTCGCGAGTTCGACGTTGCGCTTCAGAAAGTTGAGGTTGGCCTGCAAATAATACGCGGGGTAATATCCCCTTATCAGTTTGCTCGACACAAACTGATCAAGGTCCGGCGTGTAGTCGTAAAACTCTGCGTATTTGTCGCCCGGAGGACCTTGTTCGAACGGATGAGGAACGCCCAGACCATTGACGGTTATGTGTGTGAATCCTTCACTGGCCACCTGCCTGACATACGCCGCCGGATCGAAACCGCGTGCGTATCGGCGAGTGCCCACCAGAAAGTCGCTGTAATTCCTGAGCCATCTGAAAGCAGGCGTCATGATCTTCCCGTTCACAAACTCGTCGACGTTCTTTCCGCCCCATCTCTTTACCTGAGAATACATTGCATACAAGTAGTGTTCACTCGAGACGACGAGTTCACCAGTTCCGTTCCTGTCGATCCTGAAGTACATCCATTCGTTATCTGATGATTTCAGTCGCGCTTGATTCGGAAGCGGAGCAAAGTTTTCGTCGGCGACCGAGACTCTGAACTCACCTGTTTGGTTTGAACCCGCCCCCTCTTTCATTACAACGACCCTGGCATGCTGTGCAAGTTCCTTCACCATTGCTTTCGCCACCATCATGTCGACTTCTCTTCCGTTTGCCGGACACGCCACAACTTTGACTTTATTCATCGCTTCACTAACGGTCGAAGCTAATGAAGCAGATGTATTTATAACCAGACAAATTCCGAAGCCAAGCGAAAAACAACTCTTTAGAAAAGGCTTTATCATCGACTACTCCCATCTTTTATTGACTCGATTGGTTGCAGCCCGTAACTCTCCGGCAGAAAAAGATAGCCGTAGGACGCAGCCATAGATTCGGCGAGTGTCATTTCATCATCCGGAAGAGATAGAAGTTCCCGCTCTATGCGATCCAGCCATGACAACTCTTTCGAAGCTAACTTAAGGCTCCCGTTTGCGGCGGCATCTCTAATTATGTAGACCGCTTCGAGCGATGCAGCGATCGTCATCCTGTAATGCGAATCTTCTTCAACAATTGCCGATGCGATTCTGACAGTCGACTCCGGCGATAGCACGAGCGCCTGTGGACTCAAGTGAACGTCCGATTCTACCAGAAGTTTCTGATATGATTGTTCTGTTCCACCTTCGAGCGCCTTGTTGAAAAGCCTGCAATCGTAAGCCAGGAGTTCCATGAAAGCTTCCGGTGCCGATCCGGAAAGCAGGCGTATATTCTGAACCGACTCGTTGCTCCAGAGATCACACATGGAAGCCGCCACATTTCCGACTGGGCTGAAGTGAGCGCAGCTTGCGGATTTCCCTTCCATGGCTATCGGAGCGCCTGTTATTGCTTTTATGACCGGCCCTTCATACGCACAATCCTTGGAAGGGCCGTAAGCTCCGCGTTCATACGCAACCAGGCTTCGTACCACGCTTGCCGCACGCACTATCGCGGCAAGTACTTCCGGCAGCATCCCCTGCGAAGACAATTGCATGGCCGTGTTTGCAAAGCCGCACGCCGAATCACCTCCCGGAACAACATTGCGGGCGGAGCAGATCGTCAGAATGTTATCCCAAAGGAATTCCATGTCCCTTGGAGCAAGAATCCCCAGCGCGAAAACAATTCCTCCGACATCGCCGTGCATCAATGCGACATCATCGACTTCCTTGCCGCCCACAGACTCAATCGAAAGGATGTCGGCGCCTAAGCCGGCACATTGCCGGAACGATTCCATGAGCAAATCCCACTGTTTTCCGGATCGCAAAACCGGAGGACGTTCGGCATCCCGAATATCGGTGGGAGTTACTCTCAGTGCACCGGGGAGTCCATATTCCTCGTGCGCGCGTTTCAGCGCGAGGTGGAGAATGTTAGTTATTTCTGCTCCCCACCCGGGGTTCTCGGTCATCGGCGGCAGCAACTCAAACTCCACCATTAATCCCGGCAGCCGCAAGCGCTTTGCTGCACGAACAATCATGTCGCCGATTTCCTGATACTCTGTCACGACCCTCCCCCAGTTTTCCCGATCAATCAGCATCGTCGGAAGCGTGAAGTTTATTTCGGGATACACTTCTCCTGCTCCCACCTTGAGGCCGAAACCGCAAGTGGCGGGAGTCGGTGCTTTCCCAAACATTAGTTCTGACGCACCGTCAACTGCAAGTTTCTTAAACGATCTCATCACTTCAACCTATCATCACCCGATTGCGAGCAATTCTTTTACCTTGTCGACTGCCTTCACGGCATCCCTTGCGTATCCGTCTGCACCTATTTCCTCGGCGAATTTCTCACTTACAGGAGCCCCGCCGACAATAATCTTTACTTTGGAACGATGCCCCGCGCCGCCTATCGCCTCGATGACCCCTTTCATGTTCAGCATCGTAGTAGTCAGCATGGCTGAGATTGCAAGCATTGCGGGTGCCTGTTGCTCGATTGCATCTACAAACTTCTGCGGCGTGACATTCACTCCGAGATCGACTATTTCGAAACCCGCTCCTTGAAGAAGTATGCCCACAAGATTTTTCCCGATATCATGGATATCGCCCTTCACCGTGCCCATCACAATCCTCCCAAGAGGCTCCACGCCGTCTTTAGCAAGAAGCGGTTTCAAAATTTTCAATGAAGCATGCATAGCGGTCGCCGATTGCAGCACTTCAGGCAGATACATTTCTCCGATCCGCATTTTTTCTCCCACTACTCCCATCCCGACAATCAAACCGTTGTTCAATACAGTTTGCGGCGATGCTCCAGCACCCAACAATCGCTTAGTCAACTCCACGACCTTTTCTGAATTTCCATCCTCCAATGATTGCACAAGTTCTTCAAGTTCACTCATAGTGCTGCCCTCTATTAGTCAATACTCTTACTAAATGTTGGTTGTTTACTAATTGGATTAGATACGGTTCGCTTACTTATTCTGCTTGTTCAAGAAATACTGCTGAAACAATCATAAGAAATAGCCTGTTGTCCTTAAGTTGTACTCAATCGCAGCGTCTCTTATCGCTTTTAAGTTCTCTGTAGGAGTGCCATATGGAACGACTCCGGTTCCGAGGATATAACCCGGGTAGCCGCGAGATTCTTCCAGACCTGTAACGGCCCGCCGGTGTAGATCCGAAGGTTCGGCAACAAGAAAATCAGTCGGATCGATATTCCTGCGAAAGGCACGCCTGTTCTTTGCGCAATCGATCAGGAATTTACTCACATCATTAGAGAAGTCACAGAGAATGTTATTCGCTCCAGTCTCGATGTACGAGTCCAGAATCTTCGTCGTGTTCCCACCAATGATTAGCGGGACATGCTTCTGGCCTAACGCATGGAAATGTTCGATCATCCTGCGTGTCGGCTGCAACACGAGATCTCTGTACATTTTCGGCGACAGCAATTCGGGGGACGCTTGCGAGTCAAAGATTATGACTTCGCAACCCTCATTTATATAAGCGCCACCGAATCTGATTGCCACTTCGGATGTAAAGGAAAGGAGCTCCGCCACAAATCCAGGATTTGTAACGGTCAACATGAACAGATGTTCAGGCCCAACGAGATTCGCCGCCATCGAGAACGGCCCGGAGAGCGCACCGCGAACAGGGACCTCATCCCGAATCCTTCTCTTTACGTTTTTCGCTGCCTCCAGATTGACCGGCATCCTTCCATCTCGGTGGGAATCCGGCAGATCAATTGACGTTAACCTGGTAGTCTCCGAGAAGACAGCACTGTCGGCACTAATCGCGGGTATAGAAGTGTCGTCACCTTCATAATAAGTCACCTTACAACCTACCGCCTCGGCCTCGACGTTATATACATCTATGCCGATTGTCAGCGCATCAGGCTGTACAACCTCATACTCCGTCAGTACCGCTTTTGTCAATAAATCAACGTCTCTGGATACGTTCGAAGGTGTATCGTTGATGAACCATGCCTTGTGCTCATATATAGCGGGCACAAACGGGACGCGATCTGTTCCCGTACATTCAAGCGCTTTTTCAAGTCGATCGTTTTTCACTTTTCAATCATTCGCGGGAATAACCACTGACGCGGTCCGGTCCGCGATCAAGTTCAGTTTGCGTCGCTTTCCCTTATTGGTGACGACACTGACACTTCTGCTGTATCCGAGTTGCTCAGTGACGCCACTGCGAACACCGCGCGCTGTTTTTCCGAGAGAAGAGACTCTACAACCGTCTGTCCCGAAAGCTTTTTCTCTGGCAGTATCCACGTACACCCCGCCATATGTATTTTCCACAAGTGCAGCCGCGGATAGCGCACCTGCCTCTCCCCAATCGGAATCGGACCGGGCAAACACGCCGTCGTATCCTGGGTGGGCGAAGTTCTCAGGACAAAGGCCGGTCGGAAGAACATTCCATGTCAGTGGACTCACCTTCTTATTTTCCGGTATCGCCATCAAAGTGAACGCAGCCCTCAGAGCTGCAATACCTCGCTCGAAATATTCAGCTATGCCGGTCAGCCTGTAAGCGTCCAGATAGGCCGGTGCGAACACTGCTTGTCTTGCATCGTTCCACTCACCGTCCGTGATCATCACACCGAATCCACCGAAAGCATATATGTCCAGCCAGGGCGGATTCCAGACCTGCTGATAAAAGTTCAAGATATCGAACGCCTCGACTGCACCATTGAGATATTTTTGCAAGCCTGACAGTTTAAACGCCTTCAAAAGAGTATGTGCTGTCCAATAAGCTGACAAAATATTGTGAGGCAGTATTCCTGTGTAAGGGCCTTTCATGTCAAGAGGTTTCCAGGAACATGACTACAAAGTCTCGAAATCCCAATACTTCATCTCGGGCATCACCTGCTCCATCAAGAAATCTGCAGCTCCTGTGAGCGACGTAAAATATCTCCTATCCCCCGTCAAGGCAACCAACTCGCCAAGAAAAATAGCCGAGCCTGCCGTCTCTGCAGATTCTTTCAAGGTTTCAACAACTCGTGGGAATTCTCCCTTGTTTGCGGGCAAATCGAACCACGAAGGTATTGCGCCGGAAGGCAGCTGATTACTAACCAAGAAATCAGCGAAGGACCTTACATAGTATAGCGAGACATCATCTCGTACAAAATCTCTGCTCCACCATAGAAGCCAGACCGAAGTCCACGCAGCGTTCACACACTCGGTCCTGTTTCGTCCTCTGTTCAGGCGAGGTATGGAGCCCCGCCATTCTTTTTTCTTGAGATCATACATTGCCGGAAAGAGACCGTGGACTTGAGGAGCGGACAGAGTCCAACTCCTGATCATCTTTGCCCGATCGCTCCAGGCCTTCCTCCGCGGTTTCTTCCCAAAATGAAAGAGTCCGTACGCGCTCCGCATGTTGTTATACCATGCCTGATTTAACAACACGTGTTCGGGCCGTCTGAAATATCCACCGTCATTCAACGCCTTGAACCCACCCACTTTCTTTTCGCCGATTCTCAACTCGCACAATTCTCCCGATTTCAAAAGGGTCGGGTAACTATATTTCGAATACTTGCTGAACGGAATTGTCTGGGGCGATGGACTTCCAACATATTTCGATGCGAACCTTTGACAGTGGTATGATGTCACGGTTCTTGTAATCGGAGAACGATTGCCGTCCGCGCCGGCAAATATTTCGTACGAAAAACTCACCCGTCCTGGCGGCAAAGAAAACAGCATCGATTCTGCGTGACGATAATAAGTGTCGGAGACCGGCTGATAAGCCATCAGACCGTAGTCGAAGGTTGGCATCGCATCTTGTTTAATGTTCAAGTCGGCTGACATCGTGTGAGGATGCTTGACTTCTCCAAGCGACTCAAGATTCGGAATTAAAGCCGACCAGATTCCATCCTTTAATAAAATCGTCGCAGGGACCCTGAAGACATTATCGCCAATTGTCAGGTCCGCTTCGGGTCGCAAATTCGAGGCAAAAGCAAAATCAAGAGGCATCCCCGCCAGAAATGTCCAACGATCTCTGAACCACTCCACCAGCTCATCCCCTAAGAGAGTCAGTGAAGATTTCACCTGCAATCTGGTCGGATTGCTGACAATAGCGAATTCAAGACAGAAATTCCGTTCTCCAAGGTTGAGATGCATCGTCAAGGATTGTTCTGATTTCTTCGATACTTCCCACGCAAGATTTCCGGACGGAAAAGGAAACTGAGTTGCGAAGAGCTTCACATCTTTGAGTCCTCTGGCATTCAGCGTACAAACTCGTTTCCTCTCATTGTCGGTCTTCGCAATGAGAATCAGCGCCGGTTCCTCCCCACCTAGAAAATCAAGACGAAGGTTATCGGCTTCCAAGGTCTCATCTCGATCCCCGATGACGGTCAGAGACCTTTACTCTCTGCCAGGGAAGACCCAGAGGCTGCTCTTTGCAGATCCGACGGCCAGTCCGGCGATCGAAAAGCCCATCGTGCGGACAAAGTTTCTTCGTTTCAGATTCGTTTTCTTAATAAGAGAAGAGCCGAACGAGCCAGACTACGCCGGCAATTATATCCGTCAAAATACGAAGACCATACACATCGCGGGCTTCTTGCCGGTGACTTTGATTTGCGAGGTTTATTGTCCTAGAGAGTGGTTTATTGAGGGGCCTCGTCAAAAATGACCGAGGCCCCATGCTGGCTGCTTACTTACCCCAGTCGAAGCTTAATGTGAACCTGTGTACATCATTAAGAATGCTCATCTGCGTGAAGGCGTAGTCGAACCTTAGTTGGTAGTCCCCGATCTTCACGTTTGCACCGATACCGGCAGAGAAACCTTCAATGCTGGTCTCTATTGGACCGCGCAATGAATTCCCAGCATCTTTAGTATTGGAGTAGTTGAACTTGTAGCCGAACCTCAGATCGACCATCTTAATCAGGCTGATATCTATCCCCGAATAGAAAAGCTGTGATAGGTCCTGTGGTTGGACAACATCGAAGTACAAGGCCCCGCCAAGCTCGTCTGAGAATTGACTGTGGAACGACGTGCCGACCGAAAACGTGAGTGGTATAGGCGAGGAGATGGCGTAGTACTTGATATCGGATCCGAGGTTGCTCATGCTTGCACCGATATCCCAGAAATCCGTCACACGATAACGAGAACCGAGATCAACGGCGAAAGCGCCTGCGGACATGTTGTCTATCGTCTCATTCAGGTACTTCACGTTTAATCCCAGCGAGAGAATATCGGTCACATGTCTTGCATACGATAGGACCAATGCCATGTCGTTGTAATTGTACGTGGAAGAAGTCTGCTGGTCGATTTGGAGATTAGAAAGGTTTGCCGGAAGAAGATCTCTATCGGCAGGTATGTTGTTCACTCCGAACGTGATGAATCCCAAACCGAAGGTTCCCACCTCGTTCACGTTGTACGTGATGACACCCGCTTCCTGCTTCAGGCCAAGCAACCATCGGTTATAAGAAACGCTGGCAGCAAAGCTGGAAGGTTCGTCCACTATACCGGCCGGATTCCAGAATATCTGGTTGGGATCGCCAGTAAGAGTGGTCGCGGCAGACCCTAGTGAAACCTGTCGTGCGCCCACTCCTATTTTTAGAAAAGCCAACGCGTTCATGCCGGACTTCGCGACCTGACCGTAACCTGTCACGGCATAAAGCATTGCCATAAGAGTTACTATTGCTAACTTTTTCATGGTCTAGACTCCTGTGTTTAGGTTACCTTAGGATCGCAAAATAGCCAGATTGCTGGCCGCCATTGTACTGCACCACATAGATGTAAAGGCCGTTCGCCACTTCCTGCCCATCTTTTGAGTACATATCCCAGAAGAACGTGCCGTTGGTCGGGGTCGGAGCAGTGTAATGGATCTGATCGATGATCTGGCCTGAAACATCGAGTATGGTAATCGTACAAGTGGTCGGCAAATTGTAGAACATTATCTTGTGTTCCAATCCGACATCGAAGAACGCTTCCTTCTTATACGGATTAGGCTTTACTCCTATTCTCGCCGTCCCATTTGCAAGTGATTGAGTACTGATTGGAGGCGACTGTACAACTATCGTTGCTCCTATGTTCTTAAGTCCTGCATCCGTTGTGGGGTAGAAGCTGCTTTGTGTCGCCCAAGGATATGTGCCCTCCCACACTCCAGAAGCTCCGTTCTCGTTGACTCTGCTCGATTCCAGATGGCTGGTAGTAGCGCCATTTATGGTCAAGGGGACAGGAAGGTTGTCGTAAGCTGCAACGTAGTACCAATAGGAGAAGCCGAGAAGTACATCCAGCGAGCTGTCTTTGAAGGCGTAGCTGTAGTTTCCATCAGTGTGCGCAAAATTTGATAACGAGGACTTCGGAATCACAGCCTGAATCTGCCAGGGGCCCCAGTAACCGGCTTGCAACTGGTTCTTCACCTCGCTGGTAGCGTCGAAAAGTGGATTCACAGGATCGTAGTAAGTCGGGTCTATCGGACCAGCATGCATCTGTTCCATATAATGCTGCATGGTGCGCATACCTAAGCTAAGGGAACTGAACTGAGGGAACGCGCTCGCCCTGTAGATCTTGTAACCGCCAAAATTCGGATCGGCCGTCTCACTCGGGGACTTCGCCCATTCGATTAGAATCTTGTTGTCAGGTACGGTAATCGATGCTTTCATATCGGGGGCAGAAGGACCAACCGAGGCGCCGCCATTCTTCCACGCGTAACGCGCCGATTCCAGCGATGTGAGAAGTCCATTCATTCTATATCCCGAATATTCGGCACCGACAACTGTTATGGCTTGACCAACGTCGAGTGAATATGGACCCGTACCAATAAACGAATCGCCGTCAAAGTTTGTGGCTGATGTGTAACCTTTAGTCCAGCCGTTCTCCCATACATTTGAAAGAGGAGCCGTTTGGCTTTTCAGATCGCCGTCCGGTTTGCCGGGATTCGACTTAGGCACGAACGACAGGACATCGCCCGCTGTGCCCGACTGGAAATAATTGGAGTTCGGAGCGAGATTCAGTTTGGTCGCATTCAGGCTCTTCCCGCCGTCGACATACCATTCGCCCGTAGCGATAGTGAATATCGTTGACGCATCGAGCTCGTTCTCCAAGCCGCCCGCGCCTGTTTCGGCCGAAGTGTACCAGCCACGCTCGGAACCTTGACCGATGGGATCGCTTCCGAAGATCGTGGATTCATTGGGATCGCCATACAACCCGACGGTGTCTTGCCTGACACCAAGCCAGGTCTTTCCCGTCCATACGTCAGAATAGTAACCGTAGGAATAACCACAGTTGATCCCCATATCGCGCTTCCCTACCGGGACACTGGAGTTTGGTCCAGGGTAACTTGGATAATTGGCGGGGTTAACCCCGGCATAAGTGACCTGAGTATCCCAGGGGTTTCCATTCGCATCGTTATCAGCAATGTAGCCTGACATCCTTGCACTTGCCCAGGAGGTTCCTCCTCTGTTGCCGCCGGTGCTGACGTTTAGTGAGCCGATATCTCCCGAGTGCCAGGCAAGTGCAAGCGCCGGGATTTTGTTCGTGGTGGAAGTCGGATGGCCGTCGCAGGTCACATCCAGCAGGCCGTAATTCTTGAATGTCACACCGATTATTATGAAATCATTCATGTTGTTCCACGGCTGAGTGTACTGAATAGCACGGAACGTCACCCAAACACCCACGTTAGTCGGGAAGCCTGCTTCGTAGTACAGTTCGTAGCGGTTCGTCCCGTTGGGATCAGGAGTCCCGTCCGGATTGACCCAGATCGGCCCGATCACGTAGGACTTCATCCCGAACGTAGCTTGCCAAAGTGAATCTATGGTCGATGTGTATATCATCGTTGCGTAGTCTGTACTAGAGCTGGTTTGCTTCGTAGGGTTTATGTTTGGTTCATACACAACAGCCTGCAGATCCTGGTTCCAGTAATAAGCAAATGGGAAGCCTCCGGGCCACATCGCCGTGGGCACATCCCACTGCCTGTCAAAGTTGCCCATTCTCACCAGATCCCAAAGACGGGCGGGATTATTAGTCGTCTCACTGTAGTAGACACCGGTAGATATGGGCATGAATGAATCCCAATATTCTCCTGCCACCATCTCTCCTGTATTCGGGAATATGTTGTTCGGTATTGCGGGAGGTATACTCCTCGCAAGAGCTCTGTCCCGAATTCTCACCTGCCCATAAGAGAGAGATGCTACGAAGCTTATACTCAAACCTAACAATAAAAGCTTTCGCATATTCTTATCTCCTGTAAATTTTCGTTGCAGAATGAAACATCAGAAATTGACCGACACGCCAAAGTACACTTCACGTCCTATATCATATACGCTCGATCCGTCAGGAAGCACTGCCCAGCCATAAAGCCCGGTTGGAATGCCCCTTTGCTCCCATAGGAGTTGGCCCGCGGTGCTATTGTCGTAGGCGAGGACATTCAACCTGTTGAATACGTTAAGGACTTCGATAAACGGAGTTATGCCGACTCCGGAGACCGCAAAGTCGGCCTCGAATCTCAGATCTGTGCGCAGATTATACGGAGCCGTCCCTATTGCCCTCGAGCGTGGGTCTGCACCGGCTTCCGGATAGAGGAAGCCACTTTGGTAAGTGGTGAAGGTGTTCAGGCGGAATTCGACCGGAACGGAGCTGAACGGTCTCGGAAAATCGAAATTTAGTGTAAAGGTCACGCGGTTAGGCCGGTTATAACCGCCAAAGCTGGATGAGTTATTACCGAGTACAGGTTGTTCATATCCAGCGTAGTAGTTCGCGTTTCCAAATGGGAGACCGCCTTTATATTTCGCGCTGTCGCCGGTTGTTGTGTAGAACGTCGTGTTGTTCTGGCCGCGCAGCGGCGTACCACCAACAAGCGACCGGATATTACTGAAAGTGTAAGTTAGAACACCGGTTAGTCTCGCTAGGTCTCCAAGCGGCAATGCATTGGATCTGAGGGTGAGCTCAATACCGCGTGCGTCTGCGTTACCACCGTAGAAGAAAACGTAATATGTGGATCCCACACCCGGCCTCGGGACAACCTGGAACGCCATCTGATTATAGTTCTGTATAATCCTGTAATACGCGCTCACGTCGACTCCCAGATAATTCGAGATAGCATATTGCAGACCCATCTCATAGTTTGTCGATTTCATCGGGTCCTGGCTGACCAGGCTGACATTCGGCAGAGATGTGTGGAATTTCTGGTAGGAGACGCCGTAGAGAGCCGAGAACGGAAGCGGCTGCATCGACCTCGAGAACGAATAGTACATTGATGCCTTGTCCGATATCGGATGCGAAATACCTATCATCGGTTCGAACATCCATTTCACAGGAATCGCAAGCGTCCTGTTTGCAACCATGTCGTTAAACTTCACGACCTCAGGAGTTCCGTTCGGGTTCGTGCCGGCCAAAACATTGCTGTCGGGGACGAGTTTATAAGGGGCGAACCAATTCCCGATTTCTTTCGCTCCTGCATCCCAGCCATCAATTCGAAATCCGGCATTCACAATTACTCCTGAGTAATTCATCCTGTCTTGTGCGTAGATCCCATACTGCTTCGGATGCACTGTATAGTCTTCCTGGTCGACGTAACCGCTTGGAGAAAATATTCTATTGTTGCTGTAGTTAAAGAGCTGGACATTTAAACCGCCGGACAACAGATGGTGCGGGTTTATCTGGCTGTTGAAATCAGCGCGGACATTAAACTGCTGAACATCCTGGTTCTCGTAGTAAGCTCCCGGTCTTGAAAGTTTATACGGCTGGGAAGACGGAAATGACGCCGAAGATCCAAGCTCATTCTGAGGCTGTGTCGAGAAATACTTACTCTGATCAATATAGCTCACGTACTGTTTAATCTCAGCCGGATCGAAGGTCATGAAATTGCCTGTAGTTACACCGATAGGATTTATCTGACCGTCGTTCTGTATGAATCCTACTTCATCGGGGCTGTCTGTATACGAAGCCTGGACTTCATAGTAAGTCTTGTCTGAGAGCGTATTGACCAGCTTTAAACTTCCGGCAGCGGTGCCTAGCGCGTAGCGAGGGACACCCTGCAGGTAAAACTTGAAGTTTTCATTATACATACTGTTGCGCCAGCCGAGGAAATAACCCTGGTCCTGTAGAATACCTATGCCGGTCAACTTCAAAGTGGGCTGAATAGCCCAATCCACCGTCGCAGTAGCATTAAGGGAACGAGTAAACTGATTAGGATACATGCCATAAGAGTTTATGTACTTGGCATCTACCATGAAGCCGAGGTTGTTTGCTATTCCACCTGCCAGATTGATCTCAGCATTCTCAGACGGTTTATTCGCGTACCAATACTCACCGGGCGTCCAAGTGTATAGAGCAGCTTTTGCGGTGTTTCCCGCTGCCAGTAGACTTGCCTTATCACCCAGATACCTGGATTCTGAGGTCGTGCCATCCGGGAGCAAACCATTATACACATTAATACCCCCGGCATCGAGGCTCGGGGCATACTTGACGGTAGCCATGCCGGTGATCTTTCCGGATCCTTCTTTCAGAGTCATCGCAACGACGCCAGCGGTAGTGGGAGAGTACTGGAGGTCCGACGTCGTGTTCACCGAAACCTCCTGCAATGCGTCGCTGCCCACATCGACAAGATTGTTGTTCTGCCTGAAGCTTAAGTTCACAGCGAGATAATTAGTGAAAAGACTATTCCCGTTGTTTGCTGCCTCAAATGTTTTGTTCGATAGGTCGATGCCGTCCACTATGTAGGAAGTCTCGAAGCGTTTGCCGCCCCGAACATACCCATTGTATGCGCTCGGAGAAGTGGCAAGGATCTCCTGCAGATTCCCGGCGGGAAGGGACGAGATCTGGCTGGAAGTAAGAATAGACCTGCCTGTCGTCTGGGTGACATCGATAAGTTTTTTTTCCGCTTCGACAACGACTTCAGGCAGACCGACGGTGGCCGGTTCGAGTTTGAAGTTCTGAATCGTCGTGAGATCCGAGTTGACGACAACTCCCGTTGCGGTCGTCTTCGTGTAACCAACGCCGGTGACAATAACATTATAGGTTTTGGGTGGGATATTGAGGATAACGTACATACCGTCTAAATCGACCGCAGCTCCGAGCTGCGTGCCCTCAACTCTGACGCTAGCTCCCGCAATCGGCTCTCCGGTTTTAGCATCCACCACTTTCCCTGTCAGCTTACCGCCGCCTGCGAAGGCAGGACGAGCCAACAACATGGCGAACGCTACAAACACATATAAAGCCATAAAGAAGCGGTTCATAAGGGTCCTCCTTGTTTGATGAGCTTGACTTTTTTGTAATACTTTCCTATTGAATTTTGAAATCTCTGGCGATCAAAGTACCAGTTGTCCCTTGCTTCAATCATTCGCAGCTCCTCACCTCCTTTTCCTGATGGATATAAAAACTCCGACGCAGCGACTTACCTGCCGAAATCTCACGCTGCGCACCGTAGCATGCCGGCCAAAGAACCTGCCGCATAACCTGTCCTCACTGAGTTCACAGCCTCGCCACCTCAGTCACATTCCACGTGATCAACATTACCTGCCAACGCAGGTAGTGATGTGATACTCAGTTTATTGAGTTGCTAAATAAAACTCGGTTAGCAGACAACAACCGGTTAACTACGGTCGAACAAGCAAAATCAGAAGTGATAATTATTTTTTTAGAGAATAAGAGGATATTCGGAGGGATAGCCAAGCGAGCAAGGAACTTCCCCTGACAGATCGAATAATTCCGGCAAGCGATAGAGTAGAATAACTCAACGATCACGGTATCAAAGCAATAATTCATTTGTTGTTCGAGCTTCCAGGAACCATTCCACTAATAAAACAACGTTTCAACATTCAAAATATAAGTACATTTCAAACAATCTGTCAACAAGTATTTCACAGCGGTATTTGCACCAGGCAGAGAACTAAAAGCGGAAGGAAGAAAGTCTCCACTGGAAATCGGGGTCGACATAAGGCTCGTCGTCCTGGCGTCCCGTCATCAGAGCAATCTTCTTCTTGAGCAGCTCCCCGAAGTTTCGTGAATAAACAAAGGTTGTTTCATTCTCACTCGAAACTATCATCCAATTCGAAGCGGAGTTCTCCCAGAGATCCAACAGCTCCCTTGTATTGTCAATCTCATCCAGAACCATCTCCCGCAGAATATGGTGGCAGCGGGACCGCACGCCGCCATCTTCCGACCCGAGATACTTGTGGACTCCGCCTACCCACGCCGCTACATTTCTTTGTGTTCTCATCCAGCACTTCAAGGCTCGCAGTCTCTCCAATTGATCCACTGCGAAACGACGGCCAACTTCATCAATGCTTTTCCTGCTGGCCACCTCCGCGCACTTGATGGCATCGTTCAGTGGAGGGATACAATTTCTGTCAATAAAATCGACGGCTCTCAATGCGCGTTCCGGATCCAACAGGTCAAATCCAACATCGTAGCGCATGTCGATCCTACACCGGTTGTGCGGGGTAGCGAGCAAGTACTTCTCATAATACGCCCGGTCCTCCTCGGGGATGCAATCGATGTTGGGGACCAGTGGTCTCACTGCGAGTCTGTACCATACTCCCCAAGCGGCGTAAATCCAGACCGGGATCGGAAATGCACGGACGGCATCATCTGCCAATTTCCAGATCTCCAATGCTGTCGGGGCACTTTCGCCGGCCCATTCCACGGATTTTCGTTGAAGGAACGCGTCTATCTTGAAATCTTCTTGAACCCCGAATGCCCGGACAACTTCCTGATTAATATCAAACGGAGCGAAAGACTCGGGTATACCTCCACCCAGAACGCATACATTGCTGACGCCGGCTCTTTTCATGCCGCTCAATTTTTCGCTCACGAGATAGGGAAAAGGAATTCCTATCAATGGTTCGTGATTCCAAATAATTCCCGGTGCAAAAACAATGTCTGCATTTACTCTCTTATCCGATAGTCGACCCAGTGCAATCTTCTCGGATTCATCGAACTTGTTGTGGAGTGCCGAAGTGTGAATCTGCACATCCTCATCAAATCGAGGATGCTTATATGACAGCTCCCAGCCCTTCCCTTTCAGCGAGGAAACCTCAAGATCCAGTCCCTCGTCCAACTGGTCGAGAATATGTTCATGTTCCGACCAAAATGGCTCCATCCTCAGAAGCACTCGGAATACCGGATTGGTCTTCCGGCCTGCGTCACGTATCAACTTCATGAAGTTGACAATATTCCGTGCTGCCGCGGCTTCAATTTCACCGCTACCCAGCCATTCTCTAACGAGGTACCCGCCACCGTTCCTCCCCACGTATAGTGAGTTGGTGTATTCAAAACCGGCCCCGCTGTCGTTCGACCAGATCGACATGTATGAGAGAGACGGCACTTCATTCATCAGGTTCTCCACCATCTCTGAATAGTGTGCCCTGACTACCGGATGTGCCACCGACAGATTGTATCTCGGCTTGAAACTTCGGAGCGGGTGGTCGACCCGTGCTCCGCGGAGCATTGGATACTTTTCCAGCAATGCATCGGGGACCGATCGCGGTTCAAAACACACGATCCCCGGTTCCAGGCCGAAACTTTCCGCAATAGAGGCATTGCTCTTCAGATACTCGAGGTTTGCCCGCAGGTACTCTTCCGGATAAAAACCTCTGTTAAGTTCGCTCGAAACAAACTGATCAAGCGCCGGACAATAAGTGTAGAACCGCGGATAGACCTCATCTTTTGGTCCGCTCTCTATCGCCTCGGGGAAAGCGAGTCCGTTAATTTCAGCATGCGAGTATCCGCAGCGAGCCAGTCCCCGAAAATATTCAGTGCGATCGAAGTTTTCCACGGTCCGCGCGTGCTGGGTTACAAAAAGATCATACAGAGGTCTCTGGCTGCAAAATGCAGGGTAAATAAACCTCCCCATGCTGAACTCTTCAATGCCCAGGTTAGCATAGTCATCGGTGGCCAAAGTGAAAACCAGATAGAGAAGGTTAGGCTGAGACGCAAGCAGGTCGATGCCGGTTTCCGCGTTGAATCTCACGAACATCCAATTTGTGGAGGAGGGTTTTCCGACGGCGTACTGGTTCATCATCGAAAGCGAGTTTACTACACCGACTCTAAGCGACGACCTCCGCCCGGATCCGATCTCCCCGATCTCTTTCCGCTCCAATTGCGGAAATAATGCGATCAATTCGCCCACTACCGTCTGTTCTACTTTTACTTTCGGCGAAAGGGATGCCACTTCTTTTGCCCCTTTCAATACTTCAATCAGAACCATTGCAAGTCCAAATCAGATTTCTTCACTTGCGATTCGATGAAAGTTTCGGCGCTCGCATATTCTTGGGGTTTGACATGTTCGATAATCCCCCAGGAATCATATTCATACTTCGCCATTGCCCGGAAGAAGAGCGGATAGTTCATCTCACCCCCTCCGGGCCCCGGATAGTCCCACGAACCGTCGGGTGCAAGTCTGAAATCCTTGAAGTGTGCCGCTCCTATGTACTTGTGCAGACTGTCAATCAGATGTACCATCTTCTCGTCGCGCCGCTCATAATCTTCCGGCGAAATGAAGTTCGGCGGATCCATTACAACCTTCACGCGATCGGATTGGACGAGATTAATAAATGAGACAATTGAATCTTCATCATGAAGCACGTGTGTATAGTACGGTTCGAATATCAGTTTGCCATTTATCGATTCCATAAGTCCCAGAATCTCATCTGTAACAGATGCAAGTTCCTTCAGTGCCCCGGTGCCATAATTCCCTTCGCTGTATTCGAGCAGATTCTGTGAATAAGATCCGCTCCAGATGGCTATCTCAGAACTTCCCAGGATCGGCAGCAGACAGATAATCTCTTTTACCTTCTTCATGTCTGTCCCCATCGGGGATTCGTCAGGGCGCAGCGGATTTGCATAAGCCCCTACGGGTCCAATCTTGAGTCCGAACTTCCTGCACACTTCGGCAACTTTTGATGCTGTCGCTTCTGTAGCTTCGACCTCTCGCAGAAACATCTGACAATACTTGAAGCCCGATTCTGCAGCCGCTCTAACTTTTTCTTCAACCTCATCCATCCTATATATTTCGATCGAGATTCCCAGTTTCATCGCGAATTACCCTATGGTCTCACGGCTGCCGGTTTCCCGGACTCGATGGACCTGTATGCCGCTTCTGTGAACTTGCCTACTTCAACCGCACGATAAACATTTGAAGCCGATAAATCCCCGGCTGCGAGCGCATCGATGAACTCTTGAACGGGAAGTGTCGTCTGAGGAATAGTGGACTGAGAATACTTGTTATGTGCATGGTACGTACCGATCTCTCCAACGAAATCTTTCTCATCGACATGTGTTATCACATCAAGATCGCGCATCGTGACGGCGCCCCTGGTGCCTATGATGGTTATGTCGAGCAAGAATGGACCGCCGCCGACCGCAGAGAGTACTCCGGTGCGCCCTTCATCGAATTGCACGATTACGGAAGTGAACACGTCGACTTTCTGACCGTCGCGGTCCGCAACAGCGAACACTTCATTCACTTTTGCTCCGGTGAGATGCAGCACCAGGTCGACCAGATGGCTCCCGCTGTCGACAAGCACCCCTCCTTCGGCCATACCCGGATCGCGTCTCCATCCCTTCGTGAGTTTGTGCCAGTGCAATCCAAGCATCGCGTTGAAATAAAGAACTTCACCGAGCGCTCCGGACTTCACTGCGTTACGTACATATTTTACCGCACCTCTGCCAGGATACTGGTACGCCACCATCAGGAGGCGTCGTCGTTCTCCGGCCATCCGGGCAAGTTCTATTGATTGCTCCGCCGACACGGTCAACGGTTTCTCCACGAGTACGTGCAGGTTCTGCTGAAGCGAAGCACTGACATGCTCGTAGTGAAGTCTGTGAGGCGTAAGAACGAGGGCAGCGTCCATTTTGCTCCCCTTCAGCATGTCTGTATAATTCCTGTACTGCGCGACCGCCGCTCTTTGATCGGAGGGAATCCTGCCCAGCGCGGCTTGAAGACTGTTCTTATTCGGATCTGTGAGTGCTACGATTTGTGTGCGGTTATCGTTTCTTAAGTAGTCGATATGCCACGTGCTCGCAAGTCCGCACCCGATTATTCCAATACAGATTTTGTCCATTATTTATGATTAGCATCTTTGTTTTGTGATAGTTTTTTAGAAACAAGGTGAGCTGTTAATAGAGACGCTGTAGAAATAGTCTCCTTAAGAAAGCCTTCTCACTTTTTGTAGTTGCCGTAATTCTTAGCGGTTTCTACGAGTGTGAACAGGTTATCGTCCGGCGTGTCGCGGCCGCACTGATCACCCGTCGATAAAATGAAGCCTCCGCCCTTCGCCGCGGCATCTATGCACCACTTAGCCTCAGCCTCCACTTCTTTCACCGTCCCGTTCAGCATCGTCTCGTATGTGTTGACATTCCCCTTTAGACAAAATTTATCCCCGAACTTCTGTTTCACTTCAGCCAGATCTACATCTCCTCCCGGCGGACGTTCCAGGGGTTCCATTACATCAATAGTAGTCTCGTTATAGTTTATCTCGACTATGAGGCGCGACTTACCGCATGTATGTTGATGACATATAATCCCTGCCTCATTGCAAAGTGAAGAAACCAGTCTGATTATCGGGAGGTCATAGTTGTGGTAGATCCGCGGAGAGCTGAGACTCAGGGACGATGCCGACCCCTGAAGGAGAATCTCGTCAGGTCGATGCCGCAAGCCAATTCGTACCACCCTGTCCACATATTCCAGGTAGTAAGCCCTGACCTGTTCCATCATCTTCGGCTGTTCGGCAAAATCCTGTATCGCCTGCATCGAGCCGCCGTCCCTGACCCAGACCCAGAAACCCATGAAGGTTTCCACGCCGAGTCCGAAGATTCCCCAGTCGCCCACTTTCTTCATATCTGCGCATGGATCATTTACCGGCTTCTGATCCATGTACCATTTTAATTTGGGGAAGTCTCTTTCTATGTCCTTTATCATTCCCTCCAGCCGCCACGGCGGGTTGTTTACTGGATACGACATAATCTCTTCAAGCCTGCCGAAAGGTGTGTCCACATATCTTCTTGCTCTTACTTCTTCATCAGTCTTTTCGATTACCTCCTCTGTCCACTTCGGCTCCTCTTTCATTGTGAGATTGTCATAAACGTACCATCCATCCATGCCGAAATATTTGACGGCTTCTATATAGGCATCGGCAAGTGCCGGATTCTCATAGAGGTAAATTTCCCAGAATGGTTTCCCTGTCAGTCTCGCCGGGATCATATTTGAGATATCTGGGATTACGGGAACGTGGTCAGGAATGCCCCGGCGCATTGCGGTTAGAATCCGTTCTCTCGACGTCATTTCCATTTGGCTTCCTCCGGGCAGTGCACAAGCATCTTTCACGTTCAGTTTGTGCCGCGACTAATTGTCAGGTTGGTGAAATTCAGAGTCATCGACATATTGCGGCAGGTAATATGCTCAATCCCAGATTCTAATGCAGCATGCAGGAAACGGCCATTATAGTATTTGTAGTTCATCAGATCTAAGCTCTTACCATTCAGCACACGCTTATTCGGAAAGTCGAAACATAAATTGGCACCGTCCAGGTTCGTGTAGTCCACGCTCACATGCTTCGCCTGCATATCCGCCTTCGGCTTATGATCGCGCAGTTGTTCGACAAATCTCGCGAAGGTCCCAATCTGCGACTTATCTCTCACTTCAAGCACCAGGCCGTTCTGAAGTTTATAGCTTCGCAGCCTCAGATAATCTCCCTGGAGGTTCCACTTGTTCTGCTGAAGCGGCGGCAGGACCTCGAACGGTTTTCCCGAATCGACGCTCTCATCGATCCACTCATAAGGCTGAAGAGGGTACCATCCTATGAACACCTCGACAGATTTTGCAACTATCCAGCCCGACTTGTCGACAAAGAGAGTATCGAGCGTTTTCGGGAAGAAACCGTCGATGTGATCTGTATTCGTCCCGGGAGCAATATCATACAGAACGAGCAAAGTGTTTTTGTATTGGAACGTTCTTTCGAACGGAGAGCTACTTGTCCACTTGTTCGGATTATTGTAAGTCCCTTTTGAAGATGCGACGCTGGCTATCATTGTCTTTCGTTCTTCTGGAAAAAACAATCCGAGTTCATATCCGGACCAATAAGGATGTATGCTGAATATGGTAGTATACGGCTGGCCGTGAGTCAGAAACAGGCCCCAGGTATGTTGCTGGATCGGCTGGAGTATGCCACCCTGTATCGAACCGATGGCATAGTCTTTCGTGATATAATCATACTTGAATACTCGCGGGTTCCGCACGGGACCGTAACGGATGATGTTCCGGACTCTTTTTGTCTCAGTGTGCACGTAAGGCTTCGATCTATCATGAGCAATTTCATAAATGATTTTAGGCAGTTTGTAATTCGACAACGCGGCTATTGTTACCCATCCGGAGTGGATCGGCTCCCCCTGACTGAAGTAGAGGTAAGCGTATGCATTTACATTTGCCTTAGAAGGTTCGTACACCGCGGGCTCATAAATGCGGCTGTACCCACCGACGAATTGTCCATCAAGACTCTCTGTCGCAAATTCCGCGAGGTAGTAATCCACCATCATCTTTCCCATCTGCCGCATTTGCGGGTCTTTTGCATATTCTGCGAGCAGCAACATGGGGTTGACATACTCCGGGAAGTAATCCGGAGAATCAAATTCCCCTGAACCTATAGTGGTTGTGGTTTTCATCCATGAAAGGAGGAAATCTTTTGCATCTCTCCTATTTACCGCAGAGCTACGACCGTTGTACCAATCCCTGCCGGGTAGATCAGGCCACTGCTCGGCGGCAAGTAACAAGGAAGTGTAGTACTGAACCCAGTGGTTCTCCGTGTCGCCTCTATACGGTGTGTAAGTCTTCCAATCTTCCTGCACGGCTTTCCTGACTTCCGGGGACATCACGTTCTTTCCGTGCAGGTACATATCCATCACAGCTATCATCCAGAACATGTCGCCGGACGGATTCTTCAGCAAAAGCAACGCGTTCCTATTTGCGGTTTCTATATCAACGTGTCTCGCGTACTTCACTGCACACGCATAGTAGTCTGGACTTTTGAGTGTGTCGTACGGGGAAAGAAAAAAACCCGCTCTCTTCTTATAACCGGTTTCGTAAGTTGAGCTGCCGAGATTGCGGGCCTCGCCCGGTCCCGATATCACGAATTGGAGAGCTAACACAAATAGTACGAATGTTTTCATTTCTATTCCGACCGTTTCTGTTTGTATGACAAAATTTTATCCGGAAGTTACTCTTCCGACATGCATCACCGGAAAATCAAGTGACCGACTTATTTCGAGAAAAATGTCGGATACTTTTTTCTTTCGCCGATCCGGTAGATCAACAGCGCAAGTTCCAGTGCATGATAATCTCCCCACATGGAAGCCTCTCCTGACGGATTTTTTTTGCCCGGCAGCACATAATCCCAACCCCTTGGCCTGTGATAGACGGAATGCAGAATAAGCCCCTGGTGTCTCGGATCAGAAGAAAGATACGGCTCCGAAAGGACATTACCGGCCACAGTCAAACCGGTAGCAAGATAAGTATTTCCCTTCTCGGTGTCACCGCTCCCGATCATGAAATTGCCGAGGCGAATCAAACCTTGAGCGGCGATAACGGCCGCCGAACTGTCCACCGGTTCGTAATCGTTGAACGGATCTGCCGCGCGGTTCAAATAATCACCCAACTCCGATAATCCCGGCGCTCCGGTGTCCCAATATGGAATTCCATCGGTAGGAGTATTGGCGATATAGAAATCGGCAACTGATTCAGCAACTCCACGATACCGTTTGAGTATCTGATCCTTCCCACCAAAAGGTTCCAGTTCAGAATTCCCAAGGTGCGTTATGAACTCCAACTCTTCCGCATACCCGCAGAGTATCCAGGCCATACCGCGAGTCCAGGTAGAAAACGGTGAGTACCCTTGCTGAGTAGAAGGACACCGGAATGTACGCGAGTCGACATTGAAGATTGCTTCATGCGCAACTCGTCCGGGGACATCGTAGATATCTCTTTCCTCCCCAAGATACACTATATAGCGCGCGGTGATTTCAGCGTGCTGGATCAGCCGCCGGAGAAGATCTATCCTTCTGCCGCGCTCGTCGATAAGTACATGACCGAGCTGATGGGCCACAGCAAGAGAACGAAGACTTCGGATCGTATCTGCAAACAGGGAATGGCGTCCGTTAAAAGAATAAATGTAGCCGAGCTCATCGCTGAGTTCCGTCCACCTCATCGCCTGAACCGCTCCGCTGACTTTTAAAGCGAGCTTGTACGAATCTGCTTGATGGGAGATCTCATCCAGCCTACCCTCGTATGATAAGCGCAACAAATTCCCATAAGTGCTTACAACATTGAACCCGTGATCGTGGACAGCAAAGTCGGTAAGGTAAACAGGCATCTGACTTGCTGTGCCGAGATATCCCAATTCGAGAAATTTCTTGTCGTTGTCAAAGTCATACTGCAGTAACGGCATTCCGAAGAAAAAGCCCTGAGTCCAATTGGTCCACTCCCTTGACGTATAGGTTCCCGCTCTCGTAATCACCGGTGAACCATTCTTGAAGTTCCAGATCTTATGGAGCTCACTTATTTTTCTTGCCGAAAACACGAAGAGCCGTTCAATAATTTTTTTCAGGTCGCTTGCCTCTATATCGACGGAAGCCCGGATCACTGCCTTCACAAGGTCTGGATGTGGAAGCCGCCGTCGACGTTTATCACTTCGCCCGTCGAGTACGGGAAATTCCCCGCGAGTATCGATTTCACGGCTACTCCGACATCTTCTGGTTTGCCCCAACGTTTTTGAGGAACGATGCCGTCCGAAATAAGGCGGTCATACTTCGGCTTGACTTTGGTTGTCATGTCGGTATCAATGATTCCGGGCCTGACTTCAAAAACCTGGATGCCCTCTTGTGCCAATCTTGCCGCCCAAAGCTTGGATACCATCGACAACCCTGACTTGGATATGCAATACTCCGCCCGATCAGTAGAGACCGCGTAAGCTGAGAGAGAGGTAATAAAAACAATTTTGAAACCTGCGGGAGAAAGCGGCTCAACCTCCTTACTCAACCAGTAACTGACGACGTTCTGAGTGAGAAACAACGGCCCTCCAAGATTGACACTCATTACCCGCATGAATGATTCTTCGCTCATCCTGGTAATATCATCCCTCACCCGCGGACCGATACCGGCATTGTTCACGAGCGCATCGATCCTGCCGAACTTTGATAGAGTCTCGGTGATAATCCGCGTTCTACCTTGGTCGGTGGCAACATCCGCCTTGACCGCAAGGAATTTCTGATACTTAGAGGTTCTCCTCTGTTCACACAAACTTACGGTCTGCTCCGCAGCCGTTTCGTTAGCTACATAGTTTATCATTACAGAAAATCCGAGTTCTGCAGCTGCCCGGGAGATGGCACGCCCTATCCCACGGCTTGCGCCGGTAACTATCACCGTTGCAACGGCATCGGTCATAACATGGCTTCTAATCTTGTCGGGATTAATATACTACGAACGGGTTTAAGAGCCGCTCGTGAAAAGCAGAAATCGTGCAGTCATGTTTGAACTCTCAGGATGCGATACGGTTATACGTTCCACACTATCGATTCTGCCGACTTGCCTGCTTCCTCTACGCTGACGTGCTTCCGGTCCAGTCTGCCGAATCGCTGCTTGGGAATTTCCCCAACCGGATTGTCTCTGAAATTATCTTCGCCGCGGCACATGTATATTTTGAAGTACGGATTTATCGAAAGGTCACACTTAGCTTCCGTTCTGGAATATCGGACCGTCAATCCAACGCGTCGCCTGTCCGAAAGATTGCCCGGCGATCCGTGTACCATCTTGTCGTTGTGGAACGACACTTCACCTGCTTTGAGGAGCAGAGGTACAGCGGCGTCTTCTCTAAACTGCCCTCTTTCACATTCAAGAGTTAATACTGAGTCGGACTCGCTTGACCTTTAGTGCTTCAATATCCCCGCGCGGTGGGACCCGGGTACGACCCTCATCGCTCCATTCTCTTCGTCGCTGTCCAGGAAAGCAATCCATGCCGTAATTGAATCCTCAGGATACAGAGGCCAGTAATACGCATCTTGATGCCACCCTACAGTCGGACTCGTATGCGGTTCTTTTATAAAGAAATTGGATCCCTCCATGAAGAAGTCCGGCCCAAGGAGACATTCAACGTAATCCAGTATTGTATCGTTCATACATATGTCGTACAGGAAGCCGCTTGTCTCATGCCATTCCCGAATTTCTTTCGGATCTTCACCGGGCCGCAGGAGCACGCGCAGGTAAGCTAATCCTTCGTTCAGTTCTTTTAACCGATCCGGTGAAAACACTTGAGGTAGCCCGATAAGATATCCTTGCTCCTGATAGAACTTCACATGATCAGGCGTAAGACGTTTCCTATCCATGATGGCGTTCCAGTTTTCCTAGTTACTTGAAATGATCTTTCAAGCACAACTAAATTTGGAAATAAAACCCGGTGCGTGCTTGTCATCTGCGGGCACAGCTTCGCCACCTCACTCACAATTAACCGACGAATATCTCATCTCAAGAGTAGAGACGAACACATGGCACGCGGCGAACAACAGAATCAGCGCATTACCGCCAGCAGCTCAACGATTCAAGTTCGTCTCGCTTTGCAGTCATCATACAGTTCCACGATCCGACACCTTTCGAAGCTATCAACTTCGTCCTTTGAAGAAAAAATGCCGGAAGAAAAGTACGGTTTTATTAGCGGAACCTCGTTTCACATATGCAATCTACAATCCTCACGTTTCTTTGTCAAGTCGACGCAGAAAAAAAACGATGGTTCTTTGTTGCGTTCGATAAGCCGGTTTAAACCGCATCGAACGCGTGGGACTTCATGGTGGGCAAAGATGTCGACAGATCTTACGACAGAAGGCTACTCGATCAAATGATTTTCTACCGCATAAAGGGTCAACTCAGGGATCGTCTTCATGTCCATCTTCTGCATGATCCTGGCTTTATGGGTATTGACGGTGTGAATGCTGATCGAAAGTTTGTCGGCAATCGCCTTCACTTTCATCCCCGAAGCCAGCGCACACATAATCTGGAATTCCCTATTTGAGAGTGTCTCGTGCGGCAGGCGGGTCTGATCCTTGTCAATTTCTATTGCCAATTTCTCAGCAAGTGAGGACGTAATGTACCTCTTTCCGGCGGCCAGCATCCTGACAGCCTTTATGATCTCCTCCGGCGCAGAGTCCTTGGTGAGATAACCCGACGCACCCGACCTGAGACTCCTCACGGCAAATCGGTCTTCAGGGTGCATGGTAAGCACCAGGACCGGCAGCTTCGGAAATTCCTTTTTCAGCTCGGCAATTATGTCGAGCGCGCTGACGCCCGGCATGGATAGATCCGTGAGGAGTACGCTTGGTTTAGTTTTCCTGACGACATCGAGTGTCTCTTGCCCGTTCGAAGCCTCGGCGACCACCTCAATGTCAATCTCTCCATCAAGGATTTCCCTCAGTCCCTTCCTTACCAAAGGATGGTCGTCGGCAATGACTATCCTAATCATTCAGAAATAGTTCTACGCAGCCCGATTTCTGGAATAAGGGATAAGTGCCTTTAGCGTTGTCCCCTTGCCAGATTCACCACGCACTTTTAGTTCACCTCCGAGAGACAAAACACGCTCGCGCATACCGATGATACCCGTTGAAGTTGGATCTTTCAATTTGTCGGGCTCTATTCCCCTACCGTTATCGGAGATTTCCAAGACGATATTCGAATCTACTACCTGCATAGAAATAGAAACTCTTGTTGCACCTGAATGTCTCATAACGTTATTCAACGTCTCCTGTAATATCCTGAACATCATTGTGGATGCGTTCGCGTCAAGGGTGATGTCATGCTGAAGTCTCTTTATCGTACAGTGTATTCCAGTACGGTTTTCGAATTCCAACACCTGCCATTGTATCGCCGTTAACAGGCCAAGTTCATCCAACACGGCAGGCCTCAAGTCGGTGATTATCTTTCTTGTCGACCTTATTGTCTTCTCAAGAATTTCGGAAATCGATGAAATTTTTTCAAGGAGCGACATACGGCTTAACGATTCCCCCACGGTGCGAGAAACCATCCTCCCCAGTACTGAGAGGTCCATCCGTAGTGCGGTAAGCATCTGGCCGAATTCATCATGAAGGAGTCTTGCAATGTTTGCCCTTTCTTCCTCGCGTGCAGACTGTAGATGAGCGGCAAGAGAATGTAGCTGGGCTTCGCTTTCCTTTAACTGGTCTTCCGCCAGTTTTCTAGGTCCCAAATCCTTGAGGACAACCGAATAGCCTCGCTTTATTCCGTCGGGATCGAAAAGGGTTGTCAGGGTTAACCCGGCCCACAATCTCTCCTGATTTTTCCGAAGAAGCCAAGTTTCAAGTTCCATCCTCCCGGCTCTTTCTAAACCGCCGAGAAATGAAACAAGCCTTAATCCTTCTTCAGAACCGACGGCAAGTAGATCTGCAAGATCTGATCCTATGATCTCCGTATCCCGATAGCCCAATAGCCTTCTTACGCCTGCATTCCAGCTCTTGATTTTTCCTTCCTCGTCAAGAGTGAACAGACCATAATCTTTCACATCTTCCACAAGCGACTTGAATCCAACCCCGTAATCGCACATCTCGCAAGTGACCGGAGTCCCGAACTTCGATGTCGATTTCCGCTTTTTTTGTTGGACCTTTTTTGTAAACATCGCAATCTTCGAGTTGCCTGCGTCGCCGAGCTTGGCGGCAGTGAACTCCAATAACGCGGTACGCCCGCTGCTGGTTGTTACCCCTGAGGTAAACTTCAGCACATTATTAAGCCGTCCATCAAGCGAGGCAATTTTGGTTTCAAACTTGTCCACATCCTTTCGAATAAATAGGGCGCCCATCGTTGTGAGCCGAAGGATTTCAGAAGCCGCATAGCCCGTCAATTCGCAGAATGCACGGTTTACATACAGAGGTCGCCCGGAAATCCCGTCCAGGACTGCAAATCCGGTACCCGCCCTGGTTTCGGCATCGAGAAATATTTTGTAGAACTCGGAATAATCCTCCCCGTGGTTGCTGTTCCGTCGGTGGCTATTCTGCAAAGCCGCAGTCGTGGCTTTCACCAACTCCATTTTATCCGCCTTCTCCACAAAGGCTGCCGCACCTTCCCTCAAACACTTTGATTCGATTTCACGCGACGATGAATCAGAGACGACCAATAGAGGAATGTGGATGCCTCGGGTCTTCATATATCTGAGTGCTTCAACGCTGTCAAAACCTGGAAATCTATAATCGCATATCACCAGGTCGGGAGCTTCTTCGCTGACAGCTTTCACAAAGCCGGTGAATGTGGTGACCTGTTTTGGAACGAAGTCATAGCCGGACGTCTCAAGAGTTTTCCTTATGCGCGCAACTTCCGATTTGCGGGCTGAAACAACGAGCAACCTGGTTCTGGCGCTTGTTGTTTCTTTTGCCTTTGCGTCGGCAGGAGTGTCGACTTGTGCGTTAACTAAGCTCAACAAGATTACCCTCTCTGGTAAAGTAGTTTGCCACAGTGTATTCGGTTCCGCCTTTCCCCGCCTTCCAATTCGATAGCCACTTCAATACTTTCAATGCTTTGGTACCTTCTCGATCACATCCAAGCTCGAATCTATCTGCCACGCTTTTCGCATAATGATAATCCGCAGCAGTAGGATCGTTTGGATGCGGCTGTGCCTGATACATCCTATATCGGTCGACGGTACCACCTATGCCCCCAGCGCTTTCGGTGACTACCATCAATAATCTCTTTTTGCCATCCACACGGACCGACCGATGAGTGACCTTGCCGATCATAGCAGAAGTGAGCGCATTCCCGGCGAGACCGGAGATTATCGTCGACAATATCGTATGCCAACTTCCTCTGAAGCCGATCCTTTCGGCAAACCACCTGGTCTTTTGGCGTGCGTTCAATATATCGTGATCAGTAGCGATCAGGAGTGAGACTTCGCCTGTTATCGCTCGTACGTCGTCACTGCTTAACAAGGTGCTCTCCAGCATTCGTCCTGCTCAATCACGTTGCATCTCACAAGTTGCAGATTACAGTAATTGGTTCGAGTTCATTTACTTTCTTGAAAGCGCCGCGTACACCCAACATTTTTTTCGACTGACCGTCGGCTACAGGGGCATGGACCGGCATCCATATTAAGGCAAGGGACAATCTCGCTCGGATCCCGGTAATCTATCCGCGAAACATGTTCAAGTATTTTCCAAACACATAAGCTTTCGGCGATCATTAAATTTCTAGGCACTCCTTACGCGGCCCTGGTCGTCCTAGAATTGTCGAGGTAAGCCGGTACCGTCCCCGAGGCGCTGTGCTCCACGCCGACCAGGTCAAATTTCATTTCCGACTGTTTGATAGGTATATCGTACTCGGCAGCGATTTTCTTGATCCTGTCGAGGACTAGAGAGTTCATCTCCTGACAGGCAACTACGATTTCACCGACATCCATTTTCCGCAGAAGCCTTTCAAGTTTCCAGTGGCTGCCAAATATCGGATAGCCGTCCAGGTATTTGCCCTCAAGCCGGGGATTGTCATCCAGGAAACCCGCCGGGACAATGCCTCGGCTGTTTCCTTGCGCGAGAAGAGACTGCAGCGTGATGAGTCCATTGCGGTCGGCTCCGTAGATAATCGACCTCTTCCCCTCGATAGTCTCTCTACGGAAAACGTAGTTCAACGCAGGGAATATGACGCGGGAACCTGCGACAAGAGTTGTGAGAAAATAGAAATCAAGAGGTACGAAGAGGCTGATCCGGCTCTCGCTCGGGAAAGGAGGAAGAATTGTGAAGGCAATTCCGGTAGCGAGCGCGCCGCCGAAAGTCGATTTGAGAATCTGCAATATGTCCCCAAATCCGAGCAGGCTGACCGTCCGCTTGTATAAGCCGCCGACCAGAAAGGCGAGGAGCTGAATTGTCGAGACCAGGACAAAGGCAAACGCCCAGTATCTCCACATGTCGGGGGCTAACCGTCCAGGCGCCGCGACCAACTGGGCAAGGATGAACGCGGCAAACACAGAAACCGTATCGAGCACGATTTGAGGTATGGCGGATTTTAGAAACGTCCGCGAATAAACCCTGAGCAGAAGTCCGTTTCTGATAAAGGCCATCTCCCGGTATCCGAGTTTCCCAACACCGAACTCAGCCACGAGCGCCACTCCCACAAGCAGCAATGACGTACTCAGGCTTCCGGCGGTCACGAGAAATGCACCGATTCCGAAGGCAACCGATACCAGGTAGAGTACGATGACTGCATCCCTATGAGAGAGACCCGTTGCCATCAGTTGATGGTGGATATGTCTCTTGTCAGGGACAAACATAGATCGAATTTTCTCAGTGGAAGACGGCGCCGATGATTTATTTGTCAGGAACGAGCCGAGCACGCGCCTGATCATCGCGAGGATCGTATCCATTATCGGGACTCCGAGCACTAGAATCGGAACGATCAATGAGAAGGCTGTTGAACCTTTTGTAGAACTCTCGATTGATAGAATTGCGAGCGTGAATCCCAGGAAGAGGCTCCCGGAATCGCCGAGGAAGATCTTTGCGGGGTTGAAATTGTATCTAAGGAAACCAAACACCGCTCCCACCAACGCGAGCGAAACGGCGGCAGTCTGCACGTCGTCGTGGAAAATCGAAATTGCCGCGATGCTGAGTCCGGCTATCAGGGAAATGCCTGAGGCAAGTCCGTCGAGTCCATCTATCAGGTTGAACGCGTTGGTGATCCCTACGACCCAGAGCACCGTCAAAGGAAGCGCAAAGACCCCTAAATTGAGCAACCCCCCTCCAAAGGGATTCGTTATCTCGGAAATGCGGAATCCAGCCGCATAAACTAAAGCCCCTGCCAGCAATTGCACGAGGAACTTGCTTCCCGCTTTGAGCTGCCAAACATCGTCACAGACACCGAGTGTCAGTATGAGAACAAATGAAGCTGCCACCATCAGCCAGTTCCCCCTGGTGACTACTTCTGCCAAATCAAGATGAGGAAATAGAAAATGTGAAATCATAAGCGTGACACCAAAACTAACGAAGGTAGCGACACCGCCCAGTCTCGGCATTAGTCGCTTGTGTATCTTCCTTTCTTCAGGCTTGTCGACCGCTCCAATGGCGAATGCGACACGCATGACGAGCGGCGTCAGCGCCAGAGAAAGCAGAGTCGCAATCAGAAAACTCAGACAAAAGATAACCGCCATATAATCTCCTCACTTCTCCTTGGTCAACGTATGGTTGCATAAATCATGTTCGGTGTAACTGACGCATCTCTCAAAATTCCGGAGGATTTCCCTTGCCATAATGCTCTTTATAATTGACTCGACAATGTTAACTGCATGTACATCGCGGTGCTGCTTCCCGTTCTAACCGGGTACATTGCAGCATCCACCTGTATCGGTTCTAAATGCACTCCTAATCCGAATGTGGGTTCGTTAAGACCGCTACCGGCCACATAGCCAAACCTCACTGCCAATATCTTAATAGGGAGTAGCTCTATTCCTCCCCTGAAAATATTGACAGATGGTTTGAAGAGTTTTTCACTCGACATTGCGATGACCAGAAAAGGCGACTGCATAGATTCAGCCGCGGGAAATTTCATGGTGGCCCCGATGGTTATCGTCGTTGGAAGGACTGTCCGAACGGCGCGCACACGATTGTTTATCATGGGGAAGGTAACATCAGAGCCCAATCCGCCGAACGTAAGACCGTAGCTGAACCCACCCGACGGCACATAGTCCACACCCATTGTGTATGAGGCCGCGGTAGTGCTGTTTATGTTGGATACCGCACCCTGACGAAACGCTATCGCTCCGCCTGCACTCAGCGTAGGAATTATCGTGTGAGCGTAGGCAATATTATAACCAAGTCCGTAGAGCCTGTAACCACCAAAAGACGCCGACCGGGAAATCTCTCCGAGGTTGTAAACCTGTGCGCTGACCGCAAGCATCTGGTCCTGACCATACAGGAGGGGAAACGCAAGGTTCTCCTGCATCTCGCGGTAATTACCCTGAGTATGATTCAGGGCTACCGATGCGTTTCCCAAAAAAGCAATTGCCGCCGGGTTCTCGTACATCGAAGTGATATCGTGGTATTCGGACATGTTTGCGTTGCCGAGTGCAGCGTTACGCGCGCCGATGTTTAAGTCAGGAATTACCGATTGCGCCAGAGCAAGCTGAGATGTCACAGCGATTAGCACTCCTGCCGACAGCAGATTATTTAAACTCATTTCTCTCTCTCAACGAATCAGGGTGAAGAATCCGAACATAAGTACAATCTCCGACGCGTAATTGGCGAATGACTGCACAAAATTCTGTTGCTCAGGGACGAACACTGTATCTCCCGGATAAATGTCGGGGATGGATCGCACGTTGCCGTTACGCAGATATTTTGTCAGGTCGACGTCCAACACATCACGATATACTCCACCACGGTAAATCCTTATGTGCCGTAAATCGGCTGTTGGCGTGGTTCCGCCCGCTTCTGCAATGACCTCTATCAGCGATAGATCGTTGAGTGCCGGGTAGTTTCCCTGCCTGGTAACTGCTCCCATGACGCTAACTCGCTTGTCCATGCCGATGTGAGATATGGTGAGCCTTACATCTCCCTTGACATATTCGGACAAGCGCTGCTTCAACTCTTCGCTCAACTGGTGTTCGGTCATCCCCGCTGCTATTACTTCGCCGACTAGAGGAACGGTGATTGTCCCGTAATCTTTCACGGTGGTTGTCGTGTTGAATTCCGGATAGCCCCATACTGTGATCTGAATTTGATCGCCTGGCTTTATTAAACTCTCTCCTGGGAGCGAATCTGTTGCCGCGTAGTTCGCAGTATTCACCGCGGGATTAGGTTCCGACGCTGCGTTTTGCTGCTGCGGGCTATACTGGGTTGGCTTCGTCAGTGTCTCTAATGAGCAACCTGCCAATGCGACTGCTATCAGCGCGACAGGAAGCAACGACATAACAAACCGCCTGAACGATCGGTTGAAACCTACTTTGGTTTCCCCGGGCTCAATGGAACGATGCCCCGTGTCAGTAAGCTCTTCTTTTCGCCCTGACTTAACCTGGGCCTGCTGCAACTTCAAATACTTCAAAACTTCCTTCCTTCTAAAGCTTCCCGCTACAACTTTGCGAACTAAAATTCGGTGCGATTACTTGATCGATAAATTTGTCTCACCTTTTCACCATGATAAGCTCAACCTTCATGCCACGCAGCAGGATCACAAAAAACATTGGGAAATCCCCAAATATTGGAGGTAAGGTCGCTGATACTCTCTCTCCATAGGAGTTACGAGGGTCCCCCGACTGCTGACTGTGTACATAGTAAACAGATACCTCGTTTACACTGGCTACATAGTACACACACGCGCTGATTGGTGTAGAAAGTATACATGAGCCGATAGGGCATTTAGCTCAAAATCTGAATATGGAGGGGGGGCACACTTCAAATCTGTGGCATAGTCTTTGCGCTTTATCTGGAAAAAGGCGAGCAGTATGAAAAATGCGCAGTTTACTATCGAAGAGTTCCTAGCGGTCCTGAGAAGGCGAAGGGCTTCATTCATTATACCCGCGTTGATTATTATAACCGTCAGCACCATTGGGGCTTTTCTCATAACCCGACAGTACGTCTCTTCGACAACGATACTTGTCCAGAATGACGCCGTGCTCAATCCGTTCCTGAGTTATACGATGGCGATGAGTATGGAAGGGTCGGATGACAAGCTCCGCAACTTCAATGAAATTGTTTACAGCCGTCCAACGATCGAGGCTCTAATCGATAGCCTTGGCATGCGAGCAAGGTTGAAGAACCCGATCGTGAAAGATATGTTGATCAGCCAGATATCGAAGAACATCAAGACAGACAGAAAGAGTTCGGATTCATTCACTATCTCATACTATGACTCAGTTCCCGCAATGGCACAGAGGGCTGTTAGGATTCTGTCTGAGCTCTTCATCCAAACAAGATCGAACATAGACAACCGAAAGAATAAGTTTGCTGTAACTTTCTACCAAAAGAAGCTGGATCAACTGCAGAGCAAATTTGAGAAAAGTCAGAGTGTCCTGGTAACCGCACTGAAGCAGCACGTGAACGAGTTGCCGGAAGATGAAAAGACCCTATATACTAATATTAGTGACTACGATAAGCAGGTTAGGGTCATACAGCAGAGGCTCGACAACTACCAGCAGGCGCTTACGATCCTGGACGCTGCCTCCAAGACAAAAGCAGGCACCCATATCGACCTAACACAATTGTATCTTATTCCACTGCTGGATGTTCCATATCAATCCGAGCTGCAAAAGGCAGTGTCTAACTATGATCAGCTTTCTCAGCAGTACACCCAGCTTTATCCCGATGTTCAGAGTGCGCGCGCAAAGGTTATCCAGTTAATCGGCCTGGTAGCGAACGCAATCAAGGCAGAACTTGTTAGAAAGCAGGCGGAAATGTGGTCGCTCGAAAAGCTGCGAAACGACGCCATTACCTCGGTTAAGAATGCCGCGGTTGCCAAGAATCAGGACCAGGATCTTCAGACAAATTTTGGGATTTACAAAGGCTTGTACAATGAAATGAAAGTAAAATTGGAGCAAGCTCAAGCAAGTCAGGATATTGGTGAGAGCGGTGCCGAGGGGTACGTAGTAATTGACCCCGCTCAACTGCCAACCACGCCAGCCAAGCCAAACCGGGCGCTAATAATCGGCGGAGGCATGGGATTGGGACTCTTCCTCGGAATACTTGCCGCCGGACTCTCAGAGTTGCTCGATACGCGAATACGCATACCTGAAGATGTTGAAGTTTTTGAAAAGCCGATTATCGCATACTTACCTGCGCCTAGATCCTCCGACGATAAGTGAAGAATCTTGAAATGAAGAAGGAAAGAGGGTATCGAATTGATAGACAATTCAGGCATCTTTAACCTGATGATGAATTCAGAGGCAAAATTTCCGGATGATCAAGGTCGCCCAAAAGACAACGATTCTTTTGCAGGACAGATTAAGGGAAGCGGCAGACAGCCGATCGAGCTCGTCCGACCAGTTAAAATCAATACGAACCCTGGAGACAGAGTCGATTCCAAGGTTATCCGGTATAATCTTTATAATTCTTTCAACTATTCCCTCTTCCTGCCTCAGGACTACAGAACTATTAAGTTGAGCCTCGGTATCACGAGTCCAAATAAAGGAGAAGGGAAAACGACGGCGGTATGCAATCTCGCCACGGCAATATCATTAGGCACAGGCAGAAAGACGGTGGTTGTCGATCTCAACCTGAGTAACCCGCGCATACACACCGTATTTGGAATTCCGCAGGGACCCGGACTCGGTGAAGCTCTCGTCGGCCAGGATATTTGTGTCGCGCCCACTCAAATTGAAAACTTGTTTGCTATGTCTGCGGGCAATTTGAAAGCCATTCCTCCGTCGAGATTCCTTACTTTCAGAGAGCTGCTAGCTTCGCTCTTCAAAGAATTTGAGTTTGTTCTCATCGATATGCCTTCCGTGCAATCGAAGGATTTCCCCACATTAATCTCAAATCAACTTACAGGCTTGATCGTTGTTGTAAAAGCAAAAAAGACAAAGAGACGGGATGTAAGTAAGTTGTTCAGGCGAGTTCGCCAGGAGACCGTTCTTGCGTTCGTCATGAATGAGGTGAACGAGAATGACTTATAATCACCTTTATTGTCTTAAGGCGTGAAGCTATGCAGCCCCTTCTGAGCTTAATCAGCTTGATGATCGTGACCATAGTTCTCGGAAAGGGAAACTGGAGCAGCAAGTCTGTCAAGTACGCTATCGTAGTGGTTGTTGCCATGCTGCAAACAATCCTTGTGCTGATCGGCATGTTCACTATGAAAGCTCCCACTGCCCGGCTTCCATATTAAAAGACGGGAAAATATGAGTTTTATAGAAATCAAGAGGGTCATCTCTCTCCTTAGGAAAATTCAATTTGAAAAGATAGTCTCATATTCTCTCATTGCGCTCGTGTCCCTCGCAGCGTCCTTGATTCTGGTGATGGAAAACGGGAACATCCGTGCGGCATTCGCGTTTGTAATCGTGCTCGCAGTGGTGCTGATTACTTTTTTCAGGGTGGACTGGGGTTTTTATATATTCTTCGGGATGGTCCTCCTCTTCGATCAGTTCGGCATACCCGGTTTCGATCCTATCACTTACAATGTCCACTATTTCTGGAACCTCAAGCAGATTCCCTACATACCGCATTTCTCAGCGGGAGTTATGAACCCGCTCGAGCTCCAGCTATTGCTCCTCTTCATTTCATGGTTCATGGCAGTCAGCTCCCGGAGACGAAACAAAGTTCAAGGAGTATATAACTGGGGCATTGCACTGATATTTCTGACGGCGGTAGCAGCTTCGCTCGCTTACGGCATGAAAAACGGAGGGGAGTTCCTCAGAGCACTTTGGGAAGTGCGCGCATTTTTCTACCTCGGCTTCGTGTTCTTCCTCGTCCCGCAAATAATACAAACTAAAGAACAGATAAGGATCCTTTTATGGATCGCTATTTTTATGATGACCATAAAGGCGATCCAAGGGATCCTCCGATATGTGTCGCAGGGATTTAGCTTCGGGATCTACACATGCCTCACGAACCACGAGGATCCGGTCTTTATGAATGTTCTCTTCATCTTTCTGATAGGCCTGATACTTTATAATCAAAAAAACAGACAGCGGACGGCGATGCTCTGGTTGTTGGTGCCGATGCTTCTGGGATACATGGCGGGTCAGAGGCGCGCGGCAGTTGCAGGGTTCATTGTCTCTCTGGGAGCGTTCTTTGTCCTTCTTCCGGGAGAGAAAAGACGCATGCTTCTAAAGGCGATGGTTCCGATACTGGGACTCTTCGTGGTTTACAGTGCTGTATTCTGGAACGACTCGGGAAGGCTGGGACTACCCGTACAGATGATCAAATCCGGTATATTCGATACCAGCAAGAGTGAATCGGGAGAAAGATACGATTCTAACCTGTATCGAGTAGAAGAAGACTATGATCTTGCGGTCACCATACGTCACTCCGCATTAAAGGGAATCGGCTTCGGGAATAAGTATGAACAGCCTCTCATTCTCCCACCCATCCCCTTCCCTCTACGTGATTGGATACCCCATAACGAAATACTATGGGTGATGGTGAAGATGGGCGTGATCGGTTTCTTCGTCTTTGCCCTGTTCATGGATATGGTGGTATTCAAGGGCGTTACCGTCTTTCATGAGATCGACGATCCGTATTTGAAGGCTGTCTGCGCCGCAGTCATCATTGCTGTCATCAACCAGATGGTGGTTTCATATTTCGATCTCCAGCTGACTTTTTATCGGAACATGATATTCCTGGGCACGCTTGCCGGCTTCCTTCCAACTATCAGTGCTGTGGGTAAGCAAGGAAAGAAAGATGTAGTCACCATAAACCAGAGGCCGATCGAGGAAGCTGTCGCTGGTGATCCCCGGAGTATGCGATGAGCAGTCAGGATAATGCCTATGACCTCAAGTACGCCTGCGTAACAAGTGCTGTAAGCGATTAGCTATGTCTTATTCGATTGCCAAATCGCTATTCAAGAACACTGCTACGATGATGGCTGCCCAGATCGTAACTTGGGTCTGCGGGCTCATCACTTTCATACTTATACCGCGCTTTTTAGGCAGCGCCGCATACGGAAGAGTCTACCTGGCATTATCGATCCAGATGATACTGAGCAGCCTGATCGACTATGGTGCGAGCTTCCTCATTACGAAGGAGATTTCCCGAGACAGATCGAATGCTTCGGGCACCATGAGCCATGCGGTAGTCCTGAGAACTTTCCTATGGGTGTTATCGGTTTTTCTTGCTTACCTGATCTGCGTAGTCGCACATTACCCACCGTCTGTTACTGTGCTCGTCATGATATTGGCTGTCGCAAATGCCTGGGTGAACATGACAAAGCTTTTGCGATATTGCTACCTCGGATTTGAGGAAATAAAGTACCCATCTGTTGGCGCAGTGGTCGAGCGAGGGTTCATGATGGTTTCGGTGACGGTTGCCCTGCTCCTCGGTGCTAAAGAAGAAGTGGTTGTCATACTTATCGCCATCAGCACACTAATGAGTTTCGCAATTTCCGTGAAGTATTCCAGGAGCATGTTCAAGCTGAATCTTTCCGTACATCTCGAGACTTTCAGGAGAATGATCCGGTCCGGCGTCCCATACTTCCTATGGGCTATCTTCGGAATAATCTATTTTAGGATAGACGCGGTTTTGCTTTCTCTTTTTGCGCCCGACTCAGTTGTCGGTTGGTATGGAGCGGCTTACCGATTCTTCGATGTGCTCATGTTCCTGCCGTCCATATTCACTCAGGCACTTTACCCTATTGTTACACGATTGAGCAAGGATGAACCGGAATCCATGGTCACAACAACGCGGAGAAGCATAGAGCTGTTATTTCTCACCTCCCTACCGATCGCCATAGGGATGATATTGTTTGCCAGGCCTATAGTTCAGTTGCTTCTCGGGCTGCCGGCTTTTGAACCCTCGATTTCGGTTTTACAGCTCCTTTCTTTTGGGACCGTTTTAGTATATGTAGACTTTGTTCTCGGGAATTCAGTGATGGCGTTGGATAAACAGAAGACCTGGGCTCTGGTCGGATTCGCGGCTATGATTTTGAATGTTGGTCTTAACTTGATCTTAATCAAACATTTTCAATCTTTGATTGGAAACGGCGGAGTAGGTTCGGCGATAGCCACGGACCTCACTGAGCTTTTCGTCATGCTTTCTGCTGCCGCACTCATGCCGAGAAAACTTTTCAACGCGAGCCTGTGGAAGGTGGTAGCAAAAGGGGTCTTGTCGGGATCGGTGATGGTGCTTCTCATCTTCGGCGGCATGGAAATAGGTATTCCATGGGCGCTTCTTGCCGTCTTCAGCATCATTGTTTATGGGGGCATACTCGTCGTGATCGGAGCTGTAGACCAAAGAGTTCTGGAGTTTCTGACAAATACGATCTCGGCGAGGGGCATCAGGAGATTCTTGGCAGAAAGGCGGGGAGCAAACGCATGAAGATTCTTCACCTCGCTCCATATTCCCCAGTCCCTCCAATTTTCGGCGGAGCTCTCAGAGTTTATCATATACTCAAGGGACTGTCCCGTCACCATGATGTCACGTTTATGACAATAGGCACCGACGAAGACAGGAAGCTCCTCAACTCGCACTTTGGAGAGACGGTCAGAAAGATTCACGTGATCCCGTCGGTTGGCACCCCATTCATGCGGCCGTGGAAACTTGTAACGGGAGCAATACTCCACGGCAGAAGCATGATGTTGCAGAATGCATGGGACAATAACGTCAAAGACGCCCTGGAAAGATTGTTGAAGAGAGAGAAATTCGACATTCAACTGGCTGAGTTTCCAGGGATGGCGCAGTTTGACGCGCCGAGCGATACCGTTACAATTCTCGATGAGCATAACGTCGAATTCAGTAACCTTGAACGGATGTATAAAGGCGCCCATTTCCCGCCCCGCAGACTTCTCTACTATCGAGAATTCCGCAAACTTCAGCATGATGAACTAGAAGTCTGCAAACGTGTAGATTCGATTTTCGCCACATCAGAAAACGATGCGAGGCTGCTGGACCAGATGCTGCCCAATAAGCCAAAGTATGTAATACCTAACGGTGTCGACACAAGCTATTTTGTGCCGTCAGATATGAGCCTCGAGCCGTACTCGATGGTTTTCACCGGGACTATGGACTATTTCCCGAACCACGACGCGATGAAATATTTTATCGACTCGATATTTCCGATTGTGAAAAAGCACTTCCCACAAGCCAAAATATATGTCGTCGGGAAGAATCCGGATCTGAGCCTAAAGCGCCGGGCAAGTAGGGATATCATTGTCACCGGTTATGTCTCTGACGTGAGACCGTATGCTCTCAAGGCCTCCGTTTATGTGGTTCCTCTCAGGATGGGAAGCGGAACTCGGTTGAAGATCCTGGAAGCTCTCGCGATGAAGAAAGCCGTCGTAACCACGACCATCGGTTGCGAAGGAATAGATGTCGAAGACGGAGTTAATGTAGATGTGGCAGACAGCCCTTCCTCTTTCGCTGAAAGAATAATAGATCTCTTCAATAATAGAAAACGCGCCACAGAGCTTGGTGAGCGCGGTTATCAACTGGTAAGGGAGCGATATGACTGGAAGGTAGTCGAGAACCAGATGGAGGCAGCAATAAGCGCGGTTGTCGAGCGAAGAACCAGTTCCGCGCTCTCAGTTACCAATGCACCCGCGAGGGGGGGAGAAAATTACAATGACGCTTAGAGATAGTGTGACTCAGACAGACTCAAAAACCGCGGTCAAAGTCCTTATGTACCATCGAGTCGTCGGAGACCAGGACCACACACCTGGTTATGCCTGGACTGTTTCGCAGTCACAGCTTCGAAGACAACTTGAGATGTTGGACAAGTGGGGACACACATGTATCAGTTTCCAGGACTATTCCCTGGCAAGAATTGGCAAGCTCACCTTGCCACGAAAACCTGTTATCCTGACATTTGATGACGGATATGACGACGTGTACCGATTTGCTCTACCGATCCTGAAGGAATTCGGAGTCAGGGGAACAATATTCTTACTTGGGGACCGTCACGTAAAATCCAATTCCTGGGAAGACGAGCCACTCAGGGGCGCGCAGCTCCTTAACGAGGGACAAATCCGAGAGATGTACGAGGCGGGCTTCGAAATAGGATCACATTCATTGACACACGCGTGTCTGACAAAACTGTCGCGAGATGGAGCATGGGAAGAAATCTCCACCTCCAAAATGAGATTGGAGGAACTCCTCGACGGACCGATCACCGTATTCGCGTATCCCTTCGGCGCAGTCAGCCCCGAGCTTGAGAGAATGGTGAGAAGTGCCGGCTATGACTACGGGTGCGGGTCTTATACTGGACCTCCGAGATTCGAGGAAAATCTTTTCAACATAAGGCGAATACCGATTACAAGTTCGACAAAGGCGGTTGATTTTGCAGTAAAGATGCTTACTCCATACGAATACTATGCATGGCTGAGATGGAAGACGCACAAGAGCCTGATGCCTTCCGTCTCAAGATAGCGATGTAATAGGCAGGGAGGAAAGGAGACTCTGTCAATGAATACGCAAATATACGAGGCGACCGAAGTTCTCGCTGTTGAGACTCAAAACGAATCCCCATTTATAAGCACGGAGATTACAACCGAGGAAAGCGCCTTCCTCTCGTTGGCTGCTGACTGGGACAAGCTTGCAGCCAGGTCATCGGCAACATTCTTTCAAACCTTCGACTGGCAATTCCTCTGGTGGAAACATTTCGGAAGGCGAACGCATCACCATCTCCTGATCGTACAGGTAAGAGAAGGCGGGCGCCTCATAGGGCTCGCCCCTTTTTTCCTTCAGACACATACTTTGTTGGGATTCAGGATATTCAGACAACTTAAGCTCCTTGGATCGGGCCTAATGTCGGAGTACTCACCTATTCTATCGCTCGAAAAAGAAGGCCCGGCAGACTATCTGGATATAATTGCAGAAACTGGATATGAAGATTCAGTTGCAACGAAGATCGCGGAATTCCTGACTGAGAACAATTACCTGTGGGACGAAGTAGACCTTCAGGATCTCCCTGAAGACGGATTCATAATCAGTCATTTGTTGCCGCGTCTTCGGCCTTCCGAATTTGAGGTCACGAAGTCGGCAAGCGATGTCTGCCCGAAAGTTAATCTCCCGGATTCCATCGACCAGTATCTCGCATCACTGCGTACCAACATCAAAAGAAGTTTTCGCCGTGCTTACAGGACTTACGTCGAGAGTTCCGATTTCAATATTGAGCATTTAGGGCCAGATGGAAATACGGAGAGTGCCTTCCAGGCTCTGACGCAATTACACCAGAAACGGTGGAACAGCATAGGTTACCCCGGTCTTTTCGCAGATAAGCGCTTTGCCGCGATGCAGCACGATTTGATCAAGGCATTAAGCGGACGGGATAGATTGTGGATCATGGTCCTGCGCCATCAGGAGAAACCGGTCGCAGCCCGCCTCGGCTTCGCATTCAACGGAAGGTTCTACGATTATCTGAGCGGCATCGAACAAGACAACACCCGCCCCGGGATGCACCAGTACTCCGGGGCAGGGATGGCATTGATCTTTACATCTATGGACCGAGCATTGAAAAGCGGTGCTCACGTGTTTGATCTTCTCCGGGGAGACGAAGCTTACAAATTTGATTTGGCAACTGATGTACCAAATAATTACCGCGCCACGATCGTATCTAAGATGGCTCGCAGGAGAAAGTGGAAGCTTTTCTATCGCATTCATTCTGCAGGATACGCCTATTCAATGAGGGTTGTCTGCGAATCCGCGATCTTTAGAGTGATCGCAGGTGAAAACGGAACCGGCAATGCCGTTCCGAAATATCTATCGCATTTGTTCAGGCGAATGACAAGATCCCGATCCTACGCATCCGCTTCAGTCAAGAGCCCCAAACGGACTGTGACACGGGACTCGAACGAGAAAAATAGCGATGCTTAACAATCTCAGGAAGAGAGTGGTACATACGATCGCATCGAGACATATCGCGGGACGCGAAATAGGAGACGCCCTTCGTGTTTGCCGATGGGCACAGACGAACGCATACCGTGTGATACTTTCTCCGTGGCGGTCTCCTGATGATTCGGCAAAGAATATGATCGCGAGATACAAAGAAGCCATGCGCGTCATCTCAGATGAAAGGCTCGACGGCTACGTGTCACTTAAACTGAATGCAATCGATAGCGACATGGGAATGTTCCGCGAACTGGTAAGTATGGCACGGTCTGCAAATGTCAGGCTCCACCTCGACTCTCTCGGCCCCGATTCTGCGAATGCCAGCTTCGAATTCCTGGAAGACGCGGTGTCTGACTATCGAAATATCGGAACGACTCTCCCTGCCCGATGGAGACGCAGCCTTGAAGATGCAGACAGAGTTTATGAGCTCGGAATCCCGGTCAGGATAGTCAAGGGACAATGGCCGGACCTTGACGATCCAAGACTAGATTGCCGTAAGAACTATTTAGACATTGCACATAGATTTGCCGGCAGGGGAATCCATGTGGGCATAGCGACGCACGATTACTCACTCGCCTCCAGGACTTCGTCTTTGTTCAAAGAGTCTGGGACTTCATTTGAGCTGGAGCAATTTTTCAGTCTGCCGCTTAACACGAGCTCTCTCGCGAATAGGATTGGTTGCGGGTACCGGCTCTATGTCGCTTACGGATACCCCGAGGTACCATACAACGTCCGATTTGGAATTTCGCGTCCGGGGATAATCGGCTGGGTAGTAAAAGATTTTGCAGTAAGAAACAGAAAACCGTGGGAGAAATCTCCGTCATCCATTCATGAGGTAGCCGATACAACTGACCGAACCGTCTCTTAATTAGGGAAAATTGACATGGACTTTACTTCCCGGCGAGATCGGATTGTCGCCGAAAGCTGACTGTTCTGGACATTGATACTCGTACACGACTAACACTTATGAATGGTGATATTATGGTTAAGTAAATAGATAGCATTGAAGAGATGGATTTCCTGATCGACAGATGGACTGAGCTGGAAAAGAGATTCGGTTCTCCGGTTATGAGCCCAGAATGGTTTCGCGCGGGGGCCGCGACGCTATGCCCTCCATATGACTTAAAGCTCGCAGTGAGAGAGAAAGATGGAGCGCTGGACGGGGTAGCCCCCATCGGGAGACTGAAGCACTTCATGAGCAGACTTGAGGTCCTCGGAACTACTCTCCTGACCGAAGAGGGCGGGTTCCTCTATTCGAATACCGACGCGCTCATGGAGATGGTTGAGGCAATTATTCAGTTGGACAAACCCGTGTTCCTGCGGCGGGTGAGGATGTACTCTGAAGAGGCAAAAATCTGGGAAAAGGAAATTTGCGCGAGGGGTTTGCGTTGCCTGGTCCGGGAAGAACGGCTTCCGTGGGTGGCAGTCCGCAGCGATTGGAAGAGTTTCGAGAAACAACAAATATCGTCGAGCCGGAGATCTATCTTCAGAAGACTGCAACGGTTGGCAGAACAGAAAGGTGAATTCAAGTTCGAAGCTGTTGTTCCCACCTTTGAGAATCTGGATCAATACCTGGACGAAGCGTTCGAGGTCGAAGTCTCTAACTGGAAGGCCCGACGGCGAACTGCAATGAAGTATAACGAAAGGCTGGGCGGCTTCTTCCGCGAATATGCCAGGCTTGCTACGGAATCGGGCGAGCTCAGGTTGTTTTTTCTACGAGTCAACGAGGAGCCGATTGCGGTCGAACTCACGACTTTACATGGCAACAGGATCTGGATACTTAAGATTGGACACAACGAGGCATGGTGGAGGTGCTCTCCCGGAATTCTCCTAATGCATAACGTAATCAGGTTTTGCTTCGAGAATGGCCTTGAAGGCTGCGAGTTCGGCGGAACTGATGAACCATGGCTTCACATTTGGGCCAACGAGTCCCATAGCGCTTGGACCTACAGAATATATCCGGGTTCGGTTAAAGGCATGTTTCAACTCGGCGTTGATCTCCTTCAGTTAACAGGTGGAAAGATACACACAGTGGCAGCCACACTAAAAGCTAGAAAGAATTCGCACAATGAAACCGGTCAGGCACAAAACAATTAGAGACAGGTCATGAGCATGGTCAAAAGCTTTAGAAAAGATTCTCTTTTGATGAACGCTTCAGTACATTATTTGGAACAAATACTTCCCGGTGGCTCATCTAGATATCGGTGTGCCACCGATTGTTCGCAGCCGACCTGCTTAGAAGTCAAAAGAATACCAGGGACACGTCCCAAACGGTCTGAGTAGACTTGGAGATAATCCTGAATAAGATTCCGGAATTGAATTAGACGTATGAAAATTATCATCACACTGGTGGATATGCTATTTCTTGTTCCACTTGTCTTTTTCTCATTGTATCTGTCGATGCTGACGCTCCTTGCCTTGTTCAGAAAGGTCAGGCAATTCGACCGAAAGCCTGCCAATTACAGGAGATTCGCAGTATTAGTCCCTGCTCACGATGAAGAGGCCGTGATTGAACAGACGGTTGCCAGTCTGAAGGAAATAGATTATCCGGGGGACAAATTTGATATACTCGTCATCGCCGACAACTGCACCGACAGGACTGCAGGAATATCACGGGCGATGGGGGCGAAGGTGTTCGAGAGATTTGATCAGGTCAAAAAAGGGAAAGGGTTTGCATTAAGGTGGTGCCTCGACCAGATACTAGCCTCCGTGCCACATTATGATGGATTTGTTGTCGTTGACGCAGACACGGTCGTTTCCAAGAACTTTCTGAGCGTGATGAACCACTACCTTTATGAAGGAGCAGAATGCATACAGAGCAGCGATATGGTGGTTCCACAACCTGGTTCCTGGAGCCCGGAGATGACGCGGGTGGCGTTCATACTTCATAATTATGTCAGACCGCTCGGAAAGCTTACGCTCGGCTGCAGCTCCGGGTTGAACGGCAACGGAATGTGCTTTTCACGGAAGCTGATCGAGACTATGCCATGGAACGCTTACTCAAGAGTAGAAGATCTTGAGCACTCCCTTCAACTTGCAATCGACAACATTAGGGTTCAATTTGCTCCCGAGGCAGTTGTGCGAGCGATCATGCCGAGCGATTCGAAAAACGCAGAGACACAACGGAGAAGATGGGAGATGGGACGCTTTCCACTCATCTTGAAGTATACAAAACCTCTTATCTTGGAGGCGTTTCGCAAAAGATCCATCATGATCCTCGACATGCTCGTCGAGCTCGTCACACCGGCCTTCCTCAACATATTTCTGCTTACCTTGATAATGACAGGGGTTAACATGGGAGCGCTCCTCATCGGAGCATCGTGGCTTTTTCCGATTGCGGCTATCTGGACCGTGGCATTGCTCCTTGAAATATTCCATGTACTTGGGGGGCTTAAAGCGGCGCGGGCGGACAGAGGAACTTACCTTGTTCTTATGAAGCTTCCGAAATATGCCGCCTGGAAGCTCGGTTTATATTTCAAGACATGGCTCAGAGGCGATGAAAAACAGTGGGTGAGAACGGCAAGGGACGGCACGAATTCTAAGCATTAGTCCGATTAGCTCTCCTTCGCTCGTTTTCCACCGTGTCGATCACAATATTCTTGATGTTATCTACAAACTGATCCCAGGTGAATTTCTCCTCTATCCTCTTCCTTCCTTCCCTTCCCATCTCTTCTGCGACCGCAGGATTTTCCCATAGATACTTAATAGCTTCTCTCAGGGCGACCGGATCTCCCTGAGGTACGAAAATGCCGGTCTTACCATCGATGATAACATCGACCTGACCTTTTGTACGCGAGCAGATCACGGCCTTACCCATCGCCATCGCCTCAAGAATAGCCGTAAGACCGTTATCTGAGTCTGTCGGCAGTAGCGGAGTTACGACGAATCGGGAACGCGCGTACAGGTTGCGAAGCTCATTCATCGGGACTAGTCCGACAGTGAGATTTGGCGGCAGTTCAGGCTCGCGATAGATGGCTTTGACCGTATCCTGAAGAAACCCGCGCGTCATTCCGGCTGCGATGTGGCATTTTATATCAAGGCCGCGCATCGCTTTTATCAGGGTCGGATAGTCGCGCATTTCGACACCCACAGAACAAATCCGATCGGTTTCACGCGGCATCGGGCGGAAGAATTTGTGATCTACGTAGTAGGTTATGAACCTGATTTTTTCGGGTGGAATGCCCAGATGGTTTATGGCAAAGTCGCGATGAGTTGAAGTCCATAAGATCATCGTCGAAATATGCGAGTGGACTCGCTTTAGTATCGCTGCCTTCCTGGGTTTGGAAATCCAGAACATCAAGGCAACATGCGGGAACTTCGTGTGGGTAAGTTTCAGGAGTGAAGCAAACAGAAGCCCGTTTTTATCCGACCATGATATGACGACATCGAATTTCTTCCTGACAAGGTAAGTCTCGATAGCCATGGAGATTGAGGCCGGAAGTATCTTGTAGATTCCTCTGCGCCACCATGGAGACTTGGACAGAGACGTTTCGTCCAGCGTCACCGTCTTCAGTGTGCGCTCGTACAGCGAACTCCGCGGAAGCTCATCGCTTTGTTCTTTGTCCGGGTCGTTCCGTCTTATCCCGCTGGAAACTAAGGTCAAGGACCGGATGCCGTGCATGACATTCTTTTCGTTGGCATTCACCGATGCCTTGTCTCCGGAATCTACCTGCATAGTCATAGCTCACATTTCTGCTTTCATTGCATCTTCAACCGGCGGCGGGACTACAACTTCATAATCAACGAGCATTTTCGGACTGGAGTTCCGCTAAACCCAAGTCAATCCGGAGAATCGCGTAGAATGGTTTGATTTCAGTCCTATGACTCATTTGAAATTTAATGGAGATTGAGTAGACTATCAAGTCGTTATGAATCGCGTTCATGGAACACAAGGAGAGGTATTTTCAACATGGAGACATGGAGTTCACCGAGAAGAGCAAACTTATAGAATCTTTTTGTGCTTAGGGCTTTCACGGTTGATCCTGTTGATTTCGGCCGTGCCGAATTAGGAATTAATGAATACCCGGTGATGTTACTGCTAATGTAAGCAGATGGCTAATTCAGAATTCATCCGCCGCGTGAGGTGGCGATTATCGAATCATTCAGTGTGGGAACACTTGAGGGGCCTGTGGTTTGCGCGGAAGATGACTAGGCACGGCATCATCGTCGTGACAGGTGGCCGACCTTCTCCGAAGATTATCAACAAAGGCGGAAAAATCATCGTACAGAACTGTCAGTTTTACGAAGGCGTGCGATTTGACGTCGGCAAGAACGCAACCGTATTGGTCGGCAACGGTACCTATCTTAACCGGAATACAAACATTGTCGCACAAGACAGAGTGGAAATCGGTCGCAACTGCAAAATAGCCTGGGACGTTGTAATAATGGATACGGACCTGCACGCAGTTGACGGAACCGTTTTGGAGAACAAGCCCGTGGTAATAGAGGATAATGTCTGGATAGGATGCAGGTGCATCATCCTCAAAGGTGTCAGGGTTGGCACCGGTGCGATCATCGCGGCAGGTTCGGTGGTTACAAAAAACGTTCCGCCGAATTCAATTGCAGCCGGAGTGCCTGCACGAGTCATCCTGGAACGAGCGCGTCATGCAGAATTAGAAAAAAAAATTCCAATTGACGATCCAGAGAAATAGTAGAAGTTCCTTGCAGGACGCGGTCCGGCAGTTGCAAATCAGGGTTCAACTTCTACAGGAACTTATGATGTCGCTTCAACGTCATGAAAGTTAAAGATCCTCTATTAGTTTCTACTTCCCGGACAAGACGTCCACGACTTGCATCTCTTCGATCAACTTCACATGCTGGTCGCCTTCAACAAATGAGTGGCGACCGTTTTCATCGAGTGATTCTCGGACTTTACTCTTTATGAAACCCTGTTCACAAGTCAGAGGTTTTAAGTTGCCGATGACGTCTTTCCCGACAAAGAACGCGTTTTCGCCGCCGCCATCGGAGCCTATAAAGTAATAACATTTGTTCTCTGCGAGAACGCAAAGCGCCTTGAGCGATGCACCCAAACAAAGCCGCGAGTAATACGCCTTAGTTCGCACAAAGTCGGGAGTATACGGAATGCTCATTGTGTCTCCCGCCCCAAGAAGGTTATTATATTCACAAACCACAATCTTCTGTAAACTTGTATCGATTTTCTCCTACACCCAGTAGTCGTTCCCGTCGATGTCTACGCGAAGTAAGCCGATGTCGCCGCTGAATCCGGCACCATTAATAAGCTCGTTCCTGTTATCGCCGTTGATAAACGCGCAGATCGCAATAATGTCATGACTCCAGCAAAGAAATTATTTCCTGATCCGGTCTACATTGACCGGGTCACCGTCGGTCACCGACCCTCGCCAGTTGTTGTTCATGAGAAGGAATCGCGTATTGGATTGGCAATAATCTTCAACTCCGAATTCTACGAAGACCTCTTTTCCGGCATTCTCGAGAAGAAAAATTGAATTATGCCATTTTCTCTGTTTTGTGAAAACGCCTGAACCCTCTCGACGACAAATCGTTCTTTCGGGAATCGGTCAGCATATCTCGCATGTACAGTCTGGCTAACAGGATCCGATTCTGCCCCACGGAATCAACCAGTGGGTCGAATCAAATTCGCTCAGTTGCCTCCACTTGTTTTCTCCCAAGAAAAATCGAAATCAGGATCGTAACCGGGAATCTGACGGTCGCAGTAAAGATTCTATTGATCCTCTGCGGTTGTTTAATAAGTCTGTAAAGCCACTCAATGCCTGCGGAGCGCATCCATGCCGGCGCCCGCGGGACAACTCCGGCAATAAAGTCAAACGTCCCACCCACGCTCATAGCGATCTTAGGAGTCAACCTGTTCTTGTTCTCGTAAACAAATTTTTCCTGCTTTGGTACGCCAAAAGCTACAAGGAGAATGTCTGCTTCCGAATTGTTGATCCGGTCGACAAGGCCGTTTTCATTTGGGGTACCGGAGTAAGTGCCGGCGATTCTAAGTGCAGGATAGGCTTTCTTGAGACGCTCTGCCGCCTTAGCTGCTATCCCTTCTGCAGCTCCAAGAAAAAAGATCGAGTACGAATTGTCAGAGGCAATCTTCGCCACCTCCCACGTGAGATCGACACCCGGAATTCTCCGCCCTACTTCAATGCGGAGGACTTTGGCAGCAAAACGCAGCCCGACCCCGTCCGGTATGGTGAGATCGGCTGCATTTGAAATTTTCAGAAGTTCCGAGTCGTGACGCGTCGCCATAATGAACTCCGGATTTACCGGTATCACATGATGAAGTTTCTCACTCGTCAGGAATGTCTTGAGCCTGGAAATGACCTCGTCGTAACTAAGCCCGTCCAGTCTGACCGAAAGTATCTCCGCCGCCATCTCTTAGTTCACGCCCGGGCCGAGCCGGTTGAAGAAGAGGAGCGAGGCCGCCCTCTTGTACCGGGGAAAATCTGCCAAGGTAAGCAGGTCAACTATAAGGGACTCGAGTGAATCAGGAGGGAACTCCCTGAGAAGCTGCACTTTGCCTTCGGATCTGTTTGCGCGTGTGAGTAGCTGGACAGCACTTAGAAGTCCTGACTGAATGTTCCCCTGGACTACTTTCACTTTCTCCTGTCTTGCCAGGTCCCTGATTCTTGTAGAACAGTTTCCGGGTGAGAATGCTATATTCACCTTCTCGAGCATCGGAATGTCTTCGTCGGAATCTCCCATTGCGATCGTTTGCCCTGTGAATTTCTTTAAGTACTCTTTGTAAGAAGCTACTGCATTCCCCTTATCGTTCCTGATGCCAACGAGGTAGGTGTCAGCGCCGTGAACAATCGCCTTTAATGATTTGACACCTGCTCTCTTAATGACGGATTCCGCCTCTTCACTCGTAAGTCCAGATATTCCGTGTTTCGCATACTTGAATACCCTGAGTGCGTACTTGTAATCGGGATCGATGAAGACACCGTCGGAATTGCCAATGACCTCCCGGCAGGCGTTAAGAGCGGCATTGACGTCATCATCAATCAGAGGAATTTCTGTCTTACGCTCATTGTCGTAGATAACGCTACCGTACTCGCCGATACCGGCGACAAATCCGTAAGCATTGCAATAGTTTTTGATATGCTCCACACTTCTGCCCGTATTCGGTATCACCGAAATGTCGTCCGAACGCAGCAGCGAAAGCGCTTTCAAACCGTTTTTCGTGGTATGAGGAAAACCAAGGAACTCAGCATCAAACACGCCGTCCAGATCCATGAAGAAGATCGTCGAATCTGTTGAGAGTGATCGGCTGCATTTTTCCGTCAAGAGTCCGGCAGCAAACTCAGCCATCGCATAGACCCTGAAGTTCCACCCGTGCAAAAAACGTCTGTGGAAATATTCGGCATCGTCGCTTTCCCTTCTGTGAAGGATGCGGTGAAACATTCGGTCAGACTCAGCCGCTCCATACAAAAGCTTGTAGAGAAACACCCTTTCAGATAATGTCCTTACGTCTCCACTTTCCCTGGAGTATTTATTGACCAGGTTTTCCTCATCATGAACATCCAGTGAAAATTCGAACGATGAGATTGCAAGATCGTAGGCCGGGTCCACTACGTCAAGTTCGGGAGCACCAAAATTATGGTGTTCGAAATCGGTCTTTACCATGCCGGTTTCCGTTTTAAGCCATTCATCAGGCATCATTTTCCCGTCCACCAGTGCGTGAGGCGAATAGAGCGATCTCTTCAAACGCTTGAGCAGGACGCCGTTCTTGGGATAACCCATGAAGTTTCCATATACTCTTCTCAGAAGTGCAAGGATCTCAAGCCATCCCCATCCAAGATAGCGTGGATCGCCTTTCGGATCTTCGTCGAGTGAAAGTCTTTGGTTCCTTGCAGCCAGATAGGCTGCCATTTCATCGAGTGCCTTTTCTGTCAGATCCTCTCTTGTCAACGGTGTGCCGTCCACCCACTCAGTAAAAAGGATCCCTCTCCTTAAGGTGATTAGTTTGGGAACGAATTCTTCCAGCGCCAATCCGGCAAAAAAAGAATGGTAACCGAGCCATCCGAGCCCGACCGCTTTACCAATTATCCTTTTCGCCTCAATCGTACCATCTTCCCTGATCACTTCCATGTCATAGACTCTTTTCAGCCGCACCTGGTAACTATCGGCATAGTGGCTCCAGAGTTTCCGGTTGATTTCACGGGTCCCCGGGTCCTCAAAGACTGAAACAGCGCGCGCACCGTATCTCTCAAAATGTTCCCGCATGATGCTCTCGACGTTTGCCGGCTCAAACAATTTCTTCATAAAGAGATCATCCTGGTTCAACGTCAGGACCATAACTCTGTTGTCGGAAGGAATCTGTCCGACCGGTTTGTGTGGATGGATGGGGGCCAGGATTACTATGTTCTTTGCCGGGATGCCAAAACCTTTGACAATTTCCTCAAGCATGCGGAAAGTCCCGCCGGTATTCGAAAAGTCGTCGATTAAAATAACGCTCGTTCCGTTGGTAAGCTTTTGCGCAAGCCACTTCCGTTCGAACTCATGAATCCCGAATTTCGGTCGAACAGCGATCCAGGAAACATCACGAATCCCTTTCGTTCCGAGATACGCCTTCAGCAAAGGACCCAGGTAACTTCCTGCAGTTCTAGATCCGACAATTACAATCTTTTGCTTCTTGTTAGGCATGGCGTCCAGGAATTTATCTCCAAGCGCAAATACATCGTGGTACGACATATCCTGGCACCGAAAGCCCTCGTTAATCTTCATTCGCGCGACGCGGGCACCCCCCGGTAGGACCAAATTCCGGTAACTGTTCAACGACTCCCGCATCGCGGATACTTCATCTCGTGTGAGAGTTCTCGATTCAACCAAGAGTCTGCAAACAAGGTCAAGTCTCTCTTCCCATTCCGATTTCCACCGGAAGAGCTTCCTGTAGCGCATATCCCCGATTAGTGACGGAATGAAGTTGAGAAACCTCTCAGCCTTCCCTGAGATTCCCCTGAACTCTGGAAAATGGTTTGCCAGAGGCCTGATATAGAAGGGACGTCTGAGTAGATAATCGTCCAGGGTGCAGCTTATGGCAGATGAGAATATATATAGGTTTATTCTCGATTCCTCTTGTTGCCAACCGGCTTGGGATCTCTCGTGCATCTTGAGTTCCGCATCCAAACGGTTAATCAACTCATCGAGCTTCAGAAAGGGATTCAGAGACCAACGATAATTGGAATAGAAAAGGTATTCAATTGTATCTATGTCCGGCACAGGCGTCGTTTCCACACCCGGGGTGTCGTTACTCATCGATCCTCCTTCATCGAGTCAGCCCTCGATGGCATAGTTATATATAACGCTCTCGGTGACAATCATTAAAGATCGGTAGAAACCCTTGTACCGATCGAATCCAGCGTATGAAGAAATCTCGATGACATAATTAGGCTTTCGGAAATTTCCAATTAAGTTCAGCCCGTTGCGTCTATATAAGGCGACGAGACAGGTGTCTCCGTCAATCGCCATCAGCTGCCTGTATACGCTCAAACCGAAAGACTGAGTCTAAATGCACAAAAGACCAAAGAAGTAACCATGAACGTCTTCGCGCCATCATTTTGACAACTCTCCCTCATCGCTAAACGGCGAGTAGTTCATAGGACCCTTGCTGGGGAAATCTCCCCCTCCAACCGACAGGCTCTCAATATATGTAAACTGGTTTCTCGTTCAACCGGTTCCAAATCACGCGTTTTGGGAGGCACAGATTCTTCTCGCTTTCCGTGGCGAGAGCCGAAAATGGGAGCTTGGAGGCATCATTCCTGCCGCGAGTCTTCCTTTACTGGCTTGGCTGATCTGCTCAGAGATTTTGAGAAGTAAGAAACGCCAAATTTCGCCAGATCTTTAATTTTGTTTCCGAGGAACTTGAACATCATGGCAGAGGAGGGCTTCTCGGTAATCAAGTACCTCTTGAATTCGTGGTATTCTCTGTTCACTCGAATCGGGACCTTCCTGGCAAACTCCAACAATATGAAAAGTCTGAACCTTATGTTGCCGGAAGCGCTCGGATAATAGATCCGCGCCATCGTATTCGAGGTCTGGACGCACTTGAAATCCTTATACTTGTATGCCTCCTTACCGCGCAACATATCGTAAATCTGTGCGCCCTCTTCTATTCCCTTCTTGATCGCCTGCGAGTGCAAAACATAGCCGGGGCTGTATCTCATCGCTTCACCGGAACCGTTGGCATTTGCCTGATAAACATAGATACGGTTGTGAAAGACGAAGCTAAAATTCACAGCCACCCTCTTCCCGTTCAACTTCAGAAAATATATTTGCAGCCAACCGCGAGACGCAAATTTTTCGGCAACCTGTATGTGAAAATCGAGGTGCTCGGGGTTATCGAACGCACTTTCATAGCCAAGCCCTTTCCAGCGTCCACCGTGAATTGAAGCGAAGGTCTCAACCGCCGCTCCCACATCTGTCACCTGCTCGCCGAACTTCTCTACTTCAAATTTGAAGTTCTCCATCAACTTCTCAGTCTTTCTCTTCAGCTCGTGTCTTGCATGTCGCCCAAGCTGCTGTAAGAAACCATCCCATGTCTGAGGAAGTGGCACATGCGAGCAAAGAGTCCCTTGGTACTCCCGAACGGAGCAACTGGTATTCCTGAGGCGATCTACTAACTCGCGGGAGAGCGGAGTGAATACATTCACATCCGACATTTCAAAAATATCCCAATGTTTCCTATTGCGATCCAGATGTTCGAGGACAACCCGGACGAACGATTCTTCGTATCCGGGCATTATAATCGGCTCAAGATAATCGGATAGACCCGTGCCGATGTATCGCAGCCATGTCGCAACCTTGACCCCCAGGAAGTTTACGCTCTGTTTGAACAATGGCAGGATTCCGATTATCCGACCACCATCTGTCCCGACAAGAATATAGAGCTTCCTGTTTCCCCCCAGATACTTCCACCAGGTTCGCTGCCATTCATAGGTTTGGAATATCGTTACCTGAGCTTCCTCGACAAGCGCCTTCCAGACTTCTTCCATCCCATCGAAGCTGTCTTCAGTGTCTATGACCGAGACACGCAATTGCCTTTCCTGGTCAACCAGGAGAGGGGGATTCAACTTATTTGAATCAACAGTCATCACCGTTTATCTCCTTTCGCGGCGCGCGATTTTCATTTTCCGCACTATCTCTCGATACAAACAAAACCAGAAGAAGATACCGAAGAGAAAACGCGGAAGCAATTGTAATAATACACTTTACTTGTAAATAACAACTTTGCGAAGGCATGGCAAGTTCCAAACGATCATGACTACGTGACCTGAAACACTCTGCTGGCGAGTGCGGCTCGAATCGATATGGCCCATTGTTTATATTTGTACCGGTCCTATGAGTATAAGTCGGATCTGCAGGGGACGGAAGTCGCTGCATCGTAGATAATCGAATAGGTTGCGTAGTTCAATAAAATCAGGGCTAAGACGTTGGCAGGCGTGAATATTATCAAAAAGGCCGTGGGGCAATTGCAGCAGGTACGCTCCATAGATGACGCAAAAATATATGCCAGGAAAATCTCTGACGCTGCAATCCATGGTGTCACAAATTACTTGGGACGTCCATCACCGCCGCAACTTCAAATAGAACCCACAAACATATGCAACGCAGACTGCATCAGTTGCCCTACTAATCGGGCCCGTCGGAAACGAGGGTATATGCCGATGGAATTGTTTAAGAAGATAATTGACGATGCAGCCAATATGCGGGTGAGGAGCGTGGCATTATACATGCACGGCGAGCCTCTTCTGCACCCGCATTTCGGGGACATGCTCTCTTATGTCAAAGAAAAAGGAATTGCTTTCTACATACGGACAAATGGATCCGCTCTGTCGGGAAGGAAAGCTGAAGAGATCTTGAGTGCCGGCGCAGATTTCACTGACCATGTCATTGTTTCCATCCTCGGATTATCAAAGGACGTTCACGAACTGGTGATGGGGAACGTCCAGCATGAAAGGGTCGTAAATAATGTACTGAAGTTAGTTGAGACGCGAAACTCCAGAGGTCTCAGGGGGCCGGTCATCGAAGTAATCTTCTACGAAATGGCAGAGAATACACATGAGAAACAAGCCTTCCTTGATTACTGGTCAGGAAAAGTGGACCGAGTATTCATGGGCGAAACGTCCGTTTCCTTTGCAAACTACAACTTAGCGGAGCAGCCGGCAATCGTCAGAACTCATTCATGTGCGGAGATACATCACATGTGGGTCTTCTGGAATGGAGACGTTACACTTTGCGGGCAAGACATCAACGGAGAATACATCTTCGGCAATCTGGAGCATCAGACCATAAGCGATGTTTGGAACTCAGAGGGGTTGATGAACATCCGCAAAATTCATAAGCGGAATGAATTCGGTAAGATTCCGATTTGCTCGAACTGCGGATAGCATGCTTGAAGAGGGGACTGTGTTGCACGGCCCGGTGGCTTGGCACTCGAGTCTCCGCCGGTGGTTACAATTTCCTGCCGGTAGTAATTCTTACCTGAATACCAAGACAAGTGGGTTGTAACCGTCAGATGCAGAGCATAAACATGTGCTTTCGTATCCACTGAACGGCAGATAAGCCTGCGTTTACCTGTTGCGCCCGGCACGCCACTTGAACCCGATGCCACTGTGGCTGTGCCAAGATTATATTACTATTCGAAATCGGAAGTCCGCTTCAAAGAGATCAGCTTCCCGCGATTTGTCCTAGCAACTTGCGCATTCATAGCTGCCCTTTCTTTCATGACAGTTGCCGCGGCGCAGATCGGAATCGATCCTCTTCACTTCAGAGATTTCCAGTACAGAGGTATTGCTCTGAGAAACGCCGGATTGAAAGCTGAGCTCGCCTCGTTCGCCGACAAGCTGAACTCCTGTGAGAAAACAATGGGCCGATTGACGGGTAGCAACGACCTGCTCAGGACTGTAGTTAACCTCCCACCCATCCCCCGCGGAGTTAGGGAAGTTGGTATCGGAGGTGTGAAAGAGAACTTCGACTACGGGGTTTCAACTCGCGCAAATGCGCTCATAGCCTCTGCAACTCTGAAGCTCCAGTCATTATATAGAGATGCACGATTACAGCGCCGAAGCTACGATGCCATCCGGCGCCAATACAAAATGGACGAGCAGCTATACCGTGATCTGCCGGCAATCGATCCGGTAACAAGCGATTTGGTATCGAGCCCATTCGGCATGAGGTTTCACCCAATACTCCACATCATGTTGATGCACGAGGGGATGGATTTTGCGGTGAACGTCGGAACAAAAGTACACGCCACTGGTCACGGAACAGTGGAGTATGTCGGTAGAGAAGGAGGCTACGGCAACGTTGTTGAGATAAAGAACGGTTTCGGTTATACGACATTATTTGCTCACCTCGAGAAAGCACTGGTCAGGGTTGGCCAGAGAGTGGAGAGGGGACAGGTGATCGCGCTTAGTGGAGACACGGGTCTTTCAACAGGCCCGCATCTTCACTACGAAGTAAGAAAGAACGGCATCCATGTCAATCCGGCAGGATATTTCTTTTCATCGAAACAATTCCGCAGAAAGATTCTCTTCAAAGAGATCGCTAGCATTAAATGATCGTTACCAGCGTTTGAGCATTTTTTTCGCTGGAGCCGACTGCGTCAGGTCTTCACAGACGCGCGGTCCCGGTAGAGGATTGAGCTCACCTCCGCAGTCTCAGTGTCGCACCGCGAACATCTGATTCCTCGGATCTTGAACCCTCCGGTAGAACACTCACAAAAATTCCGAGATTGTCTTTATCAGGAAGTGAGGCGACGCCTATCGGTATGACCTCGTCTGCGTGCTACCAAGAAGAATCAATTGATCCTACAGGTATTTATTAACAGGCAAATTACCTTACAGACCTATCCATATGATCAAGGGTATGAAAAGTGTCAGTCTCTTCTTAGCAGACAGGTTGGCTCTCGTCTGGCGCGCGAGTGAGATTGACTCGAGACTGATCGCTCAAGGGGTATTTCCGGAGACGAGGATGTGCCCCGTAGAGAAAGCCTGCCATGACTAACCCAAAGCCAGTCTAGAGGACCGAAGCAGTAAACCTTTTCGACTTATCAGAAGACGCAATCATGGATCCCAACTCCGTTTGACGGATGGCAGCTTAGAAGTTTGAAGGTGTTTGAGACGATCTTCTTGTTTTCTCATCCGTCGAGTCATCCATTTACAGATCGATTGCTTGTCAGAGTTTGTCACTTAGGGGATTCAGGCAGAAAAGTCCAGGATGGCAGAAGATTGTGAAACCGATGAGCCTTTCGCGGGTTCAACAAGCTCATCAAAATAAACATCCTCGTGGCAAGCCGAAAGGTATTCGTCGAAACGCCGAAAAGGCCCGGGGTGTCATTCCCGAATGACCCTATCGGGAATCCACCCCCCTGAACCAGATTCCCGCTGAGAGCCTGCCTGCCGGACAGCCAGGCACGCGGGAATGTATCCCCACGTGATTCAAGAAAATGTCATCTCGATTATGAGACCTGGGCTAGCCGGAGAACAGTCGTTTCCATCTCGACGGCGTTACATATTCTCCGTACTCTTCCTGAGTGTCATACAAGTTTCGTAGAACTCAGGGAGACTCATCGATCTGAGGAATACGAATCCTCGTGTTGCGCGTATGAGCGGGCTCGTATGGTCGTTAAAGAACTCGCGTCCTAAACAGACCTTCAACATCTGGTACTGTTCCACCTGTATTTTCTGTGCAAGGTCTGAGAAAGGTCCATCCAGTTCGTAGCTTGGAAATGACGCGCCTCTTTGCGAAGCGAAAGCGTTCATGAAGGAATTGCCCATCACGGCGAACATGTTGAGCGACACAGGAACATACACATTCGTCTCTGCTGGGTGGAACCGGTACCATATATTCCTGTAGCCGATTACCCTGATATCGGTTCTTCCGGATTCCTGTTCGTACATTCTCAGAGCTTCCGCCATAACCTGGAGCACTTTGTAGTGAGTGTCCGGTCCGCTTGCTTCCGGGTCGAGCGCTACCCCGACAACGTCGGGATTCACGTGTCTGAGGATTTCCAGCACCGGAACGACGTCGCGCTCCACCTTGGGTTCTTCAGTGAATATGTCACCCTTGTAAAAACCGAGGCGGCCCTGAATGATCGAGGGCGAATTGAAGCCGAAGTATCCCCACAGGCACTCGACTTCCCATTCCCTCGTCATTCCCTTTAGCTGCTGGATATGCGGCGGGTCTTTGGCGCCAGGATACTGCTTTTCAAAATACTGAATGAGCTCGTCTATCCGATCATATATTTCCGTCCGCTCTTGAACCTGGTAGACGGCAAGCAGGTTTCTCATCAAACGCCTCGCTTCTCCGTCCCTCTGGGTGCGCGCATTCTTCTCGGCAACCCCGTCAAGGTACCTCCAAACATCGCGGTTGCGTTTTTTATGATCATTCTGTGCAAAGTAGTCCTGTGCAAACAGCCTTTCGAAGGCCCCGTGTCTAAGAAAGTACCTTAGGTTGGTAAGTTGCTCCAACATATGTGCGTTACTAACTGAATTAAACCCGCTTGTCAGAGTCAAGAAGGTGTGCTTGTTTGATGCCTCCCTGGAGCGACGAACAACGTAGGCAAGATATCCCAGCATGACGTCGTCATGGTGTGGCTCAGTATGAAGAAAGACCGTATTTACTTCAGGATTGCTCCCTCTTTCTATTCTATCGACGAGTTTCCGCTCGATGGAGTGCGCCATTTGTTCTCTAGTCTCGGACCTTTTCTTGAGTAGCTCCGCAGTAAATCTGTTCCCCTCGAAGTCAGCGTCCGTAAGGTCCCTCAACTTCTTACGTTTTTCCAACGCAAGGTCGATAACGATCCTCTCCATCTCAACATCTGAAACCTCTTTCTCTCGAAGGAATGCATTGTATTGTCTCTCCTTGAGAAGCTTCGCGGCTCCTTCCGTAAGATAGAACCTTGCGTTCTTCAGAGTCTGAAGGACGGTAGCGGGATAGATGACATGTTTATCTTCTTGAATTGCTGCTGCAACGACCGGTGCCTTTGCTTCACCGGCGGCCATCACAATCGCCGTGCACGACGAATTATAAGTGATGGTGCTCAGACCGATGGTAATAACATGCCTGTTGCGTGAGGTCTCGATCCCACCGAGGTCAGTTGCCGCGGCTGCCTGCGTTTCGTAATTCGTAGGCGTGAGTCGTGTGGTTGAGTTGAGATCCGAACCACGGATATTAAAACCGATATGTCCGTCAGGACCAATTCCGCCCAGAAAGAACCCGATTCCGCCAAGACTCCGAATCTTCTCTTCGTAATCGGCACACCACTGATCAATGTTTGCCAGTACCTCCTGTTGTAGTTGTTCCTGTGCATTTTTGGCCTGCCTGAACCTCAGTGTCAGATCCACTTTGTTGTCCGGCCAGACGTCTTCGAGGGTCATTCCTTCTTCAAGTCCAATCTCATCACAGTTGATGAAGTTGGCCTTCTTCTTGTCGAACCCGAAACCCTGCATGTAAAACTTGTTGACGTAAAAGAAGAAGCTGTTTTCCTGTTGAGGGTTTATAGGATAGAACTCGTCGATTTGAGCAAAGTGAAGCGATTGAATATCGGGTTTGACAACGGGATCGATCCCGTTAGACTCGAGATCTTCCTTCACAGATTTGTCAGACCAGTTGTTCACGTAGTGCGTGACCCACTTGATGAAATGCTCCGGTGTCTTCCCGGTGGGTAGAGAGACCACCCCGCCACGGTTCTGCTGCACCCACTCTATGAACCTTAGAGCAGTTAGCTTGCCGAGCATAGGAAAATTATCTACTACTATGACCCCTATCTTCTCGGCAGGAGGGTAGAAAAGCTTGTCGCCCGACGCGGTAAGTGTCTTTTGTTCTACTTTAGATGATATATCTTTCATTTTCTTCTTTTTCGATTATTGAAGTTGATTGTAATTTAATCATCGAGCAAGAAATGTCCGATGAAATGGTCTGTAACAAATCTGTGACGATGCCTCATCATTCGGCTCAATGTACCACCCCTTTTCTCGGGATGCCCCCCGAATGCCCACCTCCGCCTCCGAGTGCATTTATGCCGCCGATTTTTTGCAAAATTCCATGAAGCATCGGGCACGGGGTACCCGTCCGGGAGGCGCGTCGCAATCATCGTCACCGGACATAAACTCTCAGCTTAATTGGCCCAACCGAGGTACCGTTGGCAGTTGCTGTCCATGTTATAACTTGCCAATGTGATCGAACCGTTCGTGGGGCAACGAGTCGCAAGCGGACGGGGAAATAATCATGCATCGAAACCATAAACCGGCTTACGGAGATCGCGTGATGAGCATACTGGGCTGAGCTGCTACCAACGGACCAACCTGGCGCCAGATGAGTATGCAGTTCGAAAGTCACCGAACTGTCCGTATGATTGTGAAGTAACAGGGGTATGGAAAAGTCCTGACCTCCGTCCACTCCGATTTCCGGCGGAAGAAGTTCCGGCATAGACGCAAGATCGTGGGCAGAATAAAAGCGTTTATAGAACGCCCATCCCCCTCCGAGCTCCATCCCATAACTTCTATTGGAAACAGATGGCCGGTATCCGTGAACAGGCGCAAACGGTATCGGACCGAGAATCACGCCCTGGAAAACACCACCCGTCACCGATCCACCCACAAGGGATTTTCCCAATATTAGCGTAACCGGTTGATCGTATTCGCCAAGTTTACCGGATGCAAGATCCTTTGCAGGTGTGCCATCATACTGAGTCTCATGGAAAGAAATCTCTCTTGCTGCGAGGATGGCATAGGACACATGCTGCGAAGGTGAAATTGCAGTCATTGAATACTCGGGGCCCTTGCCTTTCACAAAACCAAGCTGAGAGGCGTCCGTAAAATAGTAGAGCTTTTCCGGTTGCCATGTATGGAGTCCCTCCATCAGATTAGCAAACCACAGCCTGTCCTCGGGCGCCGCGACTTGTTCCGGAAACCATGTCGGGTCGCCTGCAATGTCGAACGCTTCGGTGGCAATAACCCCCGCAGCCTGGTGGTCCTCATGGTTTTCGCCTACAACCACATCCGGCAACATCGTGACGACTACTTCCGGTCTGGTCAGCCTTATGAAACGTACGACTTCCTCCAGCACATTCCCGTGATTCCATGCTTCAAGCGATCGCAGCACGTCAGGGAGGTCTTGCCACGGTGTATCGGGTGCCCAGAGAAACCACACCTCATGGATGCCAATTGATGCAAGTGCATCTCTCGCCTCCATCTCACGAATCTCAGCTAGCGACCGGTCTTGCTCATAACCCACAAGATTTTGTCCTGCATTTCCCCGGGTTGCAAAAACAACTGCAACACGCTTATGTTCGTCAAGGACTTTCCTGGCCAGAAAGCCGGCTATCATTGACTCATCATCAGGATGCGCGACAAACACCAACATATCCGCCTTGAAGCGGGCATCAGGCGGCGGACTGACGGCAGGCTGCTGGGCAAAGAGAGGGCTTGAGAATGACGACAGCAGGAAGCAAATGGCAAATGAGAGTATCCGATTATGTCTAATCATGGCGACTCCTCCTTCAAAACTTCCGAAAGGCACTATCCAACAGGGAGGAAGGACTAATAGGCGATGATTCTGAGCACCAAGCCTTGATATCGGCTTCGCGCACTAAGTCCTTGGAACTCCCGACTTTCCATACTTTAAATCAGTAACCAGGATGCTGGTGAGCAATCACCCTGGTTTGGCTCCTATTTCCCCATCAACACTTCAACTTCATTTGTAGATCCGGCGGACTGAATGGGTATCTTTCCGGATACCGGTCTTCCGTTGAGCTTGATCTCCTTTACACCTTTCTGAGCTCCGTCGGGATTTTTCACAACGATGTGATATGATGCACCCCGCCATTTCCTTATGACTTCGAAGCCATTCCAGTCGGCAGGGATGGATGGGTCGATAACAAGGCCATCATAAGAGGGCCTAACTCCGAGGATGTATTTTGTAGCTGCGGTATAAAACCAGCCCGACGATCCCGTAAGCCACGGATGTCTAGCTCTTCCGAATGCGGTGTGGTCTCTTCCCATAATGAACTGGCAGTATGCGTATGGCTCTGACTGGCGAATCTCTATCTTGTCGTTCTGGTTGTAAGGTAGAATGTCGTTGTAGTACTCCATGGCACGGTCACCGCGTCCGAGCTTGCATTCGGCTATCACTGCCCATGGATTCGGATGGGAAAAAATCGAGCCGTTCTCTTTTACTCCTCGGTAAACTCTGGTGATATATCCGATTTCATCATTTGGCTCTGTATACGTCGGCCAAGTTAAATGGATTCCGTATTCGGATGAAAGATACTTATGCACAGAGTCCATCGCGGTGCGGGCACGTTCCGGTGAGACGGCCTCCGAGAGTCCCGCCCAACTATTGCTTTCCAGAAAGATCTTACCTTCTTCATTCCCCTTGACACCGATCTTCTTCCCGCTCCGCGTAACGCCTCTGGCATACCACTCTCCATCCCACAATTCACGCTCGATTGCCTGGCGAACTCTCTCCGCCAGCACGGAATACCTGGTCACGTCCTCTTTGTGGCTGATGAAGTCTGCGGCCTCCACAAGATATTTTATGGCCCAGTAGTGCATAAAAGATACCGTGGCGCTCTGGCCACCGCCGAGATTAAGACAGTCGTTCCAATCGGCACGAAGACCAAGTGCGATTCCGTTTTCGGCGGTCTGCCGGGTTGTAAAATCCACCGACCTGGTCAGATGTTCATAAACGGTCGCTTCCCCCTTGTCGGCGAAGGGGACGATCTCGTCAAAGAATCCTGTGTCGCCGGTCTCTTTGACATATTCGCAGACCGATCCGACAATCCAGAGAGCGTCGTCCGAACAGACATCTTCCATACCGTGGATAATTGACGCCGCAGACGGAGTCGGAACCACTGTCGGAAGTTTGACCCCGGGCAATTTATCCTCCTGGGGACGAAAGACTTCGGGATCAAAAAGGTGGAGGCCGTACCCGGCGCTTACCTGCCCGTGAAGCAGCTCCAGAAGACGTTCTTTCACTTTCGCCGCGTTGGTGTGCGGAACCGACATGGCGTCCTGTGAAGTGTCGCGATACCCAAGTCCGGTTCTTCCTCCAACCTCGATGAATGATGCAAATCTTGACCACACGACGCACGTTTCCGCCTGATATAGATTCCATATGTTGATGGAGGTATTCAAACCTTCGTTCGGCGTCTTGCATTGGAAGACAGAAGTCTTACGATCCCAATATTTTCTCAGCTCTCCGAATGCGTCGTCGACGTTTTTCAGCACTGAATATTTGCTCTTGATTTTCCTCCCCTTCTCGTCGCGCGAGCCGACGCCGAGCATGAAAATTAACCTCGCTTCCTCGCCCGGTTTCAGTTCAACCCTCTTATGGAGAGTTCCGCAGTGATTCCCTCCGAGCTCGGAGCTGTTGCTGCAAGTGCCGCGCTCAACAGCCGCCGGGTTCGATTCAGATCTATAATTGCCGATGAAGACATCCCGCACACAGTCGTAACTGTCGGGGTCGAAATTTGAACCGAAGAAATGATAGGTCCATGGCTCGTAGAAGAAGTCATACTCTATGATGCCGTCCTTGTAATTCGATCCGCTTGCATAAAGACTCATCTGAAAATTCTGATTGTCAATTTCTACGTGATGAAACGAAAACTCGACATAAGAAAAAACACTCAGGTTTCGTACCTTCTCACCCTTGTTCTTGATCCTCACATCCCAAAGTTCCACGTCGTCGCCGATCGGTATGAACACCAGTTGATCGGCATCGATATCCTTATAGTCGCACTGAAACCGCGAATAAGATAGCCCATGCCTGCAGACATATTTTGCCCGGTCAAAATCTTTACCCACCGGTTGCCATGAAACGGACCAATACTCACCTGTTTCGTCATCTCGGATGTAGACATAGTGGCCAGGACGATCCATTGGAACCCCGTTGGGACGGAACCGTGTAACCCGGTGATGTTCAGTCGATTTGTAAAACGTATAACCGCTGGCATTATGCGAAATTACCGTGCACAGATCGTTTACTCCAAGATAGTTCGTCCATGAAACGGGAACATCAGGACGATCTATAACATATTCTCTTTCTTTGTTGTCAAAATAACCGTATCTCATCTTTATGATTCTCGATCCTAAATTTTGAATAATTGACTTATTTGGATATCGTTGGTCATGTACCAATGCCTGGTATCAGCAGAGCCCGAACCGAATTTCATCTTAGAATCGTAGACAAACCATCATACCGAAGGCATTAAAGCATGGGACCAAAATCACATTCCGGAAGGAAGCCGAGAGTGATCACGCCCATCGGACCTCCTCACATCCCCTCTTCTGCTAACGCGGGCTTAGCCCCATCTAACTCTTCTTCTACATGTCGGAACGGGACCAGCCATGTCACCAGGAAAGAAGGGATAGTGGAAATCAATACCCAGACGAAGAAGTGTTTGTACCCGAGAAAGTCACTGACAAATCCGCTTAAGGCGGACGGGATCATAAGGCCCAGATTCATAACGCCCGTCGCGAAGGCATAGTGTGCCATCTTGTACTTTCCAGGGGCAATCTGTTGCATCATGAACAGAGTCAACCCGATGAACCCGAAGCCATACCCGAAGTACTCGAAGACCGTCGCCGTGCCGATTGCGACCAGGCTCGTCGGAGTTGTAAAGGCAAGAATAGTATAGACGGCAAATGGAATGTTGAAGAATGCACAGAGGACTATCAGAGATTTCCTGAGTCCGTGTTTGGCAGTGAAGTAACCGGCAAGAATGGAACCGAAAATGAAAGCAATAGGCGGGAAGATTCCATAGACAATCCCGATTTGCGACATCGAGAGTCCCAGACCACCGGACTCGCGACTCGCCTTGAAAAATAGGGGAACAATCTTCATCGCCTGACCTTCGGCAAACCGATACAGTATTATGAACGCAATTCCCCACCCGATGTATTTCTTCCGAAAAAAAGTTCTCACAACGTCCCAGAAAGTTCCGAAGGCCTCCTTCGCAGTTTTTACTTGTCCGGCAGCACCACCAGTAGGCAGCATCCTGGAATGATAGATGCTGAGGAGAACCATGATGCCGCCGAACAAGCCCATAACGATCATCCATGCATGAACAACTCCGACCGAATGCTCAAGTTGGCCCGCCAAAAAAACGAAAGCACCTTGCGAAAGGACCTTTGCAACGTTGTAGAAAGCACCTTGCCATCCGACATACTTCGCCTGACCCTGTCGGTCCAGGGCATTTATATAGACACCATCGGCAGCGATATCGTGGGTCGCCCCGTTAAAGGCAATAATTGCGAGAAGAGCGAGCGAATACTGAAAGAAGCTTGGGAGCTTCAACGTCAAAGCGAGGAGACCAAATCCGATACCGCTTACGAACTGTGTGATAAGGACGAAATATTTCTTCGTCTTGAACATCTCGAGCACCGGCCCCCACAGCGGCTTCAAGGTCCACGGAAGGAGGACAAGTGTCGTAAAGAGGGCTATCTCTGCGTCGGACACTCCAAGAGATTTGTACATCAAAACGGAAACGACATTTATTACAACAAAGGGAAGGCCTTCAGCAAAATAGAGTGTGGGCACCCAGAACGCAGGACTTCTCAGCTCAGAATCACTCGTTTTCATGCCGTCTTCCCTGCCACCGGACGCTCGGCAATTGTAGTATACCGGACCGTCCCCCGGTGAATCGTCATCCACACGTTGAATTCCTTGTCCAACACAACTAGATCTGCTGCTTTTCCCGTCTCAATGCTACCCGTCAAATGATCAATCCCCAGCGAATGGGCGGGAGTCAGTGACGCCATCCGCGATACCGAGGGAAGGTCGATACCAACCTCCTCGACCATCAATTTAACAGCCTTCTCAAAAACGAGTGTACTTCCTGCAATGGTATTATCCCTCAATTTAGAAATTCCGTTCTCGACTCTGACCTGGTTCCCAGCAACGGTATACTCGCCGTCACCAAGTTGAGCAGCTCTGATTGAGTCGGTGATAAGCATAATATGATCGGGCCCTTTCAACCTGGAAACTAATTTCAACACTTGTGGATGAACATGTATTCCGTCAGCAATCAGTTGGGTATCAATCTTGTCCGAGAGGAGCGCTTCGGTGAGAATCCCTGGTTTGCGGTGATGGAGCTGGGGCATTGCATTGAAAAGATGGGTAACCTGGGTCGCTCCCATTTCAATAGCTTCAGATGCTGACTTCTCGTTTGCACTTGAATGTCCAAGCGACACTACTATCTTCTCCTCAATTGCCGATTTTATCACGGGCGCAACGTCCGGCAATTCCGGAGCAATGGTAACTACTCTTATATTTCCGGCGCCTGCGCGCAAGATATTTTCCCATGAATCGAGATCAGGATTCTCGATATAGGATTCAGAGTTTGCTCCCCGCTGAGCTCTGTTAAGAAATGGCCCCTCCGTATGAATCCCGATGACATTCGAAGAGCCATCGCTTTCGCGACAGAACGCAGCAAGCCTTTTCAGCGCAGGTATAAGGAGCTTCATGGGGAGCGAATGAAGCGTGGCCAAAAGTGTTGTTGTACCGTGCCTGTAGTAATACCTGGACAATTGTCTGGCTGTGTCCGGATCTTCGTCGGCGAAATCAAGTCCGACTCCGCCGTGAGTATGGACGTCGACGAAACCCGGCATTATGATTTTGTCCTGACAATTAATCCGGTTCAGGCTGCTGTTGATGTGTCTCGACATTCTATCGGATACACCGGTAATCACACCGTCTTCAAGCTCGACGACGCCGTCTTCGATCAGCCGGTCCGGTGCGACAATGTCTCCTCCTATCAGAACTAAGTTTCTGGGTATCATGGCACTACTTCAACAGGACCATCTTCTTAACAGAGACTTCCGTTCCTTCTTTCAAGACGGAGAAATATACCCCGCTGGCGAGGCCGTCAGCATTAAACGTCACTTCATGCTCGCCAGGAGAAAGCCTCCCATCAATCAGTGTTCTCACCTCTTGTCCCAGCACATCATAAACAGTGAGCCTTACGAGACCTTCCTTTGGCATGGAGAAATTGATCGTCGTTGATGGATTGAACGGGTTTGGATAGTTGTTATAGAGCGCAAAATCTGATGCCTCGTCGGGTTTCCTAACGATCGGGGTCAGACTTTTCATCGTCGCAGTAATCGCTTCCAAAAGAGGTTGGCTCCCATTCGACAACACATCCTGGCTTAACTCCCAGATCATAATGCCGCCGAGACTGTCCCTTTTCGCAAACTCTGCCTTGTCTCTGACTGAATTCGTGTCCTCATAAGTGATAAATTGCGTATTGCTGCTGTTCATCAGGTACGGTTCTCTCGCTGGTTCGTACCAGTGGTAGGTCCAGCCCGTATTGAGATTGTTGATTATATCTGAATATCTTGTATTCGTAACAGTTGAGTTCGTCAACCGCTGATAGAAACCCACAGCGCTAAAGCTGTCGCCATAAAACGGGACACCTATCACAAGCTTGCTCTTAGGTATGTCCACGTGAACCAGTTGCCGATTGTGATAATAAGTCCCCCTTGATAACCAATAGGCAATGGCGGTAAAATCAGATCCGGCCTGGTTCGGATCGTTCGGAGTCTGGTAAAGCGGTGAATCAAATCCCGAATAAGTGGACCATGATCCGACAAAGTCATAACACATTATGTTGAACCAATCTACTTTGTTGATGAGATAGACAAAGTCGAAGTCCCCACCGCCGTAGTTTGACGCAGGGACTGCCATTGTAATCAGCCAGCTTGAATCCAACTTGTCGAACTCTTCCCGCATTTCGCCGATGAGCGAATCGAGATTAGCAGTTTGAGCTGAGTTGGACGGTGTCTCCCAATCGATGTCTACTCCGTCGTAGCGATTAACCTGCAGAAAACTGATCATACTGGAGATAAGCGTTGCCCGAAGAGCCGAGTCCTGAGTGGCAGCGGAAAAAGCCGCTCCACTCCCCGCTCCACCCAAGGAAATAAGGACTTTTACACCGGCCGCGTGAGCGTCCGAGACAAGCTGCGGGAAAGGAATGCCGCTATTATATGTGATCGAGCCATTCGCATCCGGGGTCCCGAAGGCAACAATGATATCGCTAAGATTGGAATACTCGACCTGATTGTAAGGTAGATTGCTGGAGTTCCAGCTTGCATAATAGCCGACTATCCTTCCGTTTTGCAACTCATTTATGTTTTGAGCAAAGGCATTGACACTCAGCAACCATAACAACCCAGGAAGAAATGCCGAGCAAACAGAGAGGTTGCTTGATGTCGATTGCTGAAAGAGTGCCATGCCTTTGTCAAGAGGAGAAAGTTTTAGAAGAAGGTTACCTTCAGCCTGGTTTGGCCAGAGAAGAAGGCAACCTTCAACGCAGCGTACAGTTACTTAAGGAGGATCATTTTCTTTGTCAGAATATTGGAGCCTTGCTGGAGTGTATAGAAGTAGACTCCGCTGGCAAACCTGTCCATGCTCACGTCGTAAGTGTAGCTCTGGTGAGCCTGTGCCATCCCTTGATAGACCGTCATCACCGTCTGCCCAAGCACGTTAAAGATCTTGAGGCTGGTAGGTCCGTTCTTCGCCACGGTGAAGTTGATCGTCGTGGAGGGATTGAACGGGTTCGGGTAATTGTTGCTAAGCTCGAACTTTGCGGGGACTCCGCTCGGCAAAGCCTTTATTCCATCTGCCGTTCCATAGAACCAATAGAGATCACCGACCGGTTTACCATCCGTTGATGCCGTCATCAAAGTAGTGTTGCTATATTTCAGGTCATTCGCCTCAGGTAGCGGCCATGGCGGCATATAATTGCCGGGTATTGGCTGAGGAACGTCAGTGATCTGACATCCGTAAGTCTGAGTGGTACCGGTTCCGCCTCTAACGGCAGTGAAGTACCCTTCAAGACCGTCAGCATAACCTGTCCCTGAAGTGAGGGATGCGTCGATGGAAGGTCCGAAACCGGGATCGAGATTCTGATTTCCGGATTGTACAAAACCCGGCCAGACTGTCGAATTGCTGAACATAGCCGCGGTCTCAGAATTCATGAATACCGGAGTGTAAACGGAATCCAACCCCACTCCTGCATGTGCCGTGTCGTTCCAGCTCTTGTAGAACCCGGTCAGCCCGGAAGAATAATACCAATCATTGTTCATCACTTCAATCTTCCTCATTGCCTCCGCTGCAAGAGAATCTGTCGCGCCATTTCTTGCATGACCGAGGAGCATGGCGGCGCTCGCCGAATCAAGAGGTACGAAATCGATCAACGACGGAAGAGCGCTCGGTCTAAATGAATCCCATCCTCCTGAATATTCGGTATAGTTGGTTCCACCCGCATATGCATTGTAGAAGAGATTATTATTGATCTTAGCGTTCACAGCTCTGCCGAGGAAAAACGGATTCTTGAAGGTATTTACTATATCGCAATGGCTGCATTCGAAATATTTTGTTATAGGTGTGGTCGCAGCGCATACGTATGCAGCGACACAGTTCAGCGTGCAGTCCTTGATAACAATCGAATCAGTCTGCCACGATCCGGCCCCGTTCTGATCACGAATGAATTCACCTTCATAGTAGTCGGAAACCGAATTAATCGAGTTCCTCATGGCGCAGTTTGTGATGAACAGGTTATCGTTGTTTGATTGATAACTGAAGGCATCACCGGTAATATCATCGAACACGAGATTGTTTGCGTTGATGGTAATATTATCGGCCAGAATCGAAAGGCCGACTCCGTAACCGACAGTGTTCTGGATTGATAAACCGAGGAAGTAGACGTTGCTCACGTTATTAGTCGTTCCCTGCCCGCTGAACTGGAAGAAAGTTCCAGGTATCGAACCGTCTGAAAGAACGTCAGGCTGAATTGTCGGGAGCTGTCCACTGGCGGCGGGTACGCCGACGATCGATACCGACGACTTGAACGTCATGGTAGCATCGAATATGTAAGTCGTGTCGGTAGAAACGAGCTGGTACACGCTGTGATTCTGGAGTCCCGAGTTCGTAGTGTCTGCCCCGATTATGGTATCGAGGGGACCCTGGCTCGCATAAACGACCTTCGTACCGCTTTGCGCAAACGAATGACGCGGTAAGGCCAGCAGGGCCAGCATCGCGACAATTGCTGAAGCGGTAAATAGCTTTCTCATTTTACTTCTCCTTCTTGTTAGTTTTGACCGTTTTGAAAAACTGAACCGGGTTGGTGTTCCAAGAAACAACTAAAACTTTTATCTCCTCACCTCCTCCTTCCGAAAATGGTTTGATATGTCCTAGAAATTCACTCTGAGCCCGAGGTCAGCAGTCATGCCGTAGTCTGATTCAGATTGTGGCACACCAGTCGCGGCCTGGATTACATAAACATCGTTTTCGCTGTTGATATTGCTGAGGTCACCGTAGAGCTGTAATCCATACCAAGGCAGATCCTGCTTGGCAGAAAGATCCCATCTGGTATATGCAGATTCCGTAGTTCTGAGCTGAGGCCAAAAGTTTGGTCCGTTAAATCTGTTGCTATAATATTCCATCGAAACTCGGACTGAAAAACCTTTATAATCGTAGCCGAGCGCCAGATTCACTACGTTATCCGGCTGATAGAGGAGTCTGTCTGTATATGAAGTATCGACGGGGGTTATGTTCCGGCCAATTTTCTGCAAGGTCGTATACGGATATACTTCTTTTGAGAAGTTACGAGTGTAATTAACATCCAGAATCAACCCGTTAAATGGCGCAGGCAAATACCAGAAATGAGTTTCCCAGTCGAACTCTATGCCATAGTCCGTAGCACGGTTGGGATCGTTGACATAAGTGGCAATGGAATAAACACCCGAAGGTGTCTTCGTCGGCCTGTATCTCGCAGGATAATAGTTTAACAACTGAGCTCCCTGAGGATAGAAACTCCAGGGATAAATCAGGTCGTAAATGTGCTTTAAGAAGCCGCCGAGAGTCACTAGCCCGATTGAGTTGTCATAAGCAGAAAAATAGAGGTCATAGTTCGTCGATCGAGAAGGGACAAGTCCGGTATTGTTCCACGAAATCGTCCCTCCGACCGTCGCAGGCACATCTATTCTCGGTATTATAGAAACGAAATCGGGATAGGCCAGAGTATGGGTATAGGATAGACGAACGTCAAACCAGGAAAGAGGTTTATACCTCACCGACACGTCCGGTAACCAGTACCCATGATTTTCAGCTACAGTCGTATCGTATTGAGTGATCCATGGCCCGCCAAGTGCAGCCTGAGTATTCTCCTGCCCCTGGTTGCCGGTGTAGGTCGTCTGGAGATTTTGATAGCGGACGCCACCGATCACAGTGAATTGTGGCCCGAAGTTAACTGTCGCCATCGCATAGCCGGCGGATTGACCTTCACGGCCATTATAATTATTGGTAGTGGATCCGATCTGGTCACGTGAATATGTGATCGCATCGCTGTTCTGGGCGATCACCCCGATGCTATTATCAAGATAGCTCGCCATGTCTGAAAGCATGCCGAAATTCAGCGGGTACATTATCGGATAACTACCGCCAAGAAAAGTGCCGTAGCTGTAGTTTGGATCCATAAACGGAATCATTCTGATGCTGGTGCCGGAATAGATATACTGAGAAGGGATATTGAAGTGAGAGATGATCAGGTTATCAACGTAGGTGGCACTAGCGAGTCCCAAACCGTCGCCTCGTGTCTGGCCGTACAGATATTTTCTCGTTTCATACCTGTACACTCCGCCGAATTTTATCACCGAAGTTACGAAATCCGAGAAGTTCAAATTCGTCTCAAGATCCAGGGATGCCGTCAGAGCCCGGGCTCCCGAAAAACTGTTGAAAGTCTGCAGAGAGTTCAAATAGGTTTGAGTAGTATCGTAGTTGGCGGCTTTTGGCACTGCATGTGGGTCCAGATTCGCCTGGTTGATAAGCCCTCCGAGGCCCGCGGAGCCTTGTTGGAATGCAACCGTCCAATCGTGCGGGTCCTTTGTCTCTGTATAAGAATGAGAAAGTTCCGCGTTCACGTGGAAAACGGGAAGCTGGTACTCCAGATGCAGCGCATCGGTTATCACGCTAAGCGTGCTGTTGGAGTAATTGATTGAGTAAGTGTTGGTATTATTAGGAACACTAAACGCCTCACCCCTATTCGTAACTGCAGTGATGCCTGTGCTGAAGAAATTTGAAAACTTGATCATTCCTTTTGGCAACCTGTAATCGAGAACCAACGCTCCATCATACCGCCGGCGGTCTCTCGGGATATTGCCCAGGTTAAGACTAGAGGTAAGGTATTGGGTCAGGCTGTTTCCGAGGTTTGTATAAGAGGCGCCAAGCTCATTCGAGGAAAGGTTTACCCGTTCCACATCCCCCTGGACGAAGACACCAAATTTGTCGTCGAAGAACCTGTCCTCGATACTGCCGACATATTTGTAATTGTTCGTTTTGTTGTACGCATCAGAAAGTGCATTATATCCGCCCTGCACGAGCAGCCCGAATACCGGTACCCCTGGAGTTTTGACATGGGCCTCGCGTAATTGGAGGTTCACGGTTCCGCCAATCACATCTGCATCCATGTCGGGAGTTACCGTCTTCTTTACCTCCATCCCTTCCAGCATGTTGGAAGAAATCATACTGAGGTCCACGCTCGCGTCGTTTGGGTTCGTAGAAGTTACTTGTACTCCGTTTATCAAGATGCGATTGTACTTTGGGGCTATGCCACGAATAACTACTTCGTTTGCCTCGCCGCCGCTTCTTAAAACCGACATGCCCGGCAATCTTCCGAGCGCCTCGGCGGCATTGGCGTCCGGCAGCTCCTGGATTCGCGCGGCAGATACGACGTTTACGATATTTGAAGACGACAACTGCTGGTTGATCGCCTGGTTCTGACCGTTTGCCTGTGCTGTAACGACAACCTCTTTTCCCTGGATGCCGACGGCCTCGAGTCTGATATTGACTCTCACCGTTGCGCCTTCACCCACATTCACCTTCGTGTCTTTCGCCTTGTAACCTACATACGTCGCACGAAGAGTGTAAGTGGCAGGTGGCACATCCCGGATCGTAAAATTACCGTTCAGATCCGTCGATGCACCAAAGCTCGTACCAACCAGAAGCACGTTTGCTCCTGGTAGCGGCTCACCAGTCTGGGCATCTCTCACAGATCCGGTGACGCTTGCACTGGCAGCCAATGCCGAGCTTGCGAGCGACATGATTGTCGCCATAATAAAAGAGACAAAGAAAAGATTGACTACTTTGTTTGAGGTGTCCGCAAGCGAATTGCGGCGGACGCGTCGATCGGTTGGACAATTGATGATAGAAAGGGGCATTCCCGATTCCTCCTTCTTGTGAAGAATTACGTATCCTTATGCATATATCTCAAGAGGATCCACCACGTTATGCCGATATGGGATAACGCGAATTGATCCATGTGTCCGCGATGTTCAGAAGTGGGTCTTGGTGAAAATCAGATAGGTGATTTCGCGATAGCATATTTGCAAAAGTTCAAGTCTCCTCTCTTTAAGTTCAGTGAGCTTGCTTTGACTCGCACAATCTAACTTCCCTGCAGTTTATTGTCAAGCTGAATTTTCAGAAGCAAATAGAATACCAAGTATTCGCACATAGGTCGGATTACCCCAAAAAATCGATAATCCCGAAGGGCTTCAGTCGTTTCCCATAGAAGCGGCGTGAAACATCTGGTGTGTTTGTATTAAACAAAAATATTCCCCCTTTTCCCTTCTAGGCGAGCTGCATACATCCGATTCGCCGCCACCGAGTGAAAGGGTAGCGTCTGAATGTAAAAAGTCGTTCCTTAGAAGCGCGGTCGACACAACAGAATTCCTACTACACGCTGACGAACCGGGAATGAAAATTCTTTGTGGAACTTTGATCCCGCCAAAGAGTTGCGATCAGATCTCTTCGGAACTTTTCACTAGGATTTTGTTGAGGCTGTCCTATGTGTCGCGTCTTTCTCTTATCCGTCCAACAATTCCGCACACTAACCTTTGCGGATTCATGACACTAATCTTCTTCCAACGTCTCTTCACTTCCATTGACAAGTCTGACAGTTGGCACCCGAAAGTATTCGCTGAGCACGAGGCACGCAGCACCGGTGGCGACCGAATAATGTCCGTGAGAGCTCGTTACCATCTTCACCGCCTCACTCGTTACCGCGAGGAGCTCCATGTCCATCACGCTCTTTACTGGAGCCACGATAACATCTCCCAGCTCCGCAACGTCTCCCGATAGGACCAGCATATCCGGGTTGAACGCCGCTACAACTCTGCTGATGTTTCTTCCGATCTGGTAGCCGAGTCTCTCGAAGAACGTTAGTGCGATCTTGTCACCTTTCTTGGCAGCGTCAATCAAGATGTCGATGCTTATATCCTTTGGAGATTGATCGTATGCCTTCAGCACTTCTCCGTCGGTGAGGTGTGTCCTGACGTTCAATAGCATGTCGTGCAAGTCGGACATCGAAGGGTTGATTTCTCCAGCCGAGAAAGATGAACCACGATACAATTCTTCGTTCACAAGGAACCCGATGCCGATTGCACCGACTCCTTCGTCGACTTCGATCAGCACGTTGAGACAATTCCTGCTCTCCTTCGCAACGCCGATCCACTTGTCTCCTACCACCGACGCGTTGGCATTGTTCTCAAGCATTACGGGGTACGGCAACGCCTTGCCAAGTGTTTCAAGCAGGGGAACATTGACTTCCTGCAGCACATCCGTCATAACCAGGACACCTGAATTGCTGTTGACAATACCGGCGACCGCAACACCGATCCCTAATATGTTGGCTGGATCAAGGTTTGATTCTCGGATGATGTCGTTTACTACCCTGACCATTTCCTGTACGAGCTCATCGACATTCTTGAAGTTCGCTATCTTGTACACTTTTTTCTTAATTATCTCAGAGCTGAAATCAAGTATCACCGCAGTTACCTGACCAATTTCGAGATCGATCCCGATAGCATAAGCAGCTTCGCGGTTCAGGCCCCACAAAAATGGTTTCTTTCCCCCTTTGTCCGTAGAGTCGCCCTTCCCGAGATTTAGAACGAGGGAGTTGTTTGTCAGATCCTTTAAGATGTTGAAGATCGTCGAAGGCTGCATCCCGGTTACGCGGACGAGGTCCGAGCTTGAAATGATCCTGTTCAGCCTGACCAGGTTAAGGACTAGCCTCTGGTTGATGTTTTTTAGGAGCCTATGATCACCCGTTTGCATCTTTATTCCTACCGCTTCTTTTAGTCCAATGGAACTATCTATTTCGGCAGACTCCGCTTGTTTCGAGTCACCGGTACCATGAAATTATAATCAAATCGCATGTATACTTACAATTTGAATATTTTTGTTGCAAATATTCTCCCCTTTGCTTATCGTTCAAATGATTCAAGGTTAGCTGGCAGGCTATGTGATTCACGATATCATAGTTCGCCTCAGTCCCGGAACAGCACGAATTCACGTCTCGATGTGTTCATATAACATACCTTGCTGGTACATGGGACGGTATTTCAACTCCCTATATATTTCATTTTGTTTAAGAAGCACCATTGACAACTTTCATCAAGAATCCAACCACTCATTAGATTTATCCTGGAGACAATTCCAATGAAATTTCTCGCGCAGTCGCTAACGCTCATTCTCTTATTGATGCAAGTTCAAGTCACCCTGGCGCAGGAGCAGGATTTGACAAAGTACGTCGATCCTTTCATAGGAACCGCTCAACACGGGCACGTCTTCCTTGGAGCTGAGATGCCTTTCGGGATGGTACAACTGGGTCCGGACGAGAGAACTTCCGGTTGGGACTGGTGCTCGGGCTACAACTATTCCTCGACCTCGATTATGGGCTTTAGCCACACACACCTCAGCGGAACAGGCGCCTCCGACTACGGTGACATCCTCCTGATGCCGACTGTTGGGAAAGTGCGTGTTGTACCCGGTACCCGTTCTAATCCCTTCGCTGGTTACCGATCGGCATTTAGCCACTCCACAGAAAAAGCATCGCCTGGATTCTACAGTGTTTTGCTCCAACGATACAATGTACGCGTCAACCTTACGGCAACCGACCGATGCGGGATGCACGAGTATGTTTTTCCGAGGTCTGACAGTTCCAACGTGATCATAGACCTTCAGCATGGCATCGGCAACTTCTGCACCGGCGGATGGGTAAGGATTATTGGTAACCGGTGGGTGGAAGGCATGAGACGCTCTCAAGGATGGGCCAGAGTCAGATACATTTATTTTGCGGCTGAGTTTTCAAAACCTTTCAGAAGTTTTGGAACTGCAGAAGGAGGCACGATAGATGCAGGGACAAGGCGAGCGAAAGGCGACAGCGTCAAAGCTTTCGTCACATTCTCAACCAAGAAAGGCGAGGCCATTCTCGTTAGAGTTGGCCTTTCGGGAGTCAGTCTGAGTGGTGCCAGAAAGAATTTGGCGGCAGAGATGCCCGATTTCGATTTTAACAAGTACCGCGAACGAGCCAACGCAGCGTGGAACAGTGAACTGAATAAGATCCAGGTTGAGGGTGGCACACATGCCGAGAAAGTATCGTTCTATACCGCATTATACCATACAATGATCGCTCCGAACATTTTTGAGGACGTCGACGGAAAATATTTTGGAATGGATCACAAGATTCATGTCGCCAGAGGTTTCAATAATTATTCGGTGTTTTCGGTGTGGGATATTTGGCGCGCGGACATGCCCCTGGTTTCGATAATCCATCCGAAGAGATACGAGGATTTTGTGAGATCCCTGCTCGAGGAATACCGGCAGGACGGCATACTCCCTCTTTGGCCTCTCTGGGGAAACGAGACGTACGAAATGATCGGATATCCTACCGTGCCTATCCTGTTCGATGCATACATGAAAGGCTATCTGCCAAAAATGCCGCTGCCTGGCTTCACTCTGGATTCAGTTTTTGCTGCAATGAAACATAGTGCCGACCTTGATTGGCAGGGCTTGCGATATTACAAAGATGAGGGTTTCATCCCGGTCGATAAGCAACCCCAGTCTGTCTCAAAATCATTGGAGTACTCGTTTGAAGACTGGTGTATTGCCCAGATGGCCAAGAGATTAGGAAAGAGGGACGATTACAGGAACTTCAACCAGCGATCTCTCTTTTACCAAAACGTGTTCGACAATTCTATTGGGTTCATGCGCGGTAAGATGTCGAACGGAGAATGGGCCACCCCCTTCGACCCGTTCGCCGTCGGTAACGAATTTACAGAAGCTAACGCATGGCAGTATACTTTTTTCGTACCGCAGGACGTCGGCGGCCTCATCGATTTATTCGGCGGCAAACAGAGATTCGCTGACAAGCTGGATTCGCTGTTCAACGCACCCAGCACTCTTACGGGTACTTTCGATCCGGATATAACAGGCATGATCGGTCAGGACGCACAGGGTGACGAGCAAAGCAATCAGATCCCTTATCTATACGATTACGCGGGTGAACCTTGGAAGACACAATTCTATGTCAGGAAAATAATGACGGAGCTGTATCCCGACAGCGTGGATGGCCTTCCGGGTAATGATGATTGTGGACAAATATCTGCATGGTACGTTCTTAGTGCCATGGGTTTTTACCAGGTAACGCCCGGACAAAACACTTTCGCAATCGGAAGTCCTGTATTCAGGAAAGTCACGATCAGACTCGGCAAGGGCCGCAAATTCGTGATTGAGGGCGTCCGTGCGTCCGATTCGAACATCTATGTAGATCGCGCTGAGTTGAACGGCAAACCTTACGACCATGCCTATTTTACTTGGCGCGATCTGGAAAGCGGTGGAGCGCTCAAGTTTAGCATGTCAGAAACTCCGAATAGGCAATGGGGAATAGACAACCCTGGACTCTTCGCTATGGCACCTGACCATAATGTGGTCCCGATGGTTTCGTTCCAGTCCACCGGAGGTATCTTTTTTGACTCAGCAAAAGTAAACCTGTCGTGCCCGGATCCTAACGCGGCCATCCATTACACAGTTGACGGCAGTACGCCGAGAATAACATCTTCTGAATACCGCGACCGACCTATCGTGCTCCGGAAGGCGTGCACGTTGAAAGCAGCTGCATTTATCGGCACAAGAGAGAGCATGACTACGGAGACGAATTTCGTCGAATCATCATATCCTCCCGCAAAATATCGCTACCCTTTCAGCGACAGGTACAGCGGCGGCGGCCCAATGGCACTGACAGACGGGCTACTTGGAACTACAAATTACCAGGATGGGAGATGGCAAGGGTTCCATGGCAAGGACCTCGATGTAACCATCGACCTTGAGAAGGAGACCAGGCTTCATGAAATCACGACGGGTTGTTTGCAGGACACACCCGCCTGGATATTTCTTCCGAAATCTGTCACTTATTATGTGTCGCAAAACGGGAAAGACTTCAGACGGGCGGCAGAAGTTGAGAACGGCGTCAACTCACAAAGAGTAAGTATCCTCGTGAAGGGATTCACGGCACATTTCAATAATATTGAAGCAAGATACATCCGTGTAGTTGCTAAAAACATAGGGGTCTGTCCGCCATGGCATCCGGGCGCGGGAAACAAGGCTTGGCTGTTCGTAGACGAGGTCACTATAAGGTAGCACACCCCGCTCGATTAAGCTTACGATTGTGATTGGAGGAAATACCTCCGAGCCGAAGCAGACGAACAAGTAAAGGAGCAAGTACACATGAAATTCAACCTCACCGTGACGGGGGCAATTGCTGCCCTTGTTATGCTGGCATCTTGCGGAACCCTGTTTGCTCAGGGAACGATGCCGGAGACTTTGAATCACGGGATATTCCTTCACACGTTCTCCAGCGAGACGGGACCAGCTGATCCTGTTATCGAAAGAATTATAGATGGCAAAACGATTCATGCGTCGCCCGGGAAAGCTGTCCGGTTTGAAAATGGAAAAGTGGAAGATTGGACTACCCACGCTGCCGATTCCACCGGCTGGTTCCGCGGGGACTACATCCAGAGCGGATATGGGCTCTTCAATGTGAAATCGGACAAGGATCAAGCCTGTCTTCTCGAATCCAGAGGGAATGACCTCGTTTACGTTAACGGTGTCCCCCGGCAAGGAAATAAGTACGCCTACAAGGACAGGTACCCCAGGTGGGAGCCGAATTTTAATTACCCTATGATTCCAATCGATCTTCGAAAAGGGAACAACCAGATTCTTTTTGTTTGCAGCAGGGGTATGCTGGAAGTGACGCTGCAAAAAAATTTTCGCGGCGAAATGTTAAACGTAAAACATCCGACACTCCCGAACTTCCTTGTCGGCATACCGGTGAACTATTATGCAGCCGTAACTGTCATCAACGCTACAAAGAGACCTTTGAGAGGTGCATATCTCAGGGCCTACAACGACAGCGGTTTCGATGCCGAGTCAAAAGTCCCGTTAATACAGAAAATGAGCTTGCGGAAAGTCGGGTTCAAACTTATCGGGCCTGCGCCTTCCGGCATTGGTGTAACGACGGTTGATCTCGAATTGATGGAGGGACCTGGACCACACGCAAAGGTATTGGCAAGTGCCGAAATTCACGTAACAACAGTCCAGCCAACAGCCACTCACAATGTCACCTTCATCAGCTCCATCGATTCCAGTGTGCAGTACTACGCGATCGTACCGCCGAGAGGTCCCGACAACGGCAAGCCAAAAGCGCTCTTCTTCTCCCTCCACGGTGCAGACGTGATAGCAACGAACCAGGCCAACTCATATTATCCCAAAAAGTGGGGATACATCGTTTGTCCCACTAACGGCGGTCCATACGGCTATGATTGGGAGGACTGGGGACGACTGGATGCACTTCAGGTTCTTCACATCGCCAGAACAACACTAAACATTAATCCAAGCCGGGTGTATTTGACGGGTCACTCGATGGGCGGTCACGGTACATGGATCATCGGGGCACAGTACCCGGACCAATTCGGAGCAATCGGGCCTAGCGCAGGCTGGATCACGTGGTGGAGCTATGTATTCAAGAATTCCACTCCCGAAACCCCAATGGGCAAGATGCTGAGACGTGCAACAAATGAAGTTAACACATATTCACTTGACCACAACTTCAAACAGTTGGGCGTATATATTCTACAGGGAAGCAAGGACGACAACGTGCCGGTCACCGAGTCCATTGATATGTCCGACTCACTGAGAACTTTCGATCACGATTTCATATTTCACGAAGAGATGGGGATGGGACACTGGTGGTCCCTGAACGACGAAGCCGGGGCTGATTGCGTCGATTGGCCGCCGATGTACGATTTCTTTGCACGACACGCAAGGCCGGGAGAGCAGCGAATAAAGATAATTAACTTCACAACATGCAATCCTGGTGTGTCGGCCCGGGATTACTGGCTCACGATCTATTCACAAGAAAAACAACTTGAGCCCAGCCAGGCGAAAATCAAATTCATCCCTTCAAGGAATCGCTTTGTCGGTACTACTAAAAACGTAGAGTTGATGTCGTTCAATCTTAACATAACCGAGAAGGCCGAGCCCATCACCGTAGATATCGACAGCACTAACTTGAGTAAACTCCTTCCGCCTCAAGGTGCAAAGCACATCTGGCTTGAAATGAAGTTCGGCAAATGGCAAATGATAACCAGGCCGCCGGCGGGAGACAAAGGTCCGGTGAGATATGGTACATTCAAAGACGCCTTTCGACATGGCATGGTTTTCGTTTACGGCACCCACGGAAGCAAGGAAGAAAACGAGTGGGCATTTGACAGAGCGCGCTTCGATGCAGAGTACTTCTGGTACCAGGGCGGTGGGTCTATCGAAATCCTTTCTGATAAAGAGTTTGAGCCGGCGAAATACCCCGGCAGGAACGTTATCCTGTACGGCAATGAGCGGACAAACTCGGCATGGAACGAAGTACTGGGGAAATCTCCTGTTGAGGTCACCCAAGACAGATTGACGTTCGGAGATAAAGTAATCAAAGGCGGAAACTATGCATGTTTCATGGTGAGACCGAGAAAAGGAAGCAGCACTGCCAGCGTGGGCATCGTGGCCGGCACCGGCATAAAGGGGATGAGACTTACCTATATTGTTCCTTACTTGCAGCCCTGGTTTTCTCTTCCCGATGTAACTATAATGAACACCTCGATGTTCTCTAACAGCTCCGGGGACAAGGAGAGAGGCGGATTCTTCGGGCAAAAGAATGGAGGGCAGATCGGCTTCGGAAAGAGAGGGGTAAAAATCGCAGGTTTCTTCGGACTTAACTGGTCCATTAAGAACGGAGAGTTTGTTGAACGATGACATTGGAGAAAAAAATGAAATACTCAGCAGTGATCTTACTAATCCTGTTTTCCACCATATACGCCCAAGTCCCTTCTGGACAAACAAGTTTCCCTGTTCCGAAGATTCCTTTCTCACCGAAACACTATGTCTGTTATCGAGCATCCGGGCCTGTAATGATGGACGACAACTTGAATGAAGGTTCCTGGAAATACGCGGCATGGACGGATTATTTTGTCGACATCCAGGGCGATCTGAAGCCGAACCCGCGGTACAAAACCAGAGTCAAAATGCTCTGGGACAATAAATATCTGTACGTTGGAGCAGAGTTGCAGGAGCCCCACCTGTGGGCCACACTGAGACAGAGGGACACGGTTATTTTCGACAACAACGACTTCGAAGTTTTCATCGATCCCAACGGATCGACACAACCCTACTATGAGACAGAGATAAACGCACTTGGCACCGTGTGGGATCTCTTGCTGAGAGAACCATATCGTGACGGCGACAAAGTTGCGGTCAACGCGTGGGACATAACCGGATTGAAAGTCGCAGTCAAGCTTCACGGTAAGCTGGACGATCCTGCCGAAACGGACACCGGCTGGACGGTTGAGGTAGCGTTTCCATGGAGCGTCCTCGGTCAGTGTGCGTTCAAAGGTGCGCCTCCGAAGCCAGGGTCGCAGTGGAGAATCAACTTCTCCCGTGTCGAGTGGCATCTGATCGTGAAGGATGGTGCCTATCGGAGAGAGCGCGACAGATCTACGGGACAACTTCTTCCTGAAGATAACTGGGTGTGGTCGCCGCAGGGCATCATCGATATGCATTACCCTGAGATGTGGGGATTCCTACAGTTCTCCGGAAAGATTGCAGGACAAGGACACGACGCGTTCAAATGGAATCCCGTCGAAAATGCAAAATGGGCACTTCGAGAGATTTACTACGGGGAAAGAAACTATTACACTAAACACCATTCATTCACGCGTTCGATTGGGAAACTAGATCTACAAATGCTCGGACTTAATCTTCAAAAGGTTGACGGCTATTCATGGCCGCCTGAGATTTTTATTACTCCAGACATGTTCGAGGCAACGATCAGCGCCAATGCCGGGAACCAGATAGTTCACATAAGACAAGACGGCATGACCTGGATTACGAATTCAAACGGTCGCTGATTTCGCCTTACCAACCTTTTGGGTGGTGCAAGTCATTCTGAGAAGAAGGTAAAACGGTACCGAACTGAATTGAAGCATCACTGATTCGGTTGAAATCGAATTCTTTGCCGTTAGAATCCGAGGACCTCGGTTTCGTCCCGACTTTTTTGTGATAAATGGTGAAACCTATCATCCTAAGGAGTTAAGGAATTGAAGCCAATATTAAATTCGCTAAGAAAAGACATCGTCATATGTTCCAGAAAATTGTATGATAAAGGATACGTAGCGGCTAACGACGGCAACATCAGCGCCCGGATCGACGATAGCCGTGTCCTGATAACTCCGACTCGCATGAGCAAGGGCTCGGTGACTCCTGAAGATTTGATTATCATCGACATGTCCGGGAAATTGCTGAGCGGGAAGCGGCAGCCATCTTCTGAATCAGACTTTCACCTTAAGATCTACAGAGACAGGCCGGATGTGAACGGAGTGTGCCACGCACATCCTCCATATGCCACGGGCTTTGCAGTTGCGGGAATACCAATGGATAAGATGTTACTCCCGGAGGTCATCATCAGGCTGGGTATCGTTCCGATAGTCGGATATGGATTGCCTGGGCATCCCGATTTATACGATCAGATTCATAAGAAGCTAAAGGGTCACGATGCATTTCTCCTGGCAAATCATGGCGCATTGACAGTCGGAGTCAGCGTCACTGACTCGTACGAAAAAATGGAGACGTTGGAGCTGGCTGCAAAGATACAATTCAACGCCCAGATGCTCGGGAACGTAAATGTTCTCATGAAAGATCAGGTAGACCAGCTCGTCCACCTCCGCGATAAATTCGGAGCACGCAAAGACCTAAGCATGGGATGAAATGTCTGATTCCGCTCGAAACCGATCTCATGCCGGATTTGAAAAAATTCGACCGAAGAGTCTCGTCATGTGAGTATACTGCCCAGGTGCTAACCTGCCGGTAGGCGGGGTAGCCAAGCGGTAGACTGGGACGCGATGTTGGTAATTATCATAGTTATCGACGTCGCTTTTTTGCGGATCACCGGTGAGTTTCTTTCAGTAGGTGTTTCAACTATTTCACAACTTCGACGGTTTTGCTCAGCCTGATGTCGCTCGACGAAGAACCCACTTGCAATTCATATCTTCCAGGCTGAACTACGTATCTACTTTCACGCACTGAATAGTATTTGAACGATCTCACCGGCAATAAGATTGTAACCTTCTTCGTTTGCCCTTTCTTAACTGATACTCGATCAAGTCCAACCAACGACTTTACAGGCTTATCCGGAAGCGATAGCAGATCCCTCAGATAAACCTGTACCACTTCATCTCCATCATATTTTCCGGCGTTAGTAATATCGACGGAGACTCTAAGAGTGTCGGATGGTCGTGGATTCTTTTCGCTCACCCTCAAATCCGAATAATTGAAATTAGTATAGCTCAGTCCAAAACCGAAGGGATAGAGCGGCCTGCCTTCAAAATATCGATAAGTTCTCCCCTTCATGTTGTAGTCTGTGAAAGGAGGAAGTTGTTTGACCGATTTGTAAAAAGTCACCGGCAGTCTTCCGGCAGGATCGTAGTCTCCAAACAGAACGTCAGCAACCGCGGCTCCTCCCTCTTCGCCAGGGTACCAGGCATCTAAAATGGCAGGTAGATTGTCCTCTTCCCAGTCGACAGCAAGTGCGCTCCCGCCGACAAGAACCAGGATTACCGGTTTCCCGGTTTGATGAAGAGCTTTGAGGACATTCTCTTCGCCCTCAGGGAGCCTCAGCCTTGTGCGGTCCCCCCCTTTGAACCCGGGCAAATTGATGCGGGGATCTTCTTCGCTCTCCAATTGCGGTGAAATTCCGGCAACGGCGATTACGACATCTGATTTCTTTGCCGCAGAGACTGCTTCCTTCAACAATGCCTGCGGATTCGGAAGTTCCTTTATCTTTTCCCACTGCAATCTTATTCCGGCAAAATCACCGCTGTCGGCGTAATCAACTTCAATCGAATATCGCTCCCCTTTTTCCATCTTCACGACAGATGACTTGAAGAGGTTTACTTCGACAGGGCTCCAGTTGTCCACGAGAAGTTTGCCGTCAAAGTACAGCCGTCCTTTCTGGTCCGTCACTATCCCAAGATGGTACTCGCCGCTCGATGGTGGAGTAATTGTGCCGGTCCATCGCATCGAAAAGTCGTGAGGGTTGACGCCATCCCCGGGTGATCCCATCCCCCAATAAGGACTGAGCACCGTGTCGATTCGCGTCAATGCCGGGTTCCCTTCGAGGTTCAGGTTATTGAAGTATTCCCCTTTAAGGCCTTGCCCGTCAGATCCATTTTTCGGTTCCACGAACCGGGGGCTGACCGTCTGTGGATTAACGATCTGGTCTTCCAGCAGGTTGTATCCTGCGGCGAACCGGACATCAGCGTTAGGACCTAATTTGTTCTTGATTCCCTGCAAAATCGTCACCGGGTTTGACGGTGTACCATGATAATCGCCAAGCAGCACGTTTATGTCGTCGGCATAAGTGCCGATTACTGCCACGGACCTTACGTGCTTACTGAGCGGCAGAGTATGCCTTGCATTCTTAAGGAGCACAATGCTTTCATCGGCAACTTTTTTAGCCAATGCACGATGAGCCGGCGTATTATTGTCCGCCATCGTAATGCTGGAATACGGCACGTCCGCGGCGGGATCGAACATTCCCAACTTGAACCTGGCAAGCATAAGTCGCGTGACGGCCGTATCGATGTCGGCTTCTGAAATCAAACCCTCTTTTACCGCCTTCCTCAGCGTGCTATATTCATCGCCACAGCTGAGGTCGCAGCCCGCTTTCACGCCATCAGCGGAAGCTGCTGCAAGGCTCGGTGCATAATTGTGGCCTTTGTAAATATCCCAAATAGCTCCGCAATCCGAAACGACGTACCCTTTAAAGCCCCACTCATTTCTGAGCAGATGCGTAAGCAGAAATGAATTGGCCGGACAGGGCACACCGTTTAGAGCATTGTACGCTGCCATTATTGAAAACGCGCCACCCTGTCGAATGCAAGCTTCAAATGCGGGCAGGTAAGTCTCGAATAGATCTCGCCGGTCCACTTTTGCATTGAACGAATGCCGCAAGAGCTCCGGTCCACTGTAAGCATCGAAATGTTTGGGGGTTGAAATAACTTTGAAATATTTCGGATTGTCTCCCTGAAGGCCCTTTACAAAAGCCACGGCAATTTGCGAAGTAAGAAACGGGTCCTCACCGTAAGTTTCCTGTCCGCGTCCCCACCGGGGATCATGAAAGATATTGATATTTGGTGACCAAAACGTCAACCCTTTGTACATGCCATGATCGCCCTGGCTAATTGCGAGATTGTATTTCGCCCTGGCTTCTGTGGAAATCACTGAAGCCTCTTCATGGATCAGCTTCGGATTCCAAGTCGCTGCCATTCCGATTGCCTGTGGAAAGACTGTGGCGATTCCATTCCTCGCTACTCCATGCAGGGATTCGCTCCACCAATTGTAGGCAGGAATCCCGAGGCGAGCGATGGCCGGCGAGCTGTTCTGCATTTGTGAGATCTTCTCATCAAGGGTCATCTGAGAGACAAGATCTTCGGCGCGTTGTCTGAAGGTTAGGTTAGTATTAAGATAGTCCAGCGCCTGCCATGATCCGGACCCCGGCGTGACCTGTGCCATAACGCTGGCATCAAAAACGACCACAATCAGGAACATTGTAATGAATGCAGTTAAGAAACGTGTTTTCATTTTCCCTCCAGCTTGACAAGCTGATCTATAGTTGATGAATTGGCATAGTTCTCGTTCCAATCCCCTGAGCATTCTCTCAAGCTCATCGTGGGTACCAATCCAAAACCAAATGAAGTCATCCTCGTGCTGAAAGCGATGGCACTGTGACTGAGCCCTACCCTAACCTGCCAGACTTTCGCTATCTTCTTAAACTCGATGGATGGACGTAGAGGATTGTCTTTAAGAAGTTCGAACTTCTTATTTAAAATTTCCTGGACGGCCTCAGGAAGGTTGTCCAAGCACTCCAGAATCGGCTCGTCGTTCGATGCATCTAGACGCCGCTCAATTTCCGCTTTGATTCTCCCTGAATACTTCCTTCGATCAGCGAATCGAGATTGCCTGAATTCGGATCCGATTCAATCCGCCTATCCCATTCCTCCCGGTTTCTACTAGCCAACCATCGTTTCAACCGGGCAAATTCCTCATCATCAAGCGACTCAATCTCCTCCTCAATTTCCTCGGCTCTCGACACGGATCTTCCTTTCGCAGTTCAAAAATACTGTGGCTGATTCTTAGTTCCAAGTTCATTTCAGAAGAACTGCCTTAACTATGCGTCTCTCCTCAGTGCCTGAACCCGTCAAGTTTATGCTGACAAGATACACACCAGACGGGAAGGTCGCGAAATTCATGGCGATAACATTTCTGCCGTGATGGATTGTAGAGGTCTCATGCCTCACCTCGCTTCCGGTCATGCAATAGATACGGATGTCCGCTCTCGGAGAATTTGATGTGACGGTCACGACGATGCTTGTCGTCGGATTGAACGGATTGGGATAAGGCTGTGAGATACTGAACGAAAGGGGAACGGGAGGGTGGACGCCCGACGGCACCTTGCCCCCCGCATCCACAGATGCTGAATACACGAGCGAGGCAAGAGACGTTGAGGCATTTTGAAGCTCGCGTACCATCATAGGTCCGAGTCTTGCCCACATAATTTCATAATACAGACTCGACGTTGTGCTCCCGGCCACAGTTCTGGCGGAATCATCCGCATCGAATATAGCCTGAACCTGTGAATTTGAATTCCGAATTACCTCGAACACGAAGTCCAGCACATTAGAGACGTAATGCACCGTGTCGGCAGAGATTGCAATCTGGCTCAAATAGTGATAAAGCAAATCAGACTCGTAAATCGAATGGATACCGTTCCTGTTGAAGTGCTCGGTGCAATGAAGCGGTTGATTTGCATCCCCGATGTAATGACCGAGGTCGGCAATCACCCTATTGGCGTCAGCCGTGTCGTTGTTGATAAGGAAAGTGACCAGCGAGTCGTAATCTGATTTTATTGCCCACGGAAGTATCCCGTGCGAGTATACAGTTGATGAGCCGTATTTGGCTTTTAGGGAGTCTAGATCTTGTGGAAACCAAGCGGTGCGGAATTCAGGATAATAGTCGATGTCCAGATAATGTCGCGGACTTTCGTTCGGATCACTTTTCCGGTGGTCGGCATCCGAAGCGTGATCCGAATAGAGCTTCGAGTATCTTGTGAACCACAGGGTATCGACAGGAAAATGTATTGTAAACGACATGTTTATGACTCTGTGACCTTCGGCTCCCCAGCCAAATGCCGAGGTGGAATAGAACCCAAGCAAGCAAAAGATCACGAATCGGCTACATCGGTTCATCGGAATAATCCCGCTGCCTTTGTATGGCCGTTTACATCCTTACTCTTTTCCCATTGAGGCTTTTTCAAGAGAGCCAATTCAGCTGCCCGGATTCCCCATGCGTATTCGAGTCGTCGTAAGTTAGACGGCCACTCTCTTATTTTATGATTGCCATCTTGCGAGTTTCCACATAAGTCTCGGTCGAGGAAGATGCGACGAGTCTGATAAAATATATCCCGCTCGCCAAGCCGGTGCCCGACATTGTCAGGTAGTACGGACCTCCAGCGGGATATGCCCGGTCGATGATCGATCTCACTTTCTGGCCGATCACATCAAACACATCAACCTTCACCCTGGCTTCTTTTTTCAGGGCGAATGAAATCGTAGTCGTCGGGTTGAATGGATTCGGATAGTTCTGGTATAGCTCAGCCAGTCTCGGGATCGCGGGCAGACCGCCTATTCCCGTGGCGATGTAATACATCTCTCTTGCGACATTTACTGCCTTCTCCAAATCAGGCAGAGTGTCCCCTGCCACTACCGCGAAGGCCAGCACGGTGTCTGAATCCGCATCTATCGAGACGGGACCGCCGGATATGACCATTGAGATATCTGTCGGCCCGGCATAAGAGTTCTTCGTGCCGCCGGAGAGACACTCCCACTTGTGAAGTCTGGTAAAGCCGTTATAGATGCCGCTGATCGAATCAGGATTACTTATAGCAGTGTAGTTAACAGATCCTCCGGAAAGAAGTGCGCAGCCGGTGTAGGTCCGCGGCAAACGCGTCGCGTTATACGCGTACCCGAGATTGTAATTCGGGTCAAACGAGGCTATGTTATTCGCACCGTTCAGTCCAATGTCCCAGTCAAAAAACAGTCCGGCATAGAAATTGGTTATGGGTATGGAATTGAGATTGTGAATATCGTACTTGAGGATTATGAAATTCGAAGTGGAGTCTCGATCCCAGGCATAGGTGTGCAGTGTTACCTTAATGCCGACTCTGTTGGTAGCGCTCGCCCCACTGTCAGTAAAAGCTGTAATAGCCTCCTGGTCAGCCACAGATCCCGGTGTTTTGACACTGACGAGAGTGAGAGGGGTGAAATCACTGTTTTCGATTGACTGATCGGATCCTCGTGCACAATCAACGATCTGTGTCGAGGACACTCCAGCCATGAACGCGCCTTCGAAAAGGAGACTATCTTGATCGGGTCCATAGATGAATCCAATCCCTTGTGTATTGTTGGGATAATCGTTGAACCCGATATTGCCTTTTGCCGTGATAGTGGTGCCGATGTTGTTTACAAATACCTTGTTGTAAATCGGATTGAGTACGGCAGAGAAAGTTGCATAGTCGCTGTAGGTACCGTCAGTAATCCTGATAATAAAGGTCGCGACGTACCCGTCAGGGGTTCCCTGGTTGACCTTGAAACTCAGCGGGTCTTTCCTCATATCGTACGTCGCTAAAGTAGCAAGGTACCCGACGTTTTCGGTCCCGTTCACTATTGTAACATTTGAATCATTGCTCTCAAGTGTCAATTGCAGATTCGTGGCAGGGCTTAGCCAATCGGTGGCGATACCGAAGACCTGAATCGTCTCGCCGTCTGTGTAGATGCCGTCATTGTTTCCACCCACTGAATCGCTCAGCGTGATGCCTGAAATTTGAACCCCGGGTGAGGAAGTCATCGTTACTGCACGATACGCGTCGACACGGCCGTACCCGAGCATGTCGGCGTAAGACGGGTTGATATTGTTTATATTGTCGGAGCTCACGCGTACCTGTTCCATGATCTGGTGTGCATTGTAATTTGGAAACTCACTCGCCACGAGCGCTGCGACTCCAGCAGCACATGGCGAAGCCATAGATGTTCCGTTCAATTCCGCATACGTGTCGGTCCCATAAGTTGACCATATATCAAGCCCGGGGGCAGATACAGATACATTGTAACTGTAGTTCGAGAAGGAGGCTCTATTATCATTCTGGTCTGTCGCGGCTACCGAGAGCACGTTTTCGTAATAGGCGGGCGTCTGAAATTCCTCTGAGTGGTCGTTACCTGCTGCGGCGACCACCAGTGCCCCCTTGGAAGTTGCATAATCAATGACATCCTGCTCATACTGTGAAAAGCCCACTCCACCCCAGCTGCAATTGATAACGCGTGCGCCGTTGTCCGCGGCGTAAATAATACCTTCGAAACCGTAGACGATATAAGGAAATCCGCTGCTCGGATCAACCATGTCTTTTTCGGAGGTCTTCACCGGCATGATCTTGCAGTCCGGGGCCACACCGACGGTGCCGTTAGCAACTCCGGCTGCCGCAACTATCCCTGCGACATGTGTACCATGTTCGTACGGCGGAGGAAAATCTTCCTCAGGATTGTTGTCCGGCGTGGGGTTGCCGTTACCGTCGCCCAAACCACCGAAGTCCCATCCGATTGAGTCTGCCGGATATTGAGTGTCCGTCCTCCAATGAGGATTTTGCCATATGTTGGGATACAAGTCGGGGTGCATCCAGTTCACGCCTGTGTCTACGATACCGACGGTTACGGTCGGGCTCCCCATCGTGACGTTCCAGGCCTGAAATGCCTGTATCACATTGAGGGCATATTGCTGCGAGATAAGTGAATCGCTTGGAATGGAGTCCGACGCATTCACTTTGTACATATAGTGCGGCTCAACATATTGCACATCCGGATTTTGTTCAAGCGATTGTGCCATCATTGCGGGAGTGACAGTCCCGGTGTAGTGGACCAGGTAAATATTGCCGAGCACCTCGGAGGTTTTATCCAGCTTCACGTGCAAAAGTCCGAGGACCGATTTCATCGCCGATGGAGCGGCTTCATTTATAATCCTCTTCTGAAGCTCAGGTACATTATATAGATCCTTCATTGTTGGAACGATGCCGGTTTTGAACTTTACTACAACGACACCGGGGAGCGCAAGTTTGTTAGGATTTATGCTCGATTGCGGCTTGTAGATTCTCGGTCCACCGACCATACCTTTCATGGCGGCATGCGCACTCGGCAATATTACAATGTTCATGACCAGCGCAACAACGGCGGCCGCGAGCAGTCGGCTCCAAAGCGAATTCGGTTTCAATGGCCTCCTCCTTTGATAGTAAGGCGTAAAATGAAAGTGCTATGGGAGAACAAACGCTGGGCGGCGGAGGTTTCACCAAGTCGCCCGGTCGTGGCTCGATGAAGTCTTCTCAAATCGAAATGCCCACACCGGCTGTAAGCGAATTGAAATAGCCGAAGCTGTAATCTGCGTTTATGAGGAATGGGAACAAAGCAAGATTAAAACCTGCCAACGCCCGGAAAGTCTCCTTCCCCTTCATCGTAAATGAGATGGGAACTGGCTGAGAAAGCAGGCTGATCGAGGAAGGCTGCAGGATGTAACTGACATCCAGCGTCGAGCTCTCCGTCTGAAGACCGCCATATACGGTCAATATCGCCAGCGTTTTGCTGACTTCAACATTTCCGGCGAATGTGGATTCTTTGACAATCTTTGCACCGGTGTTGTCGTAGATAGCCAGGTTCTGCCATCCAAGTTGCACGGCGATGTCAACCGGAATCAGTGGTATGTATTGGCTGATGCTATGCCTGATTGCAAAACCAAACATCTGCACAGACCCATAGTTGTAGATCGAAGTCTTGGGCAAATATCTGACTACAACGTCGGTACCAAAGATGCTTCCGAGGCCCAGTTGAGGGACCGGGACTGCGGCAATACTCGTGTTTATCAGGCCACCAATCGTCGGCACCGAATCCGTCCGGGAAAAATGAAATCCGTCTATCGTTGTGTCCACGGTTCCGACGGCATATCCGGGCGACTTGCTTCCGAAAATCGTCGGAGCGTTTTTTGTCGTGTAAGTTACCGGCACTGAAACACCGGGGAAGCCGCCCTGCCCGGCAAAATACATCGTATCTGCATACGAAAGATCGAAGCTTCTTTCAGCGGTGGGAATCATCGCTCCGCCGGCCTGGACTCCGATATAGAGATCTAGCCCGAACGGGAGAATACCGCCCACTTTCGCTGTATGGAAGAGCCCGGAGTTCAAATCGACTCCGAACGCGTTGGCTGCGGGCGTTAGGTATGCCTTTGCATACTCCGGTCCGACCTTGGCTATTGTGCTCCCCAGGTCCTGGGCCTTAACCGAACCGATGACAAAAAACATAACTGCTGCAACGGAAATAGTCCTGACCATTTCACCTTCTCCGATATATTATTTTTTGATCGCCCTTGATAGAACTAGTCTCTTCAAAGAGCCCTTGCATGCCGCTCTGTACTGAGCACATTCTTCAGTCTGCCTGTTACAACATTAATATCTCCGATGCCATCCACTTCAACGAGCAGATCCTTCTGTAAATAATAATCCTTCACTGGTTTCGTCTGATTTTGGTAGACCTTGAAGCGCTTCTCGATAGTTTCACGTTTGTCATCGTCTCTCTGGAACAATTCGCCTCCGCATTTGGGACATGTCAAGTTTATAATCTTATCGGTCATCAAATTGAAAATGGATCCACAATTCCCACACACGCGTCGCGAAGTCAATCGATTTATCAGCACTTCCTCATCCACTTCCATGCTGATTACCTTATCCACTTTCATCCCGATCTTCCGGAACACACTTTCAAGCGCTTCCGCCTGAGGTAAAGTTCGTGGAAAGCCGTCGAGTATAAAGCCGTTGGCTGCATCTTTTTCACGGAGCCTGTCCCGGATTATTCCGATTACGACATCGTCCGGTACGAGTTCGCCTTTGTCCATGAATGTCTTGGCCTTCAGGCCAAGTTCTGTTTTGTGTGCAACGGCATCCCTGAGGATGTCACCGGTGGCAATATGAGCGATCTTTAATTCATTGGAAAGAATTTTTGCCTGAGTCCCCTTTCCGACTCCGGGGGGGCCAAATAAAATGATTCTCATCAAATCACCATTTCTTCCTTTTTAATTGTGCCAGAGATACATGGGACGAAATTGAAACCTCTGCGTCCTGCCCATTACCTTCATGCTGCGGAATTCCCAGGCAGCCTCAAAGAGGAGGCAGTCAGAATGCCCTTTCCTGCCAATTGGAGATTTCGAGATTCGAATTTCGATCAATGTTTAGAATTTCGCAATTAGGATTTTAAATTCAACCAGACTTGTTTCTTGCAGCCAACTGACCACACGCACCATCGATGTCTTCGCCAGAGTTTGATCGTATGAATACTGTGATGCCGGAATCGCGAAGCCTGTCCGCAAAGTCATCGATCCGACTGCTCACCTTTAGTTTAATCGCTGCCGGGTCAACCTGCAAGCCTAGATTGCTCAAATGGGTGAGCGGATGAAAGCGAAGTAGGTTGACTTTCATTGGAATTTGGCCCGATAGCCTGACAAGTCTCGCGATGTCTTCGTCCGTGTCATTCAGCCCGTCAAAGAGTATATACTCAAATGTCACTCTATCGTGCTTCACATGCGCAAATTCTTTAATCTCTGGAATCAGGCGGGCCAGAGGATACTTCCGGTTTATCGGCATGAGCAAAGATCTGACATCCTCGTTAAGGCTATGGAGAGAGAACGCCAACCTGAACTTGATTTTCTCATCCCCCAGCGCTCTTATCTTATCCGGCACTCCGGCTGTCGAAACGGTAATCCCCTTCGCTCTTATGTTCATCGACCTGTCGTCCGTGAGGATTCTGATGACATGTTTGACGGCGTCGACATTGAGCAGCGGCTCGCCCATACCCATAAATACGACATTGGTTATGCGTCTTGTCGCGTGCATCTGGGCGATCAGAATCTGCGCGAGTATCTCACCCGGTGTCAAGTTGCGTGAAAATTTCATCGCACCGGTCGCGCAGAACTTGCAGTCGAGCGGACAACCGACCTGCGTGGAAACACAGACCGTCTCTCTTAAAGAGCCGGGAGCTTCCGGTGATTTCTCCCGTGGAATCAGCACGGTTTCAATCTTGCTGCCGTCCTCCAATTCGAGCAGCATCTTTTTGGTACCGTCGAAACCCGACTGCTGGCTTCCCACAATTTCAGGATATCTAACTTCTGCTGCTTCGGAAAGTCTTGCTCTAAGCGATTTTGAGAAGCCCGTTACGCCGCTAAAATCTGTCAGTCGCTTCTGGTAAATCCAACTGAACAGCTGTGTACCACGATATGAGGGTTCTCCAATTCGGACAAAGAATTCCTTGAGCTCTACCTCAGACTTTCCAAGGAGATTTATTTTCTTCGCCGTCACAGCTGCAAGCGCGTCCCGATATTTTGCTGCAGTGCCCGCTCGAATATGACTTTTGCTAGAGCTACATCCCACGGTGCAATCCCCTGGGATTTGAATAGAGTTATTTCGGTATCCGATTTCCTCGCGGCCCTTCCGTTGAACAAGTCGCCAAATTCAAGCACATCCCCCCAGTGCAGTCTTCCTTTTTCGAGAGACGGAATGAAATCACCGCATTCCAGTTTTCCCTGTTCAATATTATCGATCACGATCGTGTCTGCCGCATCGACGACGTGTTCATCGAGTTCCCGCTTGATGAGAGTATTTCCGCCGACGGCGTTAATATGACATCCCGACTTCAACATTTCCTTGAAGAGAACAGGGGACGCGGCACTCGTGGTTGTAGTCACCACATCACACGATCCAGCATCTTCTATCTTCATCACCGGCTGGAGATCCACTTTTGTTTCCACACTCATTCGTTTACAGAAATCTGCAGCATGATCGAAATTCCGGCTGAAAATCCTTATTGAAGTGAACTTGTGTACGGCAAGTGCGGCAGTGAGCTGGCTTTCAGCCTGATAGCCCGATCCAATAATTCCGAGTGACCCGGGGGTTTTCTTTGCGAGCACTCGGGTTGCGATTCCGCTTGCCGCGCCGGTCCGGAGCTGTCCTAGCTTATCGGCGTCTATGATCGCACGAAGCTCACCGTTCCGGCTGTCGAAAAGGTGTACAAAGAATCTCGCCTTGCCGTGGAAACTCGTGTAAGCCTTATATCCGAAGTATCCTTCCTCCTCAAGCGAGGCCGGCATCAGGTGGAGAAACCCGTTCGACATTCTCAGTCTCGCGCGCGGTATCTGAACGGTTTTTCCTGCGGCTATCGATTTACCGACAGCTTCAACCGCATAGATCGCATCGTTGATATTGACAAGACGTTTGACATCTTCCTCATTGATTTGAAGTACCATCATCTTACCAGGCTTTCTGCAATTGCCTTTCCATGTTCTCGTCCGTTTTCAATGAATATTTTATTGCAGTCATAACCCGCGACGATTGATCCGGCAATGTATATTCCGGGAACGTTCGACTCGTAGGTTTTCGGGTCGTGCTTTGGGACTCCTGTGTGCTGATCCACCTCAACCCCGACCTCCCGAAGGAAATTCACGTCCGGGTGATATCCGGTCAGAGCATAAACGAAATTGCATTTGATTGTCTCCGTCTTGCCTTTCACATCTGCGAGCACTTCGTCACCGTGAATTTCCAGCACCCGGGAGTTGAAATATGCCGCAATCTCTTTATTCTTGATCCGGTTTTCAACATCCGGAAGTATCCAGTACTTGACGCTCTTTCCCAAAGCTTCACCTCTATGTAGGAGGACCACATCGACGCCGTGACGGTAGAGATCAAGCGCCGCCTCGACGGCACTGTTCTTTCCGCCGATGATGGCGACTCGCTGCCCGATGTGTCGGCCAGGTTCATTATAGTAATGTGAAATATTTGGCAGAGTCTCGCCGCGGACTCCAAGCATGTTCGGATTGTCGTAGAATCCCGTTGATATAATCACATTCTCTGCTGAAACGAAGTTAACTTCGGACGTAATTTCATTCTTTATTTCCACACTGTACGAATTGGCGCCGTTCGAATTCGGATTAACAGACAGAACTTTGGAGTTGCCTTTGAATTCAATCCCGCCAGACTTCGCTACACGCGCATAGTAGTTGACGGCGTCCGCGCGGGTAGGATGCGGGGAGCTCGCTATAAATGGAACGCAGGCTATCTCAAGCAAATCCGATGTGGAGAAGAAGATCATGCTGGGTGGAAAATTCTGTATTGAGCTGACGATTGCACCCTTATCAAGTACCAGTACGGAAAGACCTTTTCTCTTTATTTCCATTGCGGCCGAAAGACCAGCAGGTCCTGCCCCGACCACTATAACATTGTATTTCATAATTATCATATCCAATTTGGCGTCGGTTGATGAGTATCTATTGTTAACAATGTAATAACAAAAACGGAAGGAGTTAAATTCAGAATGATGCGGACTTGGAAATAGAAAAGACAAATTTCAGTTTCGACCGTACCACGAAAGGCGGCGGCGTTAACTAAAGGCTCGTGATATAGACATGGCAGCTTTATGACCACTGCCCTCCTTCACCTCTCTCTAAACCGTTTGGATCGGGCTGCGCAGTTTAGAGAGGGGGGAGTATTTCACCTGGTTCGCGGTCTGACCTGAGCAGGTGGTTGGCTCTCAGTTCCGCTGCCGTTTGCTGATCCCGCATTGACATTGGGGCCGCTGTTCGGAATGGTGCGCTGCCTGGCAGGAGCCGTGTTCACGGTCGGACTGGAATTCTGGTTGCGCGTCGGACCGTCTGTGCGCTGGCGTTCAGGCGCAACAGGCTCAGGAGGAGCTACCGGGACCGGGACTGGATACGGGACCACAATTGGTCCAGGAGGCGGGGGCGGATAAGGCGGGTTAATCTCCTGAACGATTACGGGATTTTCATAGTAAGTGTAGAGCATCGCATAGCAGGATTGCAGCGCAAAAGCTGCGACAAGTACCAGAAGAGTCTTAAGGCCTTTCATGACTCGCGCTCCTTTTTTGTTGTGGTGCCTACTTTTTTTGACGATCTTCTTTTCAAATGGTTCATTCAACCCGCCCTAATGGAATTCCGCGTAATGCCTTTCTTATGGGAGACATCCGAAAGTTTCAATTAGACCCCCATGCGCGCCAAAATCGCGAAGCTCCTGTATCATAATTGGTTATCCTTGCATCCTTATGCGGTCCTGGCGGTTTCATGTTCCACCTTTGTCACAGAGGTAACCCTTTCAGTGGAGCATTACGAATTCCGAACTATCTTGATTTGACATTCACAAAGTCACCTCTTACCTTGGTGTGAAAGCATCCGCGGGTTGCCGGGTACTACCAGTCCAGAAAGTCCAACTCAATCTTCAGTTAGCAGCACCTCCACTTTTACATATGACCGCTGACTGTGTCAGAGCTTTTTGTCGCCTAAATCCGAAAACAAATGGAGGCTAAAATGGATCAGGAAAAGACAAGCGCTGAGGATTGCTGCCCAAAATTCGATCCCATTCCCTGGGACCAACAGACTCTTGAATGGACAGATAAGAACTTCATCCGAGACACCATCCCTCAATTTCTACACATTCCGCTGCCGGGAACAATCAAGAAGGTGATGGGGAAAATGTGGAAGCAGGCCAAAGACTCCGGCGCCGATCCGGAAATGAAGGACTTCATCGCAATGGCATACGATCCGTCACCGTGGAAGTCCGAATTCTACATGGCGGTGACAAAAGCGGTGCCCGGCGCCGACAACGTCCAACTGTCCGGGACGTTTCTGACGAAAGTATTCGACGGACCGTACAACGCTGTGCCGAAATGGATCAAGGAAATGAATAAGTATGTTGCGTCCAAAGGAAGGACAAACAAGAAGTACTATTTCTGCTACACGACTTGTCCGAAGTGCGCCAGGAAATACGGACACAACTACGTTGTCGTGTTTTCAGAAGTCTCATAAGTCATCCGGAGGACTCATTTGCAGAGAAAAGACTTTCTAAAATCGTGCGGCATATTGGCGTTTGCGCCCAGCGTTCTGCCAAGGTCGATGGCGGTCCTCCCGGAGAAGAAACCCGAAAATCCGCAGGTGACTCCTTGTGAAGAGAAAGAGAAATTCGCGCAGGTATGGGTGAAGAGGTTCTTCAACAATTTTGACAAGCGGCTCAACGAATCGACCAGAAGAGAAATAATGTATGATTGCGGCAAAGAATGTTTCAGAAGCAGCCTCGAAGGAAGTAAACCGAACGAGGTGGACATCGATGTGCTGATCGACAAGATCGATGAATATGCGGTAGAAAATGCCGCTGCAAGAGATGGCAGCGTTGTTGATTTCCGCTATGTCAAAAATTCGCGAGGTCTCAGGTTCGCTGACGGCTATTGTTTGTGTCCATTGGTGGAGTCAGGTCCGCCCGGACTTTCCAGAACATACTGTGACTGTTCCGTCGGATACGTCAAGGAGATGTTCGAGAGTTACACAGGTCGCGGGGCTGAGGTCGAGCTGGTAGAATCGCTGAAGAGAGGGGGAAGAGGCTGCCGGTTCAGAATCGTATTAGCTTCGTAGCGAAGTCAACGCCTTACCATCCGAATGTTATCCCGGTGATTATCCCGGTCGAGAAAGGCTGGGCAAGCTCGCCGGCTCCATCAAGATAAATCCCCTTTCTTAAGCTATACATGGCGAGAATACTCGCATCTACACCGAGCCTGAGAGTTCCTGCTCGATAAACATCCACAAGAAATCCAGCTTGAGCGGGAACAAATGGGACCTAGACTTTCTGAGCAGCGCAGAACCCACCTGCCGGGATTGGAATCGTCGTGGGATAAAGAGTCTTAGCTTCGTCGGTAAAGTAAGAGACTCCGAATTCCGTTCCTACATAAGGCTCCACAGACCCCAACCGGATAGGTGAGTACCTAATCTTCAGGTAAGAAATGTATGACTCTGTCAGAGTTGAATTCGGAGGAATTTGAAGGTCCTTCTGTGGCGATGTACGGCCCAAAAAGGCGGTATTATGTTTGCCTTTGATTTCGTGTAACCAAGTGAAAGAGACACCGAGAAGTATTCACTCAGAATTCGAGTGAGATCGATACCAAGGAATGTATGGTATGAGTAATCATAGACATTACCGGCCTGATTTATCTGCCCCTCAAACAAATACGGCGAGAAATGTACATTCACAGCCCAGTTGGATTCCGCGGTTTGAGCCCCAGCATCAGTTGCGACTAGTGCGCTCACGAGCATCGTCAACATAGCTACCGTCTTCACAACTACATCCCCATGTATGTATCAATCACGTATGAACAACCGCAAGGTATACAATGTCTCACGACATGTCAATGACGAATCAAATCGGTAATACCTCCAACGGCTATCTGTAGGCCGACGCAAAAGATCAGGAACGCCATCAGGCGGTTTACGATCTTCTCGTTTTGAGAGCCCATATACCTGATCAGGCGCCCGGCATTCACATAGAAAATAAAAATCAGGATACAGATTCCCAGGATAGAAATCAAAAGTGCTGCGTTATTGAGCAAGTAACCGGAGAACGTCTTGTCCTCTACGTGCGCACTCAGCGTGAAGAGCACGGCTATGGTTCCTGCACCCGTGGTGATTGGGAATGTGATTGGGTAGAACAGTTTACCTTCCAGCTCAGCAAACTCTTTTTCGTCGGATTCTTTACTGACCTGCCCCGGGGAATCGCTGGACTTATCGGTGGTGAGAAACTCCCATCCGATTTTGCAGATCATGATTCCGCCACCGAGCTGGATTATCGGAACAGTCAGCCCGAACAGTTCCAGGATCCAATGGCCGACAAACAAGGTGAAGACACAGATACCGAGCGCATATACGGATATTTTCCTGGCCGCGCTTACTCTTTCCCTCCGTGAGAGGCCGGAAAAATATGGGTCGATCATGAGTGCAGTGCCAATCGGGTTTACCACAGGGAAGAGCGCGATGAAACCCAGAAACACTATCTCAAGAAAAGACTGAATGTGAATGAGCATAACTCAACCGACCTGTATAGTGATCACGGGATGCCGACAAATCCCACAAGCCAAAGCGAAATCCTTCAGCATTATTCGTCCTTTTTCTCGTGCACAATTGTACCTCATCAGCCGTAAAAAAACAAACAGATTGCTTTCGCATAGAATCCGGAATACGCCTCAAATTTGAAACCCTGGAATAGAGCTTGTCGCCCTTCCATGATGCGCATGGTTGCCACGGCCGAGAAATGTTGTCGCGAATGACTCGCTCGCTTTGAGCTGCCTTCATGGATTGCCGGTGGGATCAGTTCCCGTGCCTCCGCGAGTCGAGCCTTCTCTGACCATCAGAGTTGCTTAGGAACGTGGTATGCCAGTCTTCACTCTATCCTCCATCCAGCCCCCGGGTCATTTTTCCAAATGGGGCACCATCTTTGTGTTGACGTTTACACTGGGCATATTTGTATTCCCTCTATAGTATGAGCTGCTTACGTCGAATTCCGACCCGGCTGCAAAGCCTTCGATAGGAAAGACATTGTATGATTGCACCCTGAAATAGACATACGGGCAGGCACTGCCGGAAGTGTCTGCCAACATGATCGAGGCGCTTTGAGCCTGCGTTGAGAATACTGAATCTGCCACGAGTTCCGTCTCCCAATAATTGTAGCCTGCCGCGATCACAAAGTAAAAGTTGGATTGCGCCGGGTCCCAGCTCAAGTCGAACGAGGTATACTCGTTTGGAACATTTGCCCCCAGAAGTACCGGAGAGACCGTTACTCCCTGCACAGATGGTGGTACGTAAACGACTCCCTTGACAGTCCCGATCTTCTTTTGCTTTATCACGAACTCGAGCGAATCCCCTTCCGAGAAAGTCATTGTCTTCCCAAGGTTCTGATAATATCCATCCCGGTATGCCCTGACTAGCGCTACTCCGTTTACTGTGACTTCAGCCGAATTGAAATCCTTATTGCTCACACTTGTGTCGGTGTACTGTATGGAACAGTAAACCATATAAGGCACTTTTCCGGCAAGGGAAGGTGAGTTCACCTCCGCCCCTCCCACGATGGATATGGCTTTGTCAGGAGTCGGCTGGCCAGAAATGTCGGAGCTCGTGGGCGAGCAACCGGTAAGAAGTGTGACTATTGCGATAGCGCTCAACAATACTGCTTTCATCGTACCACCTCATCAAAGTGAAAGACGAAAAAAAGATCCGTCCCGGATGAAACTGATATGTATTCCATACTCTACTACTTAGATTGCTCCGGGCATCGTTCATGGCAGGCATCTCTCGGTAGAGGTGCATGCCTCTGCGGCAAGTCAGCAATTATGATACGGGCACGAGGAGAGATACGCTCTCGTTATGAGGTTTGTTCTTTCAATTGTCCCGTTGCACGACTAAGCTGCCAAATTCGTATGCCCGGCTGCTGTGCTGTGTAAAGGGTAATCATTCTTTCCACGAAGTAAAAGAGAAATGAGGCAAACGATTCTGCTCCAGATTCGTATAGAGGACACCTCCCACGATTTTCGATCCGATCACTCTTCATCCCGCTCATTTGCACCGTCGCTTTCAAATAGTACAAGCCGGCTGGCAATGGTTATCCCGATGGGCCTGGGAATGCTTGCTTGATACAGTAGAAATCAATCTCTTTGGATTGGCCAGGTAGTAGTGAAATGTATTGGCTGAGTGGAATTGTGCCTGCATGTCCCATCGCGTTCTCACCGCCGGAGTTTTCGACTGTCCAGGTGAAATAGCTATCGTCTACAGATGGTCAAGCTCCAGAACTCTTTCTGGAAAACAAGACTTCAAATATCAAGAGTGATCATCATTTGAGCAGCAACTTCTTCTTGACCTGCATGTTGTTTCCCGCCCTCAGCATGTAGAATTAAACTCCGCTCGGCAAAGCGCTCGCGTTTCCGCCAGAAGTGCCTGCCTTCCGGTAGACATGGATCCTCCTTCGGCGGAGAATGTGACCGAATGACTTCCCCGCTGTTCCACCTTGTCAACCAACGATCTTACTTCCCTGCCGAGTACATCGTAGACCTTGAGAGGAACAAAGCTCCTGGCTGACAGCTGATAGTTGATGGTTGTGCGCGGATTGAAGGGGTTGGGATAATTTTCTGGCACTGCAAAGCAAGCTATGACTCCCTACAAAATCATTCTGCGGAAAATATTCACCGAACTTCTCATCTACTAACTGTCAACAGTTGATCACGACCTGTGGAGGGCGCCGTATTTGACGTTGCTTTCAAATTCGCTTCGAACTTTCTGTGGCGGCCATACCCAACCTTCACGCGAAAGAAAAAGGGGAAGACAGACCGGACACCTTGAGCACAGATTGACGCGGGCAGTCGCCTCCCCAGTTTTACATCAGTTGCTCGCAGTCCTGATGTGTTGCGCCGCCATGCGCAGTACCTGGACCTCGTATTCTCGCTCGCACTGGACCCAGGATTCGTTTCCAAGATATATCATTAACACAGCGATCAGGACGAGCACGGCGAATATCGCAGTGAGATCATGCCCTCTGATCGGCAATTGTAGAAAAAGGGGTCCGGCGAGCGCCACAGAGAGCAAGCCGCCACGAAGAAGGACGTACTGGCTAATTACGAAGGACAGTCTGCCCCGACGCCTTTGGGCCGACCAGCTCTCCAGGTAATGCTTCTGAGAGTAGGATTCTATTCGCCGCCAGAATAGTGCTATTGTCAGTACGATACCGCCAGCTATGAGCCTCAAAACAAGAACGGCCCATGGCCTGCTTATTGAAAGTCCGACAAAGATGCCGAGCGCAACGCCTGCGAAGAAATACACCACCAGTGGAGATCTGAAACCTGTATTCATAAGCTACTCAAGATTTACCGTCTGCATCGTCCATACCCTTTGTGAAAAGAAACGTCTTACAGCAAATTCATCAATCGGTCATGAGCAAAATAAAGTTCATTCAAAGACTGCACAATTGTAAGCCTGTCTCCAACCGCCGAAAGCATACTCTTCCTGATCTTCATCGGCGGGTTCAGCAGACGCCAATCAAGCATCGAGACGCTTTCCGCCCCGCGTCTTACTGAAGGTCAATTGACCATGAAGTTCAAGGCAAATGTCCCGAAGTCGTCGTCTACCGTCAATACGTACGATCCCTGAGCATTCCGGGTCTTGTCAAGCTCAAGTATCGGCACCACTACGCTCAACAATGAAATCTCTTTAATTTGACGAGCGCGAACCGAGTACTCGACGATGGAATTGCAACCCAAATTGCGGGGTGCACTATAGCTCACTTCTGTAATCCCACCGGCATCTTTAACCGAGTATCGGGCTATCGGCCAGCACACAGGAACATAAAGGGTCACTGCGGAATCCCCGGAATTGTAAACTGTCGTCGTCGCCCTTAATGTGTCACCGGGTCCATATAAAGGTTGCGGAATACTGAATGTGATCTGCAAGTTACCGGAATGGATAGTCTTGGCGACTGGTGCCACAGGATTATTCTCGCCGCAACCGGCACACATGAGAGCAAAAGCCAGAATCACGATCGTTCTTCGCATCAATACCTCCGTTCTCTCGCGTCCTATGCAAGAATTTGCAGAGATCGAATTTATAATCAAGGCATAAGACGCTGACCGGAGGTTACTCCCTGTGTTAGGATAGGATGTTACTATCTCAAGAGCATCGACTTCTTGACCTGTGAAAAGCTGCCCGCCTGCAGCCTGTAGAAATAAACCCCGCTCGGCAAAGCGCTCGCGTTTCCGCCAGAGGGGTCTGCCTGTCCGGTGGGCATGGCTCCGCCTTCGGCGGAGAAGGTGACCGAATAACTTCCCGGCTGTTCCACCTTGTCAACCAACGTTCTTACTTCCCTGCCAAGTACATCGTAGACCTTGAGAGTAACAAAGCTTCTGGCTGACAGCTGATAGTTGATGACTGTGCTCGGATTGAAGGGATTCGGATAATTCTGTGAGAGCGAATACATGTTGGGAGTTCCCTTCGCCGCGGTCACTTCATCGACCGGAAGATTGTTCGACTCTTGAAGCATATGGTAGAGATAAATCATGCCGAGGTTTGCATACCAGACGTTCGTCCTGCCGCTTATGTGACTCAAGTGGTCCACTAGATAAGAGGAATCAATGTCTGAGTAAATAACCTGTGGATGCCACATGAGGAGATACACATCTCCTTTGGCAACGATCGTGTCGAAGAGATTATTCAGCGAGGTCAGACTCGTATCGCCGCCGCCCCACGATGGTGCACCAAGTTCAACAGTCGGAAAGAACGGGTCAAAATGATTTCTTCCCACGTTCCATGATGTCAATGTCGAATCCCCATAGATATATTCCCTCGGTGCGGTCGTGTCAAGATTTGCGTACAGCCTCGCGTCAATATAGCCATAGACTCCCAGCAATGAATCAACGGTAGAGTCGTAGTCGCCGTAGGGAGCGATCCAGGTGTAAACGAGACCGGTCCCGTTGATATTATACGGCGCAGGCAAAATGACGTGGCTGAGGATCTCCTGCTTGGAACCCTCGATTTCTCCAACAGGATCAGCGTAAGGAGTTGCTGAATGCGTCCTGCTGTGGCTAGCGGCTTCAACATATCCTGAATCCAATTCCGATTGGAGTATTCTCCATGTTGAACTCGTGCAGGAATGTGTAATGACTCCAACAGTTACATAGAGACTGTCGGACCTGAAGAGATGTAGGAGCGGTCTGAACCAATCATCCTGTGTCACCGTCCAGTCGGACCAATCATCGGCCGACACGGTCACAGCTGCCTGGCGGTTGTCATAATACTTGCTGATGCCCTCGAAGGTCGGAACGATCGAGTTGCCCGATCCATCTACGATCTCCATGAAAAGTGAATCACTGGAAGTAGAGAAGGCCGCAGAAACATAAGCCATGTTATTTGCATAATCGAACCTAACCGCCTGGACACCGTTAAAGAAATCCAAACTGGTTTTCGTTTGCATCTCAGACCAGCTCTCCGAAGTGGAATATCTTCTGTACACACTCAGATTGTTGGAACCATTAGGAATTCCTATCTCGTAGGTCATTGGATACTCAAACCCGTACTCCTCATGAAGCATATGATCAACAACTATCGCCAGACCACCGGATTGGCTGTAGTGAATGTTAAGTTTAGCATTCTGCTGAGCAAGGCATAGGGTCGCGGGTAGAATTATTAGAAAAGGAGTAAAGGTGAAAGTAATCTTTTTCATTGCGGAATTTTTCTCTCGCCTTAATCTAATGGTTTGACAAATACTTCGTGGGCGCACGGCCCGCACAAAGGGCACTGCCTAGCGGGAACCACGACTTATCGTTGACTAACCAGACATGACTCGGATGTTTAAGCGCAATCCACCGACTCGGACATTAGCAACCGAACGACGAAATCTATGTAATGCGGAATTTCTTAGAGCCCTTTTTCCAATTGTATATCTGCTTATGATCTCTCTATCATGCTATAGTGTTATAGTGAGTGTGTTGATCGTCCTCTGCCCCCTTGAAAACAAGTCAAGAAGTAAAATCGGCATTTCACCAAGACACAGAAGAGGGACGGCCGCCTCGATCCAACCCGGCACCGAGGCGGCATTCGATCTCAATGCTTTAACAGATTTTGCAGGAGGTTTCCGGCTTTGTTCTTCAGAAGGTCCTGCTGCTTCTTCAAGACTTCGTTCTGTTTGCCCTGAACCAGCGCGAGTCCGTCATTTATGTAAGTGTCATAACCTTTTAGCTGGTTCATGACTGTGGCTTGCTTCTGAGCGAGGAGAGCTTCATACTCCTTCTGCTTATTTGCAATCACCTGGTTTAGTTTGCTCCTCAGATCGTTTTCGAGCTTTGCGACTTCGGCCCCGATCACGCTCTTTGCACGCGAGGCTAGCTGCTGATCCAGGTCTGTTGTGAAAGCAAGCTTGAACTGACCGCCGACGTTCCACATCCGGAGATCCACGTTGAATCCATTTACCGACTTAAGTACCTGCTGGATTATGCTTTCGACGACGTTCCTGGGCTGTGACTCGAAGACGAAGTTCAGGTTACTGAACTGGATCTTCGCATTGGAGTCGAAGTTGTTCCCGGGGACACGGACATTGATGGAAGCATCCGCGGCTATATTTGTGACCTTCGAAGGGAGGAAGCTGGCCCGTCCGAAGTTCATCGTGCCGATCCTCGCACCTTTTAGCACCGCTTCATAAGTATCGAGCGGCACATCTTTTCTTCTGTCGAACGTTGCAGCGAGACTCAACGAAATCCCGCTTCCCTTTCTCAGCAGGAGATTGATGGACATCGGTCTCCCTGTGATGCGTTGATTATCGGTAATGTTTGCTATCTCACCCTTTGCATAGAAATAGTTCGGATCCTGCGCCTTATCGGTTCCCCCGGAGATGAGAATCTTCTTTATCCAGAATTTAGGATAGCCGTGTTCCTCCGGGAAACGAATATTCTGCCCTTTCATGCGAGGAGGACTGGGTTCTTTCTGATTGCTCCCGCTGGATGGAATATGGCTGCGTGCGAAGTCAATCCAGTAAATATACTTGTCAGCCAGCGCGAAGATATCACGGCCAAGAACCAATTCGGATAGACCATTCATGCTAACATCGGGGAGACGAGCAAGAGAAACGACCCTGTTGAAATCCTGTTTCGCTGCCTCTCCGATGGCCTTTGTCGAAGAAGCGAATGTGTTGACACGATCGGTTATCGCTTTCTCCTGTGTCGTGAATGTCTGTTTCACCTCGTTTACCGTATTGATACTACTCTTGACCGTATTCAGCGCCGTCACGATCTGATCGGGTGTCTTGAGCTGGTTGATGTCGATGGCCTTAACGTTGTTCTCTACCGACGTGATCTTTTGCTTAGTTTGCTGCAACTCATTCAAAGTACTCTGCCATTGTGCGCTTGCGGCTTTAAGCTGCTGCCTCAGGGAGTCAATCATCCTGTAGGATTGGAGGTTGTTTGGGTTTAGGAGGCTGTCCGTGTTCAGAAACTTCTCGACAGTAGAGAGATTGAAATTCGGCGTCCGGAGGTTGTTGACTCCGAGTGCGGAACTTGCCTGGCTCATCAAAGACGAAAAAACACTCGGCCCTTTCGATGTCTCCTTAGTAACCGGTTTCCTGGGAAGGGCGCCGCTTGTTTTCCGACGCGTTCCGAAGATAAGATTGTTTACTTCCGCCGACTCGATGATATATTTCCCACGAAGGAGCTGACCGAAGTTCATTGCAAACTGCACTTTCCCGGTCTGGAATATGTTCTTCATCGGCTCTTTGGGATTTGCAACTTGCAGGCTTCCCCAGCGTATGCCGACCGGAGAAATCGTAACCGACAGATTTTGAATCTCTACTTTTGCGCCGGTGATCGCCTCTCCAGCGGACTCGAGCCCCGAAGCAATCCATCCGTCGATAAAAATGTACACAACAACTATTAGAACAATAACCGGAACCAGGGCAAAAAAGACAAATTTCTTCCTCATGGCCTCACCCCCAGGCTCCGTACCCTTTGGTACCAGTGGATCAGTGACGACCTATTGAGGATCTGGTAGATTTTCCATTTCTCAACTCTTGCGTGGATATGTGTTCGATAAGCAACCACAAATCTTTTCATCGCGAAATAAATAGGGACGGAAAGAATAACGCCGGTGATGAAGCTCCCGAGTACCACCGTGTTGTAAAACCGACTCAGCGGGGCTATGGGGATATTGTAAAGGTAAGTCCAAATCCCATGGAGAGCCGTGACGTCCACAAGCAGGAAATAGCCGAGATTGTTTAAAAACGGATCGAAAAGAAATCCAATCAAAGCAAACAGACCATAGGCAAAGAATGCGGCCGACAAATTCACATCAAGGACGAATATTACAAGCCATATCACAACACCCTGGAGAGTCAGAGAAGGCGACAATCCAACGATCGCGCCGAGTGCGAAAGCACCTGCAATCTGTCTGGGCGTCTGACCCGCTCTAAGGATCTTCAGGAAATTCGTAACAAATTTTATCCAGAACATAACGCCTCCATGAAATGTTCTAACAAGTCAGCACACGTCGGGCCC
>JAJYIT010000036.1 GCA_021789975.1 Bacteroidota bacterium
GAATTTTTTGTCGATGATGACGTTCCGTCCCCGCGGTCCGAGGGTCACTCTCACGGCATCCGCGAGCTTGTCAACACCATGTTTAAGTGCAGCACGTGCATCGGGGCCGAACTTTATTATCTTTGCTGTCATTATGTTAAACTCCTTTCATTTCAAATAATCGCAAAAATGTCGCTTTCGCGCATGATGAGATACTCTGTGCCTTCATAGTCAACTTCGGTTCCGGTGTATTTCCCGTACAAAATCTTGTCTCCAACTTTCACTTCAGCGGGAATTCTCTTCCCGTCGTCGGTTACTCGTCCGGGTCCGACTGCGACCACTTCACCCTGCTGCGGGCGTTCCTTCGCGGTGTCCGGAACAAAGAGTCCACCTTTTGTTTTATCCTCAGCCGGCAATGGCTTCACCACGACTCTGTCTGCCAACGGTTTAATCTTCATTTACTAATCCTCCTGTTTGTCAAATATCATTACCGTTTTTCCTGCAATCCTACAACTTGTGTTCTTTATCAATCGTCCTTCATGGGAGATGATTTAACTCTTACTAACCTAGGAGGCATGCACTCTGATTGCGTAATCAGGATGTCCCTGGTTGCGAAAATTGTGCGAGACACAATTGTTTGGCTTATCTCCTGACATTCAAAGGCGAACTGACTCTCTCTGAATGCGGTGTATTATGCCAATCATACCCGCCGCATCCAATAGGGCGAAGGGATGAAAGAGTAGCTAATCCTCTTCCGCGATTTGATTGGAGGATTTAGTAAGCCTTAATGAAAACAAGCTCTCAGAACAGCGGGCCAGGCCTGAGCTCTTTCGCAACCCGCGCAGACTTATTGTCCGGTCGACCTCCGTCCGTAGCGTTATTGGCCAAAATTGATTAGTGCCCGATCTGAATGCGCAGACATGCTATTGCCTCCGTCATCTTCCCACCGTGACTCATCGTCCGATCGGGTGAAGACAGCCTCTACCTGGACGAGCCGTCCCATCCGGCTGTGGTCTCCTTCTCGCAATGTCGGCACACCCATCTTCACCCAATGGGATCCATTGGCTCCGTCATCGACCCATCTCTCCATTTCCTGAAATGGGGGAGAACTTCCTCTCGGGTTTTTTAAATGACGATCTATTTCCTGCATTTTGAAACATCTCTCTTATCTAAAAGTCTCAAAGCCCCTGATGCTTGAGCTTTATATCATTTGCAAATGCCAACGCCTGCTGCTCATCATTGAACCAATCGGATGAAACCCTTCTCTTAAACCACAGGACTTTCTTCCAATGCCTTACGATCCACATTGCCGGATCTGACTCGCGATGAATCAATTCAACGAAGCAGTCTCGGGCGCTCGATACAACCAGATTTTTCAAAGTCAACTCCCTTTATCGTTTCCGCGTCCGGATGAATCGGACGTACGGCGGATTAACTCGAGTCAATCGAAGTGTAACGATTTTGCAAGGTCTTCGACGGACTTCCGCTCATCCTTCCAGACATCCTCGCGTTCTTTTTGTTCCGACGCCTGTTCGCGTTTGTACCGCTCATATGCAATGTTTGTCGCGGCAACCGCCTGTTTCAGTACCGGCAGGTGGCCGGCAACTTCATCCAGCGGGCACTGCATCATAAGAAACGCTCTCTCGACTGTCGCTTCCTGCAGCGCCAGCGGTTGCCCTACGATCAAAGCTTTCCACTCCTGTTCGAACAACATGCTCCACCCCTGCGGGGGAGTTCCTGAAAGTTCAAAATACACCTGGTAAACCGTTTCCGATCCTATCATCCTGCGGGTTTTGTCGGTATTGATGCCGCGGATCCGTATTTCAATTGTGGATTCCACGCGGGGGTTTTCTTTTGATTCAAGCATATGTCACCTCTCCTAAGAAGAATAGAACGAATCTGGCTGGATCTCCACTCGAAGGTAGATCCACACAGACCTCTTGCATTCCGAATGAGTATATCAATTATCCGTATGAAAGAGTATGGACCGAAAGGATGAAAGAGTAGTTAGCTCTTGTTGAGTGTTAAATATCGGCCTTCGCGTGTACTGCTTTCTTTCTCAGAAGGTTTTGCAATAGTAGTACTTGCGTATCCGACGACATGTGATTGTGATGTTCGAGCTCTCCCGCCTCTATGGTACCCAACATGTTGTACTCCTGGGCAACGTCAGTGATGAGTCTCAGGGGTTTCACATTTGTGCCGGTCTAACCACTCAAGCATCGCGCGTATGCTGCCGGTAGCCAGAGCGATACACGAATCAGCTGCGCCGTAATACATACGAATCGTATCGCCGTCAGGGTCGATCGTGTATCCGCACGGGAAGACCACATCGTCGACGTCGCCGTGGCGCTCGTACTCTTCTTCCGGGCCGAATATCCACTCGTCGCCACGTTTCAAACATCGATCGGGCCTTTGCAGATCGAACAATGCCAGACCCAGCCGGTAGATAGAGCCGGCGGCCGTCTGCCGTACCCCGTGGTAAATTACAAGCCACCCCTGCGCGGTCTCTATAGGAGGTGCGGATAGTCCGATCTTGTTTGCGTCCCACCAGCCTCCTAACCTTGCTTCCAGCATCATTTTGTGACCGCCCCAATGCTTCAGGTTTGTAGAGTACGAGATCCACATGTGTGCACCGGGCATACTTACGGGGCGATGGATTAGCGTCCAGTGTCCGTCGAAGCGTCGTGGAAGCAATGTCGCGTCCTTGTCGTCCGGCTGCATTATAAGTCCAAATCTTTCGAAGCTGACGAAATCCCCCGTAAGCGCGAGAGCCACGCCGGGTCCGTCGTGACTGTAAGCCGTGTATACGACCGCATATTTCCCCAATTCGGGAACGAACGTGATACGTGGGTCTTCTATTCCCCACAGCTCTTCCGGAAAATGCTCCGGATCGGGCAACAAGGTGGGCCGGAAGTCGATCTTCCAGTCGTCCACGCCGTTTGCGGAGCGCGCGGCGCACAGGTGGGATAATCCCCGTCGGTCCTCCACCCGGCACAGGAGCAGCGTCGACCCGTCGGGCAGCAGAGTCGCCCCGGGATTAAAGACGGTGTTGACCGGGTAGGGCCAGTTGGCCGAGGTAAGGATGGGATTCGATTTATCGCGGAGAAACAGCTCGGGAAAGTGATTGCTCATTCGTTTTTTGCCTCCATTGATTGAAAAGTGTTTTCATCCAGCCGCAGCTCCAGCAGAGATTGAAGGAAAGCGAGCGTGGACTCAGCCCCCTGGTTTTCGTTCGGCCGATCGGGGTGCAGCCCGTCACGGCAGCCGCCCGTTGTCGGATCATATATCGGAAGGTTCAGGTCGTTGCGCCCAAGGAACCACTCGAACGCGCGTCGCGCTTCCCTGCGCCAGCTTTTCTCACCGGTAATCCTGTGCGCCGCCAGGCATGCAGACACTGTGGCCTGGACCTCCACAGGCTGTTGATCGAATCGTGCCCGCTTGCCGCCACGTTCATAGAAACCGTTCGATCCAATCGGCACGAAGTGACCGCCTTCGGCGTTGGTACGCTGCAGGTTCATCAACCAGGTCAGCGACTCCAAACCGGCATCTGTCATTTCCTTGTCGGGAACATACTTGCCGCTCAACAGCAGCGCGTGAGGCAGCGCCGCATTGCAGTATGTCAGCACATCTTCAAACCATCGCCATTCATCGGCCCTGTGGTTTCGGTAAAGCGTCAGAAGCCTGCCGGACAATTCCTCGCGCACCTGTCCGGCCAAGCGATCACCCGCAAACCTCTGCACATATTCATGGATTCCTATGAGAGCAAAAGCCCAGGCCCTGGGACTGGTCGTCTGAAGGATAGGTTGAATGGTCTGTTCGAACAGTTTCCCCGCCATACTCTGAAGTGTCGGCGTGTTTGAACGGCCGAGCAATGTGCCCAGGGCCCAGAGAGCGCGGCCGTGACTGTCATCCGAACCTTTTTCTTCCCGCCACTGGCGTTGGTAATCCATGATGTTTCGAAACCGGCCGGATTCAGGATTGAAGGCTTACCAGACAAAGGCAAGATAGCGTGACGTCAATTCCAGCGCTTCGCCGTTACCCAGTTCTTCCAGCAGGGCACTCACCATTAATGCACGCGCGTTGTCGTCAGTGGTGTACCCTTCCCTGTAGTTTGGAACGGTGAAAAGCGCGTGCTGCAGCATACCTGTCTCGTCCGTCATGCGGTGCAGGTGATCCAGCTTTAAAGGAGGCAATTCGCCCGGCCGTTTGTCGAGTGCTTTGACAGTGAACCCCGGCGGACTGAAATGTCGCCGCTCGGCACGGGCGCGTTCGAAACTCTCCATGTAGCGCCGCGCAACCTGCGGCCAGACCATCGCCCGCGCAAACAGATAAGCTTTTTTCCGCATGGCCTGTCGCTCCGACTCGTTGCCCAGCAGGTTAATTACCTGGCCTGCCATCGCCGAAGGGTCGTTGAATGGGACGAGAGCACCCCGCCCTTCCGCGAGCATTTCTTCCGCATACCAATAAGGCGTCGAGATGACCGCTTTGCCCGCGCCCAGGGTGTAAGCGAGCGTACCGGAAGCGATCTGTGCCGCGTTGAGATACGGCGTGATGTAAATGTCCGCGGCGCTGATGAACTCCACAAGTTCCTCCACGCTGACGAAGCGATTGTAGAAGATCACATTACTCTCGACTCCCTTTTCCTGCGCCAGCCATTGCAGTGACAGGCGGTAGGCTTCGCCCTCATTCTGTATCACGTGAGGATGGGTTGCGCCCACAATCATGTACACTGTGTTCGGATAACGCGCCACAATCTCGGGCAGGGCGCCGATGACGATCTCGATTCCCTTGCTCGGCGATAGCAGCCCGAAACTTAGCAGGACAACCTTACCTTCGACACCGAACATATCCTTGTTAAAGCTCGGATCGGCAAAAGGCACATCGGGGATGCCGTGCGGTATCCTGTCGATCTTCTCGGGAGCTACGTGATAGACTTCCCGGAGAAACTCGGCACCCCGGTCACTCATGACAACCAGCCGATCGGATACGGCGGCAACCTCCTCCAGCACACGCCGCTGATCGGGGTCGGGGTTGCGGAGAATTGTGTGGAGAGTAGTCACAACCGGCATTCGAAGTTCGTGCAGGAGTGCCAGGATGTGGCTCCCCGCCCGCCCGCCGAATATGCCGTACTCGAACTGAAGGCAGGCGAGGTCTACATTGTTAATGTTCAGGAAGTCGGCGGCGCGGCGGTATGAATCGATGTCCTTTTCTGTCAGCTCGAACCGGACACGTTCCGGATAGTCGTAGCCTGCAGCGTTGTCGTTCACTGGAAGGGCAATGAAAGCCTTGTCACCATACTCGGAGGCCATCGCCTCGCACAGGTCTGTAGTGAAAGTTGCAATGCCGCATTGGCGCGGCAGGTAGTTGCCTATAAAGGCAATTCGATCAATCGTGAAATCAGTTGACACGTGTTTCGTAATATCCTCGTTATTTCCCTCGCTGCCCGGCGAGAATGTCCTTCATATCGCAATAAGATTGCAAACAGATCCGGCAATCATTCTGTCATGAGGCATGCATTGACAATGTGAGGCGTTCAATCTCGGCTTTCCGGAAGAAGTAACTCCGAACCACTATTGCGAACTGCCGATTAGTCATTCTCTTCACCGTTTCAACACCAACCAGATGATTAGCAAGCATCCGAGTTACGAGACGCTCTTCAAGCCCAGCCCTTGCCTCATCGGTACCGAGTATCAATATCGAGTCTGCCTCATAAATGTTGATCAGGTATGCTTTGGTTTAAGTATTCTCCTGGCTCTTCCTTCTTCAGTTTTGTCGACCACCAGTTGGACGCCCTCGGTGTATTGTGATGCCGGAAACATACCACCCACATTATTCCTGACAATAGAAGCTTCAATACCTTCGGATTCGAGATGCCCTTTTGCGATTTCAGCATTTATCTCGTTTTCAAATTCAGCGACGACCACTTGCTGATGTTTCATTTCTCCACCTCGTTGTTTCAGCGTATCACTTGCTTACTCTTTTCAAATGCGCTTTGCGCTGTCTCTATAGCACCCGGATTCAACAATAACCCGATGCGAAAACTCGCGGACTGCCGGCGCGACTATACCGTTTCATTCCCTTGAATCACTGGACCGATCTACAATTAAAGGTATGGAACCGGATTCATTCTCGCGCTTTTCGGGGTCGACTTATTGCAGCCACTCTCTGAGGGCGTTAACCATTTCCATATGTTGATCCAGCAGCCGTGCCACAAAGTCCAGAATGTCGCTCCCGGGCCGACTTCTCCTCGCGCCGGCCAGTGAGCAGATCAACGATTGGTGATCTTCAAGCAGGGCTTTGATGATTTCGTCCTGCCCGGTCAAGGTCTGGTTATGAACGCCAAGCCGTGTGGCCTTCATAGAATGCGCAAAGGTAGCCGGCGTGAGCCTTCCCAGTGACCGGGCCCTCCTTTCCAAATCAACGACAGTGCCGTCCAGGTACGTGCAGTGTTCCCTGAACAACCTACGCAGCCCGGTGACGTTTCTCCCGTATACATTCCGCCGCGCATCCCTCGTTCTCACGGCAAGCACGTACTCATCTGCCAGCATCAATTCGAGGAATTCGAGGATTTGCACCGACTTTTTGCCGGGACTTATTATTTCTGGTTCCATTTCACTTTCGGTGCATTCGTGAGAATAATCTAAATCTCGAACCGGCGGACGGCGCTTCAGTTTTAATCCGTCCGACGGACGAGAAGCATGCCCTGCAAAAAGGACACGCAAAGAATTTTTCAAAAGAGAGTTACGTCACTTGGCGGCGGGATCCACTGGCCGCACAAATAACCGTGCAGCATGTAAAATGAATCACATATCTCAGGCAGTGAGACCAACCAAGACCATTTGCTTACAAATAAAGTAGCTCCGGCGACCCGAGAATCGGCAGTGAAGGTGTACGACTATTACGCGGGCTCGTTATTGCTTCAGGATGCCAAGGCTCTTGTTCTCGTTTCTCTTTTCGTCTTTCTTGATCATTTTGGCCGCTTTCTTTTCCTTCATGGTTTTCGCCGGTTCCTTCTTTGAACCCCTCCAGTTGTCACGACGTTTGCTCATGATCTTCCCTCCTTCATTTATGCTTCTGCGCTGAAACAGAATCGTTCGTTCCCGAAGTGATCGGGCTATACTGTTGCATTATTATACAAATAGAGGCGATAATGCGCAGTAGGTCAAAAGGATGAAAAGGGGACTACATCGATTCAATAAGCGTGAAAGGCAATATCTGCCCTTCACCGAATCATGGGCCGAATGACCGACAATCGCGCCAGCGAATTAGTCGTGCGAGAACTTGCGACCGAATGCGCCTTAATCGAGCGGGAGGCAGGGTTGGCCCCGCCGTCCTATCACACCACCGTATGTACAGTTCCGTATACGGCGGTTCGTGAATGATTCTGGATTTTGAGCATTGTATCAAGGAGCGAGATAAGTCCCATTCCGTCGAAGTCCAGTTTGGTATAAGCTGGATTCGTGTGCGAAGCGCCGCCATTCCACCAGATGGGAAGCGACCCGCAGTCCCGGCTTGGTTGCCCATGTCATCGAGCAGCCAAGCGTCTTCAGTTTCCACGGTCGGCCGACAGCACTCTTCTACCTGTTCACCTTTAGTCAGAGCTTACCCTCAAGGAACTTTGTAATCGATGCCATTACACACTTACCTGCCTGTTCTAAGTGAACATAAATGTTGCAGTCGTCGGCATATCGACAGAATGCGTGTCCGCGCCTTTCCAGTTCCTTGTCAAAGTCGTCGGTCATGATATTAGACAGCAAGGGGAATAGCGGACTACCCTGTGGCGTGCCTTCTATGCGGACTGTCTCCAGCCCATCTACCATTATGTCCGCCTTGAGGTATCAGCGAATCAGTCTCAAGAGCCGTTTGTCCTTTACCTTCCGCGCCGCACGCAGAAAGCAGCTACTTTCCTTGACACTCACGAGCCTGCATCCAGGGATACCGGCCTCAGCAGTCTGCCGGCAGTGCACCTTCGAACTGCCACCCCCGTCCGGTTGACATGACTCCCTTATCTCCTTACTCTGTCCGTTCGCACATGCACGCAGCCGGATCGCTTCGCGACATATCCGTGTTCTCTATGAAACGTAGTTTGGCAAGAACCTGCGAAGGTTTTGCCATCCTACGCCTCTAAGTACGGCTGTCTGTCCAGCGTCCTGTACTGTATCGCCTCCGCTATATGTTCCGGCATGATATCGGCTGTACCACTAAGGCCCGCGATCGTCCTCGCAACTTTCAGTATCCTATCGTACGCTCTCGCGCTCAGTCCCAATTTTGTTATCGCCTGCTTCAATAAGTCTTCGCCGCCCGTGTCAGGCTGACAGAACTCTCTTATCTCCTTACTCTGCATGTCAGCGTTCTTGAAAAGCCCTTTTCTCCCCTTGAATCTTTCTCGCTGAATTTCACGAGCCCTCTTTACTCTCGCCCTTACTGCGGACGATGGCTCGCCGGATATTTTGCTCGAAAGCTCCGCGTACTTCACGGTCGGCACTTCGACATGAATATCTATTCTGTCGAGTAATGGACCGCTAATCTTGGACATGTACCTCTGTATCTGCACCTGGCTGCAGCTGCATGAGGCGTTCGGATTGCCGTAATTTCCGCACGGACATGGATTCATGGCTGCAAGTAGCATGAACATGGACGGATAATCGAGCGATATCTTCGTCCGGCTTATCGTCACATGTCCATCTTCGAGAGGCTGTCGCAGGACTTCCAGAACACTCCGGTCAAACTCGGGGAGTTCGTCCAGGAATAACACACCATGATGTGCGAGTGAAATCTCCCCGGGCTTTGGGATCGTCCCCCCGCCGACGAGCGCACTGTCGGATATTGTATGATGAGGTGATCGGAAAGGGCGCGTGGCAATCAGACCGGCATCGACCGGCAGCAAACCTGCAACTGAATGTATCTTTGTGGTCTCTATTGCTTCTTCGAAAGTCATATCCGGAAGAATCGTCGGAAGTCTTTTTGCGAGCATCGTTTTCCCGCTCCCCGGCGGGCCGACCATGATGACATTGTGCCCGCCTGCTGCTGCAACTTCAAGCGCACGCTTCACATTCTCCTGACCTTTTACGTCCGCGAAATCTAACTGGTATGCCTGCCGCTGTCCGAACACTTCCTCCTTGTTTACCCGATAGGGTTCGAGGAGCTTGTATTCTCCGTTGAGGAGTTGAATCGTCTCCGATAAGTTTTCGACAGGGTACACATCCAGTCCTTGCACCATTGCGGCCTCTTTGGCGTTTCCCTTAGGGACTATCATGGCGCGTATGCCTTCGTCCCTTGCCTCGACCGCGATCGGAAGAATTCCGTGAACAGGCCTTACCGTACCATCAAGTGCAAGCTCACCGAGAATGATGAAGTTTGACAGGTCTGAGGCATCCATGAAACCTCCGCCCGAAATCACGCCCACCGCAATGGGGAGGTCGAATGAGCTTCCTTCCTTCTTGACGTCGGCCGGCGCAAGGTTAATGGTAATCTGGTGTTTCGGGAATCTCAGGTCCGAGTTCTTTATTGCAGTCAATACTCGTTCACGGCTTTCCTTGACGGCATTGTCAGGAAGTCCGACCATCCACCAAGCGAACAATCCACCTCCCACATTTGTCTCGATCTCAACGAGAAATGCGCTGACTCCGTAGGTTGCCGCAGTTTTGACTTTTGAAAGCACGACCCCATATATTAATAAACAATAGCAAAAATTGCGAAGGGATTGTGTGAGAAGACATGGACAAGCAATTGATTTCATCAGGCACGGAGTGGGAAAAGGTATTTGGATATAGCCGCGCCGTGGTCTTACGCGACATGATTTTTGTAGCTGGAACAACGGCGGTCGACGAAGCGGGGAATGTGGTTGAGCCGGGCGATCCGTACAGGCAGGCCATATTTATTTATGAGAAAATCGACAAAGCGTTACACGAAGCCGGATCATCACTAAAAGACGTGGTACGCGTCCGGTCTTTTGTCACGGACATATCAAGATGGAAAGAAGTCGCAAAAGCTCAGGGAGAGGTTTTCGCAGACATAAAGCCAGCCGCAACTTTAGTACAGGTTGTAGCCCTGGTTGACGAGAGGTTGATCGTAGAAATAGAAGTTGATGCGATAAGGCAGTGAGACCAGCACTCTCTCACTAAATCCAGACGTCTGTCGGAGCAGTTTTGTCTCCTCCGGCATTTCCTGTATTCACGGTGCCTGCCAGCTCAATGAGGATCATCTCGCATTCCGTCTCTGCGAACGGCTTATGCTCGACTCCTTTAGGGACAACAAAGAGCTCGCCTTCTTTAAGAAAGATCTGACCATCTCTGAAATCTATTCGCAGCTTCCCCGCAATCACAATAAATACTTCATCTGTCTCCTCGTGGTCGTGCCAGACGAAATCACCTTTGACACGTACCAGTTTAATCTGGTAGTCGTTCAACTGTGCAATGATCTTAGGCGCCCATCGGTCCGAGAAGCGCCCGAATTTCTCTTGCAGATTAACAGGCTCATAATTCATGGAATCAACCTCTATCTAAGCGCGAATAATTTCTTCAACTTCGCCCCTAACTCTGTAAGCATCTTGGGGAATGGTTCACCTAATTCGCGTCGGACAACGGGACTTGCAATAGTCATCAGTCGGTGCAGTTTGATTATCGAACTCACTTTTAACCCTGTCATTGCAAACAGCGAATCACTGGAGTCAATAAGGACGTCGGTTTCCGTCAGATCCGACTTGACGCTACTGGTAATAAAGGCAACCACGACATGGCGGTGTTGGTCTATAGGACCGGTCAGACAAACTGCGGGGCGAAGCTTTGAACTCGATAAGTCGTCGAACGGAAAGGGAACGAGTACTACTTTACCCTTCGTTATCAACCGGGTTCCCGTCGGAGAGTGTGTAAATGTCTTCGGCGCTGTCCTTTAAGAAATCAAAAACCCGATTTCTCGACGCTGCATTCATCCACTCCGCTTCATTGATGTCCTCTTCCGGGACCAGAATTAGAACTCGCACTCTTGATGTTGCCTCTACATCCAATGCTTCATCGAGCACAAGCCGGTGATTCGAATCAACAGTGCCCATAATCTCGATCACCCGTTGCGACCTGCTCATCTTTTTTCTCTCATCTGATTCCACAGAACCATTTTAGGAATTCTCCACGAAACATTCATCTCTTTTCTATCTTCGCCCAAGTGTCACGTAGAGTCACCGCTCGATTGAAAACCGGCTCGCCCGGTTTGAAATCGTTATCGACACAATAATATCCGAGTCTTTCAAACTGGAACCTGTCCTGCGGCTTCACATTCGCCAGTCCCGGTTCGGCCTTGCAGTTCTTTACTACCTCCAACGAATTCGGATTGATAAAGCTCTTCCAATTTTCCCCGGAGGGGTCCTCGACGGTAAAAAGCCGGTCGTACAGGCGAGCCTCGACATCGATGGCACGACTCGCGGAAACCCAATGGATCGTCCCTTTGACTTTTCTCTGACTTGCAGGCAAGCCGCTTCGTGTATCAGGGTCGTAGGTGCAGTGGACCTCTGTTACTTCGCCGGTCTTCTCGTCTTTCTCCACGCCGGCACACTTTATTATGTAGGCATACCTGAGCCTTACTTCAGATCCCGGCGATAGCCTGAAGAATTTCTTAGGAGGGTTTTCCCTGAAATCATCCTGTTCTATGTAAAGAACTTTCGAAAACGGGACTGTTCTTGTTCCCATTGTTTCGTTTTCAGGATTATTCACGGCGGCAAGTTCTTCGACCTTGTCGTCAGGATAATTGTCGATAACAAGTTTCAGAGGGCGGAGAACAGCCATGGCACGCATTGCCCGCTTGTTTAGATCAAGCCTCAAACAATCTTCGAGAACCGACACATCGATCACGCTGTCGGCCTTTGATACGCCGATGCGGTCGGCGAACAGTCTGATGGACTCCGGCGTGTATCCGCGTCTGCGTAGTCCCGACAGTGTCGGCATTCGCGGGTCGTCCCAGCCGTCCACATGCTTTTCCTGGACAAGCTGCAACAACCTTCTTTTGCTCATCACCGTATAAGTGAGGTTGAGACGGGCGAACTCGATCTGTCTTGGATGATGGATTCCAAGCTGCTCGACGAACCAATTGTAGAGCGGCCGGTGGTCCTCAAACTCCAGCGTACAGATTGAGTGCGTAATCCCTTCGATCGAATCAGACTGACCGTGTGCCCAGTCGTACATCGGATAGATACACCACTTGTCACCGGTTCGATGGTGTGTCGCGTGTAGTATCCTGTACATCACCGGGTCACGCAAATTAATGTTCGGCGATGACATGTCTATCTTGGCACGAAGAGTTTTCGAGCCGTCGGGAAACTCGCCTTTCTTCATTCGCTCGAAGAGGTCAAGGTTTTCTTCCACCGACCTGCTCCGATACGGGCTCTCCTTGCCAGGTTCTGTCAGTGTGCCACGATATTCACGGATCTGGTCGGCATTCAGATTGTCGACGTAAGCCTTGCCTTTCCTGATTAGAACGGCGGCATATTCATACAACTTTTCGAAATAATCCGAAGCGTAGAACTCTCGATCATCCCAATCAAAGCCGAGCCATCTTATGTCGGTCTTGATGGAATCGACATATTCCACGTCTTCCTTGGTAGGGTTGGTGTCATCGAACCGAAGATTGGCAAGACCTTTATAGTCTTTCGCTATTCCGAAATTGAGGCAGATCGATTTTGCGTGGCCGATATGGAGATAACCGTTAGGTTCGGGGGGGAAACGCGTGTGGACCGAATCGTATCGTTTCGACTTCAGGTCTTCCTCTACTATCTCATGAACAAAGTTCTTCCGTTCCGGAGTGCCGCCGGTTTCGGATGTACCAGTCTTAGCCTTGTTGTCCTCCATCAAAGTCATTTTATTCTTTCGATTGCCGAATTAATTCTCCTGACAGTCTCATATTTGCCTAGTATGGAAACAATATCGTAAACGCCGGGTCCTTCTCCAACCCCGGAGACCGCAAGTCTAAGCGGGTGGATTAGCTCCCCTTTGGTCACCCCCAGTGAATCTGCAGCAAGATGGAGCGCATTTTCGTAATCTCCCTTTGCCGGCTCCGATAATTTCGAGAACTCTTCCGCCAGCTTTCGAAGGCAGACAGCAGATGTCGGCTTCCACCTTTTCTTCATCACGTCTTGATCATACGATTCAGGCGCTTCAAAAAAGTAAGGACTCTTCAGGATGAAATCTCTTACAAAAGAAACACGCTCACGCATTGCCTCTATCACTCGCAGAAGATATTCGTCCGTGAACTTTTCCACTTTGAAGGAAGCCTTAACCAGTTCCTCCTTCAGAATGCCCATGACTTCGACATCTGGCATCAGGCGAAGGTGTTGAAAATTGAGCCAGTCTAGTTTCTCCAGATTAAAGATTGCCCCAGCCTTCCCGACTCTCTCCAGGGAGAATTCCCGCGTCAGTCCGCTCAAGTCGAAGATTTCCCGGTCATCGCCCGGATTCCAACCGAGGAGAGCAACAAAATTCACAAGAGCTTCCTTCAGATATCCTTTCGATCTGTAGTCTTCCACGGCAACGTCGCCCTGCCGTTTGCTCAACTTCGATCTATCGGGATTCAACAGGAGCGGCAAATGTGCAAATTGAGGCAATTCCCATCCTAAGAACCTGTAGAGTAAAACATGTTTTGGGGTACTGGACAGCCATTCTTCGCCGCGGATCACGTGCGATATCTTCATAAGGTGATCATCAACCACATTTGCAAGATGGTACGTCGGATACCCGTCGGACTTGATCAACACCTGGTCATCGATCTGTGCGCTGTTGAATTCCACGTCACCGCGAATTATGTCTGAGAACCTGATCGAGCTATCGTCGGGTACTTTCATTCGAATGACGAACGCCCTTCCCTGTTCGAGGTTGAGTAGCACTTCATCTTCTGAAAGCCTGAGACACGTCCGGTCATATTTCGGTGTCAGCTTGTTCTTCTGCTGCTCTTTTCGCATCTGTTCAAGTCGTTCCGCGGTGCAAAAACATCTGTATGCGGACTTCATCTCTATGAGATGGTCAGCATGTTCTTTGTAGATGTTCGTTCTTTCGCTCTGGATGTACGGCCCGAAATCTCCGCCGACCCCAGGGCCCTCGTCATAGTCGAGTCCTGCCCAATGAAGAGTTTTGATGAGATTATCGACGGCACCTTCAACATACCTTGCGCGGTCGGTATCTTCGATTCTGAGTATGAATTTTCCGCCCAGCTTTCTGGCAAAAAGAAAATTATATAGCGCGGTCCTCAGTCCGCCGACGTGAAGGAAACCGGTCGGACTCGGTGCGAAGCGAACGCGAATGTGTTGCATCTCGGATTGCGAATTTCGGATTTCGGATTTATTGTCAGACATACGCGGATTCAAGCGTGAATAGAAATTAAGAAAGTATGAGAGTTAAAGGAAGGCAATAATGAAGGCTTGTGATCCGAAGAGAGCTTGGAAGGCTAGGAGCCTGCATCCTGCTTGGGCTCGTACTTTATCTTCAATTGCTGCATGCGATATCGAAGCCTGGAGCGTGTCAAGCCAAGAATTTTCGCCGCTTGGATCTGGTTGCCCCCCGTGATGTCAAGTGTCTGAGTGATTGCTTCTTTCATTATCTCGTCCATCTTGATCCCCTGATTCGGAACCGATACGACCCTTTGTGCGTCAAGCAACCTGCTTGAAGTGAACCCCGGATGAAAGCTCAGGAAGACAAAATGTCCCGGTTTTACGACGGTGTCTGACTCAAGAAGGGCAACTCTTTCAATTGCGTTTCTCAGTTCCCGAACGTTGCCGGGCCAGGAATATTTCTCAAGCAATTTGACGGCATCGTTAGAAAACCCCTTTATTGATTTTCCGAATTTCCTGTTGAACTCTTCAAGAAAGGTAGTGGCGAGCAGAGTAATATCTTCGACTCGCTCTCTCAGCGACGGTACATTCAGCTGTGCGACATTCAGCCTGTAGTAGAGATCCTCCCTGAAGGTTCCCTTCTCCACCGCAGCTTTCAAGTTCTTGTTGGTCGCTGCAATTATGCGGACATCCACCGTAATTTCTTTTGCACCACCGAGCCTGTAGAACCTCTTTGATTCCAGAATTCTAAGGAGTTTGACCTGGACGTCGTGGGTCAGCTCTCCGACTTCGTCGAGGAGTATGGTACCTTGATTTGCAAGTTCGAATTTTCCCTGGCGCATCCGGTCCATCGCTCCGGTGAAGGCGCCTCTTTCATATCCGAATAATTCGCTTTCGGCCAATTCCTTCGGGATGGCGCCGCAGTTTATTGATATAAATGGACCGTCTGCCCTGTCGCTCTTTTCGTGGACAAGTCTGGCGATGAGTTCCTTACCCGATCCGCTCTCTCCGATGATGAGGACAGTTGTGTCTGCTCGTGCCAGCCGTTCAGCGGTCTGTACCACCTTGCGCAGCTCAGTGCTTTTCCCGACAATCGCATATGGACCTGTTTTTTGTTGGAACTCATCTTTGAGCAATTCGTAACGTCTCTCAAGATTCTTTCTCTTGAGCGTTTTGCCGATGAGAATCTCCAGTTGCTCAAGGTCGAGAGGCTTCAGAATAAAATCTTCGGCGCCCAGCTTTATTGCACGCACGGCACTGCCGACATCCGAAAAAGCTGTTATAAGTATTACCGGGGTCTCGTTCTTCTCGGATCGCAGCTTCTGAAGAAGATCCAATCCTGTTACTGAGCCAAGAAAGAGATCCATGAGCACGATATCAGGCTGAAATTCCGTTATTTGCTGGATCGCGTCTTCACCTTTCGTTACGGAAAGCACATCGTATCCGCTTCGGCTGAGGACCGCGTTCAGTGAATTGTTCAGAAGCTCGTCATCATCGACGATCAATACTTTACTCGCCATCGTTATCTCCCACGATGAAAAGAAACCGTGACCGTGGTTCCAACACCGGGACTGCCGTCGAACGAAAGGGATGCCCCGTTCAATTCGAAAAGCCTGTTGGAAATTGAGAGACCCATGCCCGTGGCACCATCTTTTGTCGTGTAGAAGGGCTCAACAGCTAATTTCCGGCTCTCTTCATCCATCCCGACACCGGTATCGACAATCTGTAGGAGGAGTGCATCATCTGCCTCGCTAAGCTTGAAGCGAAGACTGCCCCCGTTAGGCATAGCATCGATCGAATTCTGCACTATATTCAGGAGTGCGTGGAGAACCTGGGATTTGTCGGCAACGATGGAATCATTCGCGCCGTCTTCGTCAATTTCCAGAACGATCCCGCTCTTCTGCAAAGATGTTTTGGCAAGTAACGCAATATCAGATAACATCGAAGAAAGCTGGAGTTTCGATTTAGTCGGGGATTGAGGCTGAGCAAAAGTCATCATCTCGCGTATCACTTTATCGATGCCCGAGACTCCGTCGAGAGCCGCCGTTGCAAATTTCTTCTCAGGAGAATTCTCGCCGAACCCTTTCTTTAAGAACTGCAGGTTAATCGACACGACGTTCAGCGGGTTTCGGATCTCATGGACCAGGCCATGCGATAATCGTCCCAGTGCCCGGAGCTTGTCCATAGAGATGAATCTTTCTAACCATTCCTTCCTTTGTGTTATATCCCGCAAAGTGATAAGGTAGAGGTTATCCTCTGTCCCAACGTCGGAGCCGCTAACGTCGAGAAAAATTCTCGTCCCGCCAGATACATATGAGCTCTCAAGCCGAGCCTGTTCCCCACGAACGAGATATCCTTTGATCTCCTCACCGAAGGGCTTTAGTTCATCAAGATTCTTCCTGGTATTAATCACCTCTGGTAGCAAGGACCTTTCTTTCAGTCCGAGTATCCTTTTTGCGTGGAGGTTGGACTCCACGATCGTGTGATCTGAACGATTGACAAGCAATATCCCGTCGTTAGCCGATAGAAAAAGCTGCCTGTATTTTCTTCGCTCCCGTTCAAGCTGCGAATTCCTCACGGCAAGTTTGTCGTTAGCTTCCGCAATCTCCCTCATCTTAGCATTTAGCCTATGGAAGAGTATGGAGTTATATCCCTTCAGGAATTCTCCTTCAGGCAAATCAAGACGAAAGGGGATCTTATGCGACGGGTCTCTTGAAATTCCCTGTACTTGTGCGACAGCGGCGATGATATTATCGGGATCTTCTGACTTTTTTATAATGGACGAAGCGCCGATTCCTTGCGCAAAGGCTATATCGGCATCATCTGTATACTCGCCGGTCAGTATTATTACCGGAATGTTTTTGAGATTGTCGTCGGACTTGATCGACCTGCAGAGCGCGAAGCCGTCGATCCTGGGCATGAGTGCGTCGGTGACCACAAGGTCAATATCCCTTACTTCCAGGACCTCAAGGGCATCATGCCCGTCGGAAACGGAATCTATTGTGTGCCCCCCGGCTTTAAGAATCTCAGTCAGAGCGACACAACTCTCTTGGTTATCGTCAACTAATAGAATGTGCATTGGAAGAAGCGTGTCGGCATGAAGTTTAATTAAATGAGCAGTAAGTTGCAACGATTGCAAACACAACTGTGTATTGCGTCACCCAGCATGCTGGAAACCACCAGTATGCATGGATGGCTATCGACGTGCACTCCGTCCACCTGAAGACGTGAAGGAACTTGGATGCGTGTGGACTGCTCAAGCACGAAGCAGAGCCTCGCTTCCACGGGGAAAGGCTCCTGCACCCTCCGGAACCGGGAGATTCCGCCCGTCGAACAACCGGAGTTACACGAGCCGATCTCTACCTCTGGCAAGACAAATCGGTACCGTTTCACAATCTCTTTTTCACCACCCGTCTCACTGCACAAGAGTATGACAGATAAGTCAAAGGATGTTCGACACCGATATCAACTCAGCGTTCCACAATGTGAATCTTGACCTATCATCCGATGTCTTCACGATCATCTTTCGTCCGTGACTGGGCTTGTGGTAAGAAAGATTCACTTTTGTTATCTTAACCGCTGTAAGAGTGCCGCTGCCGACGAGTCGATATCCTGTGACAGGGGTCATTGCGGCAGACGTTTTTATTTCGTTTTATATTGTCGGTACCTTGAACGAGGTGCGTTGGCACAGAGAAGAGCACCAATCTACGATTGATAAGCACCAATTTTATTCTGTGCATTTAGTGGACCTTAAGAACAAAGAGAAGACAAATTGGCTGGCAATGTAGAGAGAAGTTCAGCCGATATTTTTCACTCAGTAACATCGACTGACATCGCGGATTCGCTGTTTATCACCCTAAACAGCAACATGATTAGTCGTAAACTCTCCCATCTAATCTCCTCAATTGGCGGTCGATTGACCGCTGCTCCACCCTACCTACAAATTCATTCCTTGATCTTTTCCAATCATTCCACAGTTGAACTCAAGAGCTTATCACGTGAAGTCCGGAAATTTTTCCATTTTTGTCATGAACTATTTGAAGAAAACATCTGAACTTATAAACACTGCAACTAAATAGAGTGCCGCCAATTGAGGGAGGAAAGATCGTGAATAAATCATTGCTGCTAAAGCAAAGGCAGGAGCCACTGTGAAGAGACTGAGGCGAAAACACTTTTTCTTGATTGTCTTTGGATTTTTTGTCGGATCTGCCCAAGCCCAATGGAGTCAGTCTAACGGTCCGTACGGCGGTTACATCTCGTCCTTTGCCGTGTCCGGCGGAGATATCTTCTGCGGCACAAACAACGGCGTCTATTTATCCACCGACGGTGGCGGTCATTGGAGCGAACAAGATTACGGTCTGACAAGCCATTCAATCTATTCACTTACATTCGTTGGCAATGACTTGTTTGCATGTACCAATGGTGGAGTATTCCTGTCAACGGATCTCAGTTCAACCTGGAGTGAGTCCGATTCCGGTATCGGGCTAAATATTCCCCAATCCTTAGCTGTTTCCGGATCGGATATTTTTGCGGGGACTTTCAATGGCGTGTTCCGTTCAACGAATAATGGGAAGACATGGTCCGCTGCCGATGCGGGATTGACCGACCACGGCGTCTATTCTCTTGCGGCTATCGGCGGAGATGTCTTTGCAGGGACTTTTAGTGGTGTCTTCAGATCAACCGACAGCGGGGCAAACTGGACACTGACAAGTAACGGACTTACGATTCCCTTTGTCCAGACCCTGAGATCATCGAATTCAGATTTGTATGCAGGCACCAGTGATGGTGTCTATCTTTCGACTAACATGGGTGCCAGTTGGGAAGAGATAGATGTCGGGACGGTAAGCGGCCTGGATGCGTACGCTCTTGCAGTCTCAGGCAATGATCTCTTTGTAGGATCTGACAGTGGTATCTATGTTTACAACGGGACAAGCTGGTCATCCGAGAGTACTGGTCTCCCGAGTTCCAGAGTCATTTCAATTATTCCATATGCGATATCCGGAGGAAATGGTACAGCGGACATTTTCGCAGGAACGCCTGGAGCGGGAGTTTTCCTCTCAACGAATGCCGGAGTGAGCTGGGCCGGCTCAAACACGGGTATATTCGATACTGATGTGCTTTCTTTCGCCTCTTTCCCCAGTAACACTCAAGGAACAGAGCTGTTCGCTGGAACAGGCACGACAGTTTTCCGCTCCACTGATTCAGGAGATGATTGGGCTCAAGTCGGCTCCGGGCTGCCCAACGTTCGATGCATGTCCCTCGTCATTTCGACTAATACACCCGGAGATACTGACATATTTGTGGCCACTGACGGAAGTGGTATTTTCAGATCGACTGATAACGGAGCAAGCTGGACATCGGTGGACAACGGTCTGTCGGATACTACTGTTTGGGCACTCGCCGTCTCGGGAAATGATCTTTTCGCCGGCACAGAAGGCAATGGAGTATTTATTTCCACTGACAACGGCAACACTTGGAGCCCGATCGGGACAAGCCTGTCAAGTGAATACATAAGTGCTTTTGCGATTTCAGGTTCAGACTTATTTGCCGGTACTCAATATGATGGTGTTTATCTTTCCACCGACGACGGCTCGACCTGGAAAAAGGCGAACACTGGACTGACCGACACTTATGTGACTTCTCTTGCAACTATGACGGTTGGTGGATCAGGCACAGCCATATTTGCCGGTACGGCCTCCGGTCTGTTCCGTTCCACCAACGACGGAGGAAGTTGGGGATTGGTGAACACGGCCGGGAGCGTAGATGTTTTATCGCTCGTGACTTCAGGAACAAATCTTTTTGCGGGGACCGTTTCAGGTATCTATCTTTCTCCGAATGACGGGAACGGTTGGTCATCCGTGAACAGCGGCCTTGGAACTCCTGAAGTCAACGCCGTTTGTATTTCGGGCACTTATTTGTTTGCCGGGGAATCTGGTGGAGGTGCATAGAGGCGATCGCTTTCTCAAATGATTACCGGAATCTATTCAGACAAAAATGCGACGCCTTCTCGATTCTCCCTTTCGCAGAACTATCCGAATCCGTTCAACCCGTCCACGGTTATCCAGTTCAACCTTTCAAGTTCAGGGTTCGCAACATTGAAGGTTTACGATGTACTTGGAAGAAAGGTGAAAACACTGGTCAACAATGTAGAGCAGCCCGGGGACCATTCGGTAACGTTCAATGCAGAAAGATTGCCGAGCGGAGTCTATTTCTATAGACTGCAAGCCGCCGCTTACAGTCAGACGAGGAAATTGTTGCTACTCAAGTAAGAACAAACAAAGGAGATGCAAAAATGAGGCACCCGAAGTCAACTAATGGTTTCATCGCTGTGGTGCTATTTACGATGGTCATACTTTCATCCTATCCGGTTTTGGGACAGACGCTTCCAATAAACACTTACCCAATTCCCAGGACTATGACCTACCAGGGAGTCCTGGACCAATCAAACGGATCACCCGTTCCGAATGGCACCTATATGTTGACCTTCAAGTTGTATCAACCTTCATCACTATTGCCCCCTATTCTTCTGTGGAGCGAGACACAAAACGTGAAGGTCACAAGTGGGCTCTTCGACGTAACCCTTGGAAGCGTCACTCCGATTGATCTACCATTCAACCGTCAGTATTTGCTTGGAGTGTTCATTGGGACCGACTCTTCATTAACCCCGCTGATGAGATTGAACAGCAGCCCGTATGCCATCCACGCAATTTATGCTGACAGCCTGACGGCGGCAGCGGGCGGTGCTTTGACAGGATCCTATCCAAGTCCGACTATCGCAGATAATGCTATCACGAGCAGCAAGATAGCAAACGGGCAGGTGGTCAAAAGCATTAACACTCTCAAAGATAGTGTGACACTTGCAGCGGGATCTAACGTGACAATTACGAATTCCGGCAATACTATCTCCATAGCGGCAGCGGGTGGAAGTGGTGGAGGTGGTACAATCACCGGAGTCACGGCCGGACCTGGCCTCAGCGGCGGAGGGAAGAGTGGAAATGTCACTCTCGGAGTTGCTGTACCGTTATCACTTGATCTGTCATCCGGTTACCCGCAACCGACATTATCCGTTGATAACTCCACACCAGGAGGCTCCGACATTGAGGCCGTAGCTGCCGATTCATTGGGCATTGCGGTCGATGGTTTTAATAGCGCTACTTACTGTTCAGGTGACCTCGGGTGGGATGGCGACGGGGTGGTCGGCGAGAATAACGGCACGGGGCATGGCACGGGCGCGGGGGTACAGGGGAATAGCGAATATGGCCCTGGAGTCTCCGGTGTTAGTAACGATAGCTCGGCGCTGTACGGCTTTAGCTACAACGGACAGGGCCTGTTAGCAATATCTCTCAATAATGCAGCAGGCGAATTCGAGGGAAACGTTCACGTGGATGGCAATTACACCGCAACAGGAACCAAGAATGCAGAAGTGAAATTGAATAACGGATCACCCGCTTTGCTTTACTGCGAGGAAGCTACAGGCGTCTACTTTGTAGATTATGGAGCGGGTCAGCTCGTCAATGGGAAAGCTCACATCTCGGTCGATCCCAAGTTCCTTCAGACTGTCACTGTCGACGCACAGAATCCTATGATGGTCTTTGTACAAGTGTTGGGAAATTGCAACGGGGTCTATGTAACAAATGAAACGCCCACAACTTTCGATGTGGTCGAGCTGAAGAACGGGACTTCAGACGTGAGCTTCTTCTATCGTATCGTCTGCAAGCGGAAATATTTCTCAAACTTGCACATGTCGACCCCGCAACAAGACGATGCCGCAACTAAAGAGATGATAGCGAAAGTATGGCCCGATGTTATAGCCAAAGAGCAAACAACAGAAGCACAGGTGAAATCAATGGAAGCAAGAATGAATTCCGTAAGCCGGAGATGAGGGGTTAATGAAAATTCAGTTGAATACAAAGGAAGAAGATCCAGGAAAGGATGTAAGAATATGTTCCGACTTCAAAATCAAAAAACGGGATACGCGATTTTATTTCCCATTGTTATTGACATGAGAACTTGGAAGAAATATAGCGCGCGATTCTTTTTGGTCTGCTTCATGGTGACCGCCTTCCAGAAAGGTGCGGTTGCCCAATGGACGCAGACAGACGGACCATTTGGCGGGTCCGTAAGCGCCCTTGCAGTATCCGGTGACACTGTCATTGCCGGGACAGAGTTGGGAGGAGTATTCATATCCACAAATGACGGTACCGGCTGGAGGGAGACAGACTCCGGCCTGCCATCTGCTTATGTTGCCTCAATAGCCATTGAGAGTCCGGATGTGCTGCTCGGCACTAATGTCGGAATTTTCCGGTCCACAAACGATGGCGGAAGTTGGACCGCTTCTAATCTCGGCTTAATCGATTCGAGTATAAACGCTCTTACTTTCTTTAATGGAAACTTAATGGCAGGGACTCAAAGTGGAGTTTACATGTCAATGGACACCGGGAAAACCTGGCTCTTCGTCGGGTTGAACGGGATTGATGTACAGAGCCTTGCTGCTTCCGGCTCAAATCTCTTTGCGGCGACTGACGACAGCAGTGTATTCATGACAAGTTTTACACCGACGGCGTGGAGACCGATCGGCTTAAAGGACATCTATGTCTATGCCATTGCAACTTCTTCAAGCGCCGGAGTCAGTAACCTTTTTGCCGGCACTTTCGGAAACGGTATTTATCTTTCCTCCAACAACGGGACAAAATGGACACCGGTTGACGCAGGTCTTGCCGACTCGACGGTCCAGTCCGTCGTTGTTTCCCCTTCTCCTGTAGCCGGCAGGAGTACGATACTTACGGGGACATCCAACGGTATATTTCTCTCCACAAACAACGGAACGAGCTGGAGCCTGTCCGGGCTTTCCGGTCTCAGCATAAGTGCCCTTGCCGTTACTCCGCCCTTTGCCGGAGTAGGACCAGCGACCATCCTTGCCGGTACGAACAGCGGGCTATTCATGTCGACGAACGGAGGCGGAAGCTGGGTTCAGGCAGGTCTCACACCTTCCACGGTCAATGCCCTGGCCACGTATGATTCGAGTCTCTATGCTGGCACAGCGGGTAACGGCTTGTCCCTTAGTACAACTGACGGCGCTGCCTGGTCCCGCGTTTGGTCGACAGGATATACCATCGATGCAGTGGCAGACTCGGGTGCAGAAGTTGTCGCCGGGATTAATGATGGTGTGTTTCTCTCGACTGATGGTGGAGCACTGTGGACTCATACAGGGTTTCCTTCGCCGATCGGCGTCGTCCCCGTTCTGGCAGTTGTGGTCTCTGGCACAAATATTTTCGCTGGCAGCTCGGGTAAGGGAGTCTATGTCTCAACTAACTACGGTGTGAACTGGGTACAGTCGAATTCGGGCATTACGAACACGACGGTTCGAGCGCTATCTCTCTCCGGCGGGAATCTCTTTGCGGGCACAAATAGCGGAGTTTTTTTATCGACCGACGATGGAACGAATTGGACTCCACAGGGCCTGAGCGGCATAGTTATAAACAGTATTGCTATCGCTTCTATTAGATCGGTCGGAACAGACCTCTACGCCGGAACAAACGATGGGGTCTTTCTCTCAACTAACAATGGATCGATTTGGACTCAGGTGAACGGCGGATTGACCGACACGCTCATATCCTCTATTGTTACGTATGGAACGAATGTATTTGCAGGCACCGACTCCAGCGGTGTCTTTCTGTCGACGAGTAACGGTGCAAGCTGGTACAGTGTCAACTCCGGCCTCACGAGCACCGATGTCGTATGTCTTGCCATCGGGGACACAAACTTGTACGCCGGAACGATCGGAGGCGGTGTCTGGAGACGACCTCTGTCACAAATGGTTACCGGGATCGAAGGACACTCAGACAATGTTGTTCAGACTTTTCGATTGAATCAAAACTACCCCAATCCTTTCAACCCTTCGACGATTATCAGCTATCTGTTGGCGAAGAAGAGCCACGTAACTTTGACCATATATGACGTTCTCGGAAGAAGGGTTGCAACTCTTGTGAACCAGAACGAGAACGCTGGAAGCTATGATGTGCGATTTGACGGAAGTGCGCTCACGAGCGGAGTCTATTTCTATAGACTGCAAGCCGCCGCTTACAGTCAGACGAGGAAATTGTTGCTACTCAAGTAAGAACAAACAAAGGAGATGCAAAAATGAGGCACCCAAATTCAACTAATGGGTTCATCGCTATGGTGCTATTTACGATGGTCATACTTTCATCCTATCCGGTTTTGGGACAGACGCTTCCGATAAACAATTACCCAATTCCCAGGACTATGACCTACCAGGGAGTCCTGGACCAATCAAACGGATCACCCGTTCCGAATGGCACCTATATGTTGACCTTCAAGTTGTATCAACCTTCATCACTATTGCCCCCTATTCTTCTGTGGAGCGAGACACAAAACGTGAAGGTCACAAGTGGGCTCTTCGACGTAACCCTTGGAAGCGTCACTCCGATTGATCTACCATTCAACCGTCAGTATTTGCTTGGAGTGTTCATTGGGACCGACTCTTCGTTAACCCCGCTGATGAGATTGAACAGCAGCCCGTATGCCATCCACGCAATTTATGCTGACAGTCTGACGGCGGCAGCGGGCGGTGCTTTAACAGGATCTTATCCGAACCCAGGTATAGCCAGCGGAGAGGTTGTAAAGAGTATTAACACGTTGAAAGATAGTGTGACACTTGCAGCGGGATCTAATGTGACAATTACGAATTCCGGCAATACTATCTCCATAGCGGCAGCGGGTGGAAGTGGTGGAGGTGGTACAATCACCGGAGTCACGGCCGGGCCCGGTCTTACCGGCGGCGGAACGAGCGGGAATGTTACTTTGAGTGCGGCAGTGCCTTTCAGGTTGACGAACAATTCCAATCTGGCGGTGGACAGCATTTCCAACTCAGGTGGCGGTCGTGGATTGTTTGCATCGAGCGGTTATGGTACGGCCGTTTACGCTGAGAATACCGCCGCCAACACAAATTCACCGACAGTCTATGCAACTTCGAATACCAACATTGGTATATATGGCGAAGCTTTCAATCAAGCAAACGGTGGTCCACTATATGCGGGCGTATTGGGACTCAGCCCGAACCAGGGTATTGGTGTCGCGGGCACTGTCGGGCAGTCCCCCGGGTACGGGATTGAAGGCAATGCCCCTAATTATGCCGGGGACTATGCTGGATATTTCAATGGAAATGTACAGATCAACGGGAATTATACGGCGACAGGAACCAAGAATGCTGAAGTGAAGCTGGCAGATGGTGCACCCGCATTGCTCTACTGTGAAGAGGCAACAGGCGTATATTTCGTTGATTACGGAGAAGGACAGCTCATCAATGGGAAAGCTCACATCTCGGTCGATCCCAAGTTCCTTCAGACTGTCACTGTCGACGCACAGAATCCAATGATGGTCTTTGTACAAATGTTGGGAAATTGCAACGGCGTTTATGTAACAAATGAAACGCCCACAACTTTCGATGTGGTTGAACGGAAGAACGGGACTTCAAACGTGAGCTTCTTCTATCGTATAGTCTGCAAGCGGAAATATTTCTCCAGCTTGCGCATGTCAACCCCGCAACAAGACAATGCCGCGACTCAACAGATGATGACGAAGGAGTGGCCGGAGGTTATCGCAAAAGAGAAAAAGATGGAATCACAGATGAAGGCAATGGAAGCAAGAATGAATGCTATAAGCCAAAAATGAGGCACTTATCAGAATTTCAGTCAAGGAAAAAAGGAGATTCAAAATGACTCAGCTTATATTACGCTTCTCCGCAATCGCACTCGTGGCTCTCGTGTCTGTAGTTATCCTGCCGGGCATCTCCTCTGCTCAATACAGTATTCCTTACAGCGTGCTCGGAAACGGCGGCGGCGAAGCGTCAGACAGCAGTTACAATGTTAATGGTACAGTCGGTCAGCCGGCCATCGGGGCTGTGAGCGATTCGTCTTACACGAACGGGGTCGGGTTCTGGTATCTACAGAATTACCTCCTCACAGGAATACAGAGCAAACCCGACAAAGTCCCTACCAACTTTCAGCTGTACCAGAATTATCCGAACCCGTTCAACCCTTCGACGATTATCAGCTATCAGTTGGCGAAGAAGAGCCAAGTCACTTTGACCATATATGACATTCTCGGAAGAAGAGTTGCAACTCTTGTGAACCAGAACGAGAACGCTGGAAGCTATGATGTGCGATTTGACGGAAGTGCGCTCGCAAGCGGAGTGTATTTCTATAGGCTGGAGGCTGGAAGCTACAGCCAAATCAAGAAGCTGATGTTGCTCAAGTAAAGAACCGAGGGAGACAAGACATGTTGCAGCGAAAAACTAAAGGCTCGATGTTTTTGATATCGTTTCTCGGAATTACTTTCTTATGGTCGACTTTACTCGTGGGACAGACCATCCCACTTCCAATTCCGATATATCCGATTCCAAGGACGATCACCTATCAAGGGGTTTTGGATCAAACAAACGGTACACCCGTCCCGGATGGTTTTTATACTCTTAAGTTCACGCTGTACAATGGTCCAAATTCCAATGCCGCAGCACTCTGGACTGAGACACAGAGCGTGGCTGTAATAAAGGGGCTATTTAATGCAATTCTCGGGAGCGTAAATCCGATTCCGCTTCAGTTCGGCCGGGAGCTCTGGCTGGGAAAAACCGTTGGCTCAGGCGCCGAGCTTGGCCCTCGTAGTGCACTTACTAGCACTCCATACAGCATCCACTCAGTGTACGCCGACAGCCTAACGGATCCAGCCGGGGGTGCTTTGACAGGATCCTATCCGAACCCCGGTATAGCCAACGGCGAGGTGGTAAGAAGCATTAACACTCTGAAAGATAGCGTGACACTCGCCGCCGGAGGGAACGTCACGACAACGCGCACCGGCAACACACTTACCATCGCCGCAGCAGGTGGAACGGGAAGTGGAATCAGTGCGGTCACGGCCGGGACCGGTCTACCGGCGGTGGCACCAGTGGGAATGTGAACCTAAGTTTTGCACTCCCCTCCAGTCTCAGCGACAGCTCTGCTGCACCCGTACTCTCGGCGGACAACCTTGGATCCGGATCAGCCGTAGTCGGAACGTCCTCAAGCCTAGGAAACTCTGGTTACCTTGGCGATCAATCTGCCGGCGTTTCCGAAACATCACGCGGATATTACGGTGTATACGGGTCGACCTACAATGGGCTGTCTGCGGTCCACGGAGAAAACACGGTTGCAAAAACTCTTGGTGACCTTGGCACCGTCAACGCCGGAGTATCAGGAGAAGATACCCTGAGTGGAAACTCCGGTGATATTGGAGACGCAAACGAAGGGGTGGACGGAAGGAGTCCAAGCTTGGCCGGTGTTGCGGGTATTAGCGGCGGAAGCAACACCAACTCAATCGGCGTATATGGACTAAGCAGCGATTCGAGAGGAGTGGAAGGGCAGAGCTCAAGCTCGACAGGGGTTGTGGGCATAAGTAGCCTGGGAATCGGTGTAACAGGTTCGAACATATCAGATGGGAATGAGGGAGAACTTGGCACCTCCAATTACGGTGTATATGGAGACGATCCATCCAGCAACAACTATGGTGATCTTGGCGATCAATCCAGCGGAGTTAGTGGCTTTACTAATAGCAACTATGGTTATGGCGTCTACGCAGAAGCCGGTCTGGGCTCAAACGCTGTAGCCTTGGAGGCTTTTGCCAACGCGGGAGGCTCTAACAACGTCCTGGACAGTTTTTGGGAAATGTGCTTATCACCGGGAATTTCGCTGTGCAAGGCACTAAGAGTGCGGAAGTGAAACTCGCTGATGGCACGCCCGCACTTATGTATTGTGAAGAGGCCACCGGCGTCTATTTCGTCGACTACGGAGAAGGTAAGCTTGTCGAGGGTAAAGCTCACATCACGCTCGATCCGGAGTACCTTCAGACCGTTACGATAAATGCTCAAAATCCGATTCTGGCTTTTGTGCAGGTCGAAGGTAACTGTAAGGGTGTGTACGTGACAGATAAGACGGCGACGGGCTTCGATGTGGATGAGCTTCAGGGAGGAACTTCTAATGTCAGTTTTGCCTATCGCGTAGTCTGCAAGAGAAAGTATTTCTCAAGCTTGCACATGTCTACTCCGCAAGCAGCCAATGTTGATAGCCAGCATATGATGGCGAAGGAATGGCCGGAGGAGATCACCAGGGAACAGCAAATGGCCGCCCGGATGCGGGCCATCGGAAAGCGCTAAGGTGTGATGGAAGTCAGGATGATTGCTGTGAGCGAAAAAACAGATTGTCGCAGAGCTCACCTTGCCACCGGAATAAGTCCAAAGTAAATTACCAAAGATTAGGCTTCCGGGTCATCGTCTTTATCACTCCAACAGGCTCAACTGTCTTCCTCAACATTGTTCCCGGGCCGTGGGAGTATCTGTTGAAGGCTACGTGTGTCTAATTGCCTCATCCCTGTCAAGAAGCAACTATGAACATTTTGTCCGAGTTTGTCGCTTATCTTTCACGCTGTTAGTATCTTGGAGGCGAGTCCGTCTCCACGATATAAATCCGGGAAACTCATCACGTAAACGGAGACAAAGCACGGTCGGTGGATCTAAAGAAAAGGATAATCGATGAAAAACGACGACGCGATCGGATGGAAAAGGCTGATAGCTGGTTACCCCTGGTTCGCAGGCGACGGGGACTTTCCTCTCCCTGCTTACTCTGAGTTCATGCCACCGCCCCGGCTTGGCCGCTTTCCTTATGGCACTATCGACACTTTGTTCTCGGACGATGATGCCTACGGCTGGCGTGTAACTGAAGTCGAGCAGGAGTACGAAATCAGGCCCGGTCTTGAGAATGTCGCTAGGCAAGTTATGGCACAGCTTCGCGAGTTGGGACACGGAATGCCGGCGCATCACATTGCTGGACATCGGCGACGTAATCTCGAAGGCAACCCATATTGGCCCGCCGAAATCGCCGGACGTGCCGGTCACCTCAATCACGAGCGATACGTCACCCTGCTCCCCCTGGCACTCTCGCGAACTCAGGACGACATGGGGCGGGTTCGGTGGACATTTTTCGGCGGCAGCGAACAGGGTCCTGAACGGGCCTTCTGGAAATCATTCTACTCGGCGCCAGGAGTGGAACTCCCCGCACAATTTGCTTTGTCGTTCATATCAGATCTCTTGCGGGCGGCTTACCAAGAAGAAATCAAAGACGCATCTCAGCTTGCACGAGTTGGATTTCGTATCTTCCCTTCTCCGGTCAATTCAAGGTTTGCCTACTTGAATGAAAAGGCTCTTCCAACCTGGACGGGGCCTTATGTCGTTGCTGAAAACTCATCTTTCGATGACGTGAAATATCTTCTGACCTTCGCGCCGTTCAGTAGCCTACCGGAGACTGTGAGGCGAAAGTATCTCATCGGCAAATTGCATCTGCTTCCTTTCCCCGGCAGTCTTGTTTTCTGGGGAATTCCGGTTTATCTGAATCTGCAGAAGCAGCTACCGTTTGCCATGCAGCTCCCGCTCCAGAGGCTCGTTGCCAGGCATGATGGACCGGACGGGATGCGTGTGCCACAATCCGGTTGGCTCCACGAACCGCGTCGCGACAAAATGGAAACCGAATTGCAGGCCCAGCTGTTGCTCAACGATTACCGTCGCACCAATCGCTGGAATCGAGTGCACAGAAACGAAGATGGTGCCGCAAAGAGCAGGAAGGCGGACAAGGTAGCTAGAATTCTTTTCAGTACCTCGCTCGACGCGATAGACCTTTACGACAAACCGATGGCCCGCAATTGCCAGCTATGGAGAGAAAATGGTGAATTGATTTTGGATGGTCCGGGTGCATCGCACGACGAAATCGAACGGGCTGCCGCCGAAGTTGTAGAGGGGGGAATCTTCCGCTATCGATTTCAATTCCCAGGCATGCGGGTCGGGAAGTATGAAGTATACTGGCATCGCCCGTTGGTGGCTTTCTCGCCTCATGACGGCACCGACGTCAGACTCCTTGACAATACGCCTGCCGGTTACCTGACAGCGTACCACGCCGAGATGGCAAATCTCAGTGACCCCGTTGAGTTGTTTCCACGGTTGCTAGGGCGCGAGACTTACCTGTCCGCCTTGAAATATTTCGAGACCTCCCACGATCACTACGCACACGAAACTGCCTTGAACATCATTTCACTTCTCGACACATGGGAAGCGCTGGATAAACAACCGCTGCAACGCAGCTTTGCATCCCACCTGATTCGAACGGCAAAGGGAGAGGGATTAGGCAATTGGCTGAGCGCCCTCCCCGATCATGCGACCCGACACTCGGAAGCACCGCGAGTGAGACAAACTTTAGAATCTCTCCTAATGCCGGACCAAATATTGCCCGATGCAATCACGTTTGAGACGACAGCCACGCGTGCTTATGAGGAAGCATACTGGAACGACATCGTGACTCTGTCACATGGCCGCTACGTCAACAAAGACAACGCCGACGTGGTACAGGATCCTCCGACGCTGCAACAAACGGCGCATCATCACCGTGACCTTAAACAACTTGGTGAGTATCTGATTGAACGGCATCGACATGCAATCGCGGCCGCGGGAATGGAAGGCAAAGCGGTTGTAGGAGGGCTGCCTTTCCGCTGGCAAACCGATTTTGATTTCTCTTCATTCGGTGGGTGGAAGCTAAGTCAAGAGGGACACGAGCTGGAGCGCAACATTCTCGTTACGATCCCCGGCAAGAATCGAAATGAAGCGGTCATACTGGGAGATCACTACGACACGGCATACATGGAAGATGTTTATGACAAGTCACGCGGCGGTTCAGGCGCGCGACTCGCAGCTCCCGGTGCCGATGATAATCACTCTGCGACGGCGACATTGCTGCAGGCTGCACCGATCTTTCTGAGGCTTGCAAAGGAAGGTAAACTGGAGCGCGACGTCTGGCTGCTGCATATCACCGGCGAGGAGTTTCCTGCTGACTCTCTTGGCACGAGACATTTCTGCCAGTCCTTGGTTGAAAGGAATCTTGGACTGCAAGTCGACGAGAACGAGTTAATTGATCTGTCGCCGGTACGTTTGGTCGGAGTTTATGTTATGGATATGATCGCACACAACAGAGAGAATGCGCAGGACATATTTCAGATTTCTCCCGGCCGGAACCGTGAGTCGCTCCGGTTGGCATACGAGGCCCATATCGCAAATATGATCTGGAATGAGAAAGTGCCGGAATGGAACACGCGCAGCGGTCGGCAGGAACGAGGCAAGCGCACGACCGACGGAGCAACAGTTCCTGATATTGCACGGCATCCGGAATTGGACGGACAGGTTCGAACCCACGACGACCCGCAAAGTTCACTTTACAATACAGACTGCCAGATCTTTTCCGACGTCGGAGTACCGGTCGTTCTCTTCATGGAGAATTACGACATCGATCGCACGGGTTATCATGACACGAAAGACACCATGGAGAACATCGATCTCGACTACGGAGCGGCATTGTCGGCCATTGCAATTGAAACTATTGCACGAGTAGCGGCGCTGGCGAAGATATAAATTTCAGACAGGGATAATGGTCATCGTACAACTTTCCGCCTGGCGAGGAGATAGTATCTTTATTGACTTGCCGCCTCCCGCAGGAACTCTTTGAGTATCCGATTCAGCTGACCGAATTCTATGAGAAAAGCGTCGTGGCCGTGGATGGATTGGATTTCCGCGTAAGTTGCGTGCGGCATCAGCTCCGCAAGTCCATGCTGCTCGGTTGCCGGATAGAGCAGATCAGAAGTTATTCCGATGCAGAGCATTTGCGGCTTGACCGACCCAAGCACCTCTTCAAGGCTACCCCTGTTGCGCGCCACGTCGTGAAGATCCATCGCGCGGGTTATGTAGACGTATGTGTTCGCATCGAACCGCTCGACAAGCTTGGCGCCCTGATAATGGAGATAACTCTCAATCTGAAAAATGTTCTTCAAATCGAAGACGTCGACGCCGTCGGCATTTTTGATTCTCTCACGCTGGAAGCGAAGGGAAAACGATTCTGGACTTCGGTAGCTTATCATGGCTACCATTCTAGCGAGAGCCAGACCACGCGCGGGCTGACCTGAAGAATAGTAGTCTCCGTTTTTGTACGCGGGATCCGTGAATATTGCCTGACGCGCCACTTCGTTTAACCCTATTCCCCAGGCGGTGTGAGATGCACCGGTGGCAATCGGGGCGGCCGCTATGACCATGTCGGGATACATTACCGCCCACTCGATCGCCTGCATCCCTCCCATTGAGCCACCTATTACCAGCTGTATTTTCGTTACACCGAGCCAATCCAGCAACCGCTTTTGCACACGCACCATATCACGAATCGTCGTGGCAGGAAAAGTTGTGCCATACTCTTTCATCGTCCTCGGATTTATCGTCATCGGACCGGTGGTGCCGTAACATCCCGCTAAAATGTTTGGGCAGACCACGAAGTACTCGTCGGTGTCAATGCCTTTTGCGGGGCCGATAATTCCATCCCACCAACCTGGCACCCTATCTTCTTCTGAGCTATAAAACGCCGCGTGAGAGTTTCCGGTCAGCGCGTGGCAGACGAGGATGCAGTTCGTTCCATCTTTGTTCAGCTCTCCGTAGGTCTCGAACGCTACGTCTACCGGTGCCAGAGTCGGGCCAGATTCGAAGTGAAACGGTTCGGCTTCTGTATAAAGCCGAACCTTCTGAGTCCTTACAATTATCTTCGTAATCGTCTCGATCATAGCCTTCCGGAATGACTATGCGCGAACAGTTTGATTGACTGAGTCCAATGCCTCATCGAAATCCAGTATGATGTCGTCAATATGTTCTGTCCCGACCGACACACGAACCATATCCGGCGTCACGCCGGCTGACAATTGTTCCTCGTCTGAGAGCTGCTGATGAGTTGTCGAAGCAGGATGAATAGCAAGCGTCTTCAAATCACCGACGTTAGCAAGGTGGCTCGTCAGCTTCAGAGAGTTGATGAAAGCTTTCCCGGCTTCCAACCCCCCTCTTATGCCGAATACAAGCATTGAACCGAAAAGTCCATCCCTGAAATATTTCTTCGCTCTTTGATGATCCGGGTGATTCTCTAGCCCGGGATAGATTATCCAATCGACTCGAGGGTGATTTTTCAAGTGATGTGCCAACCTCATCGCATTTTCGCAGTGCCGCTCTACACGAAGAGAAAGTGTCTCCAGTCCTTGCAGGAACAAGAACGAGTTGAACGGGCTTAGGCAAGGACCAAGATCGCGGAGCCCCTCAACCCTCGCGCGAATTATGAAAGCGATGTTGCCGAAGGGAGATTTCGGGCCGAACACTTCGTAGAATTTCATACCATGATAACCGGGACTCGGCTCCGTGAAGACCGGGAAATTGCCGTTGCCCCAGTCAAACTTGCCGGAGTCAACGATTATGCCGCCGATCGATGTACCATGGCCTCCAATCCACTTTGTCGCCGATGCAACGACTATGTCTGCACCGAAATCAATTGGTCTGCACGTATATCCCGCCGCACCGAAAGTGTTGTCCACAATCAGCGGAATCCCCTTTGAATGGGCTAACTTGGCCAACGACTCTATATCCGGGATGTTCAGTTTCGGATTCCCGATGGTTTCTATATAGAGCGCTTTCGTCTTGGTGTCAATGAGTCTTTCAAATTCCCTGACATCGTCTCCCTTGGCAAATCTCACGTTAATTCCCAATCGCTGAAATGTCACCTTGAACTGATTGTATGTTCCACCATACAAGTTCGAGGTCGACACAATGTTTTCACCGGACTGGGCAATTGTGGTCAATGCAAGCATCTGTGCGGCCTGCCCGCTGCTCGTTGAAAGTCCCGCCGCTCCTCCTTCAAGCGCTGCGACCCTTTGTTCGAAAACATCACTTGTCGGATTCATTATTCGGGTATAGATATTGCCGAATTGCTGAAGTCCGAACAGAGCGGCTGCATGTTCGGTGTCGTTGAATACGTACGAACTCGTTTGATAGATCGGGACTGCTCTCGAATTCGTAGTCGGATCCGGTTTTTGTCCGGCATGTAGCTGGAGAGTCTCGAAATGATATTTCCTCTCTTTACCGTTGGTACTCATCTATTTTCTCCTCCTCATATATTAATCATTAGACAAATCGTTAAACTCTCATCAGAAGAACCATAGCATATCGACAAAAAAACCTCTTCGCGCTGATCGGAAAGACTGACTTTAGATATTCCGCTGGAGCAAGAAGAGGTTGCCATTCTTAACTCATCTTCCCCATTCGGAAAGCCCGAACTTGTGTCCGGAATATCCGACGTGCTGCAAACGCAGCAGAATATCATGGGCAGGAATTAGCACCGGACTCCAGGCATCTTGTTTCTATCAGCCGGGACGGTTGCCAGGGTTTCAATGGGCCTGTTCCCTCAACCCTTTGTGATTGTCATATTAGTCAACCCACCCTGCCGGCAGGCAGTCCGATGGATTTACTCTTGGCAGTCACAAACCGCGTGTCAGTAGATCTAAAAAGCGAGCGGTTCTTGATGAAAGATTTTCAAAGACTTTTACAAAGAACTGATTCAATATATTAATTCTAAGTTTAAAATCAATGATGCTCTTCCATTTTCGAACCTCGCGCCTTAACTTTGTTCCATGAATTTGAAAGCCTATCTGTCGGGAGGGATGGAGTTTGCCAAAGACAACGGTGCCGGGTGGCGAAGTAAATTAGAGGAATGGCTCAAGGATAAACTGAATCACTCCGCTTTCAATCCGGTGAAGGCAAGCGAGGAATTCCTCACAACGAAATATCCGGAAGTCGACTTTCGCGCCGCCAAGTCAAACAATTTTCAGAAGCACCAGGAAATAGCGAAAGAAATAGTGATGCTCGATTCCAGCGAGATCATTCTTCACTCGGACTATGTGATATGCTACTATGATGAGAGTGCCCAACGCGGCGCAGGAACAAAGGGAGAACTAACGGTCGCCGCGATCTTCGGAAGGCCTGTCTACCTTGTAAGAGGAATGGATCCCGATGAAATTCCGAGCTGGGTGCTAGGGTGTGCTTCTGAAATATTTGCAGATTTCGATTCACTCAAAAGCTACCTCACCAAAGTCTATTCTTGAGCAGATTTCGGCAAAACAGATCTCTCTTCCTATCTTTCCAGGACCATCTTTCTTGAGATCCGATTTTCTCAAAATTCCAACGTATAGATATAGACTCCGCTCGCCAGATCACTCGCATTCCATATTAACCTATGCGTACCTGCCGCCAAATAGGCATTGACCGGTGCCGCCACTTCCTGCCCCAGCATATCATAGATTCCTAGGTATGCCATTCCACTGACCGGCAAGGTAAACCTCATGACCGTGGTCGGGTTGAAGGGATTCGGATAGTTTTGCCCCAATGTGAGCGTAGTCGGATGGCTTGTCTGTGGAGGACTCTTGACGGCTGCTGTGGTAGAAGTGGTGAAACTGTTAGCAGGAGACCAAATGGTCACTAGTGGCGGAAGTCCCGTGCCGATTCGTTAATAGTAAGTCGCCCCTTCGCGCAATCCAGGCAACGAGAGAGTGTCGGTTTCTATACCAGTCTGATCTACTACCACTGATGAAAACCACTTGTCTTCAGATACCTGAATTTCATAAGACAGAAAAGGGAGCATGGATATCCGTCGAGAGAAACGGGTGATGAAACGTTTATGGCCCCATTTAGTGGCCAGACCAAATGTGGCAGCAAGTTGGTGGCGCCGCTTGTTAGTTCGGCGACATCCACCTTGAGGCTCGTGAGGAGTGGATAGGCGCCTCCGCACGGATATCCCATCCCTAACTCGTAAATCATAAATCCGCTGAGCTTATTCTTCTGGATGTAAGCGAGCTTTGCAGCTATTGAATTTGAATCATCGTGAGAAATAAAATATGAATCCGCTGGATTAGAATTGGGTATGCTGAGATAACAAGCTTCCGCACCTAGATCCCAATGATAGTACTGTGAGTTGTAATATTCCTGCATAGTCCCTGTCCCGTTCGCATTATAAAGTGGAACATCGGGAGTTACAGTCGGAGGAGTAGACCATGCCAGGTCGGGCCCGGTAATTCCGGTGCCGTCTTGTGCCCCAAACTTTAATAAGCATTAATGGAATCGATAATAACGGCGCCGCCTCACATTGCTCTATCTCCCTGAAATCCAGTAGCTACATCAATCGCCCAACTTCACAAACCAATATGCGTTAGCCGTCGGATTTTTACTTCAATAGGACCAGCTTTCTGGTTTGAGCAAAATGACTTTTCGCATCCAAACTAACCGCGACAATTCGATATATGTAAACGCCGCTTTGCAGACGACTCGCATCGAAAGTAACTCTATAATATCCGGGAGATTCCACGCCGTTCACCAGATTTGCAATCTCCCGCCCGAGGACATCGTACACTACCAGCTCAACATGACTCTCCGCCGGGAGTCGGTAATCGATGGCGGTCGACGGGTTAAACGGGTTGGGATAGTTCTGCGACAGACCAAATGATGTGGGGACGCCACCGGTTGAAATTATTCCAGCCGACCCGTTGTCGATATTCACCGATATAGAATCTGTTCCCAGATTGCCGGAGGAATCGCTGGCAACGACATATAGAGTATAATCGCCGTCAGACACACTTTTGCTGTTCCATGATAAACTGAACGGTGCCTTGGTTATTCGGCCAAGTTGCAAGGTATCCAGCGCGAAGACCACGCTTGAGATCCCGACAAGGCTGGATACATTCGCCTGGAAAAGAACGTTCCCTTTCAATGTCGCGCCCTGGGCAAGATTTTCGACTATCACGGAGGGAGGTACATGATTCGACACAACAACACTTACCGAATCGGTGGCGAAATTCCCGGCAGAATCCTGCGCAGTTACGCTGATCAGATACTTCCCGTTGATCAAGGAGTCTGTGTTCCAGGAATAGGTGTAAGGTTGAATCGAGACAACCGCCACCGATTTCTTGTTAATCATGAAAGTCACCGCAGAAATCCCTGTGCTGTCGGCAGCAAGGGCAGAGATGGACACCTTTCCTGAGACAGACGAGTTATTTGAAGGCGAGTTGATCGAGACCACCGGAGGGGTAATGTCGTGCTTCACGGTAACGTCGATAAGCGCCGAATCGCTGTTTCCCGAAGGATCAAAAGCCTGCACTTCCAGGACGTGAGGACCGTCGCTGTAAGCGGACGTATTCCAACTGTATGTATAAGGTGGGTTTCCGAGAATAGACACATTCACGTGATCTACAAAGAAATAGACCTGTTTTATGCCGACGTTATCGCTTGCTTTCGCTTCAACGGGCACCATCCCTGTGACTATGCTATTAGGCTGAGGAGATGTAATCGAGACGGTGGGGGGAGTGGTATCGACAGGTAAGTTGTTTACGTTGACTGTAATGGAAGTAGACGCACTATTGCCGGCCAAGTCAGAAGCCACTGCTCTAATTGTATGGTTGCCTTCCGCATATCCTGTGGTGTTCCATTGGTATGTGTAAGGGGCACTGGTAAGAAAAGCGACCTGTGTACCGTCTATCGATATTGTGACATAAGCGATTCCGGAATTGTCGGAAGCTGAAGCCGATACAGATACATCCGATCCCGACACAGTGTTGCCGTTCTGCGGAGCAGCGATATCAATGACAGGAGGAATTGTGTCCTGCACCGGAGGAGGTGGTGGGCCGTTCCCGAGAAATTCGCGCGTAACATCGAGAAACGGATTGGTACCGTTGCTCTTGTTGTAGCTCATCCCTATCTCGTAGATTATAATACCGCCAATGCCTGAGCTCTTAACATATGCGAGTTTGGCGGCAAGTGCCGTAGTGTCATCGTAGGATAAGAACCAATTCTGGGTGGGATTGCTCAGATATGCACACTGGGCTACGGAGTCCCAGTGATAATATGCCGGGTTGTAGTAAGTGGACATTACACTGGGAGTACCTGTGCTGGCATACAGAGGAACATCTCCCTTCACCGTAACACCACTTATGGATTGATTCGGTCCCGTGCAGCCCATCCATAGCTGGCCTCCCGGCTCAGATCCGATACCAATTTTGCTTGCCTGAATGCCTGCCGCTTCCATAGCCTTTACAAGTCCGTCACACGACACGTTTGGCTGTCCATTGCTCGGAATTGTCCCCCAGGAGTAGACCGGCGCGGCGTACCACGTATTGTATCCGGGAGAGGCCCAGGAGAAATCGTATGTCATAATGTTTATCTGGTCCACATAATTCTGAATCGACGCATAGGCTGAGTAAACAGCTGGGTTGTACCATCCTGTAGTTACTGTAATTAAATAAGGCGAAGGTAAGGCGGCTCGCAACGCAATTATGAGCGCCTCCCACTGAGTTGTATCTGAAACTCCAAATGGTTCCCAATCGATATCCACTCCATCGTAACCTCGGGTTTTTACGAAGGCCACCAGGTTAGCAACAAACGTGGGAAGATTTGTCGCATTAGTGGCAACGCTGAAATCTGATGCTGTACTCCATGCCCCCATTGTAATCGTCACCTTCACTCCGGCAGCGTGGGCCGCGGAGACAAGTTGCGCCGAGTAATTCTGAGACATGTATGGTGGAGCGTTAATAAAAGTGCCGCTAGATGATGGCAAAATCGACATGTGGTCGCATACCGTCATGCCACCGAAATCTATGGTGGACGCGGGCATCGTGTAGATGTTCCATCCACCAAAGTACGCTGTAACCCATGGCTTTGTCTGAGATCTAAGTGACTCCGAGGCCAGAAAAAGCATCAGTGCCATCCCAAGAAGGCGTCCGCCCTTCCACGCGTTCATACTCTTTGGTTCTCCAGTTTTTGCTCCCCGACTTCAATAGCACGTGTCCCGGGGGCCGATCTAGTTTGCAAGCTGCACTCTCTTAAACAGGACGTGGTAAATCCTCCAGACCTCTGTCAGAAGACTTGGCCGAAAGAGCCGTTTAGAAAACTGAATAGCGACGGACACGGCGGGCCCCCGAGCACTGAAAAGCTTGGGACGCCGGCCCCCTCGTGAAGACACCGTCCTGTGTTGTACCTCACATCATTACATGCTTAGTGATGCAAAGCACATGCCGTATGTATAACGCCTGAAACTGCTCCTTTTGTTCCCTTCTGTGCGTAAAAATTGCGTCGTGTGCGCAAAAGTTACGTGTCACGCCGGTAATTTATTCCACCGAAAAGCTCCTAATTTCGCACTATTAAGGGAGAATCTGCGTGTAGACTAGCCGTTGATGGCTTTGTGTCTTCCGGGAACACGAAAGACAAAAAGCCGCGCAGGATTCTCACATCGGAGGCTATTGCACCTCCTGGCTTTTGGAGAAACCAAGACGAGATAAAAGGGAAATCGGGGAGAAGAAGTTCTTTGGAGGGTATTGATTATGCAAGTTAAAGACTGGATGGTGGAATACCACATTCGAATGGAGCTGACCGTGCTACGACCGGCGAATAATACTTAGCATGAGGCGGTTCCGCACAGTTACTTGCTGCATGCAAATGCAAAGGGAGGGCTGACAGAACTAAGAAGGGTAAAAAGAACCAGCAGGTACAACAATTTCATGGGACGAAAATTCGTAGACGATCAATTGGACGATCACCGGCAATTTTCGGATGAGAAATTCACCCATGTCCATGAAATCTGTGGAACTTGAATTACCTAGGGGGACTGGGATTGACTTAGAAAGGGGGCACGACTTCATGATCCACACCAAGCGCTCGAAGCTCCTTAATTGTCGACTGGTCGAGCACGATCCCCGACTTTGAGCGATCCTCTTTCACTCGGTGTTTCCTCTCACCCGGAATATTTATCTCAGACGTCCCCAGTCTCTTCTTCGACGATTTGATCTGATCCGCTAGTCTTCCTATCCGCTCGTAGAATAATTCCTTTGCCATGAAGGCTTCGATGTTCACTGCCATGAGCATGTGACCCACATTCGCCGGATGATTCAT
>JAJYIT010000037.1 GCA_021789975.1 Bacteroidota bacterium
CCGGAGGGCAAAGACGATCTGCTGCTCTGTGAATCGTTTCTTCATGTCCCGTGATCTCCATTCTGTTCGTGAAAATTTACTCACTTTTTCTCTCTCAAAATGGACCAAGATACGGGGGGCACAACCCAAACTTCGTTCCTCAGAAGATACAGCGTTTGTCACGTTTACGAATTCTGTGTCCCATGTAGAGGGCGTGTCCCAGGCGTGTGAAGTTGGGATACCGGAGGTCCGTCATTTTGTCTTACACTTCATGGGTGTTCCTTTGCAGTATCAATCTCACTTCTTGACTACGCGAGCTTCCAAAGTGCATCCTGGTGGATGGTGACGCATGGGAAGACCTACTCGTCTTGCTGAAGGTACCATTGTCGGTTGACGAAGCGCACTTTGAATTACCCAATCTCTTTCGTAACCTAATGACGCTAACGTGCGGCCTGATTTGTGAGCATATTCAATTAACCGGTAAATTCGTTTTCCGCTGGACTAAGAATGTGGAGGATCGTTATGTTGAAGGGTATCTTTACTTGGCTGATAGTTTCGTGCATCTACTTTGGAATGAATGCTGCCGTCTGGGCCCAAGTGTGGGTGCTGCAGGCAAATCCGACAAATGGAACAGCGAATGTCCTTAGCGGTGGGAAGATCCAGTTTGTGAGTTCAACAGAGGGATGGATATCAACGAGCAGGGGAAATCTTTTGCACACTACCGACGCCGGTAATAGTTGGTCCGTCGTGACACCGTTTCCCTCCGATACAGTCTGGAGCTTCGCTGATCCGGCCGTCACGATGAGCTGGGTCAATCAGACACATGGATGGAAAATAAATGGGATCGGAACGACTTTTGGCCGAGGCTACGGAGCCGTGCTCCACATGACAACAGATGGCGGAGCTACCTGGCAGAAGAAGGTAATGTCGACGACAGCAGGCGACGCGGGATTAGAGGTGCAGTTCATCGATGAAAACACAGGTTGGGCTCTCATCTATAACCTCGATAGCGCAACCGCGCTTTTTCAAAAGAGTACAGATGGCGGGAATAGTTGGGTTACGCCCACTCACGACACTGTTGGTATTTTCTCTTTCGTAGATGCAGATAACGGCTGGTCGATTATGAATACCGCCTCGGAGGATACCTCCATGTTGATCAATCACACGACGGACGGAGGTATCCATTGGGTCGCCCAGTACACCGATGTATCAGCCGGAGCATTCAACGCGATACAATTCACCGACTCTAATAATGGCTGGGTTGTTGGTGGCGAGGGTAAGATTCTGAAGACAACCGATGGTGGCACCACTTGGTTCAAGGTTACCAATACCGGCATAGCTCCACAATCGAAAAGTAAATGTCTTTTCTACCTAAATGCAGATACCGGTTGGATCGGCACGAACGACGGCATACCGAATGAAAATCCCGACAGAGTAGTCCTGCACACAACCGACGGCGGTGCAAACTGGACCACCAGTTACAGGACGCAAAACGATAGCAGTGCAGTCTTCAGCATTTTCTTCTTGGATGCAAACAATGGTTGGTTCACGGGTGACTATGGACGCATTGAGCATACGATCAATGGAGGAACTGAAATAAAGGGCAACGGAAGAAGGGTCCCTGATGTTTTCTCCTTGTACCAAAACTATCCTAACCCCACTAACCCAACAACAGCAATCGCATACGACATACCCAACCTCTCGTTTGTTACTCTCAGAGTCTACAATGTTCTCGGGCAACTCGTCGAAACTCTTGTCAGCAGTTACAAGCAATCAGGCCATTACCAGGTAACATTCGACGGATCTTCACTGCCAAGCGGAGTTTACTTCTACAGATTGGAAGCAGGGAGTTTCGTGCAGGTAAGGAAGTTAATGATCTTGAAATAGTATCAAATGATCCTGGGTCATTTGACATAAACAAGATGGAGCACTCACAAATCAGAGCTAAGTGGTATAAGGTCAAGATACTGCTTGACAACTGATGTGGAGAGTCTGACGATGCAAGAGATCATATCGACATCGTCGAACTCAGTAGAAAGAAGTCTGACAGCCCGGCTTACCGGCAGGGGGCGTTAAAGATCTGATTCGCGTGATTCGGATTGGGAAAATAGAATTCGTGCGTTTCTCAGCCAGAGGCTGATGAGCCAACGGCTCAGTGGTAAGTCCTTTCCTAAGCCAAAGTAGCCCACTACCGACATTTCAGTGGCGTCCTAATTTATGCTTTGCTGAAACCGCGGAGATCGCTAAGGTACGCTAAGGATCTTTTAGCGATACAGAACTTCGAGATCCTTGCGATCATGGCAGTTCATTTACTTTTCTTCTTTGAAGTGAGATTCAAATTAGGGCACTACAGACATTTTATTATATGCTTTTCCGGTTTGCACATATTAAGGAGAAATTAAAAATGATTTGGGATTTTGCTTCCTTTCCAAGATGGATTTGCTTTTTGAAAAGGCTAATGCGTGCAACTGTTGTATCGTATCGCGTTTCAATTCAGGAAACGGTTCGTTTTTGTCGGAAGAGCAAAAGAAATGATTTGAATCCTTCTCATACAAATAGAATTCATGCTCTTTACACAAGGGCATATCTGCGATGTTTCCGTTATTATAAACTTTCCATTTTAGCCCTTCAAAGGGCATCAGAAACCAATCCCGTTTTTTCTTTTCTGTGTGTAATTCCATTGCGATATGAACGGCCCAAATTAAGCTTATCATCCATACCAATACTTCCAATATTCCTACTACCTGCCATTTTATTATTAGATGTTGGGATACGTTGTGTACGCCATCCCAAAACCGATACCAGAATAGGAGGACGATCACTATTAGATATGTGGGAGGATTCTTTATCAACAGGAGAAGGAATCGGCCGCCCTGCATTAGGATTTGTTTTAATTTTTCTATCAGCATTGATTTTTCTCCTAATTGTGGTGGCAATATGGAATTCTTGGCCTTTGAATTCAAATTAAACAAACGGAATATGTGCAAATCGGAAAGGCATATTTTATTAAATTTGATTTTTCATTTGTTCTGTTTTAGATTTGCCCCAGTTGTGAACAACTTGAAAGTCGTTTCATGAGGCTGTTAATAAGTAGAGGTTAGAAGGTGGATGATTTTAGACAACTTCAAGAGGAAAATGGGAGTCTAAAGCGCGCCGTAGAAGAACTGTCTATTCTAAATGAGTTGGCGACGGCAATCGGCGCGGTCGTCGATTCTGAAGCAATCATCCGAAAAATTATCAGTCGGTCTCTCAAAGCGGTCAATGCCGAACAGGGGACAATCACTCTCGTAGACGACCAGCCCAGTCAGCCTATGAAGACTCTTATCCGAACGATGGCAAGTTCTGCCGACCACGATCAGTTCCATTTCGACCAGGCTCTGCTAGGCTGGATGAATCTGAACAAGAAGCCGCTAATGGTAAACAGCCCCGCCACCGACGAAAGATTTCGAGGCGTTCCATGGAACGAATCTATAAAATCAGTACTTTGTGTCCCGATGCTGGTGCGTTCCGCCCTCAAGGGTGTCCTTTCGGTTTACAATAAGAAGGGTGGAAATGGGTTTACGCAAGACGATCAGCGTCTGTTGGCGATAATTGCAGCGCAATCGGCCCAGATTGTAGAGAACGCCAGGCTGTATGAGGAAGAGCGTTCGCTTATCAAGATGCAACAGGAGCTTAAGCTCGCCTCTCAAATTCAAGCAGATCTTTTGCCGAAAGGTTCGCCTCAACTCGAAGGCTATGAAATTGCAGGTGCCACGTTTCCAGCGAGAACTATCGGCGGTGATTACTTTGATTTTATTCCGGTCGAGGATACGAAAGTTGCGCTGTGTCTGGGCGACGTCTCAGGTAAAGGTCTGACTGCCGCACTTCTTATGGCAAATCTGCAGGCGTCACTTCGGGCCCAAACCTATCTCAGTGCTTCCGTTGAAGGGTGCGTATCGAGAGTCAACCGACAACTTTACCAAAGTACAAGCCCGGAGAAGTTTGCCACTCTCTTTTTCGGCATACTGGATACATCAGACCATTCGCTGACTTACTGCAACGCAGGTCACGAGCCCCCGATTATGATCAGGAGGAACGGAGAGATGCTTCGTCTGAAAGATGGTGGAACGGTGGTCGGGATCACGGATGACTTTCAGTTCGAGGACTCCAGCGTGTGTTTCCAACCCGGCGATGTCCTCGTTATTTTCTCCGACGGCGTCACTGAGGCGATGAGTAGCGAGCGAGAACAATTTGGCGAAAACACCCTGACTGAATTATTAAGGACCAGCACCGTTTCTGCTGCAGACAAAATTGTTGAGAAGATTGTTACGGCGGTTAGAAAGCATGCCGGCGATGCTCCGCAGCATGATGATATTACCGCTGTGGTCGTCAGGCGGGAAATGGTCTCGGGGGACTCTCAATAGATCAGCACGGCTCCTGTCGGGCGCATCATTGGTTTAAGAGCAGGGGCTGAAATTGTTTTGGCGTAATCTTCAAAGCAGGATCGAAAGGAAATATTTCGATGGCCGGGAAAACCATTTCTCATTACGAGATTCTTGACAAGTTGGGCGAGGGCGGCATGGGCGTAGTATACCTCGCTCAAGACATAAAGCTGGAACGCAAGGTCGCCATAAAGTTCCTGCCGCGTCACATCTCGGCGGACCCCGAAGAGAAAGGAAGGCTTACTGTTGAAGCAAAAGCTGCCGCCTCATTGAACCATCCTAACATCTCCACAATTTACTCGATCGAAGAGGTGGATGACGATATATTCATCGTCATGGAATATATCGAGGGGAAGGAATTGAAAAGGCTCATAAGGACAGGGAGCGCCTCGTCTATTCCTGTTAACGATGCAATCAGCTACTCAAAACAGATTGTCGAAGGGTTGGCGGCTGCCCACAAGAAGGGGATAATCCATAGGGACATAAAATCATCCAACATAATGATCACAGATGATGGCATAGTAAAAATAATGGATTTCGGTCTGGCAAAGGTGAAGGGCAGCGCTCAGTTAACAAACGTGGGCTCCACCGTGGGGACAACGGCCTACATGTCACCCGAACAAGCGAGCGGGAAAGAGGTTGACTATCGCGCAGATATTTGGTCTTTCGGTGTTGTGCTCTACGAAATGCTCACCGGGAAGATGCCGTTCCGAGGAGATTATGATCCGGCAATAATATACAAGATACTGAATGAGGAACCAGAACCCGCCGCAGGAATTGACGATCGATTGCAGCACATAATCAGCAAGTGCCTTGCAAAGGACCCTGATGATCGTTACCAGAGTGCGGGAGAAATTGCTGAGGAACTGGCGACAGCTAACAAAGGCAGCACACCGAGAAGATTGTCAAGGCTTCCATGGATGATTGCGGGAGCGGCGGTGATGGTACTTGCAGTCGCACTTTATTTCCTCCTTGCTACCCCAAAGACTGTGAAAGAAACGAAGGAAATTAAGACAATTGCAGTCCTTCCATTCGACGATCTCAGCCCAAAGAAGGACCAGGGATATTTCTCTGATGGACTATCGGATGAGCTGATAAACACACTTGCAAAGAACCCGATGCTGAGGGTGACCGCTCACACCTCTTCATTCTCTTTCAAAGGAAAGGGACTCGATATCAGGACAATAGCCGCAAAGCTAAACGTAACCAACATACTCGAAGGAAGTGTTCAGAAAGAAGGTAACTTGCTTCGTGTATCAACGGACCTGGTAAATGTGCGAACTGATGCCACACTATGGTCCAATACTTATAACGGAACGATGGCCAATATCTTCTCATTACAAGATTCGATTTCCGGCGCGGTTGCTGCTGCTCTTGATGCAGCACTGCTAGGCAATAGTAAATTGGCTCCCGAGCAGAAAACGGATCCGCAAGCTTACAATGATTACCTCCTGGGAGAACACTTTTTCACTCTGAGTGGCAAAGAAAACTTTGAAAATGCCGCCAAGTATTTTGAGAAAGCAGTGTCAATTGACTCCAGCTATGCGCCATCGTGGGTGGGGTTATCGAGCGTACACGAAGCTCAAGCTGAACAGGGTTACGTCCCTACCGACGAAGGATACTTAGAAGCCCGGAAGGAAGTAAGAAGAGCCATTGAAATCGATCCTAACCTTTCCAGCGCCTACGCACAATTGGGAAGGATAAAGATGGTTTATGAGTGGGATTGGAGTGGAGCGGATAAGTCTTTCAACAAAGCTCTTCAACTTGAGCCCGGAAATGCCGTAGCAATTGGCAGCACCGCTCTTCTGAAGGCAGCGCTCGGGAAATTCGATGAAGCAATAGCACTTCTTCACAAGTCTGTTGCGATCGACCCGTTGAGAACTATAGGTTACCTGGATCTCGGCGCGATTTCCTGGTATGCGAAATTGCCCGACGAGTCAATAGGCTACTTAAGGAAATGTCTGGAGATAAACCAGAAGTATCATATGGCTCATCTGTACATGGGGTTTGTTTATCTTGAAAAGGGAAATCCCGATTCGGCTCTGACGGAGATGCTGAAAGAAAATGAACCTTCGTGGGGGATGCAAGGCCTCGCAATAGTCTATTATGCTCTTGGGAGGAAGGAAGAATCAAATCGTGTTTTGGCAGAATACATCAAGCAATTCAAGGAGAGTGGCGCGTTTCAAATTGCAGAAATATACGCCTTCAGAAACGAAAAGGATGAAGCTTTCCGATGGCTGGAAAGGGCATACGACCAGAGAGATCCCGGTCTTACCCTGATGGGGGGCGATCCGCTATTGAACAATATCGTCAATGATCCACGATATGCAGTTTTTTTGAAAAAGATGAAATTGCCACCGTCGGGAGGATAAGCTAATTAAGCCTTTTTCGGATTACCTTTGGTTTTTGGATGCCGGACGGAATCCTGAACGCTGAATCCAATCTCGTGAAACAATCCTTGCTTAGATCTAAATACTCCTTAATCCTCGGCATTTCAATGGTTAAGTCGCTTTTGCCATGGGCCATTCGGTATACCCGAAGTGGCAACCTGAAAACGAGAACGTTTTTGCGCATCGACATGCTTCACGGAGCCATACCTTCCGAATGCAGAGTCTCACCGGTAAATACTCCGAAATCTCCCGGTCCTTTTCTTGTGACGCCGTTACTCCTTAGCCTGATCTCAAGTTCCCTCACATCGCTACCGCGCTCAACGCAAGATACATTCTCCGAGAACTGTAGGTATCGTTCTGGACCTCTTTCTTGGGGGACGTCAAAGGAAATTAAGTCTGCAATCTGACTCTATTCGGACTCCTTGGACTTTCCCGGACATAAAAAGAATTGTACCCCTTTGTTTGGACTTTCAAGGCAAACATAGTATAATTGTCGCATTGTTTTTGACAGATGGAACTGAAGATAAAAGACATTGTCGGGCTGCTGCAGGTAAACGAGAAGACAGTTTACCGCTGGATCAAAGAGAAGAAGATACCCTGCTATCGCATCAACCACCAGTATCGGTTCAACCGGGCAGAGATCAACGAGTGGATACTCAGCAATAGAATAGAGCTGTCTTCGTCACTGATAAACCTCGGCCTCGCGGATCACAATTTGCCGAGGCTGCTGGAGAAAGGTGGGATAGTACCGTCGGTGCCGGGTTCCAGCATCGTAGAGGTTATTACCAATGCGGTCGAACGGATACACACTCCCCAGGGCCTGAAGAAAGAGGACATCATTCTCGCGTTGATGCGCCGCGAAGAATTGATGCCGACAGCAATCGGGAGAGGCGTGGCGATTCCTCACCCGCGCAACCCTATCGTGACTGATCCGAAGAACGCCAGCATCTCGATTTGCTACCTCGATCATCCGACAGATTTCCGCGCGCTCGACGGGCAGCCGGTTCATACGCTCTTTATTCTGTTCACCGCCACGCCGCGCATGCACCTCGAAGTCCTCTCTAAGATTTCCCATCTCTGCCAGAACGATCTCTTCCTGGAAAATCTAAGCTCGAGAGCAACCGAGGAAGAGGTGATGAAATATGTGCGCGAGAAGGAAAAAGAGTGGCAGACGAAGGAGCGGGCAGGGAATGATTGATTTTCTCGCCGGTGCTGCCCTGATATTTGCGGGAGGCTTCGCCGCAATTTTTGTCGTCGAAAAGGCAAAGGCGTGGGCGTTTTTCGTATTCGCCGCGGCTGCACAGTTATTCATCCTTCCTCCCGCCTTCGGGACACTCCTTAACGGCGGTCAGCTCGTTTTGCCCGTCCATTTCTCCGGACCGATCGGCACGGCATACCTGCGACTCGATCCGCTTGCTGCACTGTTCGCTTCGGTGACTTCGGTTGGTGCACTCCTCACTTCGATTTATTCAATCGGGTACATGAAGATGTACCGAGGTCAGCGGGCTGCGCTCTCTTCGTATTTCTTCTTCGTCGGAATGATGTCCGCGTCGATGCTTCTCGTGGAGGTTACACAGAACGTGATACTCTTCCTCATCGTGTGGGAAATAATGTCCGTCTCTTCGTTCTTCCTCGTGGCATTCGAAAACGGGGATGATGAGGTCCGCAAGTCGAGCCTTTACTATTTCATCGCGATGCAGGCGGGCGTCGCATTCCTGATCGCTGCCTTAGCATGGGCTTCGGCTGCTTCCGGTTCGCTCGACTTCTCTTCATTTGCTGCCGTGCTGTGCAAACACGACTCCGTGTCGATGCTTCTTTTTGTCCTGTTTTTTGTCGGCTTCGGGACAAAAGCCGGCATCGTCCCGATGCACACCTGGCTTCCAAGGGCGCATCCGGCTGCGCCGACCGGTGTCTCCGCGCTCATGTCGGGAGTCATGATAAAGACCGGCATTTACGGTATACTGAGAATCCTGCTCCTCTCGGGAATCCCGGATTACAGGCTGGCTTACGGGGTACTTGTTGTCTCGGTCATCACTGGAATTTTCGGCGTCATGAACGCAATAGCGCAGCACGACATCAAGAGGCTCCTCGCGTACCACAGCATCGAGAACATTGGCATAATCGGAATGGGCATCGGGGTCGGTATGCTGGGGCTTGTCTACAACAATCCGCTGATCGCGATGCTCGGTTTCTTCGGCGCGGTGCTCCATGTCGTGAATCATTTCACATTCAAAAGTGTGCTCTTCTACGGAAGCGGCGTCGTCTACTCGCAAACTCACACGAGAAACATGGACAACCTCGGTGGACTGAGTAAATACATCCCGCTGACTTCTCTGATGTTTCTCATCGCTTCTCTGGCGATCACCGGCCTTCCGCTCTTTAACGGATTCATCAGTGAGCTCGCTATTTATCTCGGCCTGGCGAGAAGTTTTTCGGAAGGCTCAATCGCCATGGTTGTCGCCGCACTGTTCGGATTTTCAGGACTGGCCTTCATCGGAGCGATGGCGCTTCTGTGTTTCACAAAAGTATACGGCATCTGTTTTCTAGGGCTACCGCGCACGAAGTATCATGTCGAACCAAATGAAAGAGAACGGACCCTACTCGTACCGATGGGGATCCTGACCGTTGTCATCGTGGGGATAGGTCTGCTTCCATGGCTTACAATCGACCTGCTGAAGAATGTGGTAATGGAATTCGTGCCTTCTCTCAATCCCGATCAGTTGGTCCCTTTGACCGGTATCTTCAGGACGATCTCTGGCGCACTTGCCGCTCTGATCGGTCTGACCGGCCTCTTTTTCGGACTTAGAGCGTTTCTGTTGAGAAAGCGCAAAGTCTCCAGATACAAGACGTGGGACTGCGGCTACCAGGTCGGAAGCAGCCGACTTCAGTACACGAGCAGCTCCTTCGCGCAGCCGTTCCTTCATCTCGTCGCGGAACTTGTCCCACAGAAAATCCATGTCGAGAAACAGCCGGTCTTATTTCCCGAGGAAGCTTCGCTCGAAAGTCACACGCAGGACCTTTCAGAGAGGTACATATTCAGACCCTCGATCGGCATCTTGAACAAATTCCTGAATCTCTTTTCTTGGATACAGAGCGGAAGGATGCAGCAGTACATCATGTACGGTCTGGTCTTTCTTGTTGTTCTTCTCATCTGGATTCTGGGGATCAAATGATGCCGAAAGCGGTAGCAGAAATCGTAATCGTTATTTCGCCTTTGTTCTTCATCGGCTTGATATCGAAAGTGAAGTCCCTCTGGGCAGGAAGAAAAGGAGCGCCGGTGCTGCAGCCGTATTATGATTTCTTCAAGCTCATGGGCAAGGGCGAAGTAATCAGCACGACGACTTCTCCTGTCTTTAGAATAGCACCGTCAATCGGCATCGCAGCCACTTTCTTTGCGTTGACGATCATCCCGATTCCGGTTTTCGGATCGGTCATACATTTTGAAGGAGATTTCGTCCTCTTTGCATACCTTCTCGGACTTTCCAAGTTTCTCATGGTGCTTGGCGCGCTCGACACCGGCAGCAGCTTCGAAGGAATGGGTGCGAGCAGGGAAGTCACTTACTCCACGATCGTAGAAACTGCGTTCTTCATAGTGATCGGTTCGCTCGCACTACTGACACGCCATTTTTCCTTCGAGACTATATTTGCTTCCGTGAACCTTGCTTCGGGCTTCTCGCCGCTCGTGAAGATACTTCTCGTGGTATCTCTCTTCATAATGCTGCTCGCAGAAGGGAGCCGCGTGCCGGTAGACGATCCGAACACTCATCTCGAACTGACCATGATTCATGAGGTGATGGTGCTCGACTATTCCGGCCCGGACCTGGCTTTCATTCAGTACACGGCATCGTTGAAGATGACGATAATCTCGATCCTGATAGCCGATCTCCTTGTGCCTTCTTCGCTGGCGCTCATTCCGGCGTGTGCGCTCTCCGCATCGATCGTGGCTCTCGTGTTCGTTTCGGTCGGGGTCGTCGAATCGCTCATCGCTCGGTCCAGAATTTCCCATATCCCGCAGTTTCTTTTCCTTATGACCACACTCTCGCTTACCTCGTTTGCGGTCGTGGCGTTCTTTCTCTTCGGGATAATCAGATGACAAGCATACTGATAATACTTCTCGGCACCACGATGCTGTATGTTTCGTCCGTAAGCAGGATCGAAGCTTACGTGAAGACGCTGGCGGCGCAGGGCTTTCTTCTCTTTCTCCTCGTGATGGTCGGCGTAAAGGAGATGAGCGGGCTGAACATCGCGTTTCTTGTTTTCGAGACGCTCATCGTCAAGGCGATTGTGATCCCTTATTTTCTGCTGAAGGTGATTCGTAAGAACGAGACTCCGCGCGAGATCGAACCTTATATCTCACAGTTCTATGCGCTTCTTGTGGCGACCGCAATTTTTGTTTTCGGGTTCGTCGCTGCATTCTGGGCGGCCCGCACCGGTAGCGACATAAAGCCTCTCTACTTCGGCATTTCCATAGCGATGATGATGCTGAGCCTCTTCCTCATCGTCAACCGGAAGCGGATCATCACGCACATCCTCTGTTACATGATGCTCGAAAACGGGATATTCCTCCTGTCTCTCTCCGTGGCAAACGAGCTCCCCATGCTCGTGAACATCGGAGTGCTTCTCGATCTGTTCGTCGCCATCTATCTCTTTGCAATCTTCTTCAACAAGATCAACGAAATATATGATGGAAGTCATGTCGATGTCCTGACGGAGCTGAAAGATTGAAATGATTACCCTCGTCTTTATACTTCCGCTCGCATTCGGGCTGATAAGCTTTGTCTTGAAAAGAAAGTTTGTCAACCGGGCTGCGCTTCTCGGGTCTGCCGCTATCTTTGTCGCGGTCACGCTTCTGGTTTGGCTGAGAATCGAGTGGACGTGGCTTCCGAATTGGTTACTCGTGTTTTTCAGATTTGACAGCATAGGTCTCTTCTTCTTCGCTGTAATGGCGATCGTTTTTGCGGGAGTGTCCTTCTACAGCCTTTCATATTTCCGTGAACATAATCTCACCGCGCGTCAGGAGTCGGTATATATTCTGGAAATGCTCGCCTTCGTGGTGGCGATGGCAGGCGTAATACTTGCAACAAACCTCGCTCTTCTCTGGGTATTCGTCGAAGCGACTACCCTGACGAGTGCGCTGCTCATATACTTCGAGAAGAAGAAATCTTCGCTCGAAGCAACCTGGAAATATATCTACATCTGTTCGGTCGGTATCGCGCTCGCATTCGTCGGGATAACAACTCTTTCAATAGGGAGCGAGAGTATCGGATCTCTCTTCTTTAATGACCTGTACCTTCACGCATCGGAGATTAACCCGGTGTGGCTGAAGCTTTCCTTTGCGTTCCTGTTCGTCGGGCTTGGGACAAAAGTGGGTGTGGCTCCCATACATGCCTGGCTCCCCGATGCACACTCCGAAGCTCCGTCGCCGGTGTCCGCGCTCCTCTCGGGAACGCTGCTCAACTCAGCTTTCCTCGGCATACTTCGCGTGGAGGAGATTCTTGTTCGCGCTGACCAGCAGACGTTCTCAAATATAATACTCCTCCTCACCGGGTTTCTTTCGCTTCTTGTCAGCGCGGTCTACATGCTTCGGGTGAAAAATTACAAGCGGATGCTGGCATACTCGTCTGTCGAGAACATGGGAATCATGTTCATCGGTGTCGGACTCGGCCAGCCCGGCCTCTTTGCGGCGATGCTCCAGACAATGGCGCATTCTTTTTCCAAGACCTCACTCTTCCTCACTTCGGGCAATATTCTTCATAGATACGGCACTAAGAAGATCGAAGATGTCCGCGGATTATTGAAAAGGGATCCTGTCACAGGCTGGATTTGGATCGTGTCGTTTCTCTCGATAATCGGCATCCCGCCCTTCCCGATTTTCATAAGCAAGTTTTTTATCATAAGGGCGTTCTGGACAAACGGCGAGGGATGGCTTGCCCTCTTGTTTTTCCTTTTCATCGTCGTCGTGACTTTCGGAATGGGGAACGCAGTCTTCAGGATGGCCTTTGTCGACAGCGATACTGAAAGTACAGGTTCCGTGAAGCTGGCTTTGTCTGCGTATCTGCCTCAGATCGTTTTGTTGGCAGTGCTGGTGGTAGTCGGGATAAACATGCCGAATCTTATCAATGAGATGTTGAGCAATGCCGCCGCATTCATTTCAAGCGGTCCGGCCGCGGCGGTCAAGGTGGCAGGAAAATGAACGGCGCTGAAGAAATGAGCTGGCTCGAAACAAGGAACCTGCAATCTGTCGCACTCGGCGAGATACCGGTGCATCCGATCGAAATGCTGAGACGGCACGTCATCGACAGTGTCGCGGCAGGAAAGAGGCTTGTCCAGTTCTTCGGTGACCGGACCGACAGTGGCGACACTATATACGCGGTACTTGCCGATGATAATGCATCGAGACTGTATATCGCTTCTTCGTTGCTTCGGGGGAGGAAGAGTTTTGCCTCGATGACTCCTGAAGTTCCTGCCGCTCACCTTTTCGAAAGGGAGCTGTACGAGGAGTTCGGTATCGAACCTGTCGGCCATCCGTGGCTGAAGCCGCTCCGGAAAGGTATACCGGGAATAGATGAGAACGAGGACCAATACGGGTTCTTCAGCATGAAGGGCGAGGAGGTGCATGAGGTCGGGGTTGGACCCATACATGCTGGTGTAATCGAGCCCGGACACTTCAGGTTCTCCTGTCACGGCGAGAAAGTGTACCAGCTCGAGATCAAGCTTGGCTTCCAGCACCGTGGAGTGGAAGAGCTGTTTGTGAGAAACGCAAGTCGTCCCATTTATCTCGAGAAGCTGGCGGAGTCGGTAGCGGGCGACACCGTTATCGGACATGCGGGTGGATTCATCCGCGCATATGAATCGCTTGCCGGGACATCTGTCCCCAGGAGAGCAAAGGTAATTCGCACGGTAGCGCTCGAGCTTGAAAGAATAGCGGTTCATCTTGGAGACCTTTCCGCTCTTTCGGGCGATGTGGCATATCTAACGGGAAATTCCGTGTTCGGTGCGCTGCGGACAAAGGTCATAAACACGACGATGGCCATCTGCGGCAATCGTTTCGGAAGGGGATTGATGAAATTGGGAGGCGTCGATTTCGATTTCACGCCCGACCTGCACGATCGAATCCTGGACACGATTAATAAACTGGAAGACGATGTTGCCCTCGCGTCAGAGGTGCTGTTTTCCTCGGCATCCGTTCTCGAAAGATTCGAGAAGACAGGCGTGGTCAGCAAGGAAACCGCGACGGCCATCGGGATGGTCGGTCCCGCTGCCCGCGCAAGCGGCGTTCCGGTCGACGTGCGCTCGGACCATCCGTTCGGTGGATTCGAGTTCCTTGCCGTACATAAGCTGACGCTTCCAGGCGGAGATGTCTTTGCCAGAGCATATCTAAGGTTCATAGAGATACAGCAGTCGTTAAAGATTATCAGCGAACAGCTTGGCGGATTGACTGTGGGTCCAGTCAGGCAGACGGCGGGTTTACCCGCCGCCGACCGCATAGTCGTTTCGCTTACGGAAGGCTGGCGCGGCGAGATCGCTTACGTCCTAATCTCAGACAGCGAAGCAAATATCAGAAAAGTGAAAGTCAAAGATCCCTCGTTCAACAACTGGTTCGCACTTTCGCTCGCCGTGCGCGGGGAGGGAATCTCCGATTTCCCGCTGTGCAATAAGAGCTTCAACCTCTCATATTGCGGGTTCGATTTATGAGTCAATCGCAGGAGTGAAATGCTGGACTTGCTCAAGCTAAGAAGGAAACACGGAAGTCAGGCGATTCCCGACGTAGTGAACGCGGAGCTGATGGAAAGCCATCGGGGGTTTCCGGTTATCGACGAAACGAAGTATCCTGGCGATTGGCAAAGCATAGTAGATATCTGTCCGACCGGGGCGATCTCGAAGGAGCCTGTCTCAATTGACCTCGGTAAGTGCATCTTCTGCGGCGAGTGTGAGAAATTATCGGGCGGTGCCGTCAGGTTCACCAACATACACAAGACCGCAGCATCGGACAGAAGACATTTGATCGTCGCCTCTGGATCTGAATACGACAGCTATCGTGAAAATGCTGTCGAGGTTAAGAGAGAGATACATAAACTCTTTGGCCGATCGTTGAAGCTGAGGCAGGTATCAGCCGGCGGATGCAACGGCTGTGAAATGGAGCTGAACGCCTGCAGTAACGTCAACTTCGATATGGGAAGGTTCGGGATAGATTTTGTGGCATCGCCTCGACATGCGGACGGAGTTGTGCTGACAGGTCCCATCACAAAGAACATGGCCCCGGCTTTGATGGACGCTTACCAGAGCATCGGTGATCCGAAGGTTGTGATTGCAGTCGGAGCCTGCGCGATAAGCGGCGGGGTTTTTGCAGAATCGGCTCAGATGAACAGATCATTTCTCAATGATGTCAAAGTCGACCTCTATGTTCCCGGCTGTCCGCCGCATCCGCTTACTTTCATAAACGGTGTGCTTGAATTTCTGGGAATATCGTAGGGAACCACCGGTTTTCACCCTCTGCAAAGATCTACGAAACTCGTGAAATCATTTTTCCCACAGCTTGATTTCAACCCTGTTCGAGTCGTCGCCGCCGTCCGGAGCCGGCCGACGCAACAACTCGAATAGATTAACCAAGAGAAATCAACAGGCCAGGGCGGCAGATCACACTGATCGGCAGACAGTGTAGAGGCGGTGTTCATCTTAAACGTACCGGAAAGAGCGAAGGGTAAGGAACCATACACAAGAAGTTCAATGCTACGGTTCATGCCATCATGTACTTTACCAGATCGAATCGTAACCCTCCATCCGGAGAGCGGATCTCCGACCTCAGATTTATATACAGATCAAAAACACTTCAATGATGGCACTGAGCACGCTTTGCGAAAGTGTCGGTGCAATTCCGGATCATTCATATACAATAGCCACTCGCGTCATGCCGATTTGAGAACCCTTAAGTCGATCTACAAGGTGAGAACTCATGAACAAGAAAAACTCGGTGGTTCATGCGATAAGTGTTCTTCAACTTGAGGGCGACCACAAAGTCTCGAAATCGATTGGCATTAAGCTTCGAGAAGTGAAGTCTCACATACCGGTAAAGGTAGCCGAAGAGTATAAACAATTTCTCAGTGCCAGCAAGTCGGGGAATTTCAATCTTATCATTTCCGATTTATCCACTCGCCAGGCGGACCTTAGAAGAGCACTGGAGCTGAGTAGAAAGAAAATGCCGGACTTTCCGATTGGTTTCGATCTCTAAGCCGGCGAAAAAGCAGGGCGGGGGGCAGATACCTTCAAGACATGCATCGGGTCACATTCTTAAGTCAACCCTCGAGCTTTTGCCGTCGACTGTCAATCGAGTCCTTTCAGGATCCGAAGAGAATTCGGTTGACTGAGGAGGCGCGCGCTTCCGCCCTTGAGGATCTTAGTGCGAACGGCGAATGACGGAGAGAATGCCATCGCAACATTCCTTCATCACAGAGACATCAAGCTCGTCTTTTCTTATATTGGACTTCCCAAGATTGGCGGCATCGACTTGTCCGAGACTTTCAAGAGACTGAACCCGGAAGTGAAGATAATTCTAGCGAGTGGATTCATAGAAACTGAAGAGAAGCAAAGCATGTTGAAGCAAGGTGTGAGCAGGTTTGTCGAGAAGCCATACAAGATGAGCCAGGTCCTCTAAACTATCAGGGAAGTCCTCGATGAGAAATAAGAAGATTACGGCCGTTGACGCCGGACATATTTCTCGTAATGATGTGCTTTTCCGGGGCTTCGTTGCCACAAAGACGCTGATGTTTCTTGACACATTGCGAAATGTCAAAGGAGGAGCTAAAAATTCTGGATGTAATGAATTAGATTCCATAAAAAGAGGAACCCATGAAGCGCATAAACCATCTCAGTTATTTGTTGCTCCTGTCTCTTTTCCTTGTTCTGCCCCCGGCAGCTTCCGCCCAGCAAGACAAGGTCCGGCTAAGCCTTATGGCAAGCGTCATGCAGAGACTGGGAGTAAATACAGATATCACCATTGTTTACAGCAGACCCGGAGTAAAAGGGAGAAAGATATGGGGTGGACTCGTTCCGTATGGCATGGCTCCTGGAAATAAGGAGTCAAAAGGAAAGCCATTTCCCTGGCGGGCGGGCGCCAACGAAAACACAACCATACAGTTTAGCAAAGATGTCCTCGTTGAGGGCCATCGACTGCCGGCGGGTAAATATGGCCTCTTTATGATGCCCGGGAAAAAAGAGTGGATCATCATTTTCAGTAAGAACAGCACAGCTTGGGGAAGCTTCTCCTACAACCAGGCGGAAGACGCTCTGCGGATAACCGTGACTCCGGTTGAAGCGCCGCACATGGAATGGCTGATGTACGGTTTTGATCATCTCGCAGGAACTTCTGCGATTGCTTACCTCTGGTGGGATAATCTGAAAGTGCCGTTCAAGATCTCTCTGCCAAACCAGTAATCTCTTGAGATACTCACACTTGCCAGGACTTCCGCAAAGGCTCAAGTCGCGGGAGTCCTGGGAAGGTTGATCACCATTCCTCGTTTTCTCGCGAGCCGTACCATGGTACACGCTCGGGGACGACTTTGGCTTCAATCTTCATCTTCGTTCAATTGTACAGAAACAGGAGAAGAAATTGGATCTACATTGCCCCATTGGCTAAGAAGCTTGCAAGTGGTCTGAGTCAGGGTTAAGTTCTTTTTTAGAATCTGCTCTCCATTTTGAGTGACTAAATCCTCAAGCAAAACCATTCCGACCTTGAGCATGTCAACCGGAAGTTTGATCTCTTTCCCTTCGTTCAGTCGAGTTGGTTTCACTTCGAGAAGTCTGTTTATCAAATCCACGTCGTAATAATCCGTCCTTTTCTTCATCTGCTCAAGGACTTTTGGACCGCGGAAATTGCCCGTGCTTAGAGTCTCAAGGTCTATAAGAATTCTCAAAATGCGGGAACCGAGCGGTAGGTCTCTCCCTTTTGCTCTGCTTTGGGACGGTTCACCATCGCCGTTGAATTGCTTTTGCATCAACAACAGGATGTTGGCGACCCCCTCAAGCCTCGGAATGTCTTTCAGCAGGTACGCCGCAAGGAGATGGTGGTTTTTTGCTGCCGGATCATGGCTTACTGTGCCGATCCCTTCTTTGTTAATACGGAATTGTACGAGCGGCGGGAGAAGGACGAGGCCGAGATTGAATAATTCAAGCGCCTGGTTGATTTCCCAGTTCTCCTTTTGACTGATCTCAGGCATCATTTTCAGGATGGCATGTCCCAATTTCCTGACTCGGAGATTTTGTGCTGCCACTTCCTCACCAACGGAGGCAGCCACGTCGCTGAGTATTTTCACAACGCCGGTCACCGTACCGTCGAGAAGAAGACGAAGTGTTTCGTTCTTTTGCTTCAATTCATCGAGCAGAAACCTCCTCTCGGCTGCCAGGTTGAAGCGATCTATGAGATCGCCAACTATCGGGCGAACTTGATTGTCCTCCCAGGGCTTTGAAATATACTGGATGATGCCGCCATCATTAATTGCACCCTTGACCGCTTCCATGTCTGCATATCCGGTTACGAGGACGCGCATGGTTTCCGGCGAGGTCTCTGCAACTTCCCGAAGCACTGCGACTCCGTCCTTGCCGGGCATCCTCTGATCCGAGAAAACGACTGCGAATGGTCCGGTCGATTTGAGAATCTCTTCGATCATGGTCGAATCGCTGAGAGTGTGGACTTCTGTTTTCTGATTTCGCATAAGCGACCTGAATGAGAAAAGCAAGTTCTCTTCATCGTCGACGTAAAGGACCTTACGGTTTTGTACAAACTCCGACATTTTCTTATCCATCGTTTGAGGTTTGGGAGTCTTCAGTCATGCCCAGTATTGTCCGCCATTCCGGCACCAGTGCGAGAAGCGACTCATCATGCGGATAAGCGTCTTTGGGATCGCCGATGAGCGTGGCAAGCTGAATGATCTTAACGTAATCCGTCGATGCTTCTTGACTATGATGAGACCTTACGATGTCCACTATTTCAGACGGGAAATTCCAATTATCCAGGACAGCTGCTCCAACTCTCTCATGAGAGCAATTATCAAAGACTTTGAGCCCGGCTTCGCGGGCCGAGATGTTTTGATCCTGCACCGTCTTCTAAAAGACGTCGAACATTTCGGGTTTGAGGCAGATCCTTGCGTATAGGCCTATGTCTTGAAGGAGCGACGCGACGTGCGGGATGTATTTATTCTCTACTCCCGGCCAACGGGCGGCAATCTCTTTTGCGATCATCGCACGGCGAACTGCGGTTAGGCTCATTTCCTCTATCAAGCCAGCGTAACGTTCAGTGACCTTGGATGAGTAGGATTGAAAGGCTTCGAGAGCCGTAACTACGGATGAAACGTAGTCAAGCCCGATGAAGAGGACTGCTTGCTTTACGCTCGAAACTTTCTTTTGTATTCCCAGATGGACTGAATTTGCGACTCTGAGGAGCCTTGCAACAAGCGAGGGATTCCTTTCAATCTCTTCGACAATCCTTGACAGAGGTGCGTTCATGTCGCTCAGCATCTGGTTCAGTCTCTCCTGAAAGAGAACAGGTGAGGGAATATCATCGAATCCTGTTAGGATGTCTGTGGATTCCTGAATCTTCAACGGAGCAAGGGAGTCGACATGTTTTGAGATTAGCTGGGTGAACTCAGAATCTTCCCAGGGTTTATATATGAAGTGGTTTATCAGCCCGGTCGAGAGAGCCAGGAGAACTATGGACTTATCCTCGAATCCACTCATCAGAATACGTTTTGCTGATGGTGCTGCCTTCATTACTTCTTTCATGAATTCCAGGCCGCTGGATTCATTGATTCTTAAATCGGAAATAACGATGTCCACGCGGGAAGTGCGCACCTGTTGTAGTGCCATATTCATAGAGGTAAACAAGTTGAACCTGTAAGGATACTTGCGAAACAAGCTCTTTATGGAAGCAAGAATCGCCAGCTCATCGTCAAGGATCACTATTGTGGGTTTGTCGGTGTTCTGGTCGGTTGTCATGGCACGGCTTTTCGCTTCATAAGTTCCCATCAATGGGAAGAGTGACAGTCATCTTGGTCCCTTTGCCGATTTCGCTCTCAACATTTATGGATCCCGAGTGTTTCTCAATGATCGTTGCGGAAACCCATAATCCAAGGCCCGTCCCTTTTCCCACCGGTTTGGTTGTGAAAAATGGGTCGAATATTTTTGTGACCAGTTCCGCTGGAATCCCGTTTCCCGTATCTTCCACTTCCACGAATACTGATGAATCTTTGGTACCGGTCTTTACTGTTATCTTTCCTTTTTCCTCGATTGCCTGGGCGGCGTTTACGAGAAGATTCACGAATACCTGCTTCATTTCGCCGATGTTGCACACGACAGGAGGTATCTCCCCATATTCTTTCTCGACCGTCGCTTTGTATTTTATTTCATTCCAAACAATCGAGAGAGTGTCCTCTAATGCGGCATTCAAATCTGCCTCTGCAACGTTCCCTTCCGACAAGTGCGTGAAACCCCTGAGCTGTTCGACAATTCTCTTTATCCTAGCAGCTCCATCACGGGTGTGCTGCATAAGTACTTCGAAGTCTACGACAAGAGATTCCATATCTGAATCTCTTTCGCGGTTTTCTATCGACTCAACCATGGCAAGAAACTTGGGCTCAGTCCTGACAGCTTCTCCGAGCGACCTCCATACTTTAACTGCAGTGACGAATTCGTGGAAATATTCGTCGAAGCGGTTCAGGTTGCTATTGACGAATGCGAGAGGGTTGTTGATCTCATGAGCGATACCTGCGACCAGCTGGCCTATTGACGCGAGTTTCTCCAACTGAATGAGGCCCCGCTGCATTTGCTTCATTTCTTCTATCACTCTTTCGAGTTCCACGTTCCTCTTCTCCAGCTCAATCTGGAGAGTCTTCCTTTCCCTTTCCTTCGCGTCACGATCGGTAACGTCATGCATGACGAGCAATAACTCTATCTCTGAGTCATTGAATAGAGCATTTGCCGTTGTCTCTTTGATCCTCCAGTCCCCGTCAGTCCTACGAAACCGGAAAGACAACTCTCGTTGGCCGCAGCTTTCTCTCATCTCTTTGAGGACCGCTTTAACTTCAGGAGCGTCGTCGTGATGAACGTAGGATAAGAATTCCTTTCCAATAAGCTTCTGGGGATCTATTCCATCCTGTCGAAAAGACCCGCTTGCATATAGGCAAATGTTGCTGGCGTCAAGCCCGGTGATTAAGTCTGAGGCACTTTCGGAGATCAGCCTGAATCGTTCCTGGCTCGCACGGAGATTTTCCGCGGTTCTCTTGAGTTGTGATATGTCGATAATGGATTTCAGTCCACCCTCTTCCTGACCTTCCGAATCCAGCAGTCTTCTATTGGATACGTGCAAGTTCGTAGGTCTAATCACTATATGTTCTCAAGCCGTTGTTGGACTTTTCTCTCTTGTTTCCTTGTCGTCCTCGGAATTGTCACAATCCCGTCCCAACCAGTGATAATTTGGCAACTCATTATTTTCCTACTGTATTATCGGAATTTCCGACGATCTCTGAAGGACAACGGAGACGTAAATGGAATACTTCAAAGTGAGCCACTACCGGATGTCGGCAAAACTTATTTTTCTCATGAGTTCCGGCTAAAATTAACGCAACAATAATATGTCGGTATGTTTAAATGACGGGTACACTTTCCAAATATATTTCCAACACGTATTTCCTTCTATCTCTCATTCTTTGGGGTGGAGCTAACGAGCGCTCCCTGCGGGAATGAGCCCTTTCATATAGATTCGAGACACAGTGCCAAAGCACTAGATTGAGCAGCACCAGCGTGGCTGGGGATACTTGGTCTTCAGCTCAATAGGAAACGGTCGCTGATAGTCATTCATAATCTCTTGTTGTCGCTAATAGTGCTTCCAATAATTACGAATGACAACCAATGACTCTTTCAAGATGACCACCAATGACTAAGAATTACTTTTCACATTAGAAGAAGAGCACCAGAATGAAAAACTCTTACCATTTCAACCACTTATCCCTTTTTACCCTTATCTCCTATACCTTTGTACCTTTGCTTCTCCTCGCCTGTACTTCGGCTTTTGCCCAGACAGCCGTTGCACCTTCAGGCAGCGGAACGGCTTCTGATCCGTACCAGATTGCAACATTAAGCAACCTCTATTGGGTTACGCAAAATTCCAGTTCGTGGGGCTCATATTTCAAGCAGACCGCAGACATCGACGCATCCGCCGACACCACCTGGTCATTAGGAGCAGGATTTACTCCGATTGGTGGGGGTGGAACAAGCTTTACCGGCCTGTATGACGGAGGTGGACATACGATTTCCGGTTTGTACATTTCCCGAAGCGGAACTCAAAACATTGATATGTTCGGCTATACCCAGGCAACCATAAGGAATATCGGGCTCGTCAATGAGAATATCAGTGGATATATAAATGTCGGTGGACTCATAGGAGGAACCGATTACAGCAGCGTGAGCAACTGTTACACTACCGGAAGCGTTAGCGGCAACGGTTTTGTCGGCGGCCTCGTGGGCTATGCGTCGTCGGACGGTTCGAACAGCTTGATAACCAATAGCTATAGCACGGCAAGTGTCTCTGTAATTACTGTTAGCGGCAGCGGGGGGTTTGGTGGGCTGGTGGGCCTGAATACGTATATTTTTGGAGGCAGTGCCTCGATAACCGATAGCTACAGCACCGGAAGAGTCAATGCCGGTTCTGGCAGTTTGTATGTTGGCGGGCTTGTTGGCGAGAACGATTTGGGCACAGTCACCAACTCCTTCTGGGACGCGACGACTTCCGGCAAAGGTGGAAGTGCCGGCGGCACCGGCGAGCCTACCGACAGCATGAAAACAGAATCGACATTTACGAGCCGCGGCTGGGATTTCGATTCGACCTGGGCGATTGGTACTTCCATGAACAACGGGTATCCGGGATTACTGTGGCAGGCCGGCTATACGGCTCCTCCGGCACCGACACTCGCATCACCCGCAAACAATGCAACTAATCTGCCGACAACCGATACCCTAAGGGTCATTTCCGCCACCGGAGCGGAGGGCTATTCGTGGCAGGTCTCGCCGAGTGCGGCTTTCTCATCTTTCATCTACTATGATTCGACCGCCGGTATAGGCGATACCGTTCACGTGGTAAATCTAACAAATGGCACCCGGTACTACTGGCGGGTATTTGCGTACAATTCTATAGGAGCAAGCCCGTTTGCTGGACCGGATTCGTTCACGACTATCGTGGCTGCGCCGCCGGCTCCGGTTCTCGCCTCACCAGCTAACAGATCAACAGACCTTTCACCGCAGCTCGTGCTGGAAGTCATGTCGGCATCCGGCGCGTCGGGCTACCGCTGGCAGGTTTCTCTCAACTCCGTTTTTTCTCCAAATGTTATCGATGATTCCACGAGCGGCATCGGGGACACTGCCAACAGTGTGGCTTTGATTCCGGCGAGGAAGTACTACTGGCGAGTACTTGCGTACAATGTCGGCGGTCAGAGCGCATATGCAAGTCCTGACTCTTTTACAACCATGGCAGTCAGTGGCCATCCTGAACTTGTTTATCCTCCGGACAATGCGCAGGACATACTTGCCGACACGGCGGTCTTCAAATGGAACCCGGGCTACTACGCAACGAGTTACATCTTCCAGCTCTCTAAAAGCTCTTCGTTCTCTTCATACGTTGTCAACGACTCAAACATCGTGGACACTTCAGAGATTGCGACAGGACTCACCAATTTGACGAAGTACTACTGGCGTGTGAGCGCAAATAATCTTTCAGGTACCAGCATATTCGGTGTGGACTCATTCACTACAGTTCCCGCGCCTCCAGCGTCGCCGGCCCTTGCCTTTCCCGGCAATGGCGCAATGAGCCAACCGGCAAACACGACGCTGAAAATAGATGCTGCGTCCGGGGCATCGGGATATCATTGGCAGATTTCCGTCGACTCTTCATTTGCATCGATGGTTCTGAACGATTCAACGAACGGCGCCGGGGATACGGCACATGTCGTCGCACTTGCTAATGGTAAGTTGTATTATTGGCGGGTACAGGCGTACAACATTGGCGGAGGGAGTCCGTATGCTGGACCGGATTCGTTTGCGACAGTTGTAGGTGCGCCATCTGCACCGACTTTGGCATCCCCAATGAACAATGCAGCGAACCAGCCAATTGAACTTGCGCTGGAAATAGATCCGACGGGCAATGCGACAGGTTACAATTGGCAGGTGTCCACCGATCCGGCTTTCCAGTCGACCGTCGTCAACGACACGACGAGCGGTGAAGGAGACACCGCACAAGTAGTCAACCTTCAGAATAACACGAAGTACTACTGGCGGGTAGAAGCATTCAGTGTCAGTGGAGCCAGCGGATTCGCAAGTACCGATTCGTTCACAACTATAATTGGTATTCCGACTTGTGTGTGGCCCCCGGCGAACGCTTCAAACTTGCCCGCGATCCTTACTTTGAAAATCAATCCGGAAGGCGGAGCCGCGGGATATCAATGGCAAGTCTCAACAAGTCCGACATTCTCAACGATGATAATCAACGATTCGACGAGGAGTGCCGGGGACACGTTAATGTCGGCGACTTTTGTGGCCGGCATCAAATACTACTGGCGAGTAAGGGCTTATGGCACTTATGGTGCGAACTCGTTCTCGGGTATAGACTCATTTACCGTAATGACTGCGCCTGCTGCACCGCTGCTTGCGTCACCGGCAAACAATTCGGCATCTCAGCGGGCGGATAGCTTGATACTGAAATGGAATCGAGTTGACGCGGACAGTGGGTACATATGCGAGGTTTCGACCACCCCATCGTTTACATCATCACTTGCAGTGAAAGACACAACGAGAGATACGACGCTTGAAGTAAGCTCATTGAAAAACCTGACCAAATACTACTGGCGAGTGAGCGCATATAACGCCGGAGGGATGGGGGCTTATTCTTCAGTTGACTCATTCACAACCATCATTGCGGTGCCTTCTGCACCAACGCTTGCATCACCGGTTGGAGCAACTGGTGAGCCTCGCAGGGCGACATTGCAGTGGAGGCCTTCGATTGATGCAAAGACGTATCATCTTCAGGTTGCCACGGCCGATTCGGTTGACAGCCTTGGCGGCTTCCTGGGAGCATACGTTGCGTTCGATACGACGGTTTCCGACACTGCCGTGAGAGTATGGACTCCTCTTGCGGCCAAGACAGAATATTATTGGCACGTGAATGCGGCCGATACGGGAGGAACAAGCGGTTATTCTGTCACGGCAAGTTTCACAACCGGCACCGGTGTAGACGGGATCGATGATGTTACCGGAGCGCCAAAGTCGTATGCTCTTTACCAGAACTATCCTAACCCGTTCAACCCGAGCACCACTATAAGTTTCGATTTGAAAGAGCCTTCTATGGTGACGCTGCAAATATATAATGTGCTTGGTCAGAGTGTGGCACACTGGAACTACGGGATGATGAATGCAGGAAGATACGATAAGGAAGTAAACCTGTCGGAGTTTGCCAGCGGTGTATATTTCTACAGGCTTCAAGTAGTCGGGATGAAGGGTGAGAGGTTCGTGTCTGTCAAGAGGATGATGATGCTGAAGTAGGGACATTTGTCCTCCCAGTTTACCTGGAAACGGAGTTGGAGTCTAATAGCTTCAACTCCGATCCAGGAAGAAGGCAGAGCCCGGAAGGGGCAAGGTGGACAATTGGAAAAGAGGCAACGAAGGAAGTCGGCACATTCGTGAAGGACTTTGATATAAACTTTCCCGGTGTGAAGGCAAGATACGTAGAAGTCGATTCGATCTCGCGTAAGGTTTGTCCTCTGCGGCATCTTGGTGCCGGACAGAATAGTTGGATATTTGTCGACGAGATCGTGGTGAAATGAGAGATAGTGCGGCAATCCGGGATCTTGTTTTCTCCCGGTGTAATGTAACGTAAAATCCCCTGTTCTAATTCTTGAATGTTCGAGCCAAAGGACCTGGAGGAAAGTATTCCTAAGAAATCCATCCTGCGAGCCCGGAATCCAAACGAGTTCGACTTACTAAACTTCCTTTCTACGGCACTGCTCTTCTCCTTTTGAGAAATGTATCTCCACTTTGTAAGTAAAACATGTCGATACTGATTTGTGAGTCGGCGAGTCAAATGGAACCGGGTTTGAATGATTCATATCTAACAAGTAGATTAACGTAGATGAATCGCAAGTGATGCTGCAGGGTAAGATATTCGACATAAAGAGGTATGCACTCCATGATGGCCCCGGTATCAGGCAAACCGTTTTCTTTAAAGGGTGTCCGCTTCGCTGCTGGTGGTGCCACAACCCCGAGAGCCAATCCATAAAGACAGAAATCATCACGAGAGAAATGAAGCTCGACGGAGATTCTTACTACGAGGATGTGCCGGTGGGCCGTCTGATGACGGTAGATGATGTGATGGCAGAAGTATTGAAGGAAACGGTTTTCTATGATGAGTCGGGAGGCGGCGTCACTTTTTCGGGAGGCGAACCGCTCCTTCAGGCTGAATTCCTCAAGGCACTCGCCGCCGAATGCCGCAGGGACAACATCCACACCGTTTTAGACACGTGCGGATATGCAAATCCGGAAACAGTCGACTCCGTCGCCGATCTTATCGACCTGTTCCTGTTCGACATAAAACTGATCGACGAGGAGCGACATCGGGAATATGCCGGGGCATCGAACCGAATCATTCTCCAGAACTTGCGCCGCCTCGCCGCGAACGGACATAAGATCATCATTCGGTTCCCAGTTATTCCCGACATCACCGATACGGATGAGAATATCGCGGGACTCATCGGTCTTCTGCATTCGATCCCATCTATGAATGAAGTGGATCTTCTCCCGTATCACTCGATAGCAAATCATAAATACCTGCAGTTTGAGATGGAAAACAAAATGAAAGATGCTCAGCCTCCTTCCGATGAGCGCATGAACATGTTGAAGGAGCATTTTGAGCAAAATGGCTTCAGCGTGAAAATCGGAGGATAAGTGTGAGCGAAAGAATCCAGCGTCTGCGAGAACAAAGTCTGAATGCTATAAACAGAATATCACCCGAGCGTGCTGTGCTCGTCACGGAGTTTTACAAAAGTGACATCGCGGAATCGGTTTCGGTTCCTGTAAAGCGGGCATTGGCATTTCAATACATCCTTGCCAACAAAAAGATCTGCATCAATGACGGAGAGCTCATCGTCGGCGAGCGCGGCCCGGCACCAAAGGCTACCCCGACTTACCCGGAAATATGTCTCCATTCACTTGAAGATCTTGATACGCTCGACTCACGTCCCAAGGTCTCATTCAAGGTCGATGACGAAACGAGGCGAATCTACAAAGACCTGGTCATTCCTTACTGGCAGGGAAAGACAATCCGCGAGAAACTTTTCTCTTCGGTCGATAGCCAGTGGGTAGACGCGTACGAATCCGGGCTTTTCACAGAGTTTCTGGAGCAGCGCGCGCCGGGGCACACCGCCAACGGCGGCAAGATCTACCGGAAGGGCATGCTTGATCTCAAAGAAGACATCAGACATTCGATCGAGGCGCTGGATTTCTTCAACGATCCGCACGCGTACGAGAAACGTGAAGAGCTCAAAGCGATGGACATCGTCGCAGACGCAATAATCATGTTTGCCGGGCGTCATGCGGACGCGCTTGATCAGCTTGCGAAGAAGGAAAAGGATGGTGTACGAAAGCGAGAGATGGAAGAGATGGCTGCAATCTGCCGCCACATCCCGGCCCATTCGCCGCGCACTTTCCACGAGGCGCTGCAGTATTACTGGTTCGTACATATCGGCGTTATCACGGAGCTGAATCCGTGGGACTCGTTCAACCCCGGACGGCTCGATCAACATCTTTATCCGTCCTACAAGAATGGACTCGAATCGGGGACGCTCACCGAAGAATGGGCGAGAGAGCTTCTGCAGGCGTTCTGGATAAAATTCAACAATCATCCTGCACCGCCGAAAGTTGGAGTCACGGCGGCGGAAAGCGGCACGTATACGGATTTCGCCCTGATAAATCTCGGCGGCGTCAAGGCTGACGGCTCGGACGCGGTAAACGATCTTACATTTCTCATACTCGACGTCATCGAAGAGATGAGAATCCTTCAACCAAGCTCCATGATACAGGTGAGCAAGAAAAATCCCGACCGGTTTATAAAACGCGCCGCCAAAATCATTCGAACAGGATTCGGCCAACCGTCCGTCTTCAACACCGATGAGATCGTCCAGGAGCTTGTGCGCCAGGGAAAATCATTGGAAGATGCCCGGAACGGCGGAGCGAGCGGCTGCGTCGAAAGCGGCGCCTTCGGCACCGAGAGTTATATACTCACGGGATATTTCAACCTGGTGAAGATTTTCGAAATTACTCTGCACAACGGCGTGGACCCCCGCACCGGAAAGGAAATCGGAATTCGCACGGGCGATCCGACAACATTCACTACGTTTGATCAGCTTCTTCAGGCGTTCAAGAAGCAGGAAAACTATTTTGCGGACATAAAGGTCAAAGGAAGCAACATCATCGAGCGGCTTCACGCCGATTACCTCCCGGTCCCATTCCTATCTGTCCTCATCGATGATTGCATCACGAAGGGAATCGACTACAATGCGGGCGGCGCAAGGTACAACACGAACTACATCCAGGGAGTCGGACTCGGCAGTCTCACGGACATCCTCACTTCCATCAAGTACAACGTTTTCGATAAGAAGAATTTCACGATGGGTGAGCTGATGAATGCACTCGACGCAAACTTCCAGGGATATGAGAAGCTCCGTGCGGATTTGGTCTACCACACACCGAAATACGGGAACGACGACGACTATGCCGATGAGCAAGCAGTCAGGATATTCGATATCTTCTACGACTCTGTCAACGGCAGACCGAATACGAAAGGCGGAGTCTACAGGATCAACATGCTTCCGACGACCTCACATGTCTATTTTGGCAGCGTGACGTTGGCAACTCCGGACGGCAGAAAAGCGCACGAGCCTCTCTCGGAGGGCATCTCGCCCGTGCAGGGAGCGGATACGAAAGGGCCGACAGCAGTTGTCAAATCCGCGTCGAAGATCGACCATATCAAGACCGGCGGGACGCTGCTCAACCAGAAATTCTCCCCGCATCTGCTTGATTCCGACGATGGCATCAGTAACCTGACCTCTCTGATCCGGAGTTACTTCAGGCTGGATGGCCATCATATTCAATTCAACGTCGTGACAGCCGAAACGCTGCGCGATGCTCAAAAGCATCCGGAGAAGTACCGCGATCTGATCGTCCGCGTGGCCGGCTATAGCGATTACTTCAGCGACCTCGGCAAAGAGCTCCAGGACGAGATCATCAGGAGAACGGAACAGCAGAGCTTCTAGTAGCACACACTCAACTGGGATTTCAGAGCAGTAATGCTTTGACGAATCTCTTTTGCTGTATTTGCTTCTCACTTTACGGCTTAGCGCCGACCGGCAGTTACTTCGAAGAGGCATCGACGTGATTGAGAAGCCTTCCACGTTCACGTCTCTTTCCGCAGAGGTCCGGAAGGTGATCGAGTTCTGAAAGACTGGCTGCACTCATCGAAGTTGGTGGCAAAACAGGAAAGACCCATAACACAATAAGACTAGCGCGAAGGAAGAGTCACGAGCAATAACATTGAGGGAAAGATTGTCGTAAGAACGGGAGCCAGCAGCGGGTTGGGGGAGGCGGCAGCCCGACATCTGAGAATCTGCATTATCTGAGGAGTTCTCCCCGGCACGTCCTCGCTGCGGTCTATCTTGGAGTCGCAGCCCGGTTTATTATACATCCACTCTTTCCCGAAGTAAGACTGTCTCACCAGCAGCATGTCGCGCTCTATCTCGAATTTTTCCGTCGAATCCATCCACGCGCGACATCAGCTAATTCCCAAAATCTGCAGGAAGATGGATGTCTTGTCCTATTTTCCAAAACCGCGTTGCTTGGTTTTTCTTTTGTTAAATGAACCGAATGCGTACATTAGTGAACGACCTGAAGTGCGTGTGGTTCTTGAAGTACTAGATGATATACTCCGCCTTCCACGAGGATGGCCAACATTTCACTACAAATGATCGAATCTGAGGTCCCTTTTTCAACGCGAGCGCTTTTCTTGCCATGTGTCCATAACCGTAATCAAGTCTTCCTTGTACTATCGGTTTCCGCGATACAGGAATACCAGCTTGATCTCCACCCCATCTACTATTGAAACAACCCAAGGAGAACCCTGAATGAAGAAACTCTTTCTCTTGACAGTTCTTGCCTTTGTCTTTGTACATGGTCCGGATTCGGGGGCGCAAACCCTGCCGTCACCACCTAAAAATGAGTTTATCTCCGCTGCTTACGGCGTGATCGGGAGAGTGCTTCCCGGTCACGAAAGTAATATTCATTTTCGCTTAATGAACGGACCGACCTGGCGTGGAAATGATGCTTTTGAAGTGAACGCCGCCGGCGGGGTAGTTACAGTGGAAGGCAACAGCGCTATCGCCCTTTCCCGAGGAGTCTACTACTACCTACGCCACGCCGTACACGCACAATTCACTTGGGAGGGCGAGCATATCGACCTGCCTACGGTTCTTCCGGATTTTCACTCGGGCAAGATTGTCTCACCGTACAAGTACAGACTTTATTATAACGTCTGTGCATTTGGATACACAACAACCTTTTGGGGATGGAAAGAGTGGCGCAGGGAAATCGACTGGATGGCACTCCATGGAATCAACATGCCGCTCGCAATGACCGGGCAGGAAGCAATTTGGCAGAAAGTCTGGGAAAGACTCGGCCTAACGAAAAGCGAAGCGACGGACTATTTCACCGGACCTGCATTCCTGCCATGGAACAGGATGGGAAACGTCGACAGGTATCAAGGCCCTCTCCCGCAGCGATACATCGAAAGGAGCGAGGTGCTTCAAAAGAAAATTTTGAACCGGATGCGGTCTCTTGGAATGAAGCCCATTGTTCCCGGGTTCTCAGGATATGTGCCTGAAGCTTTAAGAAAAGTGTACAGAGACGTCCACCTAATCACAATGAAATCGTGGGGCGGCTTCGAACCGGCGGACGGTACATATATGCTTTCCCCGCTCTCGAAACATTTCGTTCAGATCGGTAAAATGTTCATACGTGAATACCGGAAGATCTACGGCTACACTCATTTCTATCTTGCCGACGCGTTCAACGAAATGACAGTCCCGGTTTCCGAGAAATACCGGTATAACCAACTCTCCGAATTCGGAAAGGCGATCTATCGATCTGTTGCCGCGGGAGATCCAAAAGGCATCTGGGTAATGCAGGGATGGCTGTTCAACAATGACAGGAAGTTCTGGGACAAGCCGTCGGTGAAGGCTTTTCTCCAGCAAGTTCCCGATAATCGCATGATTATCATCGACCTCGCGAACGAGTCATTCCATGGATGGAAACAACTCGATGGGTTCTTCGGCAAGGAATGGATCTATAGTATCATTCATGATTTTGGCGGCAGGAATCAATTGTTCGGCAACCTTCCGTTTTATTCGAGTGACCCGATAAAAATGCTATCTGACCCGAACCACGGGAAGATGGTCGGATTTGGGATCTCTCCCGAGGGTATCGATCAAAATGAAGTGGTATACGAACTCCTGACCGACATGGGATGGATCGACAAACCGTTGGATCTCAATAAGTGGATCTCGAATTATTGCATGTCAAGGTATGGCGCATATCCGGAGAATATGAAACTTGCCTGGCAGAATCTCCTGAAGCACGTCTACTCAAATCAGATGGGCGGGCCACTCTACTTTTATCAGCATCTCCCTATGCTGGAGCATTATAATAGTGGGCTTGCATTTCCGGATTTCGATAAAGCGGTCGGTCTCTTCCTGTCATGCTCGCAAGCACTGAATGGAAGCGGGCTTTATCGAGACGATGCGATGGAGATCGCCGCACAATATGCGAGCCTGACGGTAGATTCGTTGCTCAACCGTGCAGTCACCGCTCAAACGAAAAGTGAATTTGCGAAACGTGACAGCGCGTTCGCCGATGCCTTCGCACTCCTCAGGAAGATTGATTACTTGTTGAGGGCTCATCCACTTTTCAGGCTCAAGCGTTGGGTGGATCTCGCCCGAAAGTGGGGAAGCACTCCAGAACAGGACGATTACTTCGAAAAGGACGCCAAGCTCCAGGTCACCGTCTGGGGAGGCGGACCCGGGTTATCCGAATATGCTGCGAAGGAATGGAGCGGGCTCATCGACCGGTACTATCTTAAACGATGGGAAAAGTTTGCAGATAGTCTCGAGCATGGGACGAAGTACGACATTCTGAATTGGGAAATGAAGTGGAACAACACACCGATAGAACATTTTGATGCTGCCAGGCCAAGCGACCCTGTAAAGTTCGCAAAGAGACTCGTCGCCGATTGTAGAAAGATTCTTGATAAGAATTGACAACGTGTAAAAGGAGGTTATGATGAAAGGCTTTTCGGTATTGCTGCTGCTGACATGCGTATCGAGTCAACTGCGCGCTCAGACTGGACCGGTTCAATTGCCCGAGACATTCTACAGCGGGTATGAACGGACTCTGCGCGGCGGCGGGTTCATCTATCATTCCCCTGACCCGTCTGTCAATTCATCAATGCTTGTTCGTTCCGTGGACTCCACAGACTATGTTGAATGGATGACCGCCGAGGTGCCTTCGAATTTTGACGGACGTTACGCTTACTTCGCATGGATGTTTGGAATAAATGTGACACCGAATAGCCACCTTTTCTCTTTGCTAGTTAACGGGAAGAAGGTACTCCAGTTCAGCAATCCTGAGTTGAGCAAGAAGATCAGCTGGATGGTCGAAGGCACTTCAGGAGTAGAACTCTCCTTTGTTCCTACAATGATTGATCAGTACAACGATCTGATGGGATACGCAGTGTTGAAACTTCCGCTCCAGTTGGTCGAGCGGGGGAAAGGACAGGTTCTGCAAATACACGGCCAAAGCGACGGGAGTCAGGCCTGGTACATGACGTTCGAGTCCCCGATCCGGGAGGAGCTAAGTGCCGAACAGGTGCCCGCCATTGTCAGGCACGATGGTAAGCAGTACGATCTCATACAATTTATGGCGACCCATCTCGGAAAAACTGCCAAGACGGCAGTTGAGTTGAGCAACGGAATGAAACAAAACGTAGACGTGCATCTCGGTTATAATTCGTTCCTCGTTAGAATTCCGATCGTGCGGCAGGCCGGAACAATCATCGCTAAGATGGAACTTGACGGGAAAAAGTTGAGCAACACATTTTCAGTCATGCCGATACGCGACTGGACAATTTACCTGGTGGAACATACCCATACTGACGTCGGCTATGCGGAGCCACAGCAGGAGATCATGCCCGAACAGCTCCGATATATCGATTATGCGCTCGACTATTGCGACAAGACAGATTCCTATCCTGCCGATGCGCAATTCCACTGGACGTGCGAGACGGCATGGGCCGTCCAGCAGTATCTTAAGACGAGACCAAGATCACAGGTCGAAAGACTCATGAGAAGGATAAGGCAGGGACGGATTGAAGTGACGGGCATGTATTTGAACATGTCCGACCTGGACGACGAATCAACATTGGCCGGGACCATGAAGACCATCCGCGATTTCAGGAATGCCGGAATCGATGTGACCTCTGCAATGCAAGACGATGTCAACGGCGCCGCGTGGTGCTTGGTGGATTACCTGACAAGTGCGGGGATAAAATATTTCAGCATGGGTGAGAACCCGACACACGCCCTCAGGCCATTTCGGATTCCGACTGCATTCTGGTGGGAATCGCCGTCCGGAAAGAAAATACTCGCCTATCGCGGCGAACACTATCAGTATGCCAACGGGCTCGGGATACTCGGTCCGTTAGCGCCATTCAGGAATGCATTGTTTAGCTATCTGAACAGTTTGCAGTCGAAAGGGTATGCGATGAACGAGACAATGCTCCAGTTTAGCGGCTATTTCACCGACGACTCGCCGCCGTCTATAAATGCCTGCAATCTGGTTAGGAAATGGAACGACGAGTTCGAGTGGCCGAGGCTGAAACTCGCAACAGTTGGCGAGTTCTTCAAATCGGTGGACGATCACTATGCTGCTAAGCTGCCAACATATAGGCTGGCGTGGCCCGATTGGTGGACAGATGGCGCGGGGTCATGCGCGCTCGAGACCGCATACGTCCGGGACGCACAAGCCGGCTACATCGTAAATCAGGGACTCCTTTCTATGGCGCAATTCCTCGGTGCGACGATCAAGCCCGATGCGCTCAGAGCTATGAGCACAATAGACCACAATCTCATATTCTTCGACGAGCACACTTTCGGTGCAGCTGAGAGCGTGAGTAACCCGCTATCGATGAATGCGACCGTACAGTGGAACAACAAGGCTGCTTACGCCTGGACGGCAGTTAAAGAAAATGGCGTATTCAGGCAGGCATCTCTCGGGCTGCTCCGTCCTTATATATCGAAGCTTAAGATGCCAACGATAGACGTGTTCAACACGATGAACGTCGAGCGATCGGGAGTCGCGCGATTCTTTGCGTATGACAACATCCTCCCGCCGAACAAGGAGATTGTAGTCCTCGACGCCTCGGGCAACAGAGCGCCGATTCAAGTCTCGAACTCAGGCCCTGGAGGAAATTACTGGGATCTCTATGCTAAGGATGTGCCGCCCTTCGGATACAAGATCTACAAAATCATCGTTGAGGACAAACCAGCTCCAGAGGTTGTTGAGCGCGCTTTTGACGGGACTTTAGAGAACCAATATTACACTCTTAGAATAGATAGTGCAAAAGGTGGAATAGTCAGCTTAATGGACAAATCGGGTAACCTTCAGCTCGTGGATCCGAAGGCACCATGGGAATTGGGACAATTCATTTATGAGAGAGTGAAGAATACAGGGTTTATCAATTCCGCGCGGTCAGTGCCGTACGATCCGAATATGTTCACACGCACCAGCTTGACGAAAGTACGTCTGGGGAAGGTAATCCGCGGCCAGATTTGGACGAGCGTCGATATAACCGGACAGGTGAGGGGGTGCGCCACAGGGGATGGAGTGACATGCCAGGTCAGGCTTTACAAGGATCAGAAGAAAATTCAACTTGTCTTTTCGATGGTGAAGCAGCAGGTGTTTAAACCGGAGGCTGTCTATGTAGCCTTCCCCTTCAAGTTGTCCGACAGTCACATAGCATTTGAAGTGCAGGGTGGCACTGTAGTGCCTGGAAAGGGACAGCTTCCCGGAACGGCATCCGACTGGGATGGCGTCCAGAATTTTGCCGCGGTGCGCGGCCAAGGCAATCAGATAGTTTTTGTGAGTCCTGAGGTGCCTCTAATGCAATTCGGTGATATCAATACAGGGAAATGGCAGGAGAGCGATCACGTCGAGAAGCCATACATCTATTCATATGTGCTCAACAACTATTGGGACACGAACTTCCCGGCAGCGCAGGAAGGAGGTCTTAGATGGAGGTATGACATCACTTCAACATCGGATACTTCGAAGCAATTCGCGACGAATTTTGGTTGGGGGATGCGTGTTCCGCTCACGGCTGCTCTCCGACCGGGAGGTGGTGAGTCAACAAAAATTGAATCGGGCTCATTTCTCGATTTCGGCTCCAGCAGTCTTCTTTTGGTATTCGCGCGGCCGGCGTGGGATGGAAAAGGCGTGGTACTATGCTTGAGGGAAGTTGAAGGTAAGGAGACTACCCTGAATGTTCGAAATCTTGTGAAGCATAAGCCAGGTACGCATGTGTATGAAGTGAACTCGCTCGAAGAGAATCCGCGAGAAGTGAAAGGGAAAGTCGGTTTCGATCCTTATCAGGTTAAATTCCTGATGCTCAGATAATGCCTTACGTCAACAGGCATCCTGGTTGACCTATTGAAGGGAAGCCACGTAAGAACAGTAAGCAATCGTGGCCGGGAAGATGGAACCATTGTTTCTACATCAGAGTGATGGACATGGATTTCAATAGGATGTGAGCGCGTCAACACTCTGTTACGCTCTTTCGCTAATTCAGCTCATAATCGGAATGATATTTATAAGTAATCGCTCACACGCCAACAGGATGATAATATGGAAAGAAAACCTACTGAAATGAGACAGGAAGAGATAAAGAAAGCAGTTCTCTGAATAAATTCCGGGGAAGCGTTTGCGTCTGTGATCTGCCCGCTCGTGGAAGTGCCGGTCCTGATAAGCCTGGTGAACGTTGCGTTATGGTTCAAGGAAGTTTACTTAGCAAAAGAACCCGATGGCGAAGCATCCCCTCAATAAAGAAGGGGCTCTTTTCCCTTCTAATATCAATGTCAATTCGGATGCCGGGCATTCTTGACTTTTGCTAGATGGGTCGCTCTATGTTTTCTCCCATTTTTCAACATCTCCTCTCCTAACGACAAAAATGGGGTGGGGGTCAGGCGCGTCTACGGACACAAGCAAAGATAGCCGATCTTTGTTCCTCGCTTTGAGTTTTTTTCGGAGATGGTTCATCTCGTAACTTAATTGACCCGATGATACGGGAATTTTTCCGAGCTGTTTCATCTTGCCTAATTTTCGCTTGTCAAAGGAATAACCACTGCGATTTGCTTCCTGCCAAACGAAATAGAGGTAGGCGTTGATGGATAAGACTGGCGATTGTCGAGCCAGGAAACGAGCTAGTTGAGGATGATGTTTGTAACCTTTAGTTCTGCCTTGAAGAACTCTCTTTGCAAGGAGTGCCTCACGCCAAAGTGCCACAAGTCCAACCGAGTCCAGGTATTTCGGGTGAATGCTCCAGAGTCGCATAATAGTTTTTCCAGGGTTCCAATAGTCGTATTGTCGGTTGTAGCTACTCGTATGAAATTTACATTCTCTTTGTCTAAGAAATCAAAAGGCGGGAAAGGGTGTTCGATTTGCGATCGGATGACTCGGATCGACAGATGGCAAATTGCCACCCTCGGTCAATTTCACCAATACACAATATATAAAAGTACGAAGTGAGATAGATATTTCAACCGACGCTGGGAAGAGACATTACATCGAATTTGAATTTAGAGCGCACAGAAGTTCGACTTACTAGGAAAACGGGACTTGCTTATATTTCTTTCCTCGATAGTGAGCCCGTAAGGAGGCTTAGAATTATGCTGAACCAGATGCGTTTTGGAGAGAGTAGTCCAGGCAAAAAGAGGTGAGAGGCTAACAAGATTGGCGATGCAGAGCAATGGCAGCTCGACGCGGTTTGAAAACAGACGAGCGCGACTCCCCAGCGGCATTGGGTTTCGGGCAAGTTCCATTGAGGCTCAGTCTCTGAAACCTGGCGAAATAAATTCCATGAGAGTACGCACTGCTGTTGCTTTGCTCTCATCAACCGAACGTGCAAAGGAATTGGTGCTCCCATTTAGATTTGCGCTACTTGTCCTTTCTGCTTTGATCCTCAACGGTTGCGCACGCTCAGAACATCCGGTCGAAAGGAACTTATCGGGTAGGTGGACAGCTATTGATGGCTCTGCGACACTCGTTTTGAACCAGTCTCTGAAAGATACGTCGGTTGTTGGTTACGGTCTCATCAAAATGAATGGGCCAACTACTCAGGTGGTTGACAGTCTGCTACTGCGCGGTACGTACCAAAATGAAAAACTGAATCTCACCTTTCTCGCACAGGTGGGCAATTTGTGGCCGATTGGATTTGTTATCGGCAAATACTCTCAGAAACGGGAACGAATCGATTGTACTTTTAAGAACATGGTACATAACATCAAGTGGCATACTGATCTTCGCTTTCAGAAAAATTAACCATGAACGTCAATACGTTCACTTTGACTTGACATTCATCGATGCCTGAAATACTGCTCTCGTGAGCAGCGGATTCTTGATCCACGACAATTTCCAGGGGGCTGGTTATGAAATACTTCTTAGGGTTGGCTTTCCTCGTCCACGAGAGTGAAGGACCGATCGGCCTTTATGCTGTCGATTAGATACCGCCAATCTACCGATCTCAACGCGTCCCTTTCCCATTCGCACCAGTGCAGGCATCCATGCTCGTCAACCCTTTCCGGTCGGGAGATCTGAGACTTGCTTTCGATGCGAGTGTGCTCGCGACGTAAAGTCTGAGAGGCAGCGTCTATCTCGAACAAGCTGGCCAACTGAGTCAGCCCTTTTCTGCATGCATAATCACCGGACTATAAGTGGGATGGTGACCATATATTCCGCTGATAAATTCTGGTCTGATTTACAGTCGGAAAGTCTCTTCGTCACTGAAGGTTGAATCTGGTAATCTCTTGCCAGGGACGAAATCCCCCGCATCGAGAGGGGGAGTCCTCTGCAAAGCCCGGCGACAACATCAGGGATACATAAGGCTGTAACAGTTTGAAAGACGGCACGCATCGCGTTAGATTTTCCAAAGATTAAATGCGGCGCCGAAGCATGGAAAATCAATTGCTTGTAATTAGTCTCGGTACAACCGGTCGGATGGGGCTATCTGTCCCGGACGTAATTGGAATAATCCTTTCCCTTGCCGTAATCGGGGTCCTCATTACATTGTGCAGGAAGAGTCGTGTTCAGGAGCCTTCAGCGTTTTGTGAACCTCCACCATGGATGAGGCACTTCTTGCATTGGGATACAAAAAAGTAAGTGGGTAGACCGCTCCGCAAAATCAGGTAAGATTGCAAGTTGGACGCTTCCCGTTTAACTTGCCTTGGCAAACCTATCATTAATGGAGATGTTGGATTCCGAATGAAGTCCATTTGCCAAAGTGCACTGCTGAAGCCGGACGCCAGGTAGATTTGGATAAAGGGTAATGCCACATGATTGCACAAAAAGATCGACGCGATCCCAAATTCAGATCAGGTTTCGTTCAGCCATGTTAAAGTAGTAGCGCAAATCAGGTATTGATGTCGGCGAGACCAAGAAATTGCTGGGCAAGAATTGTGCAAGGCCGACCAATGCACCATAAAAGGAGACCGTCATGAAAATCAAATTACTGTGTTGCTCTTTTTTCTTTTCTCTGGTCTTTTCCATAATGACAATCTTTCCGCAAGCGGTTTCATGCGCGACTCATCCCGCAAACGGGAGCGACGGCCCAAAAGGCTCGCTACTTCTTCTCCGGTTCCCCACTCTTTCAAAAGACAAAATCGCTTTTGAATATGGGGGTGAACTTTGGGTAGTCGATCGAACAGGAGGTATGGCCCATCGACTCGTCACGGGCATGGATCTCTTGGCGACTCCCATCTTCTCTCCAGACGGGTCGATGATTGCCTTCACCGGCACTTATGACCATAACACTGATGTCTACGTTGTTTCCTCGCGAGGTGGTGAACCTACTCGATTGACTTACCACCCTGGACCGGATGTGGCAGTCGGCTGGACCCCTGACGGCAAAGACGTCCTTTTCAGGTCGCATTGTTATAGTGACACGGATCCTGATCGTCTTTTCACCGTACCTGTGACTGGAGGGTTCCCGAAAGAGTTGCCGCTTGCGATGGCTGAAACAGGTTCTTACTCTCCGGATGGATCGCGGATTGCCTACGTGCCGACATTTCAGTGGGAGCCGTTTTGGAAGGGGTATCGTGGAGGTCAAACAACCCCGATATGGATTGCAACCCTTTCAAACTCCAGCGTTGTCAAGATTCCTCGTGAAGATGCCAACTACAATGATCCCATGTGGGTCGGTGACGAGATCTACTATCTTTCCGATGAGGACGGGCCGATTACGCTCTTCTCTTATGACCTGAAGTCTCAAAAAATATCGAAGTTGATCGACAACAAAGGATTCGATATTACTTCCGCGTCTGCCGGGCCAGGTGGAATAGTCTACTCACAGTTCGGTCAGATCCATATTTACGATTTTGCCACGGGCAAATCGCATCCTGTCCCGATTACAGTTGCAGGAGACCTTCCTCAGCTTAGACCTCGGTTTGAAGATGTTGCAGGTCAAATTACCAACTACGATATCTCACCAAACGGCGTCAGGGCTGTTTTCGAGGCACACGGCGATATTCTTACGGTTCCAACCAAACACGGTAGCATCGAGAATCTTACAAGTAGTCCGGGAGTCGCTGACCGTGGTCCGGCATGGTCCCCGGACGGAAAATGGATCGCACATTTTTCCGACAGAGATGGCGAATACGATTTGTATATCCGCAGCCAGGATGGGGTCGGTGAACCTAGGAAGATCACTTTATGTTTTTTCCGCCTGAAAACTGAACACTTTTCCGCGTGAAAATTGCACACCTATAGAGTCTAACTTTCCTCTCAGAGAGTACAGGAAAATGGACAATCTGAGAGGAGCAAAGATAGGTGATTGCAA
>JAJYIT010000038.1 GCA_021789975.1 Bacteroidota bacterium
CCGGAGGGCAAAGACGATCTGCTGCTCTGTGAATCGTTTCTTCATGTCCCGTGATCTCCATTCTGTTCGTGAAAATTTACTCACTTTTTCTCTCTCAAAATGGACCAAGATACGGGGGGCACAACCATAGTTGCGGTTCCATCAACGGGGTAATATGTCGGGTTGATCGTTCCATATCCGGTGATATAGAAAGTAGTGTAGTTGGTCATATTAGAGTGATTGCCGTTCCAGTACTGTACCTTCGACCCTATTGACGAGAGATAGTTCGGGTCAGATTGGATTGTCTCGTTGTGATCCAGAGTAAGTATGTCGCGATAGCCGTTTCTCCACTGGTTGATGGTCCACCGCCAATGATTCGGTGTCACTCCACCCACTCCTAATCCATTCTGGTCTATCGGACCGAAGCCATCCGACTCCCCGGTATAGGGAAAGGTAAATTGCTGAGTGTAGGGTGACGTGATAGTTCCGAAGACGTGGCTGTCTGTCACCGTCACGTACGCATAAAAATAGTTTTGAGGGCTTGTTTCTGGAGAGGCGGTGTCTCCGCCATATCCGCCAGGCTGCGAATTCTGACCATCCGTCACGACCCACTTGCCAAGCACTGACTGATAAATGTACCACGTGAAGAAGTAGTTGCTGCTGTCGGGAAGCGGGCTGCCGTTATAGTAGACTGTCGCTTGAAGTGCCGCGAACCAATTATCATGATCTGCCCACCACCAGTCGGTCGTACCTATGCTGACAGTGTACGGGTTATTCTGGGCCAAGGCCCTCGATGACACCCCAATGAGTGTCACCATCATTAGAGCTAGAAAACTGAGCTTTCTCATTTTGAACCTGCTCCTTTCTGAGCTGAGATTGATTGGTTATATTCTGTCGGAAACAAATAAGGCCAGGATTTGTCCGGGCACGAAAATGCTTGCGGCAAATCCACGGCAGTGGTGACTGGCCACTTTATTATTGTTTCCTGTAATGGCGGAGTGGCGAAATCACTCCGCCGATATTTTCCGGTCTAAGTTTCTCCTTTCATTCCTTAGTTCCTTCTACCAATAAGTGCAACTGCCGGCTGATTAGTGGGCGAACCACGGGAGTAGCCGACTGCAACAACGGTATTGCCGTTTGCGGCCACAGCGAGGTAGCTCCCCTGAATGTAAGAGAGCCCGTTTCCGGTGCAATCATACCAGGATTCGCCGTTCCAGTGAAGGGCGAGTCCAAAATCTCCTACGACGTAAATGTTGTTTGGTCCTGTGCCTCTTATCGCCTGCATTTGCACAGGTGGAACACTTTTTATCTTTTGCCATGTCTGATTCAGGTTCCTAGTCATATACAATCCATCTCCACAGACATACCATTCTTTTCCGTCTGCGCTCCAGACACCGACAATGCTTGTTGTGGGAAGTCCGGCCGTCTGCAACATGGTTGCCTGAGTGCCAGAAAGCTGGAGAACCGCAACGCCGTCGTTCGTGAACTCGTCTGAGGCTACGGCGAGCACCTCTGATTGACCTGTGGTAGAATTGAAAACTCCCCAAATGTCATCAACGTCAAGATTTGTGACGTTAGCTACCTGTTGCCACGTATATCCATCATAGTACGCGGCAAACCCGTTGGTGCCGACTATGTAAAGGTCTCCGGCAATCCCGAGCATCCTTTCTAACGTGCGTTGACCATATCCAAGCGAAAAACACAGCGGCTCAGGAGTGCCTGCTTGCCAATGGACCAGAGAGCCTCCCCCGGAAAGCCATACGTTGGAATATGAAAGTGCCGCCACACCGTAACATGTGAACGGTTGCAGATTCTGTTTGTTGCCGCTAGGGTCACAAAGCGGGAACATGATTTGACGGAGAGACCACTGGTGCCCGTCCCATTTCACGAGGTTGTACACCGAGTATCCATTTGCTGAGGAATCCTTGATCGGAATATCACCAACCGCCCAAATATCAGTGTCGTTTATGATCGCAACGTCATTCAGCACCGAGCCTCCTGCGTTGCCTCCGAAGGTGTATGTCTGCCACGTGAAGTTGTTGCTCGTCGTGTCAAGCGTGGTGACATGAAGGGGTTGGCTCGTGTCCGAAACCTGACCGTTGACGAGATAGAATGCTTTGTAAGTGTAAGTTCTTTCTGGCCGCGTTGTCGTATCTATGACGACCGTATCTGTACCGGAGAGGCTTCCTGTCAGAACAGTATCAGCGTCCCTGACTATCCTGAAGTCGCTGCTTCCGTTGGGTGCCTGACGTGCCGTGTAGCTCAACTTCAACCACACTTCTGTACACGTAACATAGTCGGTAGATAGTGACAGGTTATTACTGATGTGCGGACCTGTCGGAGAAGTCCGGCAAGTAATAGAACTTAAAATCGGTAGTGCTATTAATGCAAGCTTTCCCAAAATCGCGTTTGAACTCTTCATAATTATGTCTCCAATTTCTGATCGAACGGATGCCGATACCGTCATTGTTTCCTTTACAGGCGGAGTGGCGAAATCACTCCGCCGAATTATTTGAGTCTAATTCTCTCCTTTCATTCTTTAATTCCGTTTGCCTACCAGGATCAGTGCACCTCCTCCGACGTATCCACTAACCACTGAGGTACCAACTCCAACGATGGTGTTGCCCTTAACAGCAAGAGCGTATAGCAGAAGGCTCGGTGCACTGATCTGGCTTCGAAGGTCAAGCCACCTTGAGCCATTGAAATGAAGGACGGCACCATTACCGACAGCAAAAATGTCGTTTGGTCCTGTTCCTCTGATGGCTTCTAAGAAGATTGAAGGTACGCTTGTTATTCGCTGCCATGGCTGATTCAGATCTCTAGTCATTTACAATCCATCTCCGCAGACGTACCACTCTTTGCCGTTTGCGCTCCAGACGCCGACTATGCTTGTAGTTGGGAGGCCTGCTGTCTGCAGCATCGTTGCTTGGGTCCCAGAAAGTTGAATGACCGCGACGCCGTTGTTTGTAAACTCGTCGGAAGCGACGGCAAGGACCTCCGCTTGTCCCACCAGTGAGTCTGAGACTCCCCAGGCGTCGCGAATGTCAAGAGTAGTTCCGCTTGCTACTGAAAGCCAAGCTCCGGATTGGTAGCTCCCAAGATATCCGCTCTGGCCACAAAACCACATCAAGGATGAATTACCCGCCCAAATTCTGGTCGCTGATGCGTTTTGCGGCCCCGTACCGGCCATTAGACTGTACGTTGTTCCATTAAAATGGATCACATTACCAGCGGTAACCCATATGTTGTTTGGATCGAATGCGAAGACGGCAGTACCTGTGGAGTACCCTAGAGTGTCCGGACCACAGTCTGGGAAGTAAACTCTACAAGTGGACTCTATCTGTCCCATCTTCCATTGATTCCCGTCCCACCTTACCAAGTTGTAAACCGAGTATCCATTAGCAGATGAATCTTTTATGGGTATGTCCCCGACAGCCCAAATGTCCGTGTCATTTATGATTGCCACATCGTTAAGCACGGCGCTGCCGGCGTTGCCTCCGAAGGTGTATGTTTGCCACGTGAAGTTGTTGCTTGTAGTGTCAAGTGTGGTTACTTGGAGCGGCTGGCTTGTGTCGGATACTTGGCCGTTCGAGAGATAGAATGCTTTGTAAGTGTAAGTCCTTTCGGGTTGTGTCGTCGTATCTATCACCACCGTGTCTGTTCCGGAAAGAGTTCCTGTCAAAACTGTATCACCGTCCCTCGTAATCTTGAATTCACTGTTGCTGATTGCTGTCCGCTCACCGCTAAATGCTACCTTCAGCCACACCTCCGTGCAGGCAACGTAGTCGGTGGAGAGTTGAATGTTGCTGCTGATATGAGGACCTGTCGGCGAAGTGTGACAACTGAAGAGCGCAAACGCAGCAATTAGCGCGGGGATCACCTTACGCGACAGAGCAATACCCTTACAATCCATATTACCGTTTCTCTTTCTGCCTCGCCTTCTGTTCGAGACATAATCCCTTTTCCCCGCCGCCCAGCCCTTTTCACGTGAACGGCCCTTGACTCGTTTCACATGACGACATAAATTCTCCGAATTGCACATTTGATGCAAATTAATTTTTGCATCCTGCGAGTTTGCAAAATGTCGGAGAAGTAAACAGGCGCTTACTTCCGAAGGAGTGATTGAGGTGAACATGACATCCTTGGGCGAGTTGTTGCGGCACTGGCGGAGGGAGAAGAGTCTTTTGCAAAAAGAGGCAGCGGGTCTGTTGGGGATCAGCAGGGTTTATTATGACAGACTCGAAAACGGTCATGCGAAACCCAGCCTCGATTTGTACTTGCGGATCAGCGGCGTAATCGATATTGCGTCCAATCCAGCATCGATCGAAGCCAATGATCCAACAGGTCGATTGTATCGACTGTGCCGACTTTTAAGCGATTCTGACCGGGAGGCCGTTCAAGAGCTGATAAAGGGACTTTTGATGATGCGAAAAATCCATTGTGATGAGTACAGCACGCCTGTGGCCAACTTCTACTGCCACGCTTGATTCGGGGCGTTTTCGCCGAGCGCGTCGCCATAGTCTGATGACTTGCTGAAAGTCTCCCTGAGGGCTGTGTTTGCAGTGAGTCGCAATGACGCGTCGACTAGCATACCGAATCTCGTGGTTGTCAATGAACGTGTCTGCCTATTAAATTGACCCACAGATGAAACACAATACGGCATGTAAGCGCTCATGGCAATTATACTGACTCGAAATCTTGTCGGAGCGCCCGCAACGGACTTTTGTGCTGCCGTAAAAGTCATGGCACACGAACAGGCGAGAACAGGGGAGTACGGTTTCATCTACATCGTTCCCACGCGCAGACGCGTCAGAGAACTCCAGCGCGAGCTCGTTGAGGACGTCTGCTTCGGGAAACCTCCGATATACACGCTCGAACTGTTCGCGAATGAGATTTTCACTGCGCTGTCAACAGGAAGACGCGTCATATCTCCTTCGATGCAGGGGATGCTGATAAGCCGGATACTCTCTGAGGGCGAATTTAAATTTTTCAGGTTCTCTTCGGTAAGAACCGGTTCGAAGAAGGGCGTCGCGCCTGCGGGCACGATAAAGAAGATCGTGGACCAGATTAATTATTTGGAAGAAAACGGCATCACTCCGGGGGATTATAAAACGATGCTAGCGGCAGCCGAGGGGAGTGAGATACAAAAACTGGGTGATTTCCTCTCAATCTATTCCGAATACTTGAACCGGCTCGGAACGAAATTGGTGGATAGCGCCGGCGTCCTGTCGCTCGTAAATCGTGAGATCGAACAATCTGGAACAGCGATCCCCCTCCTGTTTCCGGGGAAAAGAACGATATTCGTCGAAGGGTTCTATGATTTCAAAAAACCGGAGCTCGATTTTCTCCGGACACTGTCGGGAAACAAAGACTTCTCCTTCTCAATCCGACTCGACTGCACCGAGTCGAATCCGCATCTCTTCCGCACGATGCTCGCGACATCGTCTGAACTCATCGCGCGTGGATTCAAGTACGTCTCCGAAGGGATTGAGCCCGTTTCCGATGAGAATTCTAAGATCAGGGAATTCCTTGCCGGCAACCTATTTTCTGACAAAGTTCTGCACGAAAAGTTGAAACTGACGGGAAAAGTGTCCACCGTGAGCGGTCGCGATAAGCTTGGCGAAGCCGAGTTCGTTGCCAGGAAGATAAAGAGGATAATGAAAGAGTTTCCTGACCAGCCCCTGCACAGGATTTGCGTCGCCTCCTATCTCCCCCAGAATTACTCGTCGATATTCAGAGAGGTATTCCAGAAATACCGGATACCGTCTAACATTACCGACAGACTCACGCTCGAAAGCAATGGCGTGGTGAACGCGATCCTTTCCCTCATCGATATCCTTCTGACGGACTATGAACGCAACTCCATACTGAGAGCTTTAACAAACAGAGCCATAAGCATCGGCGACGGTTTTGAGCCGAATCGTGCCGCAAGCGTCATCCGCAATGCGGCTGTACTCTGCAGGTTCGAGCGTGGACATGATGCGTTTAAAGAAGTCATCGGAATGCGGCTGGAGTTTTTGCGCAAGCTGGACAAAGATGACGCCGAAGACAATGCTGAGCAGATAGCAAGAGATATCAGGACACTCGACGAAGCAAATATGATCCTGGATGCGATCGAAAGGGCACTGGCAGGCTTCGAGACAGATCTCACCCCCGAGGAGTTCCGTCGCGAGCTCAGATCGCTCGTCGACCGGCTGGGAATCAGGAAGAATACAGTCTCGGGAAGTCTCGACAGCTTGTTCACAGACCTTGCGGAACGCGATGCCCGCGCGCTCACGTCTTTCTTCGACGTGCTCGATGAACTCGTTGAAGTAGAAACTGCGAGAGGCAGCGGAAAACTGCCGGTCGCTATCTGGATGGATAATCTGAGGTCGGCCCTTTCGCTGACCCGCTACAACGTCCGGCAGAAATACGGGTATGGCGCTTATGTCACTTCACTTGAAGAGATCAGGGGTCTCGAATTCGATTACATATTCATCCTGGGGTTGAATGAAGGCGAGCTCCCTGCAAGATATGACCCTGAGATACTTCTCCCGTTGAAAGTCCAGCAGGAAAACCGCGAGATGAATCCGTATCTCCAGCGGTACCTTTTTTATCAGGCGGCGAGTTCGTTCCGAAAAGAACTGTATCTGGTACACCCGGCAAGAAAGGACGAGATCCGTCTGGCGAGATCGTCTTTCATCGATGCTTTCTTGGAGATCGCAAATGTCGCTGAATTGAACGGTGCCGATGCGGCAGGCGAAGTCGCCGATGTTTACAATGTGCACGACATGATCGATGCATATTCGAAGTTGAGCGGCTACCGGGAAGCTATCAGGGAGTGGGACGAATCTCATCATGTTCTTCCTCCGAACATAGACAGGTGCATGACGGCCGAGGCGGCAAGGGTCCGCGATGTACGTGACAGTGAATTCCACGGCAGGATCTCCGACGGTGCGATTGCCGGCGCAATCGACTCCGAACTTTCGGAGAGAGTCTACTCTTCGTCGCAGATAGAATCGCTGGCGCGATGCGGCTTCCAGTTCTTCGCAAGGAGAATTCTCAAGATAATTGAGACACCTGAAGTCGAGACTTCGCTGAGCCCGATTGAGCGCGGGACTGTACTGCATAAGATCCTTTACAGATTTTACACCGAGCTTGCAAGGCTTGGCAAAACGGTCGATGCACAAAACCAGACAGCACTCCTGAAATCCGTCGGCAAAAGTGTCCTGGCGGAATTTGGAATGATGCCCGCAGATTCCGACGATTCGTCTGCCGGATCTGTCGGTTCGAATCGGGCACATTTCTCTGCGAATGAACTCTTTGAAATTGAAAAAGACATAATGCTCGGAACGGAATCCGTGCCCGGCACACTCGATCTCTTTCTCTCGAAAGTTCAGTCAAAATTGTCTGAATACGGATTTGTGCCGGAGAAGTTCGAGCTATCGTTCGGGATGACGGCAGGAAATTCCCGTGGGGCTACGGATCCGGTTAAGATCGGTGAAGCGATCTTCCGGGGAAAAATCGACCGGATCGATGTGGGACCTGAAGGCGCAGTCGTATTCGATTACAAGACGTCCTCAGTCATCCCGTCTCACCGCGATGTAGTTTGGGACAAAATAAATCCTCAGCTCCTCATTTATATGAATGCCTTAAAGGCGGCATCCCCCGACAGTGATATGACCCAGCCCGTTGGGGGTGCCGCGTTCCTCTCTTTAAACAGAGACAAGCTGCTGAATGCGAAGGGCGAAAAAGACTCGGTGAAATTTATCGTTTCGGACGAGGAAGGAGAATTGAAGTACAGTGAGAAGTACCACGGTGCCGGTAGAACTCACACTGAAACGTATCCGCAGACAATGGATGCTTTGTTTAAGGAAACGGAAGAGTTTGTAAGTCGGATAACGAACAAGGGGAGGTCAGGTAGGTTTAACCTGACTGAGTTCGCTTGGGAACGTGTCTGCAAGTATTGTCCGTACTCGCATGCATGCAGGGTCGCATTACGGGGAGAAGGCGGCGATGAGGCGGCGGAACTCAGCGAATCAGCCTGAGCACAAGAGATTAGAACACAGATTTTCACAGAGACAACGGATTCTCAGAGATCTTGCTTTATTACTCCCCATTATCCGTGGTAATCCGTTCTTATCTGCGTTGATCCGTGGTCGATCTATTTCTTTCGCTTTGCAATCATAGCTTAACGGCCACTATCTCGTTCGAATTGCGAACGTAGATCAATGTCTGCTCCACCACGAAATAGAAATCCTGAAGCGTCGTGTAGACTTTACTGTCTGCATCGTCCTCATACAGCACTTTACCGTCCTTATCGATTATGCTGAGACGCGAATCGTAAGTCTGAATGCCCTTCTCATCCTTCCCTGATGGAACATGGTATCCAACGATTGCACTGCCAGGACTTGACCGCACAAAGGTCGGAGCCAGGGCATCCTGTGGAAAGGCGCTTTTTATCATGGCGATCTCACTTGATGAACTTTCATCTGCCTCATCGAGCGAGACGGGAAGCGAGTACTCGTCGATTTCGCTTCGAATGCTCGGTCCTTTCCATTGATCGTCGTCCGGCAAAAGCCTTATCTCTACTACGCCTGTTTTAGGATTCAACCCAAGTAATTCTTCAGATTGGAGGGTCCGGCGCACTCCATAGATCCTTCCGCCACTGGCATCCAGGAATTCGATGTCCTCATTTTGCCAGAGAACCTTTCCCGTGAATAAGTCGACTGCGAAAATCTTCCCGGCTTTCGGCATGTCCGGTCTCACAAACTGCTGGAGCAGGAGCACGTCCTGGTATATTTTGTTTATGTTTACCCACCACTTCTCTTCCAGCTTGAGATTCTGCCAGAGCGGGGCACCGGTCTTCAAATCAAGTCCGGCAAACTCGACCTCTTTGTTGTCGACATCACGAAGCTCTACTGCCAGTACCCCATTTCCGGGGAAGAGTCGCCAGATTTTCTTATCGGACTTACCGGGCGACCGCGGAAAAATCCAGGAAGCCTTAGAAGATTTATTGAAAAGTCTCATGCGATAAAATTAGTATCGACCCGCAATTAACCCAAACGTGTCCATCTCCTAAATGGTCGGCCTTCATGTACCCATCCTTCGGTCAATCAACGAAAAGTTCAGCTAGGCAGTGCGTGTGAATATGGTATTGGGGACACTTCAATTGACGGGAGGTTTCTATGGAAGATAATCGCTAATTATCCTTGAACAAACATCGACTTTCTATAATTGTGAGCTCAGCTCCTGGAACTTGCAGGGGCTGGAAGGCAGATGACGCCGATTCACTCCAAATCACCGATCGTCATTCATTGTTACCTAATCAGCACCATCTTTTTCGTTTCGCTCAGAGTTCCAGCATCGAGTCTGTAAAAGTAAACTCCGCTCGGCAGATCGGTTGCATTAAAGTTGACCGTATGACTACCGGCGCTCTCCTCCTCGCCGTTGACAAGCGTCCTCACTTCCCTGCCGAGTACGTCGTAGACTTTCAGCACAACTCGATTGTTCATTGGTAATTGATAGCTGATAATTGTTGATGGATTGAAGGGATTCGGGTAGTTCTGTCCAAGTGTAAAGTTTGCCGGTGCGTTGGCCGGCTCGGCAATTCCGGTAAGTATGCCGATCTGCCATGCTCCTCTACCGTGCGTTCCTACTCTCAGTACGTTGGAAGAGTACTGCACGGCGAGACCGTCCACTACGGCGTTCGGGAGGCCGGTTCCAAATTTTGACCAGGTAGCTCCGCCATCAGTTGATTGGAAGACTCCGGAATATGTCCCCGCATAAATGTAGCCGTTAAGAGAGTCCACTGTTATGACTTTAGTGGGAACGTTGGCAAATCCATTCCCCACCGAATCGATACCGAACCAAGTTTGTCCGTAGTTTATCGTTTTCAGAACATGGGGCGAATGAAGTCCAATACTATCGTTGTACGACAAAACAGCCAGGTAAGCGACACCCTTATGAGTTGGATCTGCGGTCACCTGGGCAAAGTCGGCGCCTGATGGAAGACTGACGGTTTCGTTCGTCCAACTAATTCCGGAATTGGTGCTGACATAAAAAAAGGATGTATCGGCTGCGCCACGGTAGCCGCTTATTCCAGCATAAATGACGTTTCCCTCGACAGGTGAGATTGACATGGTCGTAATAAGGTCGGAAGATGACTTCAGATCCGGACTTATGGCGGTCCAGTTCGCGCCGCCGTCGATCGACTTGTAGACCTTACTGGTGGCTGTGTACAGAACACTGTTGCTATCGGGAGCCATGACATACGGAGTAAGCCAGTATCCATCGCCGCTGATTCCGCTGGTGATCTGTTTGAACGTTCCCCCGCCATTGGTGGATTTTTGTATCGCGCCATTAACGTACTCAGTATAAATGATATTCGGATTCGTCGGGTCAATCATCACATATCCGCCGTCGCCACCAAAGATCTCGTTCCATGTCGACGACGGTTGAGTATTCAACTCCGTACCGTTGTCCTGCGTGCCGCCGACTGTAACAGCCTGGTTGATATTGCTCGGATCTATGGCATAGAACTGAATGGTCTGGAGTCCGCTGTTGCAATTTGTGAAGAAGGAGCCGCCGTTGCTGGTCCTCCAAACACCGCCGTCGTTACCGATATAGAAAACGGTACTACTCCCCTTTTGGAATGCGATCGCGTGCTGGTCGACGTGGACCGTCGACTGGCCGCCGTTGTATTGACCGTAGCCGTTCGTCATAGGAGACCAGTGCTGGCCTGCATCGGTGGACTTCCAGAAGTCAACACCACCCAGATAGACCGTGTTGGGGGCATTGGGATCGACGGCAATCACGTTGTTGTACCAACCCTGGCCGCCGCCAAAATCATGGGCGCTCGTCACAGACGGAAGCGCAGTCCATGATGAGCCTCCGTTTGTCGAAATGTAGACTCGGTTTGTGTCCGATGATCCGCCGGACGGCATATTTCCATTTATCGCAGCGTAGAGAATCTGATCGTTACTCGGTGCCATGGCCAACGAGACTCTGAAGATCTGACTTGATGGAGGAAGCCCAGTTGTGAGCTTCGTCCACTTCGTACCGCCGTTTGTGGATTCGTAGATCCCGTAGTTGGTGTTGCTTCCGGAGAAGCCCTCGCCGTATGCTGCATAGATAAGGTTTGAATTGTTCGGATCCACGACAATATCGTCTACAGCACCGTCGGTGAGGTAAAGCTCCGTCCAGTTAGACCCGCCGTCAGTCGACTTGTACAAGTCCCAGTACCCTGCAGCGTAGACAACGCTGCTGTTTGAGGGAGCAACAACAATCTTGCTGGTGTAGAACAGTCCGCCGGTTGGCGGGAGGGAGAGCTGGGTCCAAGTGCTGCCGCCGTCTGTCGATTTGTAGATCACATCCGTGCCTGGATACCCATCTATATTGAAGTTGAGTTCGCCCGTGCCATAATAGATCGTCTGCGGGTTATTCGGGTCGACGGCAACTGCGCCCGACGCCAGTCGCGGGAAGCCGTCAGTGAGGGGTGTCCACGAGGAGCCTCCGTCGGTGGACTTCCATAGCCCTCCGCCAGCTGCTGCTGCATAGACAATCTGGCCATTTGTCGGGTCCACGGCAAGAGAGGTGATTCTTCCTGCAACATCCCCGTAGTATGGACTTGACATCGGCGCTGGGCCCATCGATAGCCAGGAAGATGCAGCCACTTTATAAAGTCTCTCCACCGGAGCGTATGGCGTGGCCCGAAGCTCCCATAAGTAGGGTTTGCTTAGCTTTATTGCGTCGCCCTTTGTCTCTTGCGCATTTGTGGTCGCGCCCTGGATTGCGATTACGGCAAAAGCCAAGACTAAGAACATCCTTTTCATTTGATAAGTCCTTTTGGTTTTGTTAGCTTTCTGGTTCCCTCGACCTCCACCTCGAAGCTGATAACGTGCTTATGACCTGATGCGTCTGAAAGGCAGAGCCTATGTCTTTCAGCTCCCACGTTCAGATTTGCGTACCAGGTCACTATGTACCATCTCCCTCTCAGCTTTAGATTCTTTCGCTGTCTTGTTAGCGGAATACACAATTCCACCTCAGATGAGTCGATGCTTGCAGCCAGCAGCTCGCTCGGGGAATGGACGAAGAACCTCAAGGCGGCTTGACCGATGTTCGGCAACTCTATCGCGCGAAGTTTGGTCAGATTTTTCCCGCTGAAATAATAAACCTGTGGTTCTTTCGGTGACCCTACCAAAACAATAAGAGCTATGAATAAATTCACGCTACTCCTGTGGAATGAACCAATAATTATAATTGTTCGTGACGAAAAAGCAAGTGATTTATGTATATGGATGGTACAGAAACTGCAGAGTGCCATCGGAGGAGGAAAATTTGCCAGGAGAATGGCTTGCATTTTCGAACAGCGTGGTGTTACTTACTCCACAAAACACGTAGAAAACCCCTGGAATTTGGAAAATTGAAGGCTTTTGATGACTAGAGTTGAGCTTGAAGAAACCCTCGAGAAACTGAGATATCTGGATGTTCCTATCTGTGAACTCCCATCCAAGTTTAATGGAAGTTTTTTGAAATTGATAAAGCAAGTCGAGACCGAAGTCTCAAGGAAAGGCATAAAGTTCAAACCGGAGTACTATTTGGGAACTGGCTGGGGATGCGTGAACAAGAGCATATCGGTTGAAATACCCTTCTGGTTCCAGAACGAATCGCTGATCGCTATCGAGGACGAAATGGCGTATGACGGAGTAGAGAACGAGAGTGAAATAAGAATGGGCCTCCGGCACGAGTTCGGACACGCTGTGAATTACGCTTACAAACTCTACCTGGATCCTGAGTGGAAAAAACTCTTCGGCAACTTCAACCGCAAGTACAACGAGTACTACCGCTTCAATCCCTGGAGCAAGCGCCATGTCAAGCACCTTCCCGATTACTACGCACAGAAACATCCCGATGAAGACTGGGCGGAGACTTTTGCAGTATGGCTGACGCCCGGAAGCGCATGGCGTCGAATTTATGCGAAGACTCCGGCGCTCAGAAAACTTCTTTATGTTGACGAGAAGATGAAAGAGATCGCAAAAAAGATACCGCTTAATCTTAGAATAAAGCGCGATGTGCCGATCGAAAAAGTCAAGATGACGGTGCGTGAATTTTATGGTGCTGATTACGAAGATGTCTCGCCGTCGGAACAACTGGTAGAAGACATTGAAGCGATGCGCCGGATTTTTCCGAACGGGTTCGCGAGCAAAAGGAATCTCCGTGATGCGTGGAAGCTGGTCCATAAGTTTTCCCCTTTGATGGTCTCCAAACTGACTGACGAATTGAATGTCTCTTATCATTCTGCCAAGAGAATGCTCCATGTCCTCGAAAGTATCTGCAAGACTTACGATTTAAAGACGAGGCAGGGCGATGAAGATGAGAAGATAATTGCAATTTCGGTTTACCTTTCCTGGAAGTTCAGCAGAGACTGAGAAAGATAAGCGGGGGAACGGGCATCTAAAACGTGAACGGGCGACCTGGGGAATCGGAGAAGGGGGGAGCTGATACGCTCGTTCGAAGAATCGCTGAAATAAACAACAAAGTTGCGCGGGCGCTGTCGAGATCAGACGATCCACATCGAGAAGTTGGGCTGATCGCAGTTTCGAAAACTTTCCCTGTTGAAAAAATCCGTGACGCCATTGATGCAGGCTTACCCAGTTTCGGTGAAAACCGCGTTCAGGAAATCGTACCCAAATATGAGGAACTGAAAGGGCAGAAAATCGAATGGCATTTCATCGGCCACTTGCAGACCAACAAGGTAAAGAAACTCCTGGAGGTGCCTACGAAATACATTCACTCTCTGGATCGGCTGGAGCTTGCGGAGGAGCTTGAACGGCAGCTTCAGAAGCGAGGAGAGTTGAGGGAAGTCCTCATAGAAGTAAACACGTCCGCCGAAGCGAGCAAGAGCGGCGTCGTACCGGAAGAAGCGATGGAGTTAATCAGAAAAGTCTCGCGGCTCAGCTCGATAAGAATAAAAGGCCTTATGACAATAGGAGCCCTCACTGAAGACAACGAGATTGTTCGCAGATGTTTCCGCCAGCTAAGAGACATTTCGTTGCAGGTGCGCGACGAGAGTATCGATGGTGTTGAAATGAGCGAGCTTTCGATGGGAATGTCGGGCGATTTCGAGATCGCCGTCGAAGAAGGAGCTACCATCATCAGGGTCGGCACGGCAATCTTTGGAGATCGGTACTCACCCGTCCTTTGATTCTCGACTCCCTGATTCTTTTGAAAATTAGGGGGACAAAGAAGCGTCAGTGATTCTTGTTTCTTCTTTCACCCATTTCTAAATTTCATCGCAAATTCATATCTCAATCCCGGAGCAGCGTTGGAATTTCCGAAGGATGCGATTTACAAAAATATCATTCTCTCCAAACTGGCGCCTATAGCTGTAATCCAGCTTCATCGCCCCGAAGCTCTGAACTCTCTCAGCCGTGAATTGATGTCCGAGCTTGCCTCCTGCCTCGAAGAACTGGACGACGATGGGTCAGTTAACGCGGTTATCATTACTGGTGGTGAAGATGTGTTCGCGGCCGGTGCGGACATCAAAGAAATGGTGTCATCATCTATGGTTGATATGGTCAGGACAGATAGCTTCAATGTTTGGGACCGCATCCGCAGGATAAGGAAACCGATGATTGCTGCGGTGAACGGGTTCGCCCTCGGCGGTGGATGCGAACTGGCGATGATTTGCGACATCATAATAGCATCTGAGACAGCGAAATTCGGACAACCAGAGATAAACATCGGGGTTATGCCGGGCGCCGGTGGCACACAGCGGCTGACTAGATCAGTAGGAAAACACAGAGCCATGCAGCTTGTGCTTACCGGACAGATGTTGAGCGCTGATGAGGCAATGAAATGGGGTTTGGTCAACAACGTCGTGCCGCCTGAAGTTTGCATAGTTGAAGCAATCAGGCTCGCAAAAGTCATAGCTTCTAAGCCTGCTAAAGCCGTGATCCTGGCAAAGGAAGCAGTGAACCAGAGTTTTGATCTTCCCCTCAGCGAAGGTCTCAAGTTTGAAAGAAGGAATTTCTATACGCTATTTTCGAGTGAGGACCAGAAAGAGGGGATGAAGGCATTCATTGAGAAGAGAACACCCAAGTGGAAAGGCAAGTAACTGAAATAATAGAATGTAGTAGCGAAGTTATTGAGCAACAGATCCAGATGACGATTAGCCTTCTGTGTTCGTTCATCGTCACTGGCGAACTACGACGTGACAACAAATGGCAAGTATAGAAAATTGATGACCTCAATTAAATTATAAACCTTAAGAGCTGGCTAATTGTGAAGTGAAACATAAACTCGATTTTCTGCTGAAGTCAAAAGGCGGCTCGATAATTTTCGAGGACGAGGGGATAATAGTAATAGACAAGCCCGCGCGGCTTCTCGTCCTGCCGGACAGGTACGATAGCTCTATCGAAAACCTGTACCACATTTTGAAGGAGGAACTTGGAGATATCTATGTCGTACATCGCCTCGACAAGGAAACTAGCGGCGTCATCATATTTGCAAAGAACGCGGGCGCACACGAAGAACTTAGCCGTCAATTCGAGATGAGGGAGACCAGAAAGAAGTATATTGCGATAGTCTATGGGACCCCGCAATGGATATCTGGAACCATTGAGGTTCCCATCTCGGAAAGCAGGAACCACCCCGGCGTGATGAAGGCCGACGCGAAGCATGGGAAGCCGTCAGTTACGGACTGCAGCGTCGCCGAATCGTTCGATGGCTATGCACTTATCGAGGCAGAGCCGAAAACCGGCAGGACTCACCAGGTCCGCGTCCATCTTGCCGGCGCCGGACTTCCGATAGTCTGTGACAGGCTCTACGGCGATGGCAAACCTTTCTTCTTATCACAGATAAAGCCGCGCTATTATACAGAGGGTGATGAGAGGCCTCTGCTTTCGAGAACAGCTCTCCACGCAGAATCGCTATCGTTCAGACATCCGGGTTCCGGCGAAGAACTGACCATCAAGTCGGAGATTCCCAAGGATATGCGTTCAGTTTTGAATTATCTCCGCAAGTTTAGATCTTTGGGAGGCTGACTTGTCAGGTATGGAGAACAAACGCATCATGAATGATTACAGGACATTGACGGTCGATCAGCATGATGGAACAGCAATCCTCACGCTTAACCGCCCTGATGTCTTAAACGCGATCGACGAGCAGATGACAACTGAGCTTCGCGACGCGCTGAAGACACTGTCTAAAGATGACGGCGTAAGGTGCGTCGGGTTGACGGGTGCCGGTCGGGCTTTCTCGGCAGGCCAGGATCTAAAGGATGTCGGTCCCGGGATATCGTTCGGAGACTCCCTAAAGCAGCGATATAATCCGGTCATTAACCTCATTGCGCGAATGGAGAAGCCTGTAGTGGCCATCATCAACGGGGTAGCGGCAGGAGCAGGCATGAGCCTGGCGCTCGCCTGCGATTTCAGGGTGATGAGTTCCAGCGCGAGATTGATCCAGGCATTTGTCAGAATCGGGCTGGTGCCTGATTCGGGTTCATCGTATTTTCTGCCGCGTCTTGTTGGCCGTGCCAGGGCATTCGAGCTTGCTGCTCTCGGTGATGATGTCGCTGCAGATACCGCCCTGGCGCTAGGGCTTGTTAATATGGTTTTCCCTGATGCGAGTTTTCCCGTTGAATCACGGAACGTCCTGGAGCGCTTTGCGAATGGACCGACCCGGGCCTACGCTTTGATAAAGAGGTCATTGAATCACTCCGGTTCAGCTTCGCTAGAGGGCAGTCTTGATTACGAAGCCTATATGCAAGAAATTGCTGGTCGAACTGAGGACGCGAAAGAAGGAGTAAAGGCATTTGTTGAAAGGAGAGCACCACTTTTCAAAGGAAAATGACATTGTCGCCGAATCTTCAGACGCCGACATGTCTGCCATGAAATGAAGATGCTTCCGTTGAGTCTCTCACTTGAGTCATAATATCTTGAACATGGGAGGGAAGTGATGATGGGACCCGATGTTGTTGCTCCAATGAACCCGTCGAAATTGCCGAACGACGAACGCGAAAAGCGGATGTGGACGAAGATCCGGAACGGGCAGTCAATCGAAAACCCGGATGAGATGAGCGATGAGTACTTCGAGAGTTTATCCAACCTCATGTTGCAGCAGGCTGACTCTGAACTTGCGGGAGCATTCGGGTATGTCCCGTGGATAATGCGCGCACCCACGACCGAAGAAAAACTGGCTGTCGCAAACATCGTGAAAGACGAGGTTCGCCATGCACGTGCTATGTACCGGCTTCTTGAAGAAATAGGCATTAACGCTGAATCGCATGTTGCAGGCCATGATTATACTATGAGGGTCACGGCGGACGGCGATGAGCTGAAGGAAAATCGGGCAGCCGACGACAGGCGAGTGAATATATTTTACTACACCATCGATAGCTGGGCCGATTTCGTAATGTTTCAGTTTTGTATGGACCGCGGCGCAGGCCATCAGCTTGAAGACGTGCGCAAATCAACCTTCGGTCCGTGGCGTAGGGAGATCGAGAGAATCTTCAAAGAAGAGATGATGCACGTGAACCACGGTGACTTTTGGGTCAAGAAGATGGCAATCGATAAGTCAACAAAGGCAGAAATACAGGGAGCGCTCGATAAATGGTTTGCGCGAACGATGAACATATTCGGCAGACCCGAGACCAACAGGAATCAACTGTATCGAAGATACGGGCTCAAATCGAGAGATAACGACGATGTTCGTAAGGCTTTTTCAAATGAAGTGAGGTTGAAGTGCATCGAGTGGGGGCTCAATCTCCCTGATTGGAAACCCGACTGGGAGAGGATAGCCGAAGACGGAGTTATTTCAGGCTGAATAAAATGAATCGTAACATACATGAGTGAGAACAGATGAGGGCTGTTGGTATCGCTGGCACTGGAACAATGGGGGCCGGAATTGCAATTGCGTTTGCCCGGAGCGGGTGGGAAGTGCTCCTTTGTGATCTCTCGAAAGAGATTGTTGCGCGCAGCTTGGAGAGAATTTCTCTGGAGTTTCAGCGTGAAGTCAGAAAGGGAAGAATAAAACCCGAAGATGCGCAGGCGGCTATTGCCAGGATACATCCGAGGACGGAATTGGCGGAGTTTTCCGAGGCACACCTCGTTATCGAAGCCGTCACGGAGAATCTCGAGGTTAAGAGAGAATTGTTTTCCAAACTAGATCTTATTTGCAGGCCCGATGTCCCGCTTGCATCAAATACTTCCAGTCTCCCTATCGGCGCCATCGCGAACGGGTCGGCGGGAAGAAAGAGAATTGCAGGACTTCACTTCTTCAATCCGGCACACAGGATGAAGCTGGTCGAAGTGGTGAAAACCGATTTTGTCTCCGAGGAAATTGCACAGGAGCTCTTCCAGATAGTCAGGCAGCTCGGGAAGATTCCGATCGGGACTCGCGATACTCCTGGTTTTGTCGTAAACAGATGTGCAAGACATTTCTACCTTGAGCCTCTCAGGTTTCTTTCGGAGAGGTCGGGTGGAGTGGAGGAAATCGATTTTGCGTTCGAGGCTGCCGGGTTTCCAATGGGACCTTTCAGGTTGATGGATATGGTAGGACTCGACATAAACATGATCGTTTCAAAATCGATTTATGAGCAGTTTTTCCACGAGCCGAGATTCAGGCCGGTTGTCCTGCACCAGAAAATGGTGGAGGCGGGGCTGCTGGGCCGAAAGGCAGGCGCAGGATTCTATGACTACATGAACAATGCGCGGCATTCGAGTTTGAAAATCGAGAGGAGAGACTCAATCGTGAGTGAAATGCTCAAGGATCTCGCACGGAAGATTTTCAACGGACTTGAAATCAAACAGGTGTTGAATGATAATCAGCATCTCGTGCTAGCCAGGACTATATCCATGATTGTAAACGAGGCCTTTTTCATGGTGGAGGAGGGTGTCTCCAATACCGAAGATATCGATCTCGCGATGAAACTCGGCACCAACTTTCCGAAAGGACCGTTCGAAATTTCTACCACAGTCGGGAGACATCTCATATCAGAATTCCTACAAGTGATGCGTCACCTATATGGTGACGCTTATCGACCTAGCCTGATGCTCTCACATTGAATGAGAGGTGAATATAGAAATGAAGAGTCTACTTTTTCTTATCGTTCTCCTGGTTTCAACTGCTGCGTACTGTCAGCCGCAGATAGTCGATTACACTAAACTCGAAAAATTTCTCCCGGAAAAAACCTTCGGCGGTTACCAAAGAGGAAAACCTGTAGGAGAGACTTCGTCGATGATGGGCTTCTCCACTTCGTGGGCTCTGGTAACATATACCCTTCCGCCAGACTCGTCCGAAATACAGTTGTCGGTGAAGATAACCGACATGCTAAATATCCCGTCGTTAAGTATGCCGCTTCCAAACATTAACCGGCAAACCTCTGATGGATATGAAAAGACTGTCGTGTACAAAGGCATTCGGGTTCTTGAGACGTGTGACAGCACGGATCGCCAGGAAAAGCTCCAATTTCCTCTTGCCGGCAGATTCCTTGTTGAGATAAGCGGAAAGGGAACTCAAGACATCTCTGAGCTGTATGGTTTGCTGGATATAACAGATCTGTCCGGTCTTAAGAAGTTGAAATAGGCGCTACCTGCTTGCCGATTTATGGCGTCGTCGCCATTTCTCTGAGCTCTTGAAGGATTTGCACCGGTTGTGATTCAGGATTTGACGGTGAGCAGCCATGATTTCGCCGGAAAGCCGGATGCTCAATGCAACCAAAGCTCTAACTAACTGGAGGAAAATAAGCATGGATTGGTTGTACATTTCGCTATTCTTTCACCTTGTTGGAGTCGGCATGATCTTCACTCTCCTTTTAGCCGGCCCAATAGTGGAGTCGAATTATCGGTGGGAGAATGATATAAGGATGAAACAGCACGCTACGAAGATGCTTCGCAACATTGGGTTGCTCTCGCCATTTGGTGCGCTTGTGCTCGTGCTGAGCGGCATTGCTAACATGATAGTGCTCAACATAACATTCGTAGATCTTTTTGGGAGCGATTTCTGGCTTGGTCTCAAGATCCTCTTATTTGTCGTGCTTTTGGTAATGGGTATGGCAATTAGTCCTAAGATAGCCAAACAGCGGGCGTTGCTTCTCGACCAGATGAGCCAACAATCTCCACCGGAAGATGTAAACGATAAGCTGACATCTCTTAATGGCGAGCAGACTCTGTTCTTCGTTGCCGACTGGGTACTGGTAATAGCGATTCTGCTCCTTACTCTTTTCAAGCCTTAGCAAGTCTTCTATTGTATGTTGGACAATCGTGGCGAATTGAGCTTGCGATGCGAGAATATCAACTCTACATAGATGGTAAGTTCATCAAACCGAGAGCGGGTCGGTACGACGAAACGTTGAACCCATTTGACGGGTCCGTCGTTGCTAGATTTGCCGTTGCATCGGTAGAGGATGTGAATCTTGCAGTTGCCGCCGCAAGAAGAGCATTCGATTCGGGGGGCTGGGCAGAAATGGCGCCATCAACAAGATCGGAAGTGCTTAAAGCGATAAGCGCGAAGATAAACGAGAAAGCTGCGGAACTCGTGGAACTCGAAGTCTTAGACTCCGGTTCGACGATAAAGAAAGCGAGAGAAGATATAGCTCTCAGTGCTCGCGCCATTAACGTGTTTTCAAAGCTGGCACTGTCTGAAAACGAACGAGAGTTGTCGGAGATCTCTAAACCCGGGTTTGCAAGGAACATATTGCGGTATGAACCGGTCGGTGTCGTCGGGGCCATCATTCCATGGAATTTTCCTCTGAAGATGGCAGCGTGGAAGCTCGGCCCGGCACTTGCTGCCGGGTGTACCGTGGTACTTAAACCATCAGAGTTGACTCCCGTAACTGCGATGGAGTTGGCAAAAATACTTGACGAGATCGGGCTGCCGCCTGGAGTAGTCAACATCATACCTGGTTACGGCCATGATGCGGGCGAGGGGTTGGTAAAACATCCCGATGTGAACAAAATTGCCTTCACGGGCTCGACGGTTGTCGGGAAGAAAATCATGCAGCTGGCCGCAGGCAGCATGAAAAGACTTACACTGGAGTGTGGTGGGAAGTCCGCAAATATTGTGCTGGATGACGCCGACATCGATACAGCCATCAACGGAAGCATCTATGGAATGTTCTACCATTCGGGTCAATGCTGCGAAGCCGCAACGCGCCTCTTTGTGCATGAGAAACTTTACGACAAGTTTGTTGCTTCTCTGGGAGATAAGGCAAAGCGGATGAGGATTGGAAACCCGATGGACCTCTCCACGGATATCGGGCCGTTAATTTCGAGGAAGCAAGTAAACAGGGTCATGAGCTACATAGAGAGTGGAAAGAATGAAGGGTTCACGATCGCCCTTGGCGGCGGTGTGCCTCAACCATCCGAGCTCTCAAAAGGATACTTCGTCGAGCCGACCGTGTTTGTCGAGGTCGACAATAGTTCAAAGATATCTCAGGAGGAAATCTTCGGACCTGTACTTGTGATAAGCAAGTTCTTTGGGGACGAAGAGGCCGTAGCAAGGGCAAACGACGTATCTTACGGACTTGCAGCGGGCGTATGGAGTACGAACGTGGAGCGAGCGAAGAAGATTGCCGACCGTCTTCAGGCGGGTACAGTCTGGATCAACGAATGGCATCTGCTAAATGAGCGGGCACCATTTGGCGGATATAAGCAGAGCGGGATTGGCCGCGAATTCGGTCGGATCGGAATGGAAGAGTACATGGAGATGAAACACATTCACATTGACGACGGCTTCCCGCGGGAAAAGAGAACGTGGTACGACACGGTGGTGCCAAAGGGGGAGGGCGGTAATTGGTAGTACGCAACAGGTGGCAGGCTGCCGGATGGCGAGTTATGGAATCATTGGTTTGAACCTCGGGGCAGGCCCCGAACCCTGTTCCGCCGCAAGCGGCGGGGAATGTGACCCGCGCCTCCCGTCCGCCGAAGTCTGCCCCAGCGGACGTAGGCGGATTCAACCGGCAAGCAGAACATTCCAGTCTATCCCCCTTGCCCATTCTTCCAGCGTGTGCCAGCCTACCTCTGGGTAATCGTGATAGAGCCCAGCGATATCAGCAGCGTAGGCATTATTCGCCTGCCACTTTAGCATAATTGCCAGATCTGGGTTCTGCGCGGAAAGTCTTTCCGGCGGGAAGCTCTCGTAATTGAGCGTCCTTCCTATCACTCCCGAGAGAATGTCGGCGGTTTCTTCGCCCGTCCGTTCATCGCCGGCAATGTCCATCCGCTTCCCCAGGAATTCTTCGCGGTGCCTGACGACATAAGCCGCGAACGAACCGATGTCCTCGACGGCAACCAGTTGTACCGGACGTGAGCCGCGCAACCCTCTCGATATTCTACCGCTGCGAAGGTCCGGCAATGCGAAAGGCTGGACGAAATTTTCCATGAAAGCCACAGGCCCAATTATCGTATATGGCACTCCCGATTGCACGAGTCGCTGTTCCACTTTGTACTTCGTCTCGAAATGCGGTATCCCTGTATTCCTGTCGGCGGATGCCACCGAAGTAAAAACAAAATGCTTCACGCCCGCTCCTTTGGCGGCCTCCACCATGTTGAATCCCTGGGCGACTTCGTTTTCATGCGTGCTCTGAAATGAAGTTGTCATTGTGAATACAATATCGATCCCCTTAAGCGCGTTTGCGAGAGATTCTTCGTGGAGCATATCACCCACAACGAGCTCGATCCCGGAGCTGCGAAGCTTCATTGCAGCGTTCGAAGATGGGTTCCTGGTCAGCGCCTTCAACCCGTAGCCTGCTTTAGAGAGCGCGCGTACCACGGAACCTCCCTGCTTTCCTGTCGCACCGGCGACCAAAACAATTTCTGGCTTCGACATTGGTCCTACTCCTCGCAATTTGAGAGATAGCTGCTGGATCATTCAGAATGAGAACAACTCATTTTCACGTTAAGTTCAAATCCTCAACAGAATGATCGATGACACGTTCATCCAAAAAAATCTATTCTCCGAACACCCACTCCGGGGGAACCAGCCTGTCAAGGTCCGCAATCATCTTCTTCGTCAGATATTTCAGCCCGACAACATATGATGCGTCAGTCCAACCGAAGCCTTCGGTGGTAATGTATGAGAACTTGGTTCCGACATTGCCGTATTCGGCAAATACCTGCGAAGACCTGTCTACCACATCGTACTTTTCTGCGATCGTACCATTGTAGTTGTATGCGTTTATGGTGAGCGTGTAGAGCCACTTGTAGACAAGCCTTCTCGCGATCTTCGTGTAACCGTAATTCTTAAGTCCGACCCATGACAACATTTGCTGCGGCGACCAACCGAAAGGATAATCCCATTGCGTTTGCGGACGATTCTTGGTTATCGGGCCGCGAGATTTCTCGGTTGAGCCGACAATTCCTCCGGGCATTTCGAGAAGAGGCAGCGCGTCCTTGACGATCTCGTCGGCCTGCTTTTTTGTGGCAAGTTTTGCCCATAGTGGATAAAAAGCCGTCGCTGCTACGTAGCCCGTCTGTTTGCCGGTGACGAAATCATAATCAAAGAACATCCCGGCCTTTGCATTCCACATATACTTCGTCATCAGCTTTTTACGTTTCTTGGCTTTATCATACCAGGTTACACTCTTCTCGACTTTGCCGTTCTCCAGCTTGACTTCGCCGCCGAAATCATCCGCAATGATGTTTGCAATGTTGGTCTCTTCCTTGTACAGGAGAGAATTGAGGTCGACTGTAACGAGGTCGATACAATCATATTGAAGCCGGTAGCTTGCATCGTTGCCGGATTCGCGCATTGCGCGGTCATCCTTGAAGAAGGTGTCGAGCGCCGGGACCTTAAGTTTCCCTGATATGTATTCGCTTTTGAAATCAGGCTCGCTCATGTTGTATTCTTTTGCATACTTCGCGTAGATATCATGGTACCAGTGAGGCTCAACCTCAGGCGGCGGACCGATGCCATCGTCGTAATATCTGCTCAATCCGGTTTTTGTAAGATGGTTCGGACCCATCCAGTAATTTGTGTATTGTTTGGTCGCAGCCTCAAGAACTTCTTTCAGCCAGGATTTGCTCTTCTCGTTATTCGGAAGCGCGTCATAGACTGCTAAAGCCATGGATGTGAAGAAGGGCGGCTGAGACCTGGTCAGGTAGTAAGAACGATTGGCATTAAGGATCTTGCCATAGTGGTCGATCTCATAAATGAAGTTATCTACCATCGATTTTGCCAGGTCGGTTTTCCCATCCTCGATAAGTCCGAGCGTGATGAAGTAGCTGTCCCAACCGTACATCTCGTTGAACCTTCCACCCGGAACAACAAAAGGTGCCGCTTCCATTTTGCCGTCTGGTTCCTTGTAGAGCTTCAGACTGAGAATACCCGGTCTGTCGTTGAGACTTTCGACGTACTCAGGCGTAACCTTCTCCGGCAGCATGACAACCTTCATTTTTAAATCGGGCCGCTTTTTGGCAATACCCGAAAAGTAGTCGTACCCCATCGAGTCGCCATGCGGTACGTAGACATAATTGAATCCATCTATGGTTTTGATCTTTTCATCTTTGAAAATCTTCTCAAGCCCGCCTTCATCGATTCGTCGGGTTAATCCGGCCCAATAGAGATTCTTTATCGAATTTGCCATGCGTTGAACCGGAGGCTCGAAAATGTCGGATGTACTTAGAGTAACGGTATCTTTGCCCTCGTCTTCAGCAAGCTTCAAATCTTCAAGGAGATTGGCGAGGTAGTATGTTTCGTCGACTTCATACCTCTTTCCGTCCAACGCCTCCATCCAGAATCTCCTGTTGCCAAGGTCGGTGCCAGGGACGTGCGGATCGTCGATCGTTATTCTTTTATCATGGTCGGTGTCTTCCTTTGCGATCAACGAATCAAGAGTTGGGCGGACAAGGACCTTGATGGCGGCATCTGCATCATTTCCGCGGGACTGGCATGGTGCAGCCCTCGGAGGCAAGAAGACTGACGTCCAGCCGATGCAGAAGCACAGAGCGAAGTAAAGAAATCTCACGGTCGTCCGTTTCATATTCACCTCTCGGTCAGTGTAGTTTTATCATTTTTGACTGTGACATCATAGTGGTGACCTTTAAAATGAAGATTATGGATCTGTAATTCACTCACGCCGGGTGGGAGCATCGGCTTGAATTCCGTCGCGAGTCCTTTGTTTGTTATTCTGAGGCCGGTGTAGCCGAACACCACCTGCTGCAGGAATCCACCCGCACCGGTAAGGAAGTTGGTATGCATACTTTTGGTGGTTTCCGAAAACACGTTGAATGGACCGCGGAGGTACCGTTTGTAGCTCATTTCATAGAAATGGTTGAACAGGGTTCTGTTCTGAATCTCGGCGGCCACGTTCTGGTACAGCGTAATTCCCATCATGACGCCGGACCCGTTCTTCTTGATAAAAGTCAGCGCGTTCCTCAGGTCGTTTGCCTTAACTTTGTTCGGTACTTTTAACTCAAGCGGATAATATAAAAGCGGTACGACCGCTCCCAGAGATTGCGGTGGGGCTCCCTCATAGGTGAGGTAGTAATGTTTCGTGCTGTCGTAAGGGATGTAAATCCTGTCGGCTACTTCCATCCATTTGGGATTTGACCGCTCTCCCAAAAGCTCTGCGGCCTTCGTTGCTATCTCAAGATTCCTTATCGCGACAAGATTTGTATATGCGTCGTTGTTTACCCCAACCAATCCCTCATCGACGGAGACAACATGGTTTATGTCGTATTTCCCGTCTGCCTGATTGTACGTTGATCTGCTCACCCAGAAGTCGGCAGTCTGGCTTATCACTGGATAACCGTAATTTCTGAGCCAAGATGTATCACCGGTCGCAAGAAAGTATTGCCACTGCGCAAATGCGACGTCGCCTGTGACATGATTTTCATAAAGCGCATTCTGGTACGCAAATTTCGGACATGCCTCGTTTCCATTCTCATCCGATTCCCATGGATACATTGCTCCCTCGTAATGGTTCAGCTTTGCGTTTGCCTCGGCCGCCGGCAACGCTCTATACCTGAACATCACAAGAGACTTTGCAATGTCCGGATGCAGTAGAAGTAAATCGGGAAACATCCACGTGTCGGAGTCCCAGAATATGTGACCGTAGTATCCGGCGCTTGAAAGTCCCATCGGAGGAATGCCGAAATCTGTGCCCGCCCTTGCACTGCACAGAAGGTAGAATAGAGAGGAGTGAACCACTTTCTGCAATTGAGGATTGCCCTTTACAACTATATCGGTTCTCCACAACTTGTGCCAGGCATCTTGGCTGTCGTTCAAGGATTTGTCGAACCCTGATGCCATGGCCGACGATGCGGTTTTCGACGCGCTCGCTAACGGGTCGCCGGAATCCCGACTCGAGACGATTCCGACGAATTTGTAAAATGTGTAACTGGATCCTGCTTTCACATCGAAAGCAACAGTGATTGACGTTTTGGATCCTGCGGTATCTGAGCTCACCTCAGCATTTGATGCATTGTCTGACCATGTCACCTCTGCTGAGATTGCAACGTCAGTCGTGTCTCCGTCGGCTCTCGCGATCACTGATTGGGTTGCTGACTGTTGTCCGCCGAATGCGGAATGCTGTACCACATTCATATGGCCCGGGTACCAGACATCGGGCCAACCGTTTGTCTCTTTCACTTTGATGTCGGCGATTTCGGCAAGCTTCATCCTCACCGGTTCAGGCCATTCGTGAATTGGCAATTCAACCTTGACTCTCCCCGAATACCTGGGAACAAACGAAAATTTCATGACCGCAAGGTTTGGGTTGGACCGTGAGACAAACGAAACAACCTCAATCCCTGTGACCTTTTTGCCATCAGCCCAATCATAGGCCGTGCTGAGCGTTCCGTTGTACAAGTCGAGTCTTTGATGATACCTTCTGATTACTTTGCCGGACAGCCGTACACTGTTCAGCCAATTCATCCCGTCGAAGAAATTGATAGCATCCCAGCCGGGCAAAGATGCATTTCGTGCCACGTCGCCGGGATGGTGTTCATAAATCCAGGCCATGTAGGAATGAGTTGGAAGTGTGCCGAGGCGCGATGACGATACACCAACATTGCCGTTACCAAGATAGGTTGGAGCATACTTCGCAGTGATGCTGTGCGTGGAAAGTACAAAATTGCTGTTCTGATTTTCGGTTTTCATGGTCTGCGCCGTCACTGAACCGGCAAACAAACATAAGACAACCGATAAACTGCAGAAGAAGTTTCTGTCACACATTTTCTTTCCTCATTCTAATTGAAAGAACACGGTTATTATCCTGTAAACCTTATTCAGGCGATCACAAACATGACAGAGTGATCGCGTTCTATTTGAACTCAATCACGATCCTTCTTCGAATGCTCTCTTGCGGCAGCCTGATTACCGCGGTCGAGATCTCCGAATCCCAGGCCCAGTGTTTGAAGATCTGTCCGTTCACTGTAACAGATCGTGGCTTTGCGATACTGCGTATGTACAAGTCGTAGGACCGCCTGTTTAATTGTCCCTGATAAGACCCTTTTGTCGGTCCGATCGAGACTTGGTGAGAACCTTCATGATTCGTTGAATAAGCAATAGGTGTCCAGGCAAACTGACCGTCTCTGTATTTAAGTGAAACGCCATCATCCTCGTACAGGTCGAACTTGCCATGGCCGGAGCCGTATATCTTAATCAGAATCGGGTTGAGCGGCTTCTGGTTCGAGTAAGCCATGTCCGGTTGCTCCGGTATTATCGACCCTTCATGCACGAAGACCGGAGTCTCATCGACTTTGAAGTGCGCTGTGAGAGTTGTACCACCATCGTACTTCTTCCCGGAGAAAAGGCCGATCCATTTTCCCGGGGGCAGGTATACAGAGCGATTACCTGTGGAATCGATCACCGGCGCAACGAGCATCTCGTTTCCGAAAAAGTACTCATGAGGATGTTCGTAGGCTTCTTTTAGATGCGGATATTCCAGGTAAAGCGGGCGAAGTACCGGCACGGACTCCTCATGTGCCAGCCTTGTGTAGGTATAGATGTATGGAATCAATCGTGTGCGGAGCGAGAAATATTTTTTCGCGAGCGACATCCCTTCTTCACCGTATGTCCACGGCATTCTGACATCGCCTTCATAAGGATTTTCGTGAGCGCTGTGGAGTCTCAAAATCGGACTGAACGTCCCGAACTCGATCCACCGGGCGTAAAGGTCGAACGGTATCTTTGCCCCGTGGAACCCTCCGATATCATTTGTGATATACGGGACCAGCACATTGCCGCCTGCAGCCGTGAACGTAACTTCGTATGCAAGAACCGGCCACTGAGAGTAAGTGTCTCCGGTGAAGAAGGCAGGATAGCGTTGGCTACCCCAGCCGCCGTATCGGCTGAAGATGAATCCTCTCTTGCCGGTTTCTTTCTCCGTGTAATCGTAGTATACACGGTTTGTCCAAAGCTGCGGATTCAAGCCCTGCATGTTTGCTGCCCCGCTTCCGCCGTCGACCCACCAGAACTTCACACCTTCCTGCATCAGCGGTTTATGGAGGTCATTCATAAACACTTCCGCCTGCTTCTTGTTTGCCAGGTTGAAGTAGATGAGCGGTGGCGGTGCCACGTTTTCAAGTGAGACAGGTTTCATAGTGATCCCGCCCCCGCCCTCCTGATTATTTATCCGAATTGCAATTGCGTTCTCCTGCCCGGCCTTTATAAAAGGAGAGATGTTGTTGCAGATCAGCCGCTGCGGCCATTGAAGTTCGCCGTGCGGAATTTCGTGGCCGTTCACGTATAAATGATACGATCCGGTGACTTCGCCAAGATACAGGTAGATCGAATCCGGCAGATTCGAAGGAAGACTTACAGTCTGTCGATACCACACCGTACCATGATAGTCGTTATTTCCTTGAATATCCCACGGCTCTCCGACCTTGATCGGCTTCCAATTTCCGTCATCATAATTCTCCGCGTACCATCCGTCCGTGACGCCCTGATTTTTCGGATCGGTAGTGAATTTCCATCCCGCCGAAATGTCGATATCAAATGTCGGCTTTGTAGGGAGCGGCTTTCCGAGATCTCTCAGTACTTCGGGCGTCTTGCTGTCTTCGTAAGAGAGGATACTCATCTTTCCCCATGTGTATCCGGGGTGGTCGTTGAGCGTTACTTTGATGCCTTGTTCACCAAGCCAGTTGAGGAACTGCCGAGGTTGAGGTACCAGCGGACTCCAGTCGTATCCGCCTTCCCATCCGTAATTGTGCCAGCCGAAATCGAAGACAAAGATGTCAAGAGGTATGTCGTTGTCCCGGAACTTCATCACCTCCTCTTTGAGATGCTGCTCGTTGTACTTATTGAAAACCTGGAGCCGGCTTTGATACGAATTCGGGAAATATTCGAAATTCATATCCGTGATCCATGGCCCCAGCACATATCGCGGGATCATTGGGATGTGTCCGGATAATTCGGCGTAATCTTTGAGAGCTTCTCTGTAATTTCTGCCGTAGATGATTAGATACCAGTCCTGATCAACCGTATCGGGCCGCGGTTTAATCCAATTGGTTCTTTCATCCCGGATCGGAGTTCTGCTGTCATTTATGAATGCGTAGCCGTTCAAGCTCAAAAGGCCAGGCTGTGCCTCGGGTAATATGACATTGATGCCTGGTATCGTATCGTGAGCAGGGCTCGCCAGCAGCACTTTTACCTTCGGGAGATTTTCTTCGCTGACACCGTCGAGAGAATAGGTGAGTCCGCCAAGATTGAGACTGTCGACGTTACCAGGATGCCAGTCGTGGAAACCAGAAGAGTCATGCCATGATACCGAAAGGTTATCGCTGTTGAAACTCCCCGTGTTCAGTTTATACCAGAGCGTGATGACTGATGTCTTAATTGTCACCCATCCGCCGCTCGTCTTTGAGCCAAGACTGACCGCATGCCAGCTCCTTTTCTTGACAACAACCGTAGGTGCATCGACAAAATCCGCAGTTGCGGAATACTCCATTCTGACCATGGAAGGGGTAAGAAATTGAAACCGCGCATTGCCCTCGATGATCGTCGATGTACTGTCGCGCGCCGTTTGTGGATAGACAGAGGAAGGCATCAGTCCAATAAATAAGAGGATGAAGAGATATCGAAAAGCGTCTCTGAATCTCAAAGTAGGGTCAACATAAATTTTCAACCCAGTGCCCTCCCGGTTGAAGAACATTTTTTCTTTTCTTTCCACGAATGAACAGGCGAGGTGGTGTCACCTCGCCTGTGTAAACTTGGCAGCCCTGCGAAGGTAGCTCCGTTGAAGGAAATCTTCTTCTTGTGCCTTCGCAAGGTTTCCTGGAACTTAGAACTGATATCCTACACTAAACGTCAGCCTTCTCGGAAGAATCGGTCGCGCGAGGAAGTAGGGACCGACAGAACTCGCCCTCGGGTTCCCTTCTTCGAGGCCCAGGCTCTGGTAAATATTCGTGACGCCGAGCGTAAGAGTTATAGCCTCTGATGATACGTAATAGGACAGGCCGGCGTTCATGTAGGTGTAAGCTGGAAGCTCCGTTCCGACGACGAAGTAAGGTGCTCCGGTGGTAGGCGAGTAGCCGCCGAAATTGAGTCCGCCTATGCGGTTGCCGACATAATGCCAATCAGCTTCGAGGGTCCAATTGTCAAGCGTATATGTACCAAGTAGATCGCCGATTGAATTCGGGATTCCATTGAGAGCGAAACTGCCGCTGCTCGCATAAGTTGCCTTCAGGAGAGTCCAGTTTCCTCTCAGGTACAATCCTGTTACCGGCACATAAGTCAGGTCGGCTTCAATTCCGTAAGCGTTTTGTGAGAGGCCAGTGTTTATTACCCACTCAACGTTTCCGTTTGGAAGATTGACTGCACCCTGACTGGTAATGTTCGTCAGGTTGGCAAAAAAAGCATCAGCATTGAAGGCAAATACATCGCTGTAATATTTGAAGCCGCCCTCATACTGAAGTGTGTGCTGATCCTCGAACAGAGCAACTTGCGCAGGCTGATCCTGCAGCAGGTTATCAAGCGAAGGCATTTCATATCCACGACTGATGTTTGCAAAGAATGCAAACTCTTCCGGTATGATCTCGTAATTCAGTCCGGCCGTTAACGACCAGTCGTGAAGGTAGCTGCTCATATGCCGATAACTGCCGTTGCCCCAGCTTTCTACCATATACGGCGGTATGTTGTTGCTTGCGATGTAGGCAGAATCTACCGGAGTTCCATTCGGCAGTTGCTGGGAGTTATTCTCTGTCGTCTGGACAAATCCATCGCCTTCCCAGCGGGCTGCAAGGTTGAGGCGCAGCCTGTCAGTTACCATCATCTGATCGCTCAGGACACCATCCAGTATGGACGCGTATCCATAACCGTTCACGTAGTATGACATGAAGTTTGTGAAACCGTTCTTTGTGACATCAAGCGTGTGCGTTCCAGATCCATCGGTGTAAGTCACGGCCGCATCGACAAAGTGGGTTATGTTTTGAACATCGGTGAGGATTGTCGGAAAGTACCAGTTGTTCCCCATCGAGTAATTTGACCAGTAGAGTATTAAGCTGAGGTCATGATGGTACAGGAAATCTCCTCCAAGATCGAGCGACTTATTGATCGTCAATTGCTCCTGGAAAGCCGACATCGGCTTGGCAACATGCCACTCATTTCCTGGAGATATCAGTCCGTTGTTCGGGGAATACGCGTTGTTTGGAAATGCGAGGTGCGATCCGTTCGGATTGAACAAATTCGTGTAAGTGAGATTCCAGTTGACGTTTGATGCGTTTGCCGGGATAAGGCCCATCCCTTGCAGGTTTGATAATTCACTGCTTTCATAATAGCTGATCGGCTCGGCGTTGCCAGGTATAATGGCATTCCATTCCTGGTAATTGCTCATCACCTGCATTTGATTCTTGACGTTCCAGCCATCGGGGAAATTGAGATTGATTTCTCCTGTCAACCAGCCGGCATTTGTGTAAAGTCCGTGCCCAAGAGGAAGCGCCAGAGCTCCATCTGGTGTGGGGACAGAGACATTAAGCCCTTCCGGAGAGTTGAACGAGCCATAAGTGCCGAATCCAGGCACGAACTGAGTTGGATCAGCCGGATTTCCGTGTGGCAGATCGAGAATGAATTGGCTCTGGCTATTGATATACTTACCGTATACCCTGATATAGCCATTGCTCAGCAGACGCGTTACGTTGGCTTGAAGTTCTCCACCCTGGTTGCCGGGATACCCAGGATTCCTCACGCCGTGGTCGTACAGGTAGAAGCCGCCGAGGTCGAACCGCCAATCAGGTCCCATAGGTCCGTTGACATCGAAATCGACTTTTGCCATGCCCTGTGTTCCGACGGTCTCTCGCGTCATGCCTGAGAGGGCCGGACCGCCGGTCTTGGAGATCAAGTTGATAACCGCGGCAGGTGTATTCGAGCCAAATGTACCTGCGCTGCCGCCGCGTACCACTTCAACCCTCTGGACGTTTTCGTCGATCCGGAAAAGGTTATCCGTGTTCATGAAGAAGATATTCTGCGTTGGGAAGCAGGGGAGTCCGTCCTCCATGAAATTGATGAAGATCGTCGAGTAAATCCCACGCATAGTGTAATTTTCATTCACATAGCCGCCCGAACTCTCTATCCTTGTGAAGCCTGGAACATATTTCAGGAATTCGGTCGTGCTGTATGGCATCGCCAGCGTCATTTCCTTCGGGCTTATAGTGCTGATGGAGTTTGTTGCGTTCAGTTTCTGGACGGGAATCGTGGTTCCGGTCACGACCACTTCGTGCATCCCAAGCAAGTCCAGCGGAAGCGTGAAGTTTTGTGTCGTTGTCTCTCCGTCAGTTACAGTAATCCTCGTCATTTCGGTAGAATACCCAACGGCGCTTGCGCGAAGCTGTTGAGTTCCTGCCGGCGTATTTGCAATCGTGTAGTTCCCGTTTACGTCAGCAGATGCTCCCAAAGACGTTCCAATGACCAGGACGTTAGCGAAAGCCACGGGACTCCCGTTTTGATCGACCACTCTTCCTTTAACAGTACCCTTTCCCTGGTCTGCTTGGGCAAGTTCGGTGATTACGACCTGGTTATGGCCCATTGGGATCCACGTTAGGTCGGTTGAAGCTAATGTCTCGTCGAGGGCCTGGGAGACGGTGGCGTTCTGTACGTTGACACTTACCTCTCTATCGATCGGGACTATTTCCTTACTGTATGAGAAATGGACCCCGGTCCTAGACGAGATCTCTTCCAGTGCCCTTGAAAGGGGAACCTCTGATAAATTCATCGACAGAGAATTTTGAAGATATGTTGTTTCACTCTTGACTGCAGGTGCATTGCTCGCGCCCTTCCACTTCTCAATAGACGAGAACTGGGAAGGAGTTGCAGGCATTTGCGCCTTTGCCAGTGGCAGCTCTGCAAAAAAAACGAGAGCCGCTGAGAACACCAATAACCTGACTAGGTTTCTCATGATTATCCTCCTCTTGATTTTGTTTGCTACAGATTTTTGCCTAGTGGAACGAAAGCAACTGAATCTTCAGATATCGTGTATCTCATCCTTAATGATAAAGCTATGATGTCGAGTACCTCCTTTGCGGATTCTCTCTTGCTGAACGTTGCAGTGAGCGTCCTATTTGCGATTGATGTGTCGGCTATGGAGCACCTTATGTTGTACCGCCTCTCCAACTGGGTCAACACATCGCTTATCGGGTCATTACAAAAAACAAGTCTCCCCTTTGTCCAGGCGATGATCTGTTTGAGATCGGCGTATCTTGGCGAAACGAGTTCGCCGCTCGAGTCGACGCTGGTGAATTGCCCTGACGCAAGAACCGCATCATCGCCATTAGATCCACCCTTCGGGCGGATTATTACTTTCCCTCTGGCCACCGCAATTCGAACGCTACTGTCACCCGGCCATGCCCTGATATCAAACTCCGTCCCGATATCCTCCACCGTTGCGTATGAGGTATGTACGACGAAAGGGTGGTATAAGGAGTGTACTGCCACGAAGTAAGCCTCCCCTTTCAAATATACCTGTCTGCTTCCATTCCAGTTATCCGAATATCTCAGGCTGCTTGCATAGTTGAGATAGACCTTGGATCCATCAGGGAAACTTAAAGTGACCTGTTCACCGGGTTCCGTAGAAATTTCCTGATACCTGACGGCAGGTTTAGGTGCCTGCCGGCGGGTCTCCACGGCCAACTTCTTTACATAGATGACAAGGTAGAGAATACCTGCGAAGAGAAGAACACTCGCGGCGAGCTGTGTAATGAGTGGGATTGGCAGCCTGTTATGGGACTTGTGGTGTGGGGCGATTCGGTATAGTCGCAAATGATTACCGGCGCCGCTTCTGTCGTGGAACTCCGGCTCATTCAGTCTCATCCTGAGCGCAGCGATTTGCAATCTGTAATTCCAGTGCGCTTTTTTCCGAGCAGCTAAGTTCCACAACTTTCGAATTTCTTCGCTCAGGTTCCGGTTCCTCTCGCTCGCCTCGATCCAAGATTGGACGGCTTGCCTTTCTTCTGTCGTGCAGTAGGACCCGAAAAAGCGCGCGAGAAGCTTCAACCGGCGGTTAGTCAGCATAAATTATCCGTTCGTCGTTCAACGCAGTTGTACCTCGATTCCTCCACTTATACTAATACAACGATCTCGCCTGAAACCCCTATGGTAAGAGAGATCTAATTTGAAATTTCTTGAGGGGGGAAGGAAAGCCACGGTTAAAAGGTGAAGTCTCGATCAGAGAATAACAGCCCGAGGGCAAGGACAACACCCGATTTAATGAACAGCCCGGAATTAGGCGCGGGCTTCGAAAGTCGATTAACTCTTAATAAGCTCCTTGAGCTCGATTCGAAGTACCTTTAAGGCGTGGGCAATTTGATTCTCAACAGTTTTGACGGAGATTCCCAGAACGTCTGCGATTTCTGAATAGGACAAATCTTCCTGCCGGTTCAGTGTAAACACCAGTCTGCATTTCTCGGGTAATCTCAGGATTGCATTTTCCACGTTGGCGGAAATATCCCGATCAAACATCTCTTTGGCCGGATCTGTCGATGGGTCTGAAAGGAGAGTATCGTCGTTTGCGGAAGTTGGTGCCGACCTGGATTCCTTTGTCTTCAGCAGGTTGACAGCCTGGTTCCGCGCCGCTTTGAACAAATAGCTTTTTATCGAGCCTTTCGGGTGCCAGCTAACCCTGTTTCGCCATATCCTGACAAATATTTCCTGTACCAGGTCTTCCACGTCGTTGGGCGAACGAGTCACTCCGAGCATAAATCTACAGAGTCCGTCATAATACTGTCGGAACAGATTTTCAAGCGCCGACTGGTCACCCCAATTAATTCGCCTTATTACCTCATCTTCCGATCCCTGCGGTGACGATGGACGCTCGCGCAACTGCTGTAGAAATGCCATTGGTTACATTGGCCTTCCGTCGGATTATCTAATGAACAAATGTAAAAGAAAGGAAACTTGGTGCTCTGAGTCTTCCCTACAACCTGGAATTAAGTCCAATACATCTGCATACTAATTATCAAAAACGGCTCCGAATTGGTTCCAGGATTATGGCTTTTTTGCCGGGGAAATCTGCAAATATGATTCAATTGCTGCATAATGTGGTTTCCGACGGAAAAATCACCCATCGGTTCTCGCGGGAGGACCGGCCCGACTTCGTCTTTCGCACCCATTCATTTTAGAACGGCAGTAAGGTCCCTGCACATAACATTTGCATCACTGGGATGCCGATGGCTAATTTTAACGCACTAAAATCTGGATGATAGACCGCTAACAATTTTGTATGAACATGAGCGTAGATCTCAAACAGAGATACGCACTTGTCAGGAGACATGATGGAAACTAAGACAATTCTCATCACCGGCGCGAACGGCGAAATCGGACATGGACTGATCTCGCATCTTGCCGAACACGATCATGTCAAGATCGTTGCCATTGACCTAAATACCCTTGATGACACAACCCGCAATAGGTGTTTTAAGGTCTACTCGGGGGACATACTCGACACCCGTTTCCTTGATTCAATTTCCACCGCGCACGATTTCGACGTTATCTATCATCTCGCGGCACTCCTTTCAACTCGAGCGGAGCGCCAACCGACGATAGCGCATAAAGTAAACGTAGACGGCACACTCAATCTTCTGGAGATGGCCATTACGCAATCACGACTGCAGGGCAAGGAAGTGAAGTTCATCTACCCGAGTTCCATTGCAGTGTATGGCCTCCCGGATCTTAAGACAAAGCACGAAGCCGGCAGGTTGAATGAAGACGAATGGACGGAACCCAGGACGATGTACGGTATCAACAAACTGTACTCGGAGAGGCTCGGAAGGTACTACATGAAGTTTTATCGACAGCTCGACGCGAACCCGATGGGAGGCAGCGTCGATTTTAGGTGCGTGAGATTTCCGGGCTTGATCAGTGCTTTCACTTTGCCGACAGGAGGCACGAGCGACTTTGCTCCCGAAATGCTCCACTATGCGGCGAAAAGCGAACACTACGATTGTTTCGTGCGGGAAGATACAAGAATACCTTTCATGGCTATGCCGGACGGCGTCAACGCACTACTTAGAATCGAGGCCGCCTCCAGAGCATCATTGAGTTCACAGGTTTATAACGTCGGATCATTTAGTCCAAGCGCAGGGGAACTGAAGACTCGTGTGAAATCGGCGTTCCGCTCGGCAGAGATCGAATTCAGACCGGACTTGAAGAGGCAGGCGATCCTGGATACCTGGCCGGAAGACGTGGATGATTCGAGGGCGAGGAAAGATTGGGGATGGAAACCGGAATTTGATTTTGAAAAGGCTTTTGAGGAATACCTCGTGCCTGCTGTGAGAGAGTTCTATAGGGCAAAGTAATTCGACTAAAAAACCGGACAGCCATTAGGGAACCAATCTTCACTCTTTGCCATTCTAACAATATGAGGCGTGAGGCAGAGTGATGTACCCTTGTAGTTCATGCTATCGCCCGCCGCGTCTCGTTTTTGGCTATTCTTCTTCGTCCTTGGAACACTTAGAGGAGGTGCAACCTTGAGGATAGGAAAAATGTCTCGGCAAGTGATCAACCTGAGTGCAATTTCCCTCGTTCTCCCGTGGCTCGTACTTGGTAGTCCGGTCTTGAAGCATACAACGAAGCAATCTGGGGGCGGTGCGGTGTACAACTGGCTGCAGTTTGATTTCGATCCGGAACACAGCGGCAACGATACTAAGGAGACGAAAATCTCGATTGGAAACGTTGACAAACTCCATCGACTCTATCGCGTTTTACTTCCCGATGTTGCAGACGGTGCACCGGCATATCTCAGTCACGTAGAAACTGCGTCCGGTCCGATGAATCTTCTTTTTCTTACGACGAGAGATGGTTATGTGGTCACCATCGATGCATCCAACGGCAAGACTGTCTGGCAGCACCAGTATGGACCGGAGCATTATCGGATCAACAACGGGTTTCAGCCCATATACACGACGTCGTCCCCCGCAATCGACCCCGACTTGAAATATGTGTACAGTTACGGACTCGACGGCTATGTTCACAAGTATAAGGCCGGAAGCGGAGAGGAGATAAAGGGTGGCGGTTGGCCGGAGCTCTGTACCACAAAGCCGTTCAATGAAAAAGGCTCTTCGGCTCTAGCCGTTGCAACAGATGCGCATGGGATTTCTTATCTATACGTCACAAACGGCGGATATCTCGGTGACAGAGGAGACTACCAGGGACACGTCACGGTGATAAACCTGTCAACGGGGGTCCAGCATGTCTTTAACGCCGACTGCAGCCATGAAACAGTCCACTTTGTAGAGAGACCGGGGAAACCTGATTGCACCTCGGTACAGTCCGCCATTTGGGCCCGCCCCGGAATCATCTATGATCCGACAACCGACAAGATCTACATGGCAACGGGGAATGGGAGGTTCGATCCGCACCACGGCGACTGGGGGGACTCCATTTTCTCGCTGTACCCTGACGGAACCGGCGTCAACGGCGGGCCTGTCGATTCATACACCCCTATGAATCACACATTCCTCAATCGCGCCGATCTCGATCTGGGAAGCAGTGCACCGGCAATTATCCCTACTCCTGAGAATTGTAATGTCAGGGACCTCGCTGTACAGGGAGGCAAAGATCAGAAGCTGAGACTCGTTAATCTATCCGATCTGAGCGGGAAAGGAAAAGCTGGTAACGTTGGTGGTGATATCGGAAGAATTATCGATGTGCCGCAGGGCGGTATGGTGTTCACGCAACCGGCGGTCTGGGTCAACCCACGGGATCATTCAAGCTGGGTTTTCCTGGCGACTTATAGTGGACTCAGCGGATTGAAGCTGTACATAAGCTCGAACGGGACTCCGAGTCTTCGGGTGATGTGGAAGAACAATTACGAGGGGAGTTCTCCCATAGTTGCCGGTGGCCTGCTGTTCGTTGCCGGAAACAATGCGATGCGGGCTCTTGATCCGACAACAGGAAAGCTCTTATGGAGAGATCCGACAATCGGGAAGGTACATTGGGAGAGCCCGATAGTCGACAACGGAGATCTCTTTATCACTGATGAGTCAGGGCATTTGACCGCATACGGGCTTTGACCTCTTTGTCAGTCGAATACGATCACAGGCTTTAGAAGCGCCAGCAGTCGCGCTACTCGATGCTCAGTATACTCGCAGTTCTTCGGCAACATGTCGTCGGTCTTGTGGTTTGCCCAAAAACCGTACGTCCTTAAGGAATAATCATACTGCAACAGGTTGCCATATCTGTCTGTCAACGCCGATGGGAATGCAAAATCAAGGGCACTCGATGCATCATTCGATGATTGGATCTTAAGTACGCCGTTTAAGTTGAGGGCATATCATGTGGAATCCATGTGCGGGCTCAGATGCAAATCGTTCTGCGAAATCCTGATTCCGAATCCCGACAAAAGGTTATTTAGTATAGTGGCTTCCCAAATCGAGTAATGAACCTCATCGAGTTTCTTACGGACTAAAGAATAGAAGAAATGTCTTGAGGAAGCCAAGAAGGTCTTTTTTCCGACTCTCCCCCATCTCTTCTCCTGGGCGACATCAGATGGAAGCAGCTAGGTTGAGGAGGTGTGGTTTCGATGATATTTCGTAATCGAAGATCCTCGACTTGAAGGACATGAGGCTCCTGGTTTCAGTTTCAAAACTAATGGAGCTGAAGACGATGTCATAAGACCCGAATGGTATATTTGGGAGCGAAAACGCGCCGTTCTTTCCGGTTGTGGTTCCAAAAGTGGTGCTGGCAGGGAAGACATTGACGTTGTCAATAGGCTTGCCGGTGTCCGCATCGACTATTCTACCGGTTAACTCTAGGGAATTGTTCTGCTGGGCAAAAATCGAAAGTGAAGTTAATGAATAATGATACTGCCAAAAGAAAGAGTAGTTTCATCTCGGTAACGCCAGGTGACGTAAAGATGGAATATCTTTCGGTGGGGATATTCAACTCGCGGAAGATGGAAAACCATCAATGGAGGAGTTGATAATTCATAGGATGATAGGTAAATTGATAGCCCGAATTGGGGTTGTAGCTCAGTTTGGTTAGAGCGCCTGCCTGTCACGCAGGAGGTCGCGAGTTCGAGCCTCGTCAACCCCGCTTGAAAATCCCGCAAGACGATCTGATTTGCGGGATTTTTTGTTTCTCCCAATTAGACAACATCTAAATAAAAACCCTCTTCCACATATACCCCACACCTTCGCACGACTTTCTTTGAGAAGTTGAGGTCAATACCGCTCTCAGTACTCCACAACTCCGTGCGGCTCCGCCAGTCGGTTCGGCTGCACGTGCGGATAAGCAGATCAGCACCGATATGGTTGGCACTTGCACCACAGCTTACACCACTCTTACACCACAGCTTACACCACGTAGCATGATCGTTATTTATTCAGGAAGGCAACGCCACGTGATGACAACACATACTTCTGATTTGGGCTCTTCGGTTTCTCTGGAATCAGGTAAGTTAAGTAACCCATTTTCAAGAGATTTTGTAACGCGCGCGAGACATTCCGAGGGTCAAGTCCCAATCTCTGTGTAAAATCATAGAAGGTCACGCTGCCAGTCTGTACGAAATAAAATCGGTCTGATTGTCCTGCGGACAGATGAGTTGCCTGAGCTGCTTAAGCTGTGCGAGCTCA
>JAJYIT010000078.1 GCA_021789975.1 Bacteroidota bacterium
TACTGGTCGTTGCGCTCGACGAAGAATACCGACGAAGAACGCTTGACACCAAACAATTAGCAGCATAGATTTATGCCTCGGATAAACTTCGCCTTGGGAATTTCAACGGAGAAAGGGGCATCATCGACGCGAGCGCCAAAGCCACCCAGATCATAGCCGAGAGTTATGTTGAGTATGTCATTCGGCTGGTAAAGAAGGCGGTCCTTGAAGCTTGTAACAACGGTATCAATCTTCACAGGATAAGTGGGATGAACGATGTTTAGATAAGTGTACGGATACGTACCCTCGGAATACACATGCGTGTAGTTCACGTTAAGTACCAAGCCTGAGAATGGCCCCGGTAGATACCAAAAGTGAGTCTGCCAGTCAACCTCAACACCATAGTCGTAGACTGGATACTGGTCATTGATCGAAGTAGTTAATGAATAACCTTCGGCATAGCTTGGAACTCCAGGATACTGGGCGGCACTAATTACATACGTTGTGCCAGTTGAAAAAATAAAATTCCTGATTTGCTTGTAGAATCCATCAACCGAAAGCAGGCCTAAAGTATTATCATAGAAAGACACAATAGCGTCGTAATTTGCCGATGTTGCAGGTTTTAGAAGATAATTGTGGTAATCGACGCTACTCGTTCCTACATTCAGTTCAGGGGTAATAGCCGTGTAGTCGGGATAATTAATTGTATTCGTATATGCCAGGTGAATCTGGAGCCATGATGTGGGATTGTAGATCAGATGAACCATTGGCAGCCAGAACCCGTGAGCTAAATTCATTGTAGTGTCATAATGGGCAAACTGATATCTAGAGGCAGGACCTAACCGCGAAAGGGCCCTCGGAGCACCGTACTCCGTTTGCAACACCTGATACCTGACGCCTGGAAGAAATGTCAAGTCAGGACCGAAATGAGCGGTGATCATCCCATAACCGGCGCTTCTGTAAGACTGACCCCAATAGTTATTTATTCCCGATTGGGTCGCATCGAAAGACCAGGATTCCAGTGTCCCGGTTCTCTTTGCGATATTCAGGACCTGCTCAAGAAGGCCCAGATTCAACGGGAGGCCCATCTTGTATCCTCCGCCTAAGAAATTACTGCCGTAGCTGTAACCGCTGTCAGCGAACAACGGAAGGATTGCCCCCCAAGTGTTTATCGTGGATCGCATCCACGGAAATTGCTCGGCGATGCCAGATATTACATTCGCTCCGCTTGGCTCTACGTTCCCATCGCCCTGCATATAGTTGAAGGATCGGTTAGTATATGTGAACGCTCCCCCGAATTTAAGCACGCTGGTAATGAGGTTGGAAAAGTTGATGTTTGTTTCGAAGTCCAGCTGAGCTCCAATATTATCCTGTCTCAGGATAGTGTATGCTTGCTTAAGCAAGTCTAAACCAGTAATCTGCAGGCTATCTTTAGCTAACGCTGGAATTTGTTGTGGACTAAGACTTTCGTCTGCTATCGTGCTGAAACCCGTCGGCAGGCCCTGCACGAAGTTCCATGTATCTATATAAGGCTGCCGGGTCTGGGAAAAAGCGTTGGAAAGCTTCAGGTGAACGTTCAAACCCGAGAATTGCTGCTGGTAATCGAGTATGCTGGTTGCCTCGGTCAGATTCTGTTGATCTGCCTGGAGGCCGTATATATGGTCGTTCCCGCCATTGAAGAGGTTAAAACTCTCGCTCCGATGTGTAGTGTTTGTGATGCCGTAACTGAAAAAGTTCATCAGGCCGATGGTGCCTTCGGGCAGGTGGTAGTCGAGCGTCAATGTACCATCATATCGCTTCTGGGTACTCGGAACGTCCTGGATGGTCATGCCAGTCAAATATGTCTTGTTCACGATGTTCAACTTCGGGCTGTTCAAGCCGTAGTTCGCACCGAGCTCGTTGGCGGAGAGATTCTGCCGTTCGGCATCGGCTTCTGCGAAAACTCCGAATTTACTATCAAAGAAACGTTTCTCGAACGTTGCCACGAACTTGTAATCGTCGTAAGTGCTCTTCAGGTTATCGAATCCGCCCTGGGCAAGCAGATGCAGCTGAGCTTTTCTCGTCATTGCTTTTCGCAGGGTAAAGTTCACGACACCACCGAGGACGGCAGCATCCATATCAGGCGTGATCGCTTTAGTTACTTCGATACCTCCCAACATGCTCGACGATACCATGCTCAGGTTGACTCCGCGATCGCCCGAAGAGTATGCCGAGGTAAGATCACTACTACCGGCGCCGGACGATTGGATGCTACCGGCACTTGCAAGCGAGGTAACATTTCCAGGCATCTGCACACCGTCAATAGTGATCTCGTTATATTGCGGGGCGAGACCCCTGATTACAACTTGTGTGGCCTGGCCGCCCTGTCTTATCAAAGAGATTCCCGGTAACCTTCCTACTGATTCCGCTGCATTTGCATCTGGGAGCTCCTGTATCCTTGCCGCGGACACCACGTTTACAATTGAGCTCGAAGACAGTTGCTGGTTGATAGCTCCGCTTTGACCACTTGCCTGTGCTGTGACAATAACTTCTTTGCCTTTCACTGCCACCGCAAGCATTTTTACGTCTAAATCGAGAGACTTTCCCGATTCTACTTTTATGGGGACTTTCTTCGTTTGATATCCGACGTAGACTACCCTGACCGTATATGATCCTGGCGGAACCGATTCGATAGCGAACCTCCCATCAAGACCGGTGGCCGCTCCCATGCTTGTCCCAATGAGCATTACAGTCGCACCAGGGAGAGGCTCCTTTGTTTGAGCATCTCGAACTGTACCCTCAATCCTAGAAGTTGCAGCCGTCAAGACACCGGCACTCGAGAGCAAAAGGGAAACTATCATGCTATAGTATGTTGCTCGAAAGAAACGAAACGGTACGCAGTGTCGTGCATATGATGATCGAATGTGGGGGGTAGTCAGGTTGAAGCTCTTAGCAAAAGACATGTTTCACCTTTCTTGCTCACTGGAATTTCGTTATGCGAATGAGTTTGACGACGTAATCATCGTGAATAGCATATGGAGCCGTGACACATCCCTCGTCGTAGTGGCGTAGTACCAGCGACGACCTATAGTTGTAATTATTCCCGCGGGGGAAAATTGTCGAGTGTGTCAGGTAACGTGCATAGAGGATTGGGAAACCTCCTTCGTCAACACGAAAACTCATGGTCTTAGTAAATAACATTCGTACTTAGGAACCTCGAATCAATACGCTTTGCGTTATGTAGGCACTAACATCACAACCTTGTAAAACGAAATCTCAACTCATTCCGTTCCGCCCGTCAGTGAGTATCAAATACTGACCGATATTAGGCGCATGCGGTGTCTAACGTTAAACATTCCTCTCGCAAAAATATTAATGAGAATACCTGTTTATGTCAAGTACTTTTCTTCGAAACAAAAATAAACTGTTTGCGAACTGAAATACCTTATATTTGAGAAGTGATACGTATTTCGCCTTTCATCGGATCAGTAGACAGCCTTACGGTTTCCATATCCTCAGATATCTCCCAAAGAAACAGATCGGCGAAAAGTCGCGTTGAGAATAGAAGATCTCGCGACTTGACTTGTCATGACGCTGATCCGAGGTGCCGATGTGCCCTTGCTTGTACCGGGAATTCGAAATGTGGCGAAATCTCTTTCCTCATTTGGAGAGCGCTTCACCCAAATTTTCAATCATTCACAGCGTGGATTTAATAGGCAGCCACTACATTTCCTGATGAACTCAAAGAACTCTGGCACATCCAAATTGGAGAAGCTTTCCCCGGTAAAGCGGAGAGCCTTCACAGTGATCATGATTTCGTCCCCATTTGTTTTTATTGTTTTGGTTGAACTTGCTCTCCGTGTCTTCGGCTATGGTGTCGACGTGAGACTCTTCAAGCGACAAGTTATATGGGGACAAGTTTACTACCAGATGAACCCGGATGTTACGTATCGATATTTTGCAACTTCACCATTCAAACCCTCAACGGATCCGGTCTACTTTCAGATGCCGAAGCCTCGAAATGTTTACAGGATATTTTGTCTCGGCGAATCAACATCTGCAGGATATCCGTACTGGTTCAACGGCGCCTTCCCCGCTTATCTTCTCACCAGGCTCAAAACAATTTTTCCTTCCAAGAAAATCGAATTAATAAACTTATCACTGACCGCCACGAGCAGCTACGCGGCACTCGATATTGCACGAGAGCTTCCCAGCTATCAACCCGACCTGGTTATATACTATGGTGGGCATAACGAATTTTACGGCGCTCTCGGCATCGCATCGAACCAATCGGTAAGCTCATTCCGCTTTATTACCGAACTATACCTGTATTTGATTCACTTTCGGATTTTTCAACTAGTTCAGAATATGACGCATGGCATGCTTACCCTCGTCGGTGGACAGAAAAATTCTCTTCAAAGAGGCACTGAGATGGAACAGGTTGCGCGCGGTCACCTTGTTCCTTTTGCCAGTCGCCTGTACGAAGCAGCTTACCGCAATTTCAAAAATAATCTCGATGCTATGCGGTCAATTTTCGGTGCAAAGCGGATTCCGTTCATTGTGGGTACCCAGGTTTCAAATCTTCGAGATCAGCCGCCGTTCGTTTCCGGCCACTCACCCGATCTTTCAAATTCCGAGAAAATCGAATTTTCCAATTATTTCAGCCGTGGAATTCGCTTGCAGTCTCTAGGCAAATGGGACTCGGCTGCAGCAGCTTTCGTGTCGGCTGTTCATATCGACTCGACATATGCCGACGCTCACTACCGTCTCGCTCAGTGTCTTGATACCACCGGGCAGAAGCTCCAGGCTCTCAAAGAATACACTATTGCGCGCAACTACGATGAGCTACGGTTCCGCACCGATTCTAATTTCAACAATCTTATCCGTTCCATCGCAAATAACAAGTATTGTTTTGTCGCGGATGTCGTGAAAGCATTGAAGGCAGCTTCCCCGGATTCCCTTGTGGGATACAATTACATCTGGGAGCATCTTCATCCCAACTCAAGGGGCGCATTCCTAATCGCAAAATGCTATGCGGATGTCATGATGAAACACGGGATTTTAGCATCCAGAAAACAGTGGGCCAGCTCAGACACCGTGAGTGATTCAGAACTCTGGAGCAAAAGATACGTAACTAAAATTGATGAAAGAATGGCAGAATATTCTGTGAAGTGGCTTAAGTCCGGATGGCCATTCAAGAATCAGAATCCGCATCTGAGTCCGGTTTCACCGCGCGACACTCTAAATTGGATTGCAGAGCAGGCCGTAGCAGGAAAGGTGTCTTGGGTGCAGGCCCATACCCTAGCGATCTATTACTTCCTCAAACGGAATAATATTGCTGAGGTTGCGGATATCTACAGATCTTTGCTGGCGGAATCTCCGCTAGATATTTCTCTTCACAGCGAACTTGCAGACGCATACATAAGAGAGGGCCTATTCAAGAATGCAGAGGAGGCAATGCTCAATTCCGTTCATATCCATCCTACTTATAACTCCTTCATGAAGCTTGGGGATATTATGATGAGAATGTCTAGTCCCGACAGCGCTCTCGGGTTCTATGAAAAAGGGTACGACTTTGCTCAATCCACCGAAGAAAGGCTTCGAGGCGGTATGGCTATAAGTTACGCTTATGCACGTGCCGGGCATCTTCTGGCAGCTAAGTCAACCATCGTCAAGGTGCTACAGGAGTTTCCGAATTTTCAACCTGCCCAACGACTGCTGCAAGACATAGAAGCGATAATGCTGCAATCCAGCAACGAAAAAATGGATCATTCTAAGGGTCCTTAACTCCCTTTCGAATCAATGACGTCATTCAAAATCGGGGTCCGGGTAAATCTCACTTCGGATTGCTTCAAATTCAGTTCCTCAAATACCACAATCGTGTTCTTACCCTTCTTCAACCAAGGAGCGGGAACGTAAATTGTTTGCTGCGGGCCGATATCCCAATACCTTCCGAGGTTGTGACCGTTGATCCAGACAATTCCCTTTCCCCACTTCCTCATGTCCAGGAATGTATCACCGATTTCCTTCAGAGCAAAACTCCCCTCTCGGATAACCGGATATTGAGACTGAGTTTCCGTCTGGTTCTCTACAATTGGTTGTGAGGAAAATGGAAAACCATACATCTCCCACCCCTTCAACTCATCTCCGTTTAAAGTGACTTTGTGGTTTATTCCTTTGTGGTTGTCGTTGATGAACGGTCCATAGTTTATCCTTCCGAGATTCTCAACGAAAATGTCGAGTGTGTTCTCTGAGTCTGGCAGATTGACCTCACAACTTTCCTGATTAAGCCTTCGGTCAAGCACAGCAATCTTCTTCCCATTTGCCATGACTATACCGAAATCACGCAGGTGATCAATATCTAGTCTGCCTTTTACAGGTCCCTTCACATGCGTCCGGTACATCACGTATCCGTATGCCTGATGAATCGCTTCGAACGTAAGCGGCGTCTCGGAAGATACAGGCTTCGGCAGATCATGAAGAATGCTACAAGCGGAGTTTAGTTTGAATTCCGGGATACTGATGACTCTCTCGACCGTCGGGATTTTGGGAAGTTTCGTTCCCTTCGGTAGAAACTTCTCAATTACATTACGAAGTGCATAATATTTTGCAGTTGGATGACCGGCTTCATCGATCGGTGCATCGTAGTCGTAACTGCTGATCTGTGGCGAATAAGGAAGGCTTTTCGAATAGTTCGCTCCGTTCATAAACGCGCGTGTTGTACCACCGTGTGCCATATACATGTTGACAGATAGCCCGTGAGCCAATATTGTATTGAGTTGTGTGACGCATTCTTTAGTCGACACAGTATTGAATGGCTTGCCCCACACATCGAACCAACCGGGATACCACTCTCCGATGAAGAAGGGTCCTGTTCCATGGTGGTAGGTCCTAACTGTCTGTTCTATCTTTTCAATGTTGATGGACCCGTCGACGGCAGGAAGCGCGCCTCCGACTGATCCCCGGGATACTTCGTCGATGCCGTCGAGTGTGTAGAAAGGTACATCGAACCCCGCATTCCTCATCATGCCCTCATTCATTTTCAGGTATTCCTTGTCATCACCATACGAGCCGTACTCGTTCTCGATCTGTACCATGATAATCGGTCCGCCGTGCGTTATCTGAAGCGGCGCCAGTTGTTTACCCACCTGCTCGTAGTATGCTTTCATCAGTTTCATGAATTCCGGATCCTGACTCCTAACTTTCATTCCCTTCTCGTTGAGAAGCCAGTAAGGGTACCCCCCGAACTCCCATTCTGCACATGCGTAGGCACTGGGACGGATCAAAACCCAAAGTCCTTCCTGCTGTGCCATTCGGACGAAAGCTGCCACATCGGCGTTGCCCTTGAAATTGAACTTTCCTTTTTCAGGTTCTTCAACATTCCAGAACACATATGTGCAGACAGTGTTCAATCCCATGGCTTTTGCCATTCTGAGTCGCGCTCGCCAGTATGCTCTCGGTATCCGTGCAAAATGCATTTCGCCGCTTATGATTTGAAAAGGCTTGCCATCGAGAAGGAAGTTGTTCCCTGCCAGCTTGAAAGTGTGAGCGTATGATTGTGTGGTGAGTGAAGCGACGATCGTGAGAAGCCCGAAAATCGCAGCTTTCAAAAACTTCTTTGATGACATTTCACGAAAGTCCTTTCTTTTAGTAACTGACTTGCCGGTACGTACCAAATTTCTGGGACGCCCTGTCGTCTGACAAGTATTCTGTAATATGCTTTTCCGGTTTACACACAATGAATTGTGTTTATTGATAAATTCAGAATAAATTTTAGGCAAATAGGAGGAATTATGTCCATAGAGCTTACCGGTTTCCTTTCATCAATTAGAACCACCATTGACGTTGTTAAAGGATTTCAGTCTACCTACAGTTCTATACAAATCATGGAGGCTAAGACGGAGTTGCTTGAACGCCTCATTGGAATCCAGTCCACAGCACTTTCTCTCCAGCAAGAGCATTCTGCGCTCATTAATGAAAAAAATGAACTCCAAAAGAAATTCATTGAATTTGATAGCTGGAAAGAGACAGAATCGAGCTACCGACTTATTGATCTTGATAAAGGCAAGTTTGTTTATGCGTTGAAGAGTCCTCAGTTGTCTTCCGAACCCAATCACTGGCTTTGCCAAAATTGTTTCAACGATAGAAAGAAATCCATACTCCAAGCCATATTTGTGAACGATTTTGATGAAATGTATGTCTGTAATCGCTGTAAATCTTACCTGAGCCTTCATTAAGGAGATGCTGTCCCAGATTCCGTTGAAATTGGTAGATAAGAAAAAAGCCCAAGGCGAAGTAAATTCTGAGAATAACAACTCGTATTCATTAAACTCAGAAAGGTACAAGCGCCATGGGCAAGAAGAAGG
>JAJYIT010000039.1 GCA_021789975.1 Bacteroidota bacterium
CTCTTATCTTCTTCTCCATAGGTGCTGTCTCCTTTGTTTTGTCGGTTGTCTTGTTTTTTCCCAATTACAATTTTAACCGACTGGAGCGGCACCTCCTAATTTTTACACAAAGTTACGGACATCACCTACTCGATCCGCAAATCAGCATCTTCACCCGACAAAGCCTTGCTTATTTCTACATTCGTCTCCCTATACTGGTCCAAATCATATTTCAATATTTCTGATGGAAATGAATAATCGTCTAAGGTAGGTGCTGTCCTCTCAAAACCCTTACCGTGTGGCACCGGAGTCTTTGCCAAGAAAAGTTGCAGTAAATCGTCATTTACCTCAAGGTTCCGCTCAGAAAACGCATGTCTAATTACATCAAACGCGAGATAATTGCTTGCGCCGGAGTACAGTGCAGACATTCCGATCCCAAGTGAATCCCCCGGTCCAATCTCAGCAACGGTCTTGATTTGAGCTATATCGCTCACGAGCCCATTACCATACAAATGCTTTAGATGTCTCAACCACACCGAGTAACAGTATGCGCTACTTGTGGTCCCACCTGTGCCGGGACGCATCATTAATCTCTCTGGTAAGACAAAACTTGCAAGGGTTCACAATATCGGGTAGGGACGAATGTTCACCCAATTCCTCCAGTAGTTAATGAAAGAGTAATCATTTGAGACCGATTTAAACTGGATCTTGTGAATTTGAGTATTTTCTTGGGTAAGCCAAAGAACACGCAGGAATCATTCAAGATGCCTGAGGCAATATCTCACTTACCCCGGATTATTAGGATTCTCATATTTCCTTCAACAAATCTTCCACCATCCATCCATAAGGATCAAACTTTTCTTCGTGCCAGTTGAGATTCTTATCCCAGTAGCCGGCGCAAGGGTCATAACCTTCAGGTGTGAAACCATAGGAGATTTCGACAGCCTTCGGTTCCCCATTGTCAAAGACATAATCTAAAGCCAGCGATTGCGATTTGATCTTCTTATTTATGGCGAACGATAGCTTTATGAGTTCATCGCGGAAGTTCTCTTTTTCATAGCGGATGTCGCCGCTTCCCGAAGCCCTGAAGTCGTTCTTCCTCACGAGCCTTTTGATCGCAAAAGCTTTGTCTCCGATAACGATGACCCTTATGTCAAAATCGTTTCCGGGTATGAAGTCTTGAAAATAGACGTAACCCCGATCCGGACCTTTAATCGTGGAGTAGACCGGTGGGTGGGCAAGCCGGACAATTCCCTTTGCGACGTCCCATGCGTTGGTTTTCCCGAGCCGGTATTTGCGCCACCTCTCGCTCAGATTGGACCACGGATCATATTGTGTGAACCCTCTGCCGAAAGCCCTCCCGATTAGCATCTTCGCTTCGGACCTGGTGTTCACGAGCCGCACACTGGCCGACCCGGCTCCTCCGCGTAGTTTCAAAACTTTCGGAAAGCGTGTTCCATCAACCCAGTTCAGCGCTTCTTTTTCGTCGTAGAATACATAACTGGGGACAAAGGGCGCTTTAACGGCCTCCAGCAAATACTTCTGGCCCAATTTGTCATCGAAATGCCACGCCGTATTATAGTCCGGGAAGACTCTCATGCCTGCCTGCTCAAGTGAGAAGAGAAGCTGCTTCGCAAACAGAAGCTCCTTGGGGTTGTCCTGGTGATGGTGCCACATCAACGCTTTGCAGTCGCCAAGTTGCTGGATGATGTCGTTCGCGTGGCAGTCGACCAGCTTGTAGGGAATGCTCCTCTCCTGACAATAGCGGACCCATCTTGGATGAAAACCTGCTTGGCTGTTATGGATGGCTACATTCACGTTCCAGAATCCTCTGTAGTACGTCGCGATGAGCTTCGCAACGAATTAGGTTCAACAAGAGCCGCTTCTTCTCGCGGGACCAGAGGCTAGGAAACCATTTCCGGTTCTGCATCGCGCTCACTATCCGACTTTGGTGCGGCTCTATAAATGCATCGTACATTTTTCGCTGGTGGTCGACATATTCTTCGAAAGCATTTTCTAGTCTTGAGTCCGCGGCAATGATGTCGTTTAGTTTTCCAATCCGAATAGTTCTTTCTTCAAGTTCTTCCTCATTGCTTAACCTTACTCCCACCCGCTCATCGTTTTGATTGAAGTGGATTAAATCGAAGGTAATCCGTCTCTTACTCAATTCGAGGAGAACTGCCATACCTTCATTCCAGAAAGAATGATGTCGCACCTTATTGTCAAACACAAAGTTTCCCACAGAATAGAAAATGGGCGCGCTGTTGTACACTTCGTACCCGGCAACACAATGGGGGTGGTGATTGATCACAGCATCGGCCCCTGCATCGACAAAAAACCGGAAAAGTCTTTTCATGTGGGGGCTTGGAAGAGGGTACATCTCGTGTCCGCCGTGCGTTATCACAATTACCCTGTCTGACTTCGTTTTCGCCGACTTTATCGAATTGTAATTCCTCAGCGGATCTATGGGGTTAGCTCCCGCACCCGCGGTGATGGTCGTTGACCATTCATTCTCTGCGAAATTTAGAATCGAGATTTTTACTCCCTTCATGGAAGATTGAAAGGGTTCCGCGGCCTTCTCAAGGCTGCTCCCCGCTCCCACATACGACAAGTTATTTTGCCTGAGGGTATCGAGAGTCTCCTCCAGACCTCCTTGACCGTAGTCCATTATGTGGTTGTTTGCAAGTGACACCATCTTGAAGCCAGCGTATGCCAACGACCCGGCGCTTTTCGGGTCGGCCTTAATCGCAGGCCCGGTCTTCACTATCGGCACGCTCCCTTTGGTCAGAGGGGACTCCAAGTTCGTTATCGCAAAATCGGCTTGCTGAACAAATCGACGAAAATCACCAAATAGTGCATCGTTCTCCCCCCGAGCGATTAATGCGGCAGTGCGATTCCCACCGAAGAAATCGCCCGTTATTAAGACGCTCGCGGAATCTTCTACCACTCAACCCTCATCGATGAGTCTTCCTAGCGCGCCTGAGGAGAGAAATCGAACGTCAGGCCACCTCCTCAACAATGATTGAAGCAATAGATTGAGCAAACGTAGGTTGCGGTCCCTATTTGCCGCATTGATGAAGCCAACGTAATTCACCCTGTGTGATGAAATCACAGCAGGTTTCCCGTACCTGAAAGCCGTGGATATCTGAGCCATGCAACGATCAACCCAATCAATGTTAGGGCTTGAAGCAGGTTCGAATATGACGTTGCGAACTAAGTAACGTTGTCCTAGATGGTTCTTCTGCCCCTGGTAGTGCGGCCTTGTATTCTTGGGTCGCTCATAAGCCTCAGAGAGATACTGATTCCTGATCCCTTGAATATACCTAACCCCAGATTGGTGTAACACACTCTCCACCGGATCATCCCAAACGTAGTTTGGCGCGACGAAAGACTCGGAAGCATATCCGAAGGTGTCTTGGAACAACTTTACCGCTTCCTCGACTATTATTCCTTTCTCGTGGAGCGGGCCCCCATCAGTGCGGTCAAAGGCAGCCAGATAGCTTCCTCTCTTCTCCCTGACTATGTGCCGACTCACAGCAAAAACGCCGAGATCAAAAGCTCTCGCTGTTTCTCCTAGCCCATTTCTCAAATCGCGCATCCACAGAGAAACGTTAAGATGCTCCCGTCCATGCAACTCCGGGTGGAAAACACCATCGTCCATGCCCGCTTTCCAAAGCGAAAACGAATTCTGGTGTTCCGGATACCGCTTCAATGTCTCTCTGAAGTGTTCGAAATAGTAATTCCTAAACCCGTCGGCTTTTATTCTCGCGAAGTCCGGATTCACCATGATGCAGTTCGCCGTGATGAGGGGGTGAATGCCCCCCGAGTCCTTGTACTTCATTAGCAGCTCAAACAAGTTCTCCAGATCTCTTTCACTGGCCAGGCTGTCGTTCATCATGTAGTGACAAGCTTCGACATTGAAACCGTCATCCTTGAGTGCCTTGAGGACTTCCTTCGATGGAGTTCGCTCACTGCCCCAGTCGTCGGACTCTATCACGACTATTCTGCGATCGGTTCGCCACCCGCGTAGGTTCACGATGCTATCGGACAAGAATCGTTTAACACTCATCTTCTCAATTACCAGAAGTAATGAGACATCCAAGCTCACTAGAAGTCATGAATTCGATGTCGGTCCAGTTCTTCACGACGTTGCGTAAGAGTGCTTCCAGTTGCATTAGTCCCCTTGCTTTGTTTTGCGGACTTAAACGACCTATGTAGTTAACGCGATGCGAACTGATCACCGCCGGTTTCTTCCATTTGAAAGCGATTTGAATCTCCGACAGACAGGAATCAACCCAATCTTTTCTTCCGTCGCCCGGCTCGAAGAAGCAATTCCGCGTCAAATATCTTTGCCCATTCTTGTTTTGCTGCCCGAGCCAGTGGAATCTCCTTCCCGTTCTTCCGCCGCCGAGGGCTTCCCTCTGGATCTTGGAGGTCGACATGAACCTGACGCCATAGTCGTCGGCTAGTTTCTCAAGCGAATTGTTTATCGGTCCGTTCGGCGGGACAAAAAACTCAGCCTTATACCCGTGCAGTTTCTCGAACAACTCGAGGCCTGTCGTTATTGCCTCTCTATGGGTTTCCAAATCCGCCATGGTCTCCAAATCGAAAGCCGCCTGGTAACTCACACCGTACTGATGTCTGTTATTGAATCCCCAGAAACCATAATCGAAGGCAAGTCTCGTCTCGCGGTCATTCTGTCGAAGTGCCCGCATCCACGCGGCGACATTCAGATGCTCTCTCCCATGAAACTGCGGCACGAACAAGCGTTCCTGGATCCCTTGCTTCCACAGCATGAAAGCATCCGATAATCCGTACCTCCTTAAAGTCTCATTGAAGGGCTCATAGTAGTATTGCTCAAACTTACCCTCCTTTATTCTTTCGAAATCAGGATTTGCAGTGAGGCTGACGGCTGTAAAGACGGGGTGGCGTCCGTTTTTGTCCGTGAATTTCGAGAGTGTTTCAAATAGAGAAGACAGGTCATCTGGAGAAGCCAGTGTGTCGTTCTTATTATATCTCTCCGATTCACCGTCCATCGAAAGTCCCTTACTCTTCAGCGCTTCGTATGCTTTTAATGAAGGCATACGAATACTCCCCCAGTCATCACTTTCAAAAACAATTACTCTTCGGTTACTTCGCCACCCCGGGAGGTTAGAAAGACTTCTTCGAAGGGAGTATCTCAAATCAGATATCACTCAGTTCACCCACAAAGAGAATATATTTTGGTGAGTTAGTACGATGAGCCTTAACACGTCTACAACGCTGCAATGGAATTCGTTCCCTTGATTCCCGGGGACAGCAAGGTGAAAAACCATTTCAGCTTCTCTAAATTTTCGCGGTAATGGAATTCAGTTTTTGCGATTTGTTTCGCATTGACGTGCAGTTGACCGACGAGCTTGCGATCGCTGAGGACAAGGAAGATCTTCTCCGCGATGTCCTTGGGGTCATCCGGCACGGCATAAACGCAGTGCTTCTTGTCCTTTAGATAACCTGTTACTTCGCCCACCGGCGTGGTGACAATCGGTTTCCCCAGGGCCAGGTATTCCCCTAGTCTCGTTGAGAAATTAAATTTGTTCTGCTCCGTCCAAGTCTTGTTGATTACTACCAGGTCACAGGCACGCTGATAACGAAGGAGGGTGTCATCATCCGGATCATCAAGATAGTGAACGAATGGTTTTAGCTCCGCTTTCTCCACCAGGCTCTCTATTGCATCTGTGACCTTCCGAAATCCCAAATCCGTTGACAGATAGAAGTGGAGTGGAATTTGATACTTTTCATGGACTATGCTGAACGCTTCAAAGACCGCGATGATGCCATCCTTCGAGTCGTTCAACGTCGCGCTATGGAGCATAAAGGGATGAGGTAATTGCAAAGGTAGAGATTGTCCATCCTGAAAATACTGGTAGTCAACCAAGATTGGTATTTTTGTGATGCTGGCCTTTCGGTTGGAATACCTGGAGACAAACTCACTGAGTGCCTCCGAGATCACTACAAAACCATCTACGAACGGGAACACCAAGTGCGTGAGGCAATAAAGGTTAATTGGCGCGAAATATTTGAGCACCCTGTCTCGCCTTCCGCTATCCCGGATGGAATACGGCTTCTCGTTTATCTCGAGTACCACCCGGCTCCGCTTGAGTCTCACATAGCCGATGATAACAAACTTGCTGACCCACCCGAAGCCGTAGACAAAATAGACATCGGCAACTGTCCTAAGGTTCAGCAAGTGGGCCAGTGTGTATAGCGGATACAGGAGAGAAAAGAAAACAGACTTGCCGTTTAGCCGGATGGGCAGGATAGAGACCTCTGTCCCCAATGAAACGAGCCCCTTCCTGTAGTTGCTGATCCTTCTCGAAGCGGCACCCTTTCCGGGAAATGGGCTATCGTATAAGATTAGAATTCTCACTCTTCCCCAGAGGCTTTATAATTCTGCAGGGGTTGCCCGCTGCAATCACGTTTGACGGAATATTCTTGGTAACGACGCTTCCCGCTCCGATAACCGAATTCTCCCCTATTGAGACTCCTTTAAGCACCTTCACCCCTTCTCCGAGCCACACATTCTTACCAATTCGTATGGGCCTTGGATTTCCCGATCTCGGATCATCCTCATGCCAATCCCCGTCTGTGATCAGTGTGTTTGCACCGATCCGGACGTTGTCTTCTATTATGATTTCTTTGAAACACCCTATCACCGTACCGGAGAAACCACACCTTTCACCGATCACAAGATTGGCTTCCCGGGTCAGGGCGGAGATTATGCACGGTCGGTTGATCCCTATAAGGTTCGATGTCGGCCGGGATAGGAAAACACACGATCTGCCTACAGATATTCTTGCTGTCTTGGCTCTCTTGAATTTGGCCCTGCCAACAAATGACACACCTCTCGACAATTTCACGCCACGCAAGCACGCAGAAATTGCCATGTATCCGCTCCAGAACCAAGCGCATACACCACGCCAAGTCGAATCAATTCTATTCAATAAGGCATTGGAGAAATCAAACGCGGCCATCAGTGAGATCTCTGTATCTGCATATAGACTTTCAACTGTTGCTCGACTATCTTCTTCCTGTTGTGACGAGAAACCGCCTTCCTTCGGGCCGTTTCTCCGAACTTCGCTGCCTTTCCCCGGTCGTTCTTCAGTTCCAATACGGCACCCGCTAACGCCCACGGATCACCGTCCTGGACCAGGATTCCATCTTCGCCGTCCTTGAGCAGCGATGGGGTTCCTCCCGCACACGTCGCAATGCAAGGCATTCCAAGCATCATCGCCTCGCAGAGATTGTTCGGACTGTTTTCTATGTGCGAAGGCATTACATAAATATCCGCCTCCAGCATTTTCTGGACCAAAGGCTCTTCGGTCAATGGTCCGAGGAGCACCAGTCCCTTTGAAGGGTACTGCTTACCCAATAATTTCCGGGCCACTTTTACTATCAGATCATCTTTTCGTACCCCAGCAACTCTCCACTGCACGTTGTACCCGAGGTTGTTTAGCAAGGTCAGGCTCTGACAGATGGTCTCAAATCCCTTATAAGGGCTGTTACCGTTTGTGGTGTGAAGAACCAGCGCATGATGCTCCTGAGGCGCCCAGCGATCTTCGTAAAACGAGTCACGGAGCATCTCCTCAGATCTGAAGTAAACACTGCCGGGGGCTAAGATCCTCGAAACGCGCCTATCCCAATCCGTTCTTCCAATGACAAATTTACACCGGCTCATGATGAGCCTTTCCCGATTGCTCATCTTCCGAAAGAGTTTCTGCCTACCCTTGAATGATTCATAAAATGGCACGTCTGCAATCGAGCCAAATTTCAGAACTTTCGTTCTCAGGCCCATTTGTCCTATGCCGGACAAGAACTTGTGGTAGTGCACGTTGATGATTCCCTGCATCGAAACAACGACAGGTATTTTCGTATGGTCGATAATATTTCCGAAAGGGTTTTCAGTGCCGTGAATGTGGATGACGTCGGGCTTTATCATCTCCACAAGCCGCAAGTATTTTGGGAGGTCCTCGTCATCTGTAAAATGCCTGAACAGTTTGGCTCTAAGAAACACCCATCTCCAATGTCTGTCATAGATCGGATAATAGTGAACCCCCTGATGAACGAAATCACCCGAAGGCTTTGGATGGTAAAAGGCCACATGCAGCTCCACCTTATCCCTCAAGGCTTTATCAAGCGAGCTTAGCCAGCCCCCTCCAACCCCCGGTATCTTGAGATACTCTCCCCCAGAGGCAGCGGTATTCGAAAACCAAAGGACCCTCATGTTAAACTATACTAATCCAACAATCATTTGCACGTCATCATCAGAGTAACTTCTGATTTCGTCGGACAGACAAATCCCTAGACTAAGCCAAATCAAAATGTATTCGACGGTAAGGTCCGGCAAGCCGAAACCAACCATGTCAATAAGATTGATCAACACCATTGCTGCGGCAGCCTTGCTGAGCAAATTCGAGGAATTGAGCATCCCTCTCTTGACCGCAACAAGTGAGACCAAAATGAATGGGATAAGATAGAAGAGTCCCCCTTTTAGTATGAGGTACAGATAGCCGTTTTCTATAACGTCGCGCCTTTGATACCCATTTACCGCAGGGTTTGCTATCCCAAGGCTCACCTCATAAGAACCATTCATGCCCTTTCCAAAATACCAATCTTCCGGATTGCTATTGAAATCGTTTACGAACTCGTTGATAACACTCACACGGCTGTAAAACACCCCTTGCCGTTCACCTGTCTCTATCCGCTGGGTGAGGAGCGAAAAATCAGGTTCGAGCGCGTTATATGCCAACAATATGAATGGCGCAGCACCTAGGAGGGCAAGCGCGAATGCCCACCTTTGCCCTCTCCAATGCCTCCGCGAGCTGAACATAATCATTAGTCCGGCAAAAAAGAATACCGCACCCAAGTACAATATCTCATTTCGACGAGCTAGTATTGCCATCAGCGTGAAGGAGACGAGAAGTGCCAGCACAGAGTACATCTGCACGCGTCTGCGGTGGTAGGGCAAAGTGAGAAAAATGAATGCTGCACCCGACGCAAATGTCCGAGTATAATACTCTGCACCTAGCCTATAATCGTGGGCGAAGCTCAAGAAAAAAGGTAGCGTGAACACCAAGTACAAGACAGCCAAGAAGTAGACCAGCTCAATCGACCTCCGGAGAAGAAACAGATCTGGCTTGAAGAGGACTAAGAAGGGAAGCATCGACAGAAGAAGCTGCCCTGATATTAACCTTTTCAAATTCAAATAGTCATTTGCCCGTGACAGCACAGCCGGCAGGCCAATCGCTACAGAGTAGACGACCGAAAGTAGCAAGACCCAGCTTAACCACCTGACCAAGACACCGCGGGATTCAAGCGAATAGCCAGTCACGATGCCCTTGATTAGATAGTAGAGCGCCACTGCGCATAGAAAGTATCTCAAGACCGGCAAATCAATCCCCCACAAGGTCTGGAACTCACTCACAAATGTCACGGATACAATTGCCAATACCGAGTAATAAATGTATTTCTGCGAAAGTTCCGGCCAGTAATATCCAAACGGATTTGCGACCTTCATTTACGTCCACGCAACGATTTCACTTCACCCCGAATATGGTGAGACACACCCGGAGCAGCCCTTCCACGAATGACCGTGCGCTCCGCGATCACCTTCGAGAATTGTGGGGAGACAAATCGGAAGGTTGCGACGCAGCGCCTCATGCGGCCCATATGCCACGTGCCCCGCCAGTCATGATCACCTTGTATTGATAGTACGCAAGCCAGAGTGCTATCACCTGTGTCGCCAGCGTAGCGGCAATCACTCCTGCTACCCCGAGGCTTGTAAATTTCGCCAGCACAATTGACAAAGGAATATTCGCGACAGCGGCGCCTAGGGCTACGTACAATTGAAGCTTAATGAAGCCAGTGCCATTTATGAAGTTCGTGAATATCGCGTTCATCGTCTGAACTGCCACAAATAAAGCCCATACCAGAGAGAGGACGAAAGGAATGCGGACCTTGTTGCCCACCCACACTCTGAATGCGTCCGTCGAGAACAACAACATTATGACCAACAAGGCTGCAGCCCAGTACCACAATCGCACCAACTTTCTCATTCCCCTCTTTATCCAGGCAAAATCTCTCTTCACGAAGGCCTCGGTTATAGCTGACCAAAAGGGTGTTACCACAACTACAAACCCCATAAGGACCATTCCGAAATATCTGTTTGCAATCTGGTAAGGGGTGACTTCCTTTGGAGAAAAGATCTGGGCTATAATGACATTATCCGTCGAGTAAAGAACGACTCCGCAAATCTGGAGGAGAAAGAATTTGCCGCCCAACCCAAGAATGTCCTTTAGGTATGCTCTCCTGAACCACCCAAGACTGGGTCGATAATTCTTGAGCCGGTAGGAAAAAGCCAAGAGACTCCCGAGGAAAATCACGAATACCGGTGCCACACTGTAGGAGATCCCGAGGTAAAGCAAGGAGTTGGAGGTCGTTTTGACCAGAACAAAAACCAGGAGCAAATTCAACAGCTGGCCAATAGTACCCATCAGATCGTTTAGAGCTGGTTCTTGAATAGCGTAGAAGATGCTGTTCAACAGCTGCAGCACTAGCCTCAGGAAGAAGAACCCAAAGACGTACAATGCAAGCAATCTAAGGTCACCGTTGGCCACGGCAGTCGCGTTCAGTATGGAAGACCAGTTGAGAAAACAATTGATCCCAACGAACATCAGGAATCCAGCTGCGGACACCAACAATACGGAGAAGTAAGCAGTTGATATGTACGCCCGCGCCACCTGCTCATCGCCTTTCGCCAAAGCTTCAGCCAGCCTATTACGTAAGCCATTCCCCAGCCCGACATCAAAAAGCCGGAACCATCCGACTATGGAACTAAGGGTTAGCCAGATTCCATATCCCGTCGCATCTAGGTAGTTCAGAGTGAGCGGTACTAGTAGCAGTCCGGCAACGATCTGCGTGGATCGTAAGACAAACGAAAGCGCAACGTTTCTCTTTATCCTTGCTGTTCTAGGACTGCCAGAAGTGAAATTACTTGCGAACTTAACGGTAGACTCCACTTAAGAGCTCTGATTCTTTTCTACTACTCCGTCGCATTCTCCACTATAGAAATTGCAACCAAACTCGAAGTCGTTAGATCTAAATTACGTGCTAATTCTGGGAGCTTCAGACTCGGAGCTTACCATGCTTGAGTTCGAATAATACCACTCGGTTGCCCTGGCGAACCCTTCCTCAGTATTACTGCTTGGATGGTACCTCAGAATGATTTTGGCCTTGATAATGCTAGCTTGCGAGTGTGGTATATCTCCTACTCTAGGCGGCCCAAATTCCGGCTGGACTTCTGCAATCGCGGCATCGTACTTCGCCAGATTCTCACGCAAAGCATGGAAGAGTTCTAGAAGTGTGGTATTGGCTCCGTAGGCAATGTTGAAGACCTCAGAGAAATTGTCTCCACCAGTGTCAAACCGATTGGCGCCGTTCTTCTTCTGCAGAAAATATTTATACTCCTCCAACTCGAGATTGTAGTACTCTTTCTGGCCTTTACGGATTTGCTCCGCCGGCGTGAACAGGGCCTTCTCATTCGCTTGCACGACGTTGTCTATGTACGTGAAATCCCGGCTGTAGCTTCCGTCTCCGTTGATAACGGAGCTTTCGTGGTCGATCAGTTTCTTCACCCATAGAGGAATGACAGCCGCGTACGTGCCGTTCGGCTCTGGCCCCTTTCTCGCCTAAATAAGGTTCATTGAAAGGAATCATATACTCACCGATCTTCTAAAGGAAATATGAAACCGAGCAACACGGATGGGAAACAAGCGGATGGCCACCTGCTTATCTGTCTCTATTTTACTGAAAACGTGGTCCACACAGACCTTGCTCCTTCATAGGGCCGTCCCGTACTATCTACTCCGAACCTATCGACCCGCCATTTATAGAAATGGCCCGAGACAAGCTGCGAAATCGCAGTGCTGTCAAAGTTGAACTTAGCATAGCTTTCGGAACTTCCAAACATTTGAAATCTGGGAGTAATCCAGACGTATTGCGAGGGGATATCCGATACATCTTTAACTCGTAGAACTATGTATCCCCCACTGATCCTGTCCACCCAATTGAAAACCAATTTCGAATCATCCCTAGGACTATTCCCCCAAGGATAAATGTACGGTCTTTGGAGAAGTTCGTAGTCCACTGTGTCGGATCGACTGCTGTAAGTATTGTCGTGACCGTAAGCTTCAAGATAGTAGTAATATCTGATCCCTGTTGTCGCTCCCCTGTCCACAATGGATGTGTCATTCAATCCCGAGGCTGAAGCAACATCAGCCACCAATGCGAAGAGCAGGGGCATACCCTTCACATCACTCGTATCGGATCGATACACCTTGTACCCTACCGCTCCCGGGACGCTGTACCACTGCAGAAACATTCCGCCAGTAGCTGGGTCCTGTCCGATTCCGGTTTCTTCGACCGAGTCGTGTTGAGACTGTGGCACGAAATGCGGAGTACCGATCGTCGATACCTGTGGGCCCTGCTTGACGCAGCCTGCAAGGGAGAGGAGGGAAAGCAGAGCAAGAAAGAGAGTTCGGTTCAATGTTCGGGGTTCAGAGCCCGCGGAAAGCGAGTTCAAGGTTCTAGGTTCAGAGTTCTAAGTTCAATGTTCCAGGTCCGCAGCTGCATCGCTCGCCAACCTTGAACTCCGAACTGCCCTTAACTTTGAACATCGTTTCGGAAGAGGTTCCAGGTTCTGAGTTCCAAGTTCTGCGCCGGCTTGTCCGCCATCATTTAGGCGGAAGGCGCATCAGCCTTTGACTGAGATGTTCGAGGTTCCGGGGTTATGAGCATGGGGCAATGCCGGAAGACCGAGGCAGGGAGCAAAAGTCATTTGCCGGTCAGCAAAAGTTTGGTATTATTATAAATGAATTACCTCGCGTATTCCGTCCCTAAGAGAGATGCTCGCTTTCCAACCTAACTTGTTGATCATCGAGACATCGAGAAGTTTCCTCGGAGTACCGTCAGGTTTAGCCGTATCAAATATGATCTCGCCTTTAAAGTCCACAGTTTTAGCGATCATTTCAGCGAGTTCCTTGATGGTGACATCCTTGCCAGTTCCGACGTTAAGAATCTCGTTACCATTGTAATTCTCCATGAGAAACAGACACGCATCCGCCATATCGTCAACATGCAAAAACTCTCGCCTTGGATTTCCGGTCCCCCACACGGTGACTGAAGGCGGGGCGGATCGCTTTGCTTCCACGAACTTCCGCACCAACGCAGCAAGAACATGAGAGTTCTCAAGATCGAAGTTGTCATTCGGTCCGTATAGGTTGGCAGGCATGACGGAGATGAAATTTGTACCGTACTGCTTGTTGTATGCCTGACACATCTTAATCCCTGCGATCTTCGCGACGGCATACGGCTCGTTCGTCGGCTCGAGTTTTCCGTCGAGCAGATATTCCTCTTTCATCGGCTGCGGTGCGAATTTCGGATAAATGCACGAGCTGCCGAGGACACAGAGTTTCTTTACTCCGGACAAATATGAGTTGTGAATGATGTTGTTTTGGATCTGAAGGTTGATATATATGAATTCTGCCGGGTATGTGTTGTTGGCATGTATTCCGCCGACCTTCGCCGCCGCCAGGAAAACATACTCAGGTTTTTCTTGCTCAAAGAACTCTTTGACGGCTGCCTGATCTACTAGGTCCAATTCCGCGTGCCTACGGACAACTATGTTTTTGAAACCCTTTTTCTCCAGTGCACGGACTAATGCGGACCCGACAAGCCCGAGGTGGCCGGCAATATATATCTTTGAATTCTTATCCAACTGTCTCCCTTAGCTTCTCATGAAACGAGAATTCGTGATGCGTCCAGTCGAAGCCCTTCGCCTCTACCGCCCTGATGCCTTCTCTCGGCGGTTCCAACCCTACGGCTAACATATCGTAATCTACCATTATTTTCAGGAGATCGTCAAAGTTCACGCGCGTTGACCACCGCAGCGCATCCTTTGCTTTACGCGTGTCCGCCTGGAGGAACTCGACCTCCGTCGGCCTGAAATATCTCGGATCAATCTCTATCAGCACCTCGCCGCTCGAGATTTCACCGTACCACCGCTCGCCGACTTTTTCCGCCACACCTTTCTCGTGAATTCCCTCGCCTACCCATTTAAGCTCTACGTCGACATACGCGAAGGCTCTTTCGATGAGATCCCTGACTGTATGACTTTCTCCTGTACCGACGACGAAATCTGCCGGAGCCTGCTGCTGCAAAATCAGCCACATCATCTCTACATATTCCGGCGCAAATCCCCAGTCGCGCTTCGCGTTCAGGTATCCCATGTACAGTTTCTTCTGCCTCCCCGCAAGTATGTTCGCAACAGCGCGTGTCACCTTCCTGCTTACAAAGTTCTCGCCTCTACGCGGGCTTTCATGGTTGAACAGGATACCGTTGCAAGCGAACATGTTGTAGGCGTTTCTGTAATCCACCACCATCCAATACGAGTAGAGTTTGGCAATCGCGTAGGGGCTTTGCGGCTGAAACAGGGTCTTCTCACTTTGAGGAGGAGGCGCCGAGCCGAATAGCTCCGACGACGACGCCTGATAGAATTTAGTCGTCACACCACTGCGGCGGATTGCTTCCAGAAGTCTCGTCGTTCCAAGCCCGGTAACGTTCCCCGTAAACTCAGGCATATCGAACGACACGCGAACATGGCTCTGAGCCCCAAGATGGTACACTTCGTCCGGCCGGACATTGTAAACAATCTCAGTTATCAGGCCAGGGTCTGTCAGGTCTCCATAGTGCAGGAAGAGTCTGTTGTCAGTCTCATGTGGATCTACGTATATGTGGTCGATCCTGTGGGTGTTGAACGTGCTTGCCCGCCGGATTATTCCGTGAACTTCATACCCCTTGTTAAGAAGAAGCTCGGCAAGGTATGAGCCGTCCTGGCCAGTGATGCCGGTTATTAGAACTTTCTTCATGTCCAATAGTTCAATCTTCTAAGTCCAGGGTTCGAAGTCCTGAGAAGAGACAAGAGGATTCTCCAGCAGAAACAACGGTTCTGTTATTTCAGCTGCAGATTTTTGCTCATTTCAAGCTCAGGGCTTGCCTGCGATGGTAGCTCACTCAGGCTTTGGTGATACCATTTCGCTGCCCGCGTGAGGCCCTCTTTCGCATCATACCCCGGTCGATAACCTAATATGGTCTCAGCCTTCAAGATGCTTGCCTGGGAATGGGGGATATCACCGACTCTGAGAGGCCCGAACCGGGGTTGAATAACTGCAATTGCGGGATCAAACTGCGCGAGACTATCCCGCAAAGTGTCAAAGAGCTGGAGGAGTGTCGTATTTCCGCCAAGTGCTATGTTGAAGATTTCTGAGATGATTTCGTCTCCAGCTTTGTCCCCATCTGAGCCGTGTTCGCTCTGCATCAAATACTTGTGCTTATCGAGCCCGGTATTGTAGTACTCTTTTCTCCGTTCGGAAATTTCTTTTGATGGGGTAAACAGAGCCTTCTCATTCGCCTGCACCACGTTCTCAATGTAGGTAAAATCTCTACTGTGGCTGCCATCACCGTTGATCACCGGACTCGCATGGTTGATCAGTTTCTTCACCCAGAGTGGAATTACTGCGGCATACACGCCGTTTGGGTCCTGCCTTTTCCCGAACACGTTGAAGTAACGCAAACCAACGCACTGCATCCCATACGATTTAGCGAACACATCCGCGTATAGCTCGTTGACGTATTTGGTGACTGCGTACGGAGAGAGGGGCCTGCCGATTTCTTCCTCCACCTTCGGTAGTTTCTTTGAATCCCCGTACGTGCTGGAGCTGCACGCATAGACGAACCTCTTGATTTTCCTATCTCTTGCAGCGATGAGCACATTGAGGAAACCATCGATGTTCACTGAGTTTGTATTGGCCGGATCGGCAATCGATCGTGGCACAGAGCCGAGCGCTGCCTGATGGCAAACGTAGTCGCAATCTTCAATGGCTCTCTTGCACGTCTCCAGGTCCCTTATGTCTCCTTTGATGAACTCGAATTTCGGGTCCTCGTAGTGGTGACTGATATTGTGTTCGTATCCTGTGCTAAGGTCGTCAAGACACACCACCTCATGACCGAGTTCGAGAAACCTGTCGATAAGGTTGCTGCCGATGAAACCGGCGCCGCCGGTGATCAGGATACGGGCGGGAGGAATCGTTTGGCTCATGATGAAGCTTATAGAGACTTAGGTTTGAAAAGGTTGGAGCTTTTATTCACGGATACGCTTGTTCAAAGTTCTATGCTCTGAGTTCTGGGTTCGGGGATAGGAAGTTCTAGGTTCTGCGCCGGGCCTGTCCGCCACTCTTTATGCAGTATAGCCTTTGGCGCAAGAGGTCAGAAGTCAGAAACAAGAAATGAGGAGTAAGCGCAAAGCTTTCAGCGATCACCAGTCAGCAGATTTCGGATTGCGTGCCATGGTACGTTTTTAACCTTTCACCTTTCACTCTTCACTTCTTACCCGCTCGCATTCTACTCCCAGTGGCCCTTTGCTTTAACACACATGTCTCCACGGAAGCCGCGGACCTACACTGACTCCCGGTTATTCTCTAACCGGATAGCCCGTGAAAATCCGCAGCTTCCGTTTCAACCGGCGTTCAATTCTTTCGGTCTTAGCTCGCGGGTGGTGTTGGTGGAGGGTTCTCGTCCGGTGGGTTGTGCCGCGTACCAAGGTCCTTGATTTGCCTTGCCGCCTCGTACTGCACACAGAAGTCCGGATAATCTTCGCGCAGGTTCTCTACCAGCCCGTTGATCTCTTCATGGATCAATTCATCGGCTTCCTTGAGGAGGTCGTTAACGCTTTTCGTCGCGCTCACCTGCTTCGCAAGCCCCGTGCCCTGCATGCCGACCGACTTGTCGAAGTTGTCGATGCTTGTCCTCAGAGATGCCAGCCGGGCGGCATCGACGCCGCGCGGCAGTAGGTCCGCTGCGTTCGCCGTGCCGAGTGCATAAATCATCTCTGCCTTGATCGAGAGCTCCTGTGCCCTCATCCTTCCAAGCCTGCTTCTTCACAGCGATGCCTGCTCTTTCAGTGCAGTGTCTCTGTTCGTCTGTGCCAGGCTCCTGAGTCCGCCGCCGACTTTCATCACGTCGTCTATCAGGGTCGTCTCAGCCTGAACCTTCCCTTCGGTTGTTCCTGATGTGGCCGCGTCCTTCTCGCTTGCCTTCACGCCGATCTCGGTATTCACGGCCCCGAGCAGGTCGGTTACCTCCACCAGCCTCGGCACCTTAGTGAAGAGAGATTTGTTGCTCTTGAGCAAATTGGATACCAGTTTGTCTCTAGAGTACCTGTTGTCTTGAGCTTTGTTTAGTTGCATTTGGGCCCTCCTGATTTACGAGTCTTACGATCCGGTCCGCGCGAAAACGCGGTTGCCGTGTGATTTATCGCCATGTCCTTCCGCGCCTCCAGCGGGAAGTTGCCACCGCCTTGCCTGAGTGGTGCTGACTCCGACACGCTTCATCACTTACGGACACCTCTAAGAACTAATTTGTTTCACCGCGCAGACGCAAACTTGCCTGCCGGTAGGCAGGCCTGCCTGCCATAGGCAGGGACGCCAGGGGGATATTTGAGATTTGCGCCTTCGCGACTTTGCAGTGTTCTTTCGCCGACAGGTTTTTAGACCATGGATCCTCTTTGACCACCTCTGCACGATCTTCACGTGCCACTGTGTTACGAAATATGACAATGTACCACGCTTGTTTTAATTGCAGGAGATCTATCCCGCTCTGTAAAAGTTTCACAAGGCTCTGCTGCACTTTTACGAAGCCTTGTAACAAATTCACGGAGCTCTGTAGCCATTTCATACGGGTCTGCAAGACTTTCATTATGCTCTGTAAGGGTTTCACGGGCTTTGCAACTTTTTCACAGATCTCTGCAAGAGTTTCACGAGTCTCTGCGCGACTTTCACGGCGCATTGCAGGGGTTTCACGGGGCTATGTAAAAGCTAAGTCTTGGGGTGCGTAAGAAGATCTATGCAATGAGAAGAGGGGTTCCAGGTTCATGGTTTCGTAGCCAGCCAACCCTGAACTCTGAACTGCTCTTAACTTTGAACTGGTTTTCGGAAAAAGTTCAGGGGAAAGGAAGTTCAAGGTTCTGCGCCAGCCTGTCCACCATCTCCTTGGCGCACCTGCCCGCCAATCTTTATGGTGGGTCCGCCTATGGCGGAGAGGTTAAGGAAAACAGATATCAGAGGTCAGGACGACACAACACACAGTAGAGAGTATGTAGATTACAGAAACAAGAGACCAGAGGTTAGGGATCAGAGACCAGAAGTCAGAAATCGGTTCCGAAAATCTTCAATTCTAGATGTTGAATTATACAAACCACGCTTCCGAATTCAGAAATCAGAAGTCGAAAACATTAGATCAAAGGGATGGCGAGTTGTGCATGGTACCCCAACTACGAAGTGGCAAACACATGGAGAAACCAGGGGAACTCAATGATTGACTATGTCTTTCAATTGATACAACATCGGCCTGTACCGGGGCGGAGGGATAGGTTTCCTGTTCTTGCGAGCCGAAGCCAACCATGCCTCCTTTGCCAAAAGCACTTCTGCTAAAGCTTGATCAGGAGTTTCGCCGAATGCCGAGCAGTGCGCCAGATCAGGAATGTCAGCGATGTAGCCGCTATCTTCCCCGCTGTAAAATATGTTAATGTGATAATCGGCTCTCTTACCATTTCTCTTCGAGTTCATTCTTCCTCCAGCTTCAAATCGTACCTTTCAACAAGGCTCAACAATTGCTTAACCTGGTAAGGTTTGGCCTTCCCCTTCACTTCCTGCAGATTAACAAGTTCTGGAATACCTTTATGTACAAAAATATGATGACTCCATGCAATTCTATCAAGCCTAAACCCGAAAGCTTCAGCCAACTCGCAAGCATCGCTGAATCGTATGTTACCTTTTCCAGCAACGACTTTCGCCAGGAGCTTCCGCTTATTCATTTGCCTTATTCACTCTTTATCAATGTTGCATCCCTGGCCACTCAGAATCAAGTTGTAAGACTCAAGTTCCAACGTTCGGCGTTGAAGGTATAGAGATTAAAGGCGAAGCGCCAAGGGTCAGAAATCACAAGAAAAGGCTCGGAGTTTCAGGAAGGACAGAAGCAAGATGTCGGAAGTCAGGAATCAGAAGTCAGAGGCAAGTAAAAATAAGGCTTCAAGGTTCTGCGCCAGCTTGTCCGCCGTTTGTTTGGCGGGCTTGTCCGCCGTCTCCTTGGCGGACCTGCCCGCCAATCTTTATGGTGGGTCCGCCCATGGCGGAGAGGTTAAGGGTTTAAAGATCGCGGTGGCGACCAACTGCGAACGCTTGTTTACCCTTTTACCGCGCAGCCGCTTTCTAGAATGTTCCGGGTATTAACAACTGCTCACTTCACCCGGAAGCGGTAGCTCCTTCAATACTATTCGCCCAATTCCCACCAACCACCTCACACACACATCCCCCCACAGCTTCGCCCTTTCAGTCACATGCTGTTACTGATCATGGACCTACATTCGGCTGACCACAAATTGGGGACGAACTATTGGTTGTTGACATCCTTCTTCCAAATGCCAAGCGCTGACGGACGCCAGTGCTTTACTCTCTTCAGCGACCGTCTACACGTTTGCTTAGAAGAGGTGCAATACAATCCCTGACTGCCCCCACCGCAGCTAATATGCCTGCGTAAGATGCAGCTGCCCGTGGTTAATGTATGACGCTGGATATGTGCTACCCGATCCCTGACATCCAGGACAGAGAGCTTACAGATGCAACTTCAAGTGTACTCTCTGGAAACAGAACCTTGTGATTTGTACTCCGCCAACCCTGACTGGTTTCAACAGGCACGCCCGCTCTCCCATCCTTTGCAACCGCCCGTGACAAGTAGTATAAGAAACACGTTCTAAATTGTCAACACCCTCAGTATTTGAAAATTCTTCGCAACCACCGATGGACAGCATCATGAATGTCAGATCTACCGACAATTGAGCAAAAGGTTGCCCGGTGCCCCGCTTAGCCTATACCGGGTTCCCCTCGTTCCGACCCCCTGGAAACTTTCTAGAACAGGCCGAATTTCATTGACCTGCCGATACCGCCATCAGGAACCACGCATCATGCGGCAGCCACTGTTCCGTCCAGCGCCAGTCGTAATCTTTCCCGGTTACGGAATATGGTATATCGAAGGCGATGCCGTGCGGGTTGTCCAAACCACAAGTGATACCGTTTGAGATTCCACCAGGCATTTCGGCGTATTGGTAGCTTCCGAAGAACATGTACTCGGGATTATTATACCCCACACCGTTCATCATGCACATATCAAAAGGATTTAGTCCGAGTATCCAATTCAACTGGTTATCGGCAAAATTCTTCAGCTTGTCGGCAAACGGCGAGTCAGATTTGAAATAAGGAGCTGCGAGCCTCGCCGCACATGCCAGGCTTGCTATACGCGCATCTTCACCCTGCCACCATGGTGCGGCCTCTGTATCATGCGGGAAGAAAAAGCTGCTGTTGCGCTTTCCATCCAAATGCTGCACCAGTTCACGTGCGTACCCGAAAGCGTTAGGCACTTCGGAAGTTATCGCCAGATCAAACTCGAGAGATTTCTTTATCACGTCGAGGACCTTAGCTCTTGTGCCATGATCGCATATATCGAGATAGTATATTAGCGACACGACAGGCATACCCTCGTCAGTCGGATGAAAGAACGGCCTGTTTCCGTTGTCTGCACGCCAGAAATTCTTGTACTTCCCCCACGATGCCAGCCTGCTCATAAGACTTTCGGCACGCCTGTCGGCCGCCGATTTGTAGGCTTCGTCGCCCGTGGTCTTGTATAATTCGGTCGCGGCAGCAAGAGCACAATAATCGTCGATGATGTTGTCCTGACGGTCAAAGTCCAGGAACAGGTTATTCTTCTGAAGATAACGGAAAGCGTCCTCCGCGCATTTTAGATAGGTTGCCGACGAATAGTCTCCGCTCACTTTAAATTGAGAGGCCATGGCAAGTGCCGCGATCGCTATCCCGCCACCCGTCATGAAGCTTGCCTCGTAAATGCTGCTCTGTTTCTCGGATGATTGCGAGATTCGAGCGGACTCGGAATTGCTTTTGGTTATGGTGAAGCTGCCGTTCTCAGGGACGATCCGCCTGTCCTTCGGCAGTTTGCCCGCGCCGGGCGCCGCTACCGACAGATAAAAAGATCCCTTCGGATCTTTTATCCTGACAAGATAGTCTGCCCCGTACAACAGCTCATCGAGAATTCTGCGTTTGTACTGTCTGAAGTTTTCGTCGTTACGCGCGCTAAGCATCTGGTAACTCTTGCAGAGACTGTACACTACCATCGGGATCTGCTGCGTGACAAAATAATTTGTGAACGCAAGACCTGAAAGATGTTTGCCGTAATCACCGGTCGCGTCTTGCCAGCCGCCGTGCACATCGACCGTATCCTTTCTCCCATCTGCAAACGTCATCCTCTTGTCCGCCTTTTCCATCTGCCCGACGCACCGCTGCTCCTTGAAGTATGAAACGGCATCCGAAAGAGTGTGCCTCTCGAGGACGTCCCTTTGTATAAGAAACGGGAATGAGCACACACTTCCTTTGTCGGTCTCGCAATCGAGATAGTACTTCCCTTCTCTATGAACAGAAGAAAAATCAATCGTCCAGAAATACCAGTTCTCCCACTGGTCGATCCTGCCGACTTCGACGGGTTTTACTTCTGCAACTATGCTGTCATCGCTGCACAATTTCACATAACAATTTCTTATGGCCTCGCCCCGGTAAGCTTCAACAACCGCCCTCTTGGAGCCGGACGGATAGTAACCCACTTGATCGGTCAACACTCTTATTTTCTGTCCGTAGGCCTGAGACCCAGAAAGGACTGCAGCTGCAATAAGAATTAAGATCCGTTTCATAATGCCGATACCTCTGGAGTTTGTTGAAATGAAAGTTGGAAATGTTCCCTGACGGAAAAATTGGACAGCCTTGTCATTAGGGGTGCAACCATGAGTGTTCGCCTAACTCTGAACATGAACTTAAGGTCGATCTATTATCAATTACGAATCCATGATTCGTAAACCATATTTCCGCCTGCCGGTCTGGAGAGATCCGCTGACCTCGTCAAAACGGAAAGTCCGACAACCTGGACCTGACCGGCAGAAAGGTCTGGCGGGCCGACAGCAAACGGGAGCGAAGCCGGATGCGACGGGTGACCCCACCCGCAGTCATCAAACTGTGAGGGTCGTTGTCGCACTCGAGGTGCTTCCATAGCGTTTATCAGCCGGTTTGAAGTTAGTGAGCGACCCAGAAATTGTCAAACTGATATGGCATCGGGTAGTGGCTCAATTTCAATTCACACGTCACCCCGAACCCTGGACTGATACGCTCCAGGTCAGGCTTGTTTCGGGGTCTAAGACCAGACGTTGAACCGAGTTCAACATGACGGAATATTTCAAAGTGAGCCGGTACTTGGCGTCAACGGGCGGCACAAAATAGATTTTCGGTGATCCGATCCTTACGATCTCGTTTTGATGGCGACGACGATCTGCTTCATTGACGATGTCGGGTAAGCCTTCACAAAAGCCGGGAAGTTCCGGAGTTCAAATATGGTTGCTGAGAAGGCAGCTTCGTGGTAATACAAGCGAACAAAGTACCAGGAGCATACAGATTTTGGAAGTATCTGGTTGCGTACCTAATTTAGTCCAACATCAAATATGCAGGAAAGAAGGCAAGTTTATATGATTGCGGCGAATTTAAGTTAGGATGAATCCGTTGAAAGCAAAATCAATCCAGGACCATTATCCCGATGAATACAGCTATTGTTATGGCTGTGGGAGATTGAACGAGAAGGGGCATCAGATAAAAAGCTACCCCGACGGCGAAGAAGCAGTAGCGCATTTTACGCCGCAGCCGTACTATATCGCAGTCCCCGGTTTCGTTTACGGCGGGCTAATCGCCTCTCTGATAGATTGCCACGGAATCGGCACCGCGGCGATTGCGTATAATAGAGCAAAAGGGAATGAAGCATCATCAGATTCGGTGCCGCGATATGTGACCGCCTCGCTTCAGATCGATTACCTGAAGCCCACTCCACTCGGAGTTGAGCTTGAGCTGCGTGGGAAGGTACTGGAACTGAAAGGAAGGAAAGCGATATCGCAGGTGGAGGTCTTTGCTAACGGCTCGCTGACAGCACGTGGGACAGTTGTCGCCGTTCAAATCCCGGACAGCATGACTAACACTGGAAAGTAATAAACCAGCCAGGCAACCCGAAAAGCCGGGAAAAGTTGAACCTTGGCTTTGCGCACCTCCGATGAAAATCGGTCTACGACTTATCTCTTTCGCTTTTGCTTTGAAGCCGGATCGTCCGACAGTTATCTGAAGGATCCCACCTTACATCAATTCAATGAACAGCTACCTGTTGCGGCCGGTGAGTACCATGATGTGGAAGTGAGGCACCTGATCCTTAATATCATGGACTATGGTCAAGCCTGAACTCTTCGCGAGACCAGGCAAACCCCCTTCAGCCATGAAGGATCTGAAATTCCTGTAATGTTCCTTCCCTGCAGAAAATTCCACTATGTTGTCTATAGCTCCCGACAGCAAATCACGTCGCAACCAGAAATAGTCTGCCGCGATAATCTTATCGACGTGTTTCGAAAGCTCAATGAGAATGCCGATTCTCTTCTCACTCTCAATTTCATGGATGACGTAAGATAGAACCGCGTAATCATAGGAGGCGGCATGCTCACGGAAGAAATCCTCCACATTCGCATGGGAAAAAGAGACGTTGGGGAAATGCCGGCCGCGCAAGTTCTTCCTTGCCCTGTCGATGTTTCTCAACGATAGATCTATTCCGTCGACCCGTGAGCATCTTTCAGCAAGCTGAAAACCGAGCCTCCCGGTCCCGCAGCCGACATCGAGGAGTGTCGAGCCCGGCTCCACAAGGTCTTTCACTTGCGCAAAAGCCCTGTCCTGATTCGGAGCAATGAAGCGGTCGAAAAACCAGCCGTCGTACCAGTGATTCTTATTCGTGGTCATAAGACTTCATTGAGCGCGATGATTCGATGCCGAAGCCGGACCAAAGATTCCGGCAGGATCCGGACAGACCTGAGCGCTAAAAGCCTCCACACCATGGCAGCAATGACCGTCGAACCTCCGCAGGCATCGTACCACCAAATCCACGAATAAGTCAGCAGGCCACTCTTGCTTCGGCCCCGTCCTCAAGTCTTCGGCCAAAGCCGCGTCATGAGCCAGGCTAAGGGTCATGACATGAAGACTGTTCGCACGACTAATTCCATCGGGCGAATGATGCCACCCTGCCGCGAGGTAACAACCGGATACAGGTTCCTCTTCAGAAGCTCTTCTACCGGGTACCGCGTCGCGAAGAGTTTACGTCTCAAGTCTTCCGGCTACCTGACATAAACTATATTGGTTACATGGTGAGCGACATCGATGTCATAAGTACTGACCGCGAGCTTCGATTCGGCTATGAGTGTGGGTGGCGTGCTTTGGATCATGGCAGCAGGACCGCTACAGCCAGAACCGTTGTCCACAACCCGTTCCTGTCCCCTTCTGCAGTTTGAGTGATGTTGAATGTCCTGACAATCTTGCCGGACATTTTGAAAACCTGCTCGCGCTCGTTCCAGTCGGTGTTTGGATCGAACTCAACGCCCAAGGTTGTCGCAAGCATCTGGGCAGCGAGGTCTTCCGCATAATCACCGGCTGATCTCTCGTTGACCCCGAACGCGTGATGTTCGGAGAGATAGCCGTACTGAGTAGTGTCGGCGGGAATTGCCGCGCCGATGGAAGCGGCCACGAGCCGGTTCGGCTCGTTCGTCGAGTTCCGCGCCATAACCGTAAATGTAATTTGGCCGTTCCTCATTTCTTTCAGCCCTTCTTCCCTGCTTATTCGCTTGCAACCCGGCGGGAAAATACTGCTGACGGAAACGAGATTGCAAATCTCGACTCCAGCATCTCTCATCGCCAGCTCGAAGGAGCTCTGGTAGTCTTTGTGTCTTCCGACGCCCTTGGTGAAGTAGATCCTCGATGGAACGAACATTTTCTTATCAAGCCTCCTTCTTCAATATAAGACCTCTATTTTATTAAATGTTGCAAGAATTACAAGCTTATGCTCATGACAGCCCGCGAAACACAGCAAACACGCAAAAACACTTTGCGTTCGTGTCTTTTCGCGTCTTTCGTGGGCACACAAAAAGGTATTTCAACAGCCTGATAGTTTATCAACTTAGATTTTATCATCAGGAATGTTCGGCAGAAATTTCATGCGCTTGATGCAGGCCGGCATCGCAATTTATGAAATCGTTCAGCGAATCGTTCACTGACCGGCAGCACGATAAGTCTGTACAGTTCTTTCGGGAAGCATCAAAGCTAAAGGGAACCCGAGCAATGACATTCCTGCGATACACCACATTGAAACGGCGATCCCGTAGTAATCAGCGATGAAGCCGAGGCCGAAAATTGCCATCGCCGCAACGGTATTACCGGCACCCAGTGCGACCCCGGATGCCAACGAGCGGTTGTCCGGAAAGAGGTCCTGTCCAATCAGCATCGTCACCGGTGCCGTCGCCCAGACGGCGATCCCCAGGAATGCAAGCGCTATCCAGAGCCAGGCTCCGCTCGAAAACATGAAAAGAGCCAGAATCGTTGCGGAGAGAACACTCGACCATATTATGACAGGACGACGACCCAGGTGGTCGGCAATCATACCTCCGGAGAAATTCCCGAGAATTCCCACCACCAGCATCACGCTAATTAGAGATGCCCCTGCAATCAGCGACCCGCCCTGGGCATGCCATAGAATCGGCACAAAAGTTTTGACGCCATACGAAACCGTTTGGCGCAACCCGACAAATCCCACAAGCGCTATGATCCGCCCCCGGTTGCGCTGCCAGGCATTCCGCACACTCCGAGGCGGCATAGGTCGCATTTCAGGCGTGGTCCGGACGAGCAGCAACAGCGTGAAAGCTCCCGGTATTGCAAACAGCCAGAGACCTTGTAACCCCAGCCACATTACTAACCATCCTGCAACAAGCGGCCACACTCCCCGACCGAGTTCACCACCGATCATGAACAACGATATCGCCGTCCCCTCTCTTGACCTGGTAATCGAGCGAGCGGCCGCCAATGCCTGCGGATGAAAAGCCGCATTTCCAAGACCGGCCACGGTCAGGAGAAGGATTAAAGTCCAGTAGCCGGGTGCTACACCGAGCAAGCTCGCGCCTACCGCACTCAAGGCGAGTCCCCACAGTACAAACCTGCGTGTCCTCCTACCCGATCCGCTTTCAAACCGAAGACGGGCTGGAGCAGCGATCCTATCCCCTGAAGTGCGAATATTAAGCTGCCGACGAGGGCAATCTCAATGTGAAACTTTACAAGGAGAAGCGGCAGTACCGCAGGGAGGTAATTGATGTAGCCGTCATTTAAGAAGTGAGCCCATGTTAAAGCCGCCAGGCCAAGTCTTGCGGACGGCGCAGTTGTAGTTCTATTATCAGTCATTCTCGTTTACCGTTTTAACACCTGTCAGTCACAAATAATTGAGAAGTTCTGGCTGCGGCATCCAGACCAGGAGATTTGCGCGAGGCATACAAAGCACCTAAATGCCGTTCGAAGTCTCCTTCAATTGGAACGACTCGCAATCATAATTCCTTCGCCCCGCGGGACTCGGACTCTGCTCCGCAGGAGCAAAGGTTCGTAGCGTAGCTGGCAATACAGTATCGGAGGCTCCACGGCAGAGTCACGTCGGCAGCATTCGTCGATGTCGATTCTCCGAAAGACTCTAAACCCAATCTGGCGATTCTTATAAATCCGCTGCACAATGGATATAGAGTCGCGGCAGATAGTACTGGCCCACTTAGAAGTATTCCGTCATGTTGAGCTCGGTTCAACATCTGGTTTTAGACCCCGAAACAAGCCTGACCTGGAGCGTATCAGTCTAGGGTCCGGGGTGACGTGTGAATTGTAATTGGGCCTCTACCCGGCAGATCCTCAATTTCGCCGGAATCCGCAGCCGAGATATTTCTCAATCGTTGGAATCCATGGCTATAGTTTGTTTCGTCGTCAGGAGATTCACGAAGATAACCGGTCTGCGCGCGGGCCTCAACACCTCTGACAAAAGGTAAAAGCTCAGTCAGTCCGTTCATTCATTAGATTTTTCAAATTGCCTGCCGCATATGCTTTCACAGCATCTTCAATCGCGTGCATATCGGTCAGAATCACGTCAAGACCTGCTTCCCTGAAATTCTCATAAGCACCGCTTCCCATTCCACCTGCAATCAGAACCTGGCAGTCGCTTATCTCCTGTGCCATAGCTGCATGTGACATCCTGGCTTCAGGCCCGTAACCATGCCTGCCTCTTTCATCAACGTCGCTGCCGTGCTGAGGGCCCTGCGGCGCAAAATGTCCTGTTCTACGCTCCCTGAGTTCGCGCGATTTCACTTCGTGGTTTTCAACCGTCATGATTGAGTAATAGGGCGATCTGCCAAAATGCTGGCTGATCGTTTTCCCATCGAGTGTTACTACTGCAATTTTCATTTTCGTTTTCCTTTACTCGAACATTTGCTGGTTTTGTTTGAACCAATCGCTCATGATTTGGTTTGACAGGGCCATTAGATCAAACACCCTTTTATCTGCAATATTGAAATAGACAAAGATGCCTTCTCTCCTCGCCGAGACTATCCCGACACCACGGAGCAGCATGAGGTGTCTGGAAACCACAGACACATCGATTTCGAGAGCCTTGGTAAAGTCGGAAAGAGTCTTCTCCCCGCCCTTCAGGAGCTCAAGTATCCTCACTCGCTGGTCGCTGGCAAGCGCCATGAAAAAGCGGCTCCTCGGGTCCATCATCGATCCCATCATTCGACCGCCCATCCCGCGCATTCCTCTCATACCTCTCGGCATCGTTCCTCCACATAATTGTGTAATTGCATCATTGTGCAATAATGTAGGCACCGGAGCATTTTGTTTCAAACCAGATCCTGGTATCCTGGCCCTGTCATGAAGCAGAGCACCGACTGTCGTTTGAAAGTGCATTGCTTGCATGAAACTTCAACGGGGAATCACCCCGCCGGCTCCACAAGGCAGAAGAAGGAGCCTGTGTTGCGGTTGCGGATGATTGCTCAAAGAGTCGGAATAGAGACTTGAGATTGAGCGCGGTGGGGCGTGAGGACGCATTCACACGGAGACGCGAAAATTTAACCGGCTACGAACATGCAACGCATTCAAACGGATCGCCATGGAATGCCTAAGTCATTAGTTGAGGCCACTTTCAGATCGGAAAATTCGGCGCGAATCAGTCAAGAAGACTATCGCTCTATTCTAAAGTGTCGTGAACGTTCCCGAATAGCAGTTGGGGATCCTCAAGGGTGTGAATGGACTCTGCTTTCTTGTCGGAGACTAAACTTGATCATTAATAACGTTCTTTGGTTGAAGCACTTCACCGGTTCCAGATGGACATCGACTCGGTATCGAAGAAATCGGGCCGTGCCAGGTTAGTCTCGCATATAGCCATTGAATCAAGAGCCGGGTGAATCGTCTGATTCCATCGTTCGCATATTGGCACACTCACCCGCCTTCAGGGGCGCCTTGAAGCGCCCCCAAGGTCATTTACATTTTACCCTTCAGTATCTGCCAACGAAGATTGTCCCGATGAGCTCTCACTTCTTAGGATAGTTGAACGCCTTGATGGGATACGGCGGTGGCGGCGGAGTCGTTACCGGGTGTTCTTTAATCTCCGTCATGAGATATTTTACCGCCTCCTGCAGCTGGGCGTCGTGTCCTTCAAAAGTCTCGTGCGGAGTATCGTCGACGACAATATCTGGATTGACACCGTGGCCTTCGATCAGCCAATGTCCACCCGGACCGTACACGCCGAGTTCGGCAGCTGAAGCGATCCCGCCGTCGAGGAGCCCGTTGTCGAATGACAGCCAGATCTCGCCGCCCCAAGTCCGCATGCCGATTACCTTGCCGAGATGCAGCCGCTTGAAGCCTTCGGTGAAGGCTTCGCCGTCCGAGGCAGTGAACTGGTTGCAGATGACCACGATGTGTCCGCGAAATGCGTACTGCATGTTCCAGAACGGCTTCTCGTCGCGCGGCTTCCAATACATCCAGGCTTTGCGTATGAGCTTCTCCAGGATCCAACTGTCGATGTCCCCGCCGCGATTGTCGCGCACGTCGATAATCAATCCTTCGCGGTTGAATACGGGGTAGAAGTCCCGCACCCACTGAGAAAAGTCGGAGCTTCCCATCGCACGAAGGTGGACATAACCGATCTCGCCGTGACTCTCCGTATCGACTATCATCCTTCTATCGTATTCCCACTGGCTGTAGCGCAGATTGGCAAACTGGTCCTGTGAAATAGGGACCACAACCTGTTTGAATCCTTTTCCCGTCTTGCGGGATTTCAGGTTGAGGAGGACCTGCCGGCCCACCTGCTTTTCCAGAAGCTTGTCTGGTGAAGGGACGGAAAGAGTCGGAACACCGTTGATGGCAGTAATCACATCTCCTTCGGCGATACCGAGACCCGGCTTGGCAAGCGGAGAAACGATCTTAAGATAATCGGGATCCGCCCGATAGATGTGTTTGATCTTATAACCACCGGCAGCTTCGTCGCGTGTGAGTATCGCACCAAGCGAACCGACAGAAATATCGTAGGTCGGCTTCCTGATGTCTCCTCCGACAACGAAAGTGTGAAGCGCGGAGAGCTCGCCCACAATTTGTCCGATCAGATCGTTGAGCTCTTCACGGTCGGTTATGCGACTGACGAGCGGGAGATATCTTTTCAATGTCGCCTCATAGTTCACCCCTTGAAGATTCGGATCGTAGAAGTAGTCCCTTTCAAGCCGCCAGGCATCGATGAACATCTGGCGCCATTCCTCCTTGGGATTGAACGAAAATGTCCAATTCTTCAGATTCACTGCGTCTTTCTGAAGCTCGGCCGGCGGATTTGCCGACGCGTCGACCACGTGTATCTCATTCCCTTTCGTCGCCATAAGCTTCTTGCCGTTGTCGGAAAGCTCGTAGCGGCCAACCCCCCCGATCAAGGTCTTTGCAGAAACGTCTTTGTTTCGTAACGCAATGGCTTCCAGCTTCGGCTTCTCGCTCGCTATTCCCGGACCTTCAACCATGAATAGTGCCTTGTCGTTCATAGAGAGGTGTTCATATCTACCTGCTGGAACAGGAACCTGGTAAGTCCTCGACTGAATTCCCGAAAAATCTATGGCGACGTGTGACGCCTTGGACTTTCCTTTCTTCTTGGCTGCTTCCGTCTTGCCCGCGGTGGACTTGGAGGTATCAGTAAGCTCATTCGGCGGCGCGAACGGAAATTTCTCTCCTTCCTTCAGCGCAATGGCATAAATGTCAGTCGTCTTGTCGAAGAACGGTTCAGGCTGATATGGCCCCCACGGACTGCCGACCGTCGAGTGAAACGTCCTGTCCGACAGGAAATAGAGCCACTTCCCATCCGGGCTCCAGGCGGGGCTATAGCTGTTTACCCGTTCGTCGGTCAGCGTGTAACTCGAATCATTCGATAGGCTATAGACCGTTAGCTGCTCGTATGTGTTCGGGTCCGGTTTCGTGTACGCGATCCATCTGCTGTCAGGGGACCAGGTCAGGTTGCCGAAGCCGCCCCACTCGGAGGTGGCTGCGACAGTGAGCTTCTTCTCAGCGACGTCGAACACGAGAAGCCGATGACGTCTATCGGTATAAGCAAGATACTTCCCGTCAGGTGAGGGAATGCCCTCGTTCCTGAATCCTTTACCTTCATGCGTGAGCTGTTCTCCTTTTCCGAGACCGTTTGCCGGATATGTCCAGAATTCCTGGTACCCGCTTTCGTCGGACTGTAGCTCGAGTGTTTTGCCGTCAGGCATGAAACGCGCATTGCGGTAGCGTACCCCGCTCTTCCTTGTTACCTCTACGAGCCGTCCTTCTGAAACGGGAGCCACAAAGACTTCGCCACGTGCCGTCAGGACTACATGATTTCCTTTCGGAGATATGTGCACTGCGGTCAAATACTTCATCGGGTGTTTTACCCATTGTGTCACTTCCTGGTCGAAATCAGAAGAGAGCTCTATCGGCACAAGCCTATCCTTCTTCGAAGCGATATTGTAGACATAAATATCAGCACCTTCATGGTACGCTATCCTTCCGTCCGACAGCGACGGCGAGCTGATGTCGAAACCGGAATGAAACGTTTCCTGGCGCGGCTCCTTGCCGTCCATGTTCATCGACCATATGTTCATTGTACCGTCCCTGTCACTGGCGAAATAGACGCGTCCCTTCCAGAGCATCGGGTCTTTACTTGTGCCTGCGTAGTCGGCGGTAAGCGGAGTTGCCTCGGGCTGGCCGTTAATATAACGCCAGATGTTCTGCGCCGTACCTCCTTTGTACCTCTTCGTATGGCTTCCCTGGAACGGGAACCGGGTGAAGAAAAGTGTGTCGCCCGATTCGGTGTAGACTCCAGTGCTCGCCTGTGCCAGCGGAATCAGAGTCTTCTCACCGGTCTTGAGATCGATTGCGGCAAGCTGCCTGTTTGGGAGTGTCGAATAGTAGCTCGTGCTGTAAATGACTTTTCCGTCCGGCGTCCATCCGACAACTATCGCGACTTCGCCTTCGTATGTCCTTCTGACAGGAAGTCCTCCGTCAACAGGCATTGTATAAACTTCAGTCGGGCCCTGGTATTGGGCTGAGAAGGCAATCGTCCTGCCGTCGGGCGAGATTGCGGCGTGTGACTCGATGCCTCGCGCCGAGGTAAGTCTTGTGGCTGTGCCACCGTCTATGCCTACCGACCATAGGTCGCCCTCAGCGGTGAACACGATCGTCTTGTCGTGAATTGCCGGATACATATAGTATCCTTCTCTTGATTCGGCGAAGGCAACTGAGGTGAGAATAAGGATTGAAATCGTGAGGACTAAACGTCTCATAAGCATCTCCTTGGGGCTGTTCCGGAGAGAACTCCGAACTCGTTATAGGTTGTGCTACATTGTTTGAAAATCTAAACAAGCCCCGTAAGTGATGCAAAGGAAATCATGCGTAGGTCTGAAGCAGTCTCGCGCGATTTAAGCTCATTCAAATTCACGGCACGACATGCTGCAATCTAATTCCACACGCCACAAAACAAGATTCGATGGGGATCAAATCACACTCTTATCATCCTGGAGATCCGGCTGAAAAGCCCACGCAGAAAAGAAAACCGCTGAGACGCTAAGGCGCAAAGTAGAAAATTGATTCAATTATTGTCTCCGCGCCCTCGCGTCCCTCAGGCAGGTTCGCGGTGAGACCCTTTTCGGCCACGCTTTTAGAACAATGTTAAAGCCTTAGTCAACTCTCCATGACGATACCCGATCGTTTTATTTCTAAGGTACTCAAGCATGAGAGCGCTATCTCCGTCACAATCCCCTTGCTCCATGATAAGGCTGTAGATACTTTCCCAGGTTGCAAGCACGAAATGCCCGACTCCGGCTTGATGAATGTGCTTTCCAAAATCCATTTCTAAGTTTATTTGAACTTCCGAAGGGGCGAGATTAACGAGGAAGAAATCGAGCCTCATCGATCGTGCCATCCATGATCCAAGCAGCCAAAGCCGCATCAAGTCAAATTCCTCGTCCGATACGAATGCTTTATAATCGCTGGCGAATACCTTTGAGAACCAAATGCCACAGCCGAGGACATATCCTTTCTGAGTCCCCGCCTGTTTGGTTAAGCCAAAGCCGCCACCTGAACGATTATATCCAGGCGCCAATTTCGCCTCAATCATGAACAGTGCGTTATCAGTCACTATAATTAGATCCGGTTCGGAGCCATGAAAGGCGCGCTCACCGAACAGAACTCTTGTTTTTCCAAGCTCTGAAAATAACCCGCTTTCTTCCCGGCTATACGACCAGTAAACAACCGGCCGCGACCTCAGAGGTACGTTCGCGACGGATGAGACGAAATTGTCAACCAGTCCGGCTCTCTCGAGAAATCTAAACACGTTCCATGTGAAAGCTTCTTCGCTGTCCTCATAATGCAGCGGAGCATTCTCCCTCTTTACGGACATCACCCCTTCAAGCGCTCTTCCTTCTTCGCTTGGCCGAAGCAAATTGTCCGTCAAATCGCGATAAGCAAAGGTAGTTGGAGTAATGTAAATCCCATGGTCACTGCAAAAGTACCTGTCGAAAGTTGTGTCGTCGGATCCACTCCCCTCCAGAAAACTATCGAGCGATCTTCGAGCATCATCTTTCATCAGAGGAACCGAGCGACTGCAGCCGAGGACAGGACACATTACAGTGTTCTTGTTTATCTCAAGCAGCTTCTTCAAAACCGTAAAATCAAACACATCCTCTTCCCTCAACTCCAAGTCCGGCAGGCATCATCTTTTATTATTTGGGCCGGCTTCGACAACATGTCCGTCTGAACCGGTAGGTTTACGTATTCAACAAATTTACCCAGATGAATTTAGCTCCGCTCTCAAAAGACGACAAGTGAAGCGCAACGCTCTTTTCTTATCGCACGTCTTTCGACTGAAGATCGGCTATTTACTATTGTAGGAGTGGGCTGATGCCACCTCGATGTCCATTATAGCACATAAATTATCCCTAAACAAAATGATAAACATCCTCTTGGCAAGCCGCGAGGTACTCGTCGAAATCCAAAAGAGCCATGATGTCATTCCCGAACGCTCCTGTCGGGAATCCAGGCTCCTGAACCAGACTCCCCCGCTGAGAGCGACGGGGGATGTAACCCCAAGCGATTCAAATATTTAGTACCGGCCCACTTTGAGGTATTCCGTCATGTTGAACTCGGCTCAACATCTGGTTTTAGACCCCGAAACAAGCCTGACCTGGAGCGTATCAGTCCAGGGTTCGGGCTGACGTGTGAATTGAAATTGAGCCAATACCAAATATTTGCCGGGTCATGGTATTGGGAACCTCTCACCTAAGATTGAATTCTGTCGCGGATGATGGCGAAGCGTAGCAATGGTTCAGAAGGAAAGGGATCAGTGTTCCTCAAGGTTATACGATAGCCGAAAGTCAACAGCGTGAGCACGGCGAATTTAACGGATGAGTTGCAGTAGTAGTTATTCCGCATTCGGCTCCTGAACAGTCACCAGCTTGTCCGAAGTTTCGGGTACAAGCTTTTTGCTTACAGACCGGTATAACATTACAGCGCTTAAGACCGGATCCTTGAGCTGAAACTTGAGAATGGAATTCCTGACGACATTCCGCGGATTGGAGAGTCTCATCACGCTTTTCAATGTCGCGCCAATAGCCCTTTTGCCATTTGTGATGAATTGACCCTCGCAATACCCGGGTATAGATGTCTCCATCCCCATTCCAACGAGGCATTGCAGATACGGAAAATTGATCCCAACACTCAATGACCCCAACAAGGAAGTCCAATAGCGCGGATTAATTTCCAGCACTTTTATTCGTCCATCAGCTTCATCGAAAATCATGTCGATGTGAGCCACCCCGGACCAGTTAAGTGCCGACATGAGACGACCCGCTACGCCATGCACTTCGTCGTTATGCACAAATCTGACCCCCGATGGAAACCGGAATTCCGCCGACGACCGGATCGACTCTTTCTGAACCGTGTATGCCAAAATTTTTCCATGATTACACAGCACGCTACAATCGATTCCGAACCCCCGAACAAAAGTCTGGATAATGACCGACCTGGGATCCCGCAAATCTTTCAAGTAGCCGATGAGATCGCTCCGTTCATTCCAGAGATGTATGCCTTTCCCCCCGAAACCATGAACGGGTTTTGTCAAAACCGGAAACCGCACGGATGAAGTTATGTTCTCGAGCTGCGCATTTGATTCATAAATAGTCGTCTCCGGTGTTGGGATGTAATTCTCTTGCATGAACTTAGCCAGCAACCATTTGTCGCTCGCAACGTCGAAAGATTTCCTATCGGGGATCGGCGCCATTACAGCGGGCGAAATGGATGGTCCACCGCTCCCAATAAGTTTTCTAATCCCGTGATCGCCCACCGGCAGAATGATGTCTGCCTTTAATTTCGCAGCGGTCGCCAAAACTTGTTCTGTCCAATTTGCAGTGTTATCGTCATTCGAGTAGAACAGCCCATCTTTCAGACGCGAATATTTCAATACTGAAGATCGGCTGGCAGACAGGACATATGACCTGAGACCGGGGACCTGACGGAGACAGGTAAGGACTGACCAGGCATAATGACTCTCGCCGTCAGGTATCAAGACAGAGAATCCGCGTGCGAGGTCATTGAGACCCCTGATAGAATCAGTAGACTTTATTGATTCAAGATCAAAGTTGGTCGCAGAACGGATCATGAAACAATTCTCAATATTTTGGATCCCTCCGCTTAAACTGCCGTTTACAAGATAGCTTCATCGTTCCTTAACAGCCAGTAAGAATCTATCGCTTCAGGATTATTGCCTCTTTCAGTGATGATGGGTGGGTTGTGAGAATAGAGAAGCCGCCCGCGACAAAACAGTTTTCCCACTCGCTTGCTTGTCTCAAAAGCGTACCAGCGGAAGTGCCAACCAAGCAGGAAGGATTGTTACTGGCGGTTTCGCTTGAGAAGTTGCAATCACCCGGTTTTGACTCTAACGTCCTGTCAGCTATTTCAAACTCTTTCCTGAGCCGATTTGTGCTTGTCATGTCACAGGTTCTTCGCTATCTCATTCTCTTTTTTTGTGTCACGCCCATAACCCAATCAAATTGCGAAACGAGGAGAGAAATTCAAAGTGCGGTACGGCACAGGGCACTCACTTTCTTCTACTCAGAACAGCAGTTGACTCAAATTACAGAGTCCGGAAGGAGTGGACTGATTTTCCGGCTTGTTCAATAGGATATTGGTCAACGCTCATTCCGCGGGGAGCCGTAACGCGACTAATGAAAATAGAATATAAGTTCGCAGGCTGTCATCCCGACAAGAGCAATCGCAAGTAGACCGGCAAATATTATACTGCGCCTCAGCTGCTTACCGCTCTCTGGCGTCGCGGCTCTGGGCATGCTACGTATTGTTGATGCCATCATGATCACCTTCCATTGTTCTATCTTTTATAGCTCGGTTAGAAGGACAACTCCTTCCCTCTTTACCAGGGCAATCTACGAAAGCTGTTCGATTGAAAGGTATGTCATTAGTCACGTCATCCGCTCATCGGTCCTGCAAAGGGAAAAATATCACTCCAGTATCTCCACCGGCATATTATCGAGAAATTTCTCTTTTGTATTCCCTCGCGTCCATTCAGCGATCAGCGCAGCATTTTTGTCTGTAGACTTCAGCTTTGAGAATAATGATTGATTCAAATCTTCTGCGCTGGTTCCGCACAAAGTGGTCCGGACTATGAACCCTTGATTAGTTCTAAGAATACCGTCAACTCCGACTATTTCGGCCAGAATTGATTGCACTTTTATAGGCTCGTTGGTAGTTATCATCGCTACCAACTTAAAATCGCACATTGGCATTACAGCCTCCTTATGGATATAAGGATATAACGCGGCTGTTGGAATTTCAATGGATCTAACGGGGCTACTTGATTAGTATCAACTTCCTGACCTGAACAAGATTACCGGCTTGAAGTCTGTAGAAATACACTCCGCTTGCCAGCCCCCTTGCATCAAAAATGGCATCGTGATTCCCCATCGTCTGATTTTCATTCACCAACGTCTTCACTCGTCTGCCAAGTACATCGAATACTTGCAGAGTCACGTGACTGTATGCGGGCAACTGATAAGTGATGATGGTGGACGGGTTGAATGGGTTCGGAAAATTTTGAGAAAGTGAAAAACGAATTCGGGCTTGATTGGACCGCTCTTTGAGTCCGGCTGCCAGATCAGATATGGATCTTCGCCAAATACCATGGCACTGGAGAGAGGAGGAGACATAGAGTGGTTGACCGAAACCAGCATAGAGATAAGGAGTTCCACTCGCATTGGAATTCACTACCAGATCCGTAATCGCGTCATCAGAGGGCAGCCCGCCGCTCACTTCTTCCCAGGTCGCACCGAGGCTTGTTGACAGGAACAAGTGACCCTGTGCTTGGGTGATTCCACTAAAATATGGATAAGGAAATGTGCTCGCGAATAAATAGTAGCCGCTGCTTCCATGCCGAGCCATCGCTACTGAAGTTATTTGAGAGCTGGCGACAACTGTGTCAATCGGTCCGCTGTTGACGGGATTCCATGTCGCACCCTTGTCTGTTGATAAGAATACTCCTCCCTGTAATGTTCCCGCTAAAAGATACTTGCCATTCGCGGCCAGCGCAGTAACCTCAGAAGATGTACCTCCGGGGGAAGCGGTCTCCGTCCAGTTCAAACCACCGTCCGTAGAATAGTAAACTCCACCCCATATCGCGTAAACTGTCGAGTCGTTCACGATGAAAGAAAGAGCACCCTGCAACCCGGAAGGAAGTACCCAGGTCGCCCCATTGTCAGTTGTTACATGAAGGGCATTTGATGCAAGGGCAGATGATTCGAGCAGGTTGTATCCACCAACCAGGTTCGGAGCTGCAGCAAGACTTACACCGCCGTTATAAGGCAATGTGTTGCTGTCGCTGCTGCTCAAGGAGTTCCAGCTCACACCATCGTTGGTGGATTCATAAAATCTCAAATAATCGAACGAACCGGCAGTTGAGCCTAACGGCCCCGTTGCACCGTAACAGCCGATATAAAGATTCGCCCCTCCCGACTTTTTCGGTGTTGAAGTAAATGCTCCAATCCCCGTGCTCACAAAGGGACTCATAAGATTTGTGGTGTCGAAGGTAGTCCAAGTAACGCCGCCATCTGTGGAACGAACAAGGCTCGGACTGCAAGACGCGATAATATCCGACCCTCCGCCCGCACCCTGGACTGTTGTGACAAAAGAAACATCGTCGTCGGCCAAACTTACGTTGCTTGTCTGCCACGCAACGCCATTGTCGGTAGAACGGAGCAGTATCGCTCCGGTTGCGAAGAGAGTTTGTCCCCCTGTGCCGTCCGGGACCGAGGCGACGGCTTCGGCCCGTGGCAGAAGGTAGCTCCAGCTTGCGCCTTCATCGGTTGAGCGCAGCAATGCGTTGGAACCCGTAAAACCGCCATTGTAGCTTATGCCCGCGAATAGTACTGTTCCGCCTGCTCCGTCAGGGATTGCAGCAATACTCGTTACAGATGTATTAGCTCCGTTAGCCTGATTCGGCAGTGGAAATCCGTTCAATGAAAAAGTATCAGGTTTCCAGGTGGTTCCACTATTGGAAGAATAGTACAGACCGTATAGGGTTCCGGCAAAAATATCCGAATCTCTCGCCGCGATGCAATTGACAAAACCGCCTAACAGATGGCTCCAGCTTGTACCATTATCTGTGGAACGATCTACTCCTCCGAGATACTCTATCGAGCGCCCATTCGACTCAACCAGTCCCGACGCTGTATAAATGTAATAATCTCCCGCGCCATTTGCGCTCACAAAAATGGAGAAAACCGGTATACTGTCGGAAGTGACCGAATCCCAGTTTAGACCACTGTTCGTGGATCTGAACAAGCACACAGTGTTGTAAACCTGGGTCCCGGCAAAGACGTCGCATCCACCCGATGCATTCGGATATGATGCAAGTGAAGTCACATCTATGCTATCCAAACCAACCGGTATCCAGCTTGCACCATAATCCGATGAAACAAAGACGCCTCCATTAAGAACGGTAATGCGATTTCCGTAAGTAACTGATCTACCGGTCCCCGCAAATAGCATGTAGCCCCCGGATCCATCCCGGCATGCAGTTAGTGCATGAACCGACATGCTCGTGAGACCATTGCTCGATGGTGCCCAAGTCAATCCATCGTCGGTAGAACGAATGACTCCATCCGTCGTACCGGAAAATACATACGACCCTCCCGATCCGTCAGTACATGAAGCAAAGCATGTTGCGGTTCCGCCGATTCCGTTGGCCGGCTCCCATTGGGCATCCACTGAGGTCGCAGCGAAAAGGAGACAAAGCAACAACTTAAACGTGCATCTCATGGCAACACCTCTAAATAATTGAAGTGCATTTGGTGTCGGAGGAAATATAGATCTTGAACCGACTACATTCATCTACCCTGGGTGATGTCCGTAACTTTGTGTAAAAATTAGGAGGTGCCGCTCCAGTCCCGTCAACGATATTTGTATGTCGGGATCCCGCAAAGCGGTTGATCGGTTAAAATTGTAATTGGCAAAAAACAAGA
>JAJYIT010000040.1 GCA_021789975.1 Bacteroidota bacterium
GCTTCACCACTCCTATCCGTTCCTCATCAACGGAAAGAGCTTCCGTTTGAAAACCATTAACAAATAGGTATCTTCAACTGTGCAATTTTCCGCGGAATATTGTGCAACTTTCGGACGAAATCAACAGTCCTACGCTGTTACCAGAGAACGAACATTATAGAGGAGATTAAGATGAGACGTGAGATCGTGGCAGTGGTGTGTGCGGGGCTTCTTATCTTAGGATGTAATTCTACAGGAGCACAGGTGGGTCCGAGACAGACTTCTCAAACGGCGGCTCAGCCTCAAATGAACGGTTACTGGTTTACTCATGGCAGCGACACTGCGCTTGACGTTTGGGCTCTGCAGTCGGGTGAATCAGTAAGAGGATGGGGCACAATAGTGATAGGCGACTCATCCTGGATAGTGGGTGTGGATGGGACAAATATCTATCCCAACGTCTCGCTTAGTTTGATCAGAGACCCGCACGCGCCGTATCAAAGCAGTCTCTCGGCGTCATATTTCAATGGCAGTTTTGTCGATTCATTGAAGATGAGCGGGACAATGCATGTGTATAAATTTGGAGACTTTCCCATCCAAGTGAGTCGGGACCCCTCGCCTTTGCCGGTCGTGGCAGGTAGGGGGCGTTAGACACGTTGTTTCCTCTTCCGTCCCTGGCTTAAGGTAATTTGAGTCGTGATCACACCCGCGATTGTGATCAGTGCCCCAACTGCGAATCTTCCCGTGATGCCCTGTCTCAAAAACACGTAAGCTAGAATTGCAGTGATGACCGGCTGCCCATTTGTGAAGACAGACACCTTGCTTGCTTCTATTCTACCGAGTGCGTAGTACCACAGCACGTATCCGGCAACTGAAGTTCCTAAAGACAAGTACAACACCTCCATCCATTGCCCCGTGGTAATAGAGGAGTAGCTATACCCGACCGACGCCCATATCCCGACCGGCGCGAACATTGCACTGCCGATAAGGGCTGTGAAGACGGTACTGTTGATGGCGCCGTGTCTTACCACAAGTTTACGTCCAAGCGTTGTGTAGATTGCCCACGCCATAACCGCCAAAAGAATAAAAGCGTCCCCTTTCAAATGAGAGATAGTCAGGTGCGTTGCTGATCCGACAATTGGCTCCTTAGAAAGCACCGTCAGTGCAGCGCCGGATAGTGCCATTAACGTCCCGACCACTTTCAGCGCGGTTATCTTCTCGCGCAGGTAGGCCCGGGATAGAAACATTACGAGGACGGGCGTGAGGGTGTATAGAATTGCAGCTTCGGTCGCTGTCGTGTATTTCATCCCGTAGAGAAAGCCGAACTGATTCAACGAGACTGAGAGCAGACTTAGAAAAAGGAGAAGCTGAAGGTCTTTGCCCCTGTATTTGAAGGGAAGTCCTGCGTAGAAAAAATAGGAGAGGTAGACTACGCCGGATATAACGGTTCGCAGGAATGTCAGATTTGCCGGTGGAATTACCTGCGTAGCAGTGTTGGCTATGATGTAGTTGAGCCCGGAAAGAAATAGCTGTATTACAAGGATTATATACGGATTCAAGCGAAGTGTTCAGCGATGGATTTCACCGAGCCGAGAAAGAAGTTGTCTTTTCTCGCCTGCGCGATGATCTCGCGATAGATGTGCTCGTAGCCCGGGAAGTCAACCGGATCGGAAATGGAATTATGAAAAAGAATTGACGCAGCTCCTTGGGATGCCCTTACTTCATGGATAAGCGACGACATCTTGTCGAGCGCCCTTTCTGTCTCGAAGCGTCCGCTCTCAACAACCGTCCCATCCATAAAAACCAAAGGCAGTTCTGTGACGGTGGATATTCTGTCCGAAGCAAAATTGTACAGCGGGAAGGGGAACGCAACGCTGTTTCTGAATCCGACTCTTCTCGAAAACCCGAGCGTGGAGTCGTATTTCAAATCAGCCTTTTCCCAAATGTCTACGGTTTTCGAAGCCGTGAACTTCAAGTAGTGCTGCCTGACCGAGCTTACGCTTCTGCCTAACGAATTCTCCAGACGGTTCTTTTCAGCCAGAAGATGCTCCAGATCAATGTATGTCTTCATGCTTGGGTGTATCCCTATCTCGAACCCGGAGTCTGAGAGCGACTTAAGAAATTCTCTCATCATGCCGGAAGTGCAGCTATAGTTGACATCTTCTTTCGATGTTGCACCGGTCTTTATGAAGAACGTCGATCTCAGGTTGTTTTCTCTCTCGATATTCCTCAGGAATGTCATTCCTTTCCTGGGAGGGTCGTAACCGAGAAGTGCAAGTGCAGGGAATGTCAGCTTTCTGATTCTTTCCTGCGGATACAGACTTTCTCTGTTGAGGATTGCATGTCCTACCACATTGCGTCTGATCATCCTCGGGTTGAGCGAACTCGTATAATCGATATCGTGACTCAAAGCAAGAGCGAAACTGGAGTCTCCGTATTTTTTCTCTTCGATCAATGCTCCGGTACTCTGATGTATCACTTCTTTTAGAAACTTCGAATAGTAGTTGACGACCGGGTATTCCAATATGCCGAGCTTATCCTGTAGCGAATCCATGGCTCGCATCCTGTCGAATTCGTCCCTCTCAAGGCTGATCAGGTCCTGGAAGTTCGATGCCAGTATGAAAGCAGCAGCGGCTATATCAAAATCGACATAAGTGCTGCCGCCGACGGCCGGGGAGGGATACAGCTTTGGAAGTCTCTTGCCCGAAAACTCGAACCATGCTACCTCCGATATGTCGGGAAGCTTTGATTCTGAAATGCAACTTAGAAACTCCTCAGATGCCCTGATCCAAAGCGCTTTCCTAGGATCGCTCGGAAACTGACGACCGTAGAATATGTTTACGCAATCTGCGCTGACCACGGGTTCGAATTGGAAGTCGATTCGCCATGGTTGGAAAAGCACGGTGAATCCGTACTCGATTTTTCTTTTGATCCTATAATCGCATGAAGTGATGACGTTGATCTTCATGAAAAGAAGAGCTTCATCACGTCGATGATAAGAGAGGGGTGCTTGATCACTGCCTGCTTGAATAGATTTCCAAGAGTCTGCTCCAAGGGCGGGTACTTAGACATTTCGTGTGCAATGGAATTGAGGTCATCGTCTTTGAACTTATAGATGACTTTTTTTATCCGGTAATACCTGTGATGGCGTGCGCCGACCGAGTCGTTCCACTCACATTCGTAGTCTTCCAGCAAATTCATATTGTTCTTCTTTATTGCCTCGGCCGCAATCCTTCCGGCGATCTTTCCGGCGATCATCCCGCTTATGATTCCTCCGCCCGAAACCGGGTTTACCTGATGTGCAGCATCTCCGACGAGCATCAATCCGGGCATCGTGGTTCTGGCCAGCGTCTCGGCACAAGGCACGCCGCCAGCCAGCTTCGTAAGAACGGAAGCCGAATGGAAATTCTCAGTCATGAACTCGTCGAGGAATTTCAAGGCGTGCTTCTGCCTGCTTCGGTCTGCCGCTACCGCAAGACCGATGTTGGCAGTTTTGTTGCCCTTCGGGAATACCCAGAGGTAACCGCCGGGAGCATATTTCTCCCCGAAGTAGAAAAGGCACGTGTCCGGTTCCACGTCAACGTTGGCAGCCGTCACCTGCGCAGCAGACTCCATGTCATGCATAGAAACTGTCGTGTCGATACCTGCCCATCTTCCGACACGTGATTCAACTCCGTCCGCTCCGATGACAATCTTGCTATTGAGAGTGATGTGGTCGCCATGGTACTGCAGGGTAACACCCGTGACAGTACCGTCGTTTCTCGTAACTCCGTCAACATAAGCTCTTGTAACTACCTCTGCACCTTCGTCAGCGGCAATTCGAGCCAGCTCGTAATCGAAAACCTTTCTGTCGAGGACGTATCCGAGTCCCTGGATGTTCGGCTGGACGACGCTCCCGTCGGGTGAAATCAACTTGAAGTTTGTAATGTGAGAGGCTATGAACTTCTCGTCCGGTTGAATGAAGGGGGCGAGACCTTCATGGTCAACTGCTTCACCACATCTTACCGGTACGCCGACCTCGCGGTCCTTTTCCAAGACAAGGACTTTTGCCCCTCCCAGTGCCGCATAACGGGCGGCCGTTGTGCCTGCCGGACCGCCACCAACGACAATTACATCATAACTGTCTTTCATATAGTTGCCGTCGCCAACCTCTTTGGATTCGATTGAGTTCCTTCGCGGCGGAACTCAAAAACTTCAAACGGACAAGCCCACTCGCATTTCCTGCAATTAGTGCAAAGCTCTTCAGCTATCGATATGCGGCTTTCGGTCAGGTCGATGCAATTTTCAGGACAAACACCGACGCAACATCCGCAGAGGTCGCATTTCTCCTCGTGTATCTCTATCATGAGTTTCCGAGACTCCCTAAGTACTGATTGCGCAAATCTTTGTCGCGATATGTCTCCGTTAACACGCGCTTTCTCTCGACAAGTTCCTGATACTGCAAATCGAAATCGGCCGTTGTGAGTCCCTTTCGCTCCGCTTCCCCGATCCGGGTGTTGATAATCTTCAAGCCTTGTTCGATCTGCTCAAGCTCAAACGAGATCAAGACCTGAGAGATCCATTTAGAATAGTCGGGAGTTTCTGATCCCGGCCTGATCTCCTCCCACCATACCTTGCTCCGCTGAGGAGTTGCGAAAGAGAGCTCTGCATATATTTGGCGGACTTCCTCTGAGGACAGCTCATCGAGTACCGATGAAGCAGATCTTCCTGAGGAGCGCGCATCAAGTATCCCTTCTATAATTTCTTTGCTGACCTGGTTTCTTATTTCCAGATTTGCGATCTCATTCGCAATTGTACCAAATACCGAATCTTCAACATTGGATAATAGATTTATCAGATCTCGATCTGCCGGCGGAAGAGTCAACCCCGGGGATTTCGATTTAGCGTCGATCTGCGGTGCGCCCGTCCGACGGCCCGGGAGGCTCTTCCTCTTCAACTCCTGATATATTGCATCTTCGCGGATGCCGAACTTCTGAGCAAGGTCTTTCACGAGTACATTGACCTTTATCGCATCATTTACTTTTGCCAAGGAATCCACGATAGACTGGATCGTCTCTATCTGGCTTGCACCGGAAGTTTCCCGGCCGGCAAGCATTGCCGCTTTGAACTCCACGACGTTCATTGCATTCTTAATGAGCATCATGAATTCCTCTGCACCGTTCGACAGGACAAATGTATCCGGGTCTTCGCCCGATGGAAGTTCTACGATATAGACATTCATCCCCTGCTCCAGCAGAATATCCGAACCTCGAAGAGATGCATCCCGTCCCGCATTATCTGCATCGTAAACCAGGTAGACATTCTTCGTGTATCGAGATATGTAATTGATCTGGTCTATGGTCAGCGCGGTACCGCTCGAAGCAACCGCGTTTCTGATACCCGACTGGTGTAGTGCAACAAGATCTGCGTATCCTTCGACCAATATTGCAGAGTCTTTCTCGATAATCGCTTCCCTTGCCTGATAAATGCCGAACAGAGTCTTTCGTTTCAGATAGACCGCCGTCTCGGGTGAATTGATGTACTTTGCACTCTCATCCGCCTTCAAGGTCCTCCCTCCGAAAGCTATGACGGTGCCGCCAGCCGACTGAATAGGGAACATGACGCGAGATCTGAACCTGTCGTAGTAGCCCGATGCATCCTGTCGCTTGAGAATCAAACCGGATTTCTCGATCGTGGACTCACTGATCCCTTTCTTCTTCAGGAAATTCAGCAGCCCATCCCAACGGTCCGGGGCATATCCGAGAAGGAACCTGTCTATAGTTTCGTCGGTGAACTGTCTCTTCTGACGGAGGTACACAAGCGCAGACTGTCCTTCATCAGAATGAAGCATGTCTCTATAATATCGAGTCGCTTTGTCGTTGATGTCGATTACTTCGTCAACTTCGTTTTGCTTCCCTTCTGAGTAAGCGGGAAGTGTTATGTTCGCGCGCGACGCGAGCTGTCGAAGCGCCTCTCCGAAAGAGATCTTGTCATGCTGCGTCAGAAACGTAAACACGTTTCCGCCAACTCCGCAACCGAAGCAGTGGTACAAGCCCTTCTCGCGGTTCACCGTGAACGAAGGCGTCTTCTCGCTGTGAAAGGGGCACAGTCCGAGAAAATTCTTCCCGCGTTTCTGCAGTCTTACATATTGAGAGATGACATCAACGATGTCGGTCGCCCGACGTACCTCTTCAACAACTGTATCAGTATCGAACTTCTTCATATCTTTCCATGGTACACATCTTAAAAAGGGCAGGTGGCGTTCAGCATGAACGGTAATGTGATATGCCCTCAACGTTATACGCAGAGAAAACTTAATGAAGACTCGATTGAGATTCAATCTGAGGATGTCGGGATTCGGTCGATATGAAATCCGGCTGCAATCTTCTTGAATATTATTCATGAGGGTGATAACTTTTCATCGCATGATTGATAGAGCATTAGTCATTGTTTCACGCACTCCGCTGCCAAAGGAAGTGAATGCCAGCTTGGTTCCACCCTTGACACACGAGGAGGCCGCAGAGCTGCACGCCTCCATGCTATTTGATATAGTGGAACGCGCGGCTTTGCACCTGCATGCACAGCCCTATGTCTATTTCGATCCGGCAGACGCAAGGATGGATTTTGAGCACGTCTTCCGACACGCCAACTTCGAGTACAAGCTGAAGCCTGCCGGCGGCGGGAAACTTTCCGAGAAGATCGGCAACGCAGTCGACAATGTCTTCACCGATGGTGCAAAGAGATTGCTCTACGTGGATATAGATGCGGCAATCGTCCCTTTGCAATCCGTGAGGATAGGTTACGAACTGATGGGGTTGGATGACGATGTCGTCGTCCTCGGACCGGATATGTCCGACCAGCTCTATCTTGTCGGCTTGAAGAAACCACACGTGGGGGTCTTCGATTCACTAAATGCGAAAGATCCGTTTGAAGTAGCGATGAAAATTTCTACTCCACTCTCGTCGATGCTTTTTACTTTGGAGAGGTCTCAATGTGTCCGCGATTTGGCCGGGCTGAGGCGGGTCTACACTTCATTCATGACTAACGGCCAGACAATTGAACACGCACGTCGTACCACTGAATTCCTGCACGCACTGAAAGAGAGATACGGCGACATTTGACGAGGGTAGGCTTTTTCGGGGGGACATTTAACCCGCCCCATCTAGCACACCTTGCTGCAGCCGAAAGCGTCAGGGATCAGCTGAAGCTCGATAAGATTCTCTTTGTCCCCGCTGCTTTACCGCCTCACAAAATCAAAGCAAATATTACTCCCGCATCGCAGCGTCTTCAAATGGTGAAGCTTGCAATTGAGGATAACCCTTTTTTTGACTGCTCAGACATCGAGCTCCGACGTAAGGGTCTCTCCTACACCGTCGATACAATAACAGAAATCAAGAAGAAGTCGGAATATGATTTGTTTTTGATAATGGGAGTGGATCTCCTGGTGGATTTCGATAGCTGGAAATCGCCGAAACGCATTCTTGAAGAGTGCACGATCGTCGCCATGAACCGGCCTGGATTCGATCTTGCGGCGGTGGATAAAGATCTGCTTAGTCGTGTGGAGATAGTGAACGTGCCGAGCGTGGATATCTCTTCGACAAGCATAAGGCGTAGGGTAAAGTCGGGCAGGTCTATCAAATACCTGGTTCCGCCTAAGGTCGAGGAATATATCCGCGCTAATTCTATATACACTTAAGTTGTTGCAGCTTAGAGGATTGTAATTGCTGGGGCGAAAATCTATATTAATAGCCGAAAGTCAGTGTAACCTTCAAATGGAGTCAAAGATGAAGAATTATTACAGATTGCTAGCACCGTTAGTAATCATCATGGCAATTAGCTTTGCATTCGTCGGATTTCAATGCTCGTCAGCAGAGTTGACGAGTGCCAAGTTATATATTCAAAGAAGTGAATGGGATAAGGCAGAAGAGCAGCTCCAGAAGGACGTTGCAAACAATCCGAAAGACGGGGAAGGCTGGTATTTGCTGGGAAGAGTCAGGGGGGAAAAGAGAGATTGGCCGGGGATGGTTCAGGCTTTCGACAGCTCGTTGGCGATCTCAAATGCGAATGAAAAAGATATCGTTCTCGTGAGAGAGCACTACTGGGTCCAGGCATACAACAATGGGACCCGCTATCTGCAGAATGCAAAGGACACCGCATCCTATTACGGGAAAGCTGTTCATGAGTTTAGAACTGCCATTCTTCTTGAGCCCGATAGTCTCATGAATTATCGTGGGCTCGCTTACACGTATCTCAATATGGGTACAAACGACAGTGCGATTGCCCCCTTGAACATATTGTGGCAAAAAGAAAAGGATCAGCAGGCTGCCAAATTCCTCGGTGAGTTGTACTTCGAAAAAGGCCGAAGCCTCGTAAACGATTTTGAGAATGCCAACAGTGACAAGCTTTCGACTGTAAAACATGTGGAGTCTATCCAGGACGGAATGAGTAAACAAGAAGTCGCCGATGCGCTCGGCCAACCTGACGATAAGAATACAGTCGAACCCCCTACAGTTAGGGGCAAGAAAGAATCAAAATCTGTATCTGGGAAAGCAGTGTGGGACTATAAGACTTATGGTCTCTCTCTCTCTTTTGACAATGATCGGTTGACCAATAAGAAAGTCGACTTTGTGTATAATCCCGGTATTGATTCTACGAAGTTTCAACTCGCGGTCGCCGAGTTTGATACTGCTTTGAGTTATCTAGTCCCGGCAAGCAAACTATATCCTGACGATCAAAGTATCATGACGGTGATGACAAACTGCTACATTGCTTCGGGAAGGACAACGGAAGCGACCGATGTGTTCAGGGAAGCAGCTCTGCAGAATCCGAACAATGCCGATTTTCAATACAACTACGGTGTTATCCTTTTAAAGGCGAACGATTTCCAGAGCGCCATCGATCATTTCAATAGTGCTGCAACGCTCAGCAAGACCGAGCTCCAGAAAATTTCATCGGAGTTGGGTAGTGCGACTCCTGATAAGGCCGAAAGCTTGAGGCAGGACTCTTTGAGGGAAACTAATACCCACTGGAACTCCATCTACAATCTCGGGGCTTCCTATGTCAACTGGGGTGTGGAGATGCAGAAGTCGGCGTCTGCTAACAGCGACCCGGATTCTCTTAGAAAAGCAGTGAGTGCAAAATTTGAAAAGGCGCTTCCGGAACTTGAAAAGTTTTCGACCTTTAAATCCGACGATCCGAATCTATGGGAGCTCCTTGGAAAAGTCTATGCCTTCACGAATCGAGTAAAAAAGGCGCAGGATGCTATGCAGAAGGCAGACTCACTTCGCCAGATCCGTTGAACTATAGAAAATCGGAGAATCGGTTGAACGGTTCTGAGGATCGCATATAAGTATGCGAGAGCGTTTTTCGATGCCGAAGATGTGTGCGGGGAAAGCTCTTAATTTCTCACGGGAAATGGCTCTCCCCCCGCGTGTTCTATTCTCCTCAATAATTTGAAAGAAAAGTCATAGATTTCAGGAGCAGCAAATGGCGGAAGAAAAGAACCCGCAGCAGCAGATAAACATAGAACTTGGCGAGAAAGAGGGAGAAGGGATTTATTCGAATCTTGCGATCATTTCTCATTCGCCGGCAGAGTTTATAATTGATTTCACTCGTTTGCTTCCAGGAGTACCTAAAGCAAAGGTGCACGCGAGGATTATTATGACCCCGCAACACGCTAAGATGCTACTGGGGGCATTGCGGGAAAATGTCGAGAAATATGAGCGCACTTTCGGCGAAATAAAGGTCTTTGCAGGTCCCGTTCCTTCCGCTCCATTCGGCTTTCAGCCTCCAGGTGCGTAAGTACCGGGCAAGTACATGCCGTTTCTGTCCCTTTTTTAGTGTAAATGTCAGGGCGCTAAAGTAGCACTTCATCTTACCGACTATAAAGGAATAGGAGCCGTGCGTCATTCTGTGACATGCGGCAACTTGTATCCACCTCTAGTGCGGTATCTTTTCATTGAATTAAACGACCGGACTCAAAAATCCGGACAATCGCAGGGAGATATTTTTGAAAAGGAGTGCATGGTTGCCTCTCACTTTATTCATGATCAGCATGATAGCGGGTTGCTCAAAATACAAGGTTAGTTCGTTCGTAATGCCGTCGTGGAATACTCAGCTTTCCGCACCACTCTTCGATCGAACTTACACGCTGGGTGAACTGCTGTCGAAAGATACTTCGATGGTCAGCAATGGCGACACCACGTCCATAAGAACGATTTGGCCCGTCAATGCTTTTGAACTTTTCAAAACACAGGCACTCGCCGGCGATACTGTTGGCAATAACCTTGAGATCGGTTCTATACCTACATTCGCCGTGGCAGAGGGGCAGAACGACTTTACGGTTTCCGATCCGCCTGCTCTTCAGTATGCATCGTACGATCGTGCAATCACTCCGGGCTCAGTTGCATTCGTTCCACCTCTTCCGAAAATGAAAAGAACACTTGTGCCTGCCGATTCATTTCCGAATTTCGAGAACGCCACGTTGAGCAGCGGTACTATGACTATTGTGCTTTATAACGATTATCCTGCCCCCACAGACTTTGTGAACGGGCTGAATTTCACAGACGCATTTGGCAACGATGTCAATATCCCCATCCCTGGGAACTCAATCCCCCCGGCCGGTACTGTCACTCTCATTCGGTCTCTGGTCGGTCTCACAGTCTCAAATAGACCGATAATTACTTTTACTGACAGTTCAAAAGGAGAGAATAGCCCCGCAGTTCTCAAATCGGATACACTTTTGACCATGTCTGCCACCCTAAGCAACTTGAGGGCTTCTCAAGCTTACGCAATCATCCCGGCACAAAACCCAATCCGGATTAGCCGGACCACTACGCTCTCTGACAACAACAAGGTACAATCTGCCGGAATTCAAAAGGGGACTCTGAGCGTGACAATAGTTAACGACTACGAAATGAGCGTTCCCCTCAGAATCGTGGTGCCAAGTCTGGTCAGCCAAAACAATATTGCGCTAAGTGATAGTTTTGATATGCCGCCGGCAGGGACTATAACCAAGACTTACCCGCTGACAAATTACACACTGGAAATGGCAGACCCTGCTACCGGCGCTCCTACAGATTCTTTGCTCTATCGAATTACCGCGTATTTGTTGGGTTCGGGAAATAGATTTGTAAAAGTGTCATCAACCGACTCCATCAAGGCATCGTTTGGCTTGACCAATCTGCAATTCAACTACTTTACCGGCGAGGTACACCTGACACATAGGGTGAATATTTCTTCGACCACACAAAAAATAAATCTGGGCGACTTTGCAACGAAATTCAGCGGGGCTTTTATATTTGGGGATTCCACGCAGTTAGTCCTCAACATTGACTCAAAGAGTGCTATTCCAAATAAAATCGGATTTCCTGATTCGATACACATAAAGCTTGTTCCGGCAAACAGCAAAACCGGTTTCATGGGTGATTCGGCTTGGGCCGACGCATTGATACTTCCAGGGCAATCGAAATCCATTGTTCTCGGCAAGAGCTTTGTTGATGCATTGAACTCATTCACGAAAGCGACAAACACTTTACCGGACGAGTTCGTCGTTAGCGGCGATGCAACTATTAATCCTGAGCCGTATAAAGTGGGAACGGTCTCGAGTGGAGATATTATTGAGGGAACAGGTACGATCAGTGTTCCATTTGATTTCGGAATTACAAATGCTACTTATTCAGATACGACGCGGGCCAACGGGGAGATAACTCCAGCCATTACCGATTCCAGCACAGCCGCGGAATTGGCAAACGTGGATAGTGGAAAAGTAGTCTTAGAGGTCAACAACGGACTTCCGGTCCAATTTTCATTGATTTCTCAGTTGATCGATACGGTTACCCATCAGGTGGTTGCAACAATTCCTCAAGATAGCATCGTCATTCCTGCCGCAAACGACTTCAATGCCGATGGCACGGTCAGGTCGCCGGTCTTCAGCCGAAGCGAGATTCCGATAACCCATCAACAGGCGATGGATCTGGGGCGCTGCTACATGAGATATGTATTTGGCGTTCGCACGTCAACGACTCGTCAAACGGTTCTGTTCACGCAGAACAACACGATCTCCTTGAAGGCATATGCGAATCTGAGCCTTACCGTAGACAAGAATTTGGTAGGAAAGTGAGGGAGCCTCGAGTGATGACGAAAATGATAGCTATCGTGATTCTTTGTCTGCTTCCGATGATGGTTGGAAATGCGCAGCAGATCTCCAGCGGTAGAATTACTGGACTTGGCGGGATGTCCGCGTCTGCTTCAACCGATGTGGATGCCATAGGGACTAATCCTGCTAATCTCCTTTATCCCTCCAATGGCGGAGTGGTCTTTGAACTAGCGCCGGTCAGTGTGAACGCCGGAACGAATTTTCTATCACTCGGCATGTACAATAATTACTTCACCGGGACAGGGCAGACAGACAGTGCGGGCAACGCTATTGGCAGATTCCTGACGGCGAACGATAAGCAGACCATCCTCGATGCTTTTCCGGACGGAACCGGAACAGTAAGATTCGGATCCTTAGTGAGATTGCTGGCTTTCAGCGTAGATGAATCGTCATTCGCCTTCGGAGTGTCGGTCGACGTTAACGGGGGGGGGGTCGCAAAACTCCCGAATTCTTTACTCTTCCCGCTGGAAGGTGTCGCACCCGGAGAGACGATATCCCTAAACCAGTTGAGTGCTGAGTCATGGTTGTACACAACGTATAATCTTGATTTCGCTACGAAGCTCCCTGTTGTATCTGACCTCATACCGCAGGATATTGCGCGGAATTTCCTGGCAGGTGTAGGGGTGAAACTCGTCTCCGGCTATTCCTATGAAAATGTTCAAAGCACAAATAGTTCTTTATACACAAGCGCCAGCGATTATTCGTATACACTAAACTTGGGTTTCAATGGAGTCAGGGCAGGACTTATCAGTTCAGCTGTTTCGAAGGGCGTAAAGAGCAAACTTGGAAACCAGGATGTGAACTTCAACCCTCTCAAACCGCAAGGATCCGGGTTCGGATTCGACCTTGGCACATCGGCTCAGATCCTGAATTATTTTAAGGTTGGAGTGAGCGTGACCAACATAGGGTGGATATCATGGACAAAGAATGTAGTGAATACGTTCGGTGATACGTCTGTTACATACTCTGGTTTCGCACCCGACCAAACCAACGTACCGGGAAGCACAAGTAATCTTGACAGTCTTAAGGATGCTTTCAATGATTATTTTGCAAACAAAGACGTACCAGGTTCAAGTGTCTCCACTTCGCTGCCAACTCGATTTAATATCGGCGTATCGATGCAGGTCAACGATGTTGTCGGCGGCTTACCGGGTCAGCTGTTAGTTGGAATGGACTATCATCAGGGATTGAATAGAACATTCGGGAACGTCATGACTCCCGAATTCATATTTGGTGCGGAGTGGAAACCGGTCGCTTTCTTGCCTATCAGATCTGCAGTCGGACTTGGAGGGGCATACGGTTTCGATTGGTCAATAGGGATCGGGGTTGACCTTGCATTCTACGATTTCGACCTCGGAATCGGGACTTTCAATTCGGTTGTTGCTCCGACAAGTGCAAAGGCGATATCACTGGCTCTCAATGTCCTAAAATTCAGATTCTGACCAGAGCACCGGATTACCGATTTTCGAGAATTGCCAGGGGCGATTTTTGTGAATTTCCGCTTGATTGGGCTTCTACCGCTAACTATACTATTATCGGTTTATTGAAAACACGGGATGATAATAGCTGCTGACATATTAGACTTTCTTTCGGTATTCCTGCCTGTACTTTTCCTCACTCATCTTGTGTTTCGCATTGGGCTTGCATACGGCAGGTCTCGCGGTACCACACTTCTCTTTGCCGGCAGTTCCATAATCGTCTTCTCCTACTTGTTCAAGATCTATTTCGATATCCTTTTCGGAAATGTCGACTCGTTTTGGCTTTTCGTGCTGACAATGTCCACAAGTATTGGAGTGATACTTGCCTTCATGGGCACGAGCCGCACGCATCTATTTCTCCTTTCCACACGCGGCGAAAGTCGGAAGCCTGCCGCGAAGGGTGCGAAGATAGCGGCGGCTGTCGTTTTGGTCTTCACAATATCGATGATGCTCTATTTCCTGACATTCAGCCGGCCTATTTATTGGCGCCTCGGTGCGATATGTTCGGTAATAGTCCAGGTGAGTCTCTTCGGTATTGTCCTGATGATCGGCGAAATAATTTCAGTCGTTGACAGGCATAAGAAATCAAGCAGAGCCAAGGTCGCGAGGATACTTGCATCTTACTATTTGATCGAGCCTGCTCTCTGGTGGACATTGATGAGAGAGATTGGGAAATTTCCTAATTACACCGCTGCCAGGGTGATTGTTAATGTCCTCGGAGTTTTGGTCTCGCTATCCGTTTCTTCACTGGTTATCTATTTCATCTATTTCCAGTTGCCCAATCTTCTGCGCCAACTCAGGACCACCTATCTCGATACTCTCCGGGTGAGAGTGCTTCGCGATTTGTACCTTATAGGGACGGGACTAATAGTCTTTGTCTTTGTCGTCCTCCTGGCAGCTGAAGCGTTGTATGGGAACCTTCGGACGGGGACTCTTGCAAGCTACGCTGAGATGAGGTTGTCCGTCGGAAGACTTGCCGCCGCAAAGATTGAATCGACGCTTCAAAATGTTGTCATGCGCCTTCAGAGGTCTGAAGAATCGGGCGTGTCGCGCCTGCTCCTTTCAAACTTTCAGCGTGAATCAGATTATGTCGAGGCGGTCGGTTACGCCGATACGACCAAATCAATTTCTATCGTAAGGGCGTCGAGCTACGGACTGGCAGATTCTCTGTCTCCCCCTTTCCTGGAAAAGGCTTTGCGGGTCCAGCAGGACAATGGTGTGGGAGTATACGTAAACAGGGATGATCACGGCCTGGAATGCATGGTCACCGTGAGGGGTACTGACAGAAATGGCAGGACCTCATATGTTTTCGCGCTCCTTGATTTTCAAAAGGTCCTCGCAAACAGCGTCATCGACCTCAACGGCTTTAGCCGAAATCTCCAGTTGTTGACGAAAGACCTGCATGTTATTTACTCCTCCGATCCAAATGAAGTCGGGGAGGGATTCCAACGCGCTGTTCTATCAAGGCATTTGCTCCAATCGGATGCGCTAGATGACGTTTTGATATCTCTGTCGAGCGAAGGGTATGAAGGTTTCCGTCTAATCAGGGGAGAGGACCGGGCCGGGGTAGGTGAGTATTTCATGCTGGTTACCACGCCGATACAGTTCCACGGCTATCAGGGTATTCTTGCTTCAGTGGAACCCGAAGATCAGGTCTCAAGTGTGTTCAGGCCGACGGATTCCTTACTCGTGCTCGCGGGTATCTTGATTATCGTCCTGTTCGGAGGAACACTCATAATAATATCCGTCGCTTTCAAATGGTCACTCAGATTGGAGAAGGAAGTTCAAAATAAGATTCATGAGCTGCGAAGTTCGGAGGACAAATACCGGAGAATAGTTGAGAATCCCTACATCGGAAGTTTCATCATGGTGGACGGGAGACTGATTTATTCGAATGCGAGACTGGCAGCAATTCTGGAGACTGAGGTTGACCGGCTATCGGGAAGTGATCTTTCTGTGTTCGTTGAGAGCAAGGACTACACAACTCTGAAGAACGTATTTAATTCGATAATAAACGGGGAGAAGTTCGGAGACAGGTGGCAGGTTAGCGGGACCACTTCTTCCGGCAGGCACATAACTTTGTCCGGTTACTCAAGCGTTATTAACATAGGCAATAAACGCGGCGTTCAATCACTCGTAATTGACAGCACAAGTGAGTTCCGGGAAAAGGAGAAGATGGAGCAGTTCGAGAGGCTCGAGTCAATGGCGACTCTTGCAGCCGGTATTGCACACGACTTTAACAACATATTGCAGGTGGTTCTCGGATCATCCCAACTTCTACAGCGAAGACTTGAGAATACCGATTTGAAGAAATATGCCGACAACATTACCAACGTTGCGATACGGGGCAGCGACCTTTCGAAGAGGCTTCTTACCTTCAGCAGGCACAAAGGGCTGGAGGAGCGGGAGGCATTCGATGTGAACGAAATAATATTGGAGTCGCTCCCTTTGTTTGAGGAGACGTTTCCGAGGACCATCAAGATAGAGACAAATTTGTCAAAGGCCCCTATCTTTGTGGAAGGGGACCAGAGCCAGATACAGCAGGTCATCTTCAACCTCGCAGTTAACGCCCGCGACGCCATGCCACATGGCGGCACGCTTACAATCAAGACTGAGGTGAGAGAAGTCTCGGTTGTGGAAGCAGAGATTTACCAGGTCATGCCAGGTTCGTACGCCTTTGTGATGATAAAGGACAACGGGGAAGGCATTTCGCCGGAGCTGATGTCGAAGATATTTGAACCATTCTTTACTACAAAAGGACCGGGTAAGGGCACAGGACTTGGCCTTAGCGTCGTATACGGCATCGTGCGCTCACACAACGGATTTTTGAAAGCCTATAGTGAAGTCAAGAAAGGGACGGTGTTCAGCATCCATCTTCCAACAAGGCTTGCGGTCGCAGGTCAGAGGAGCCGTCCTTCGCAAACTGCGCGTCCACCTGAAGAAGCATCTTCGTACGGAAAGAAACTTCTCTTTGTGGACGATGAGGCGGGTATTAGAGAAGCAGCACAATTCCTCCTGGAGCAGGCCGGTTATACAGTAATTACGGCGATGGATGGAATGACTGCCATCGATATCTATAAGAGGGAGTGGAAGAGTATCGACCTGGTGGTTCTCGACCTCAATATGCCTGAGCTTTCCGGTAAAGAAGTCCTTGAGAATTTCGTTGTTATTAATCCGGACGTGAGAGTCTTGATCTCGACCGGATACATTACTCCCGAAGAGCGCGCAGGCCTGAAAGGAACCGTCGAAGTAATCGAAAAGCCTTTTGATTTTGATCAGCTCATTCAAAAAGTTCGACTCGTAATAGACACCGCGCCCAACGGTAATATGTAGTCCTTGTAGGTATCCACAAATCCAACCTGTTGCGTTCTCCTTGATGTGCTGCTTCACTTTTGACAAGTCGCTTGATTATATTCTCATATGACTAAAGAGAATATCGCTTTGGAAGTAGAACAACTTAGTCTCCGACGAGAGGCTGCCAGGAAGCTCCATGAAGCTGGCGGCAAGGGCTCCGAGGTATCGATGGCGTTGACAAAAGCGGTTGACGATTCAATCAGGAACGCAATTGAGAGCAGTGATGCCGGGAATCATCTCTCTGCGTTCGCCGTAGGCGGTTACGGAAGGGCAGAACTATGTCCTCACTCCGATATCGATGTGACTTTCATAGTTGGCAAAGACATCGAAGCCACTTTCATGGCACAGAAGGTTCTTCATTGCCTCTGGGACATCGGTCTCAATATCGGACATTCGGTAAGAACCCTGAGTCAAATACTTGATACGTACAGGAACGATCATGACAGTTGGGCGGCCACCCTGGAGTACCGACATATTGCGGGGAGTGAATCTCTGTTCCGCCAGTTTGCCGGTGCTATCCGTGAATTTGTCCTCAATAATAAAGACCGAAGCTTTGTTCAGTCGACTCTGGAGGGTATAAGAGTACGCCATAACAAATACGGCAAGTCCACTTCACTTTTGGAACCCAACCTAAAGAAGAGTGCCGGCGGTCTAAGGGACCTACACGCACTTCTGTGGATCTACAGGGCTTCCTATCCGGAGTTTCTTCCTGATATCGACACTACCGTTGAAGAGCCCGCAATCCTGAGATTCTTGGAGCAGCTACTTGAGAATGGGATTATCAACCAACTTCAATTCACCCATAATAGGGATGCTTTTGAGTTTATTCTTCGGACGAGGCAAAGCTTGCACTATCAGTCGTCAAGCTTAAACGATCTGCTGGATTTCGAAATCCAGAGGAAGGTTGCCGAGGACCTTGGGTATTCCAGTGCGGATTTTTCAAAAGGGGTCGAGAGCTTCATGAGAGACTATTTTCGTCATGCACGAAAAATCTACAGGCTGAACCAGGTGCTCTCAGACAAGATGCGTGGCATCCTGCAAACCAAGCATAGCTTTTCAGATACCCGGAATCTTGATGAAGACTATACGGTTGCTGATGGCAAGATAGCCTTCCGAAGGAAGGGGGATCACGATGCGGCTCAGCTGTTCCGGGCATTCAAGCATAAGGCTGAAGCAGGACTACATTTTGATGAGAACGTTCACGAGACAATTGCACAGGAGCTTGACAGTTTCAGTGCTCCGGACTTCCGTAAATCATCTGATGCCGCCGAGGTTTTTAGATCAATTCTGTCACGGGATACTAATGTTGCTTTCACGCTCAAGTCGATGAATGAACTCGGTGTACTTGGAAGATACCTTCCGGAATTTGGAAAGTTGATAGGTTTCTTCCAGCACAACGTTTACCACTACTACACTGCAGATGAGCATACCTTGACTGCCATCGAGAATCTTGAGAATGTTGCAGAGAGCGATAGTGCGCTCGCAGTATTGCTCGATACCGTTGCAAGACGTGATACCTTGTACCTCGGTATCCTGTTCCATGATATTGCTAAGCCGATCTCGATTGGAAAACATGAGGTGCTCGGCGTGGAAGTCGCCGAAAAGGCTCTGAGCAGAATCGGGTTCGAGGACATCATTGAAGACGTTGCGTTTCTTGTAAGAAACCACTTAAAAATGGAACAGATAGCTTTCCGACGCAACATTGGAGATCCGGAGACAGTATACACTTTCACAAGAATCTTTGCTAACGCGGAACAGTTGAAGATGTTGTACCTCCTTACGTTTGCAGACCTGAGCGCTGTAAACCCGACCGTCTGGACGAAGTGGAAGGCTCAGCTGCTTAACGAATTGTTTACTAAGTCATACCGCATAATAACCGAATTTCTAGACGCAAATGCTATTGAGACCTTACATGAGGAGCAAAAGGCAACTAAGGAAAAATCGGTACTCAGCAAAATGCCTGCGGAGGAATCGTCCGCTGTAAGCAGACATTTTGGTGCGATCAAGAACGAGCTCTATGCAGTTGTGTTCGAGGACGATGAAATTGTGAATCACATCCGGGCGATAAACTCTGACTTCGAAGATCTGTCTCTCCAGTTTAACCATAGCGAAGATTATACAGACGTGACTATCATTGCGAGAGATGCTCCATTTCAGCTTGCCAGGTTTTGCTCCTCGCTCAGTGCCAACGATGCGAATATAGTGGATGCAAACATTTTCACTCGGGACGACGGAGTGATCATTGACCGCTTCAAAGTGTTTGATAACATTACACGCCAAAGTCTGACTGGGTCACAGATGGAAAAAATCGGATCGGACTTGCGTGCCATGATAAACGGTCGGACCGACCCACAAGAGCTTTTTGAAAGACACCGTTTGCGTTGGCAACGGAAACTGAAGAATGAAGTCAACCCGAATATCAAAGTCGCCGTTCAAACTTCAGAGACCAAAGAATTTACTTTAGTCGAGGTTTTTGCGCCTGATTCGCTCGGCTTTTTATTCAGGGTTACCTCGGCGATATCCTCCGCCGGAATAAGTATCTATTTCGCAAAAATAGCTACACGGGTCGATGGAATTGTAGATACATTTTATGTCTTGAGAAACGACGGCTCGAAACCCGCCCCAGAGGAACTGGATGAACTTAGGGAAAAAATACTTAAGATTATCCGTGAATCAATTGACATGGAACTCATTCTCAAATGAGTTCTTCTGAAAATCCGATTGGAGTGTTTGATTCGGGTATTGGTGGGCTGACTGTTGTAGGAGAGCTCATAAAGATCTTACCTTATGAAAACATTGTCTACTTCGGAGACACCGCCAGAGTCCCGTATGGAAACAAATCTGCTGATGTTGTAAGGGGTTACGCGGCGCAGGATACAAAGTTTCTAGTCTCAATTGGAGTGAAGATGATCGTCGTGGCTTGCAACACGGCGTCGGCACTCGCAATGGATGTGGTGAGAGCTCATTCGAATGTTCCTGCGATTGGCGTTATAGACCCGACTGTCCAAGAGGCTGTTAGACTTGCAGGGGAGCTTGGAATAGGCGTGATTGGAACTCTGTCTACTATTAACTCATGCGCCTACTCTTCGGCTATAAAGCAAGCTAACCCCAGCCTCAACATAATAACCAAAGCCTGCCCGCTTTTTGTGCCTCTTGCTGAGGAAGGGCTCTTTGAGCATCCGGTCGCTGATCTCATGTCACGCGAATATCTTTCGGGGTTCCCAGGCAGAATCGACGTGATGATATTGGGTTGTACTCACTACCCGCTTCTCAAAGGACCCATTTCACGGTCACTCGGTGGAAAGATCAAACTCCTTGATTCCGGAGAGGTTACCGCAAGAGCCGTCAGGGAATTATTGACTGCAGGTAACCTGCTGAACTCGCGGCGGTCAAAACCAAGATATGAATTCTATGTAAGTGATTTTCCTCAGAAGTTCAACGAAATCGCCGAAAGGTTTTTGGGCCGGGAACTGGAATTTGTCAGAAAGGTTCAGATTCTTTCGGACCGCATTACCTGACTAACGTTAGATTTGCGTAACGTAGCATAAGCTGCTTCTTCTGGTTGGCACCGAACAAAACTATCACGCGTTCGTTGTCCCCCTTTCCAGACACCTCGATCACTTTACCTTCTCCGAAGAACTCATGACGGACGATTGATCCTATCCGCAACTTCGGGATGGACCTCCTTTCCTTTATTTCAGTTTGTCTATCCGATTCCTTAGCCAGAGGCGAGTCTAAATAATCGAGAGAGGGCGTGAGTGAAGTGACAATATTTGTGTCTTCCCAGAGAGTGTGCTGAGGCGCCTGTCGGGAGCTGCGTTCCAGTTCAAGAAGATCGGATTCTATCTCCGAAAGAAAACGAGATTGCGTTTGATACGAAAGTTTGCCAAACCTATATCGTTCGCGGGCGTGAGAAAGGTAGACTTTGCGTTTAGCTCTCGTGATCGCAACGTAAAAGAGGCGCCTCTCCTCTTCCAACTCATTCTGCTCCTTCGCCGGAAGAGGAAATAGCCCTTCTTCCAATCCCGAAACGAAAACGACAGGAAATTCGAGGCCCTTCGCAGCATGGACCGTCATCAGTGTAACTGCGTTTCTCTGTGTATCCCATCTATCAACATCTGCAACAAGAGTCACTTCTGACAGAAAGTCCTGAAGCGTCCCTTGCGGGTTGTCGGACTGGAACTCAGCAATTCCGGCGAGGAATTCCTGTATATTCTCCATCCTGTTACGGGCCTCGGGCGTGCCCTCATCTTTGAGCAGTCTAATGAACTGCAACTCGTCGGTCATGGATCTGGTCAGCTCGCTCACGGAAAGTTCATCCTTTAGCCTGACGTACTTCTTGATTAGCTCGGAGAACAGTTTGAGCTGTCCCTTCTGTCTGGGTTGTATCTCGGGAATTTCGTCGACCCTGTCGGCGGCGTTGAACAATGCAATATTCGATTCTGTCGCGAAGTTGCGGAGATAATCGATTGTAACATCCCCCACACCTCTCGGTGGAGAATTGACCACTCGCATAAACGATTCGTCATCCAACTGGTTGACAACCAGCCTCAGGTACGCCAGCAGATCTTTGATTTCCTTTCTCTTGTAAAAAGCCAGTCCGCCGATAATTAGGTATGGAATTCCACCGCGATTGAATGCTTCCTCGAGCGCCCGAGATTGATAATTCGTTCTGAACAAAACGACAAAGTCTTTCAGCTGGAGCTTCTCTTTTACACTCTCGTTTCTGATCTTCTGAACGATTTTATACCCTTCATCTCTGTCACTCTCAGCCTCTATGACGGTCAAGTTGTCGCCGTCAAGATTCTCAGTCCAGAGCTCCTTATCAAGTTTCCGCTTGTTATGGACGATTAGAGAATTTGCAGCTTTCAAGATTTTTCCTGTTGACCTGTAATTTTGCTCCAGTCGGAACACTTTACAGTCGGGATAATCAGACTGGAAATCAAGTATGTTTTGAAGCTCTGCACCACGCCACGAATAGATACTCTGAGCATCGTCTCCGACCACGCACAAGTTTCGGTGTTTTTCCGAAAGCAGCTTCAGCAAAACGTATTGTGCACGGTTAGTGTCTTGATACTCGTCCACTAAAATAAACCTGAAACGATCCTGGTATCTTTCGAGCGATTCTCTGTTTCGGTTGAAAAGGAGGATGGGCTTTATCAGAAGATCGTCGAAGTCCATCGAGTTATTCTTTTTCAATCGATCTTCGTAAGTGGTATAGATGTCGGCAGTGACTTCGTCAAGCCTGCTCTTCGCGGTCTGTTCAAACTGGCTCGGAAGAATAACTGCGTTTTTGAGTTTACTTATTCTCGAGCGAATTGCCGCGGGAGCATATACTTCCTCCGCCAGGTTGCGCTCTTTCAGAATTTCCCTGACTTTTTTCAAGGAATCGTCTTCGTCGTAGATGGAGAAATTCTGCCCATAACCGATGTTCTTGCTTTCGACTCTCAGTATTTTCCCGAATAGAGAATGGAATGTGCCTATCCATGTATTGAAGGTTCTTTTGTTAGTCTCTTCAATCCCAAGCATCTTGTTTATCCTGGTGCGCATCTCGTTGGCGGCTTTGTTGGTGAAGGTTAGGCACAGGATGTTGTGGAGTGATACGCCCGCTGAAACAAGATATGCCACCCGGTATGTCAGTACTTTGGTTTTGCCGCTACCCGCTCCGGCGAGAACTAATTCAGGTCCTTCGATGAATTTGACTGCCTCCAGCTGTGCTGGATTGAGATCTCTCAAAAAGTCTTTCGTCATCTACGGCTGGCTCTTACCTCTTTCATCATTTTGTGTGCGAGGCTGATTTGTTCCTTGACTCTTTTCAAGCTCGTTCCGCCGTATAGATCGTGTCTTTCAACAGATTTCACAGGATTGAAGATGTCGTAATAGTCATCGCCAAATTTTGCCGACAGCTTTCTTAGTTTGGACAACTCGACATCCCTCAGAGCTTCGTTCTTATCAAGTGAGAGCAAAACCAATTTGCCGACGATCTTGTGTGCGTCACGGAAGGGAATTCCGCGTTCGGTCAAATAGTCTGCTATGTCCGTGGCGTAGATGGAATCATCTACTCTCTGCAAGAGGTTGCTTCTATTTACTTTAAGAGTCGAGATCACCCCTTCGAATATCTTAACCGATATCAGAAGGGTTGCTACAGAGTCAAACAGTGGCTCTTTGTCCTCCTGGAGATCTTTAGAATAAGTGAGAGGCAGACCTTTTTGAAGGATGAGGATTGAGTTCAGATTAGCGATCGCCCGTGATGCCTTCCCTCTGATCAATTCCAGTGAATCCGGGTTCTTCTTCTGCGGCATCATGCTGCTGCCCGTCGAGTACATGTCGTTAAGTTCGATGAACCTGAATTCGGAGGAACTCCATATGATCAGATCCTCTGCGAATCTGCTAAGGTGAACCAAAGTCTGAGCGGCGGCGTACAAAAACTCTGTGATAAATGCCCTGTCACTTACCCCGTACACGCTGTTCGGGGATAGAGCAACGAAACCCAACTCGCGCTTCAAAATTCTGCGATCGAGTTTTAGTGTCGAGCCGGCAGCCGCGCCGGATCCCAAGGGAAGTATATCGATTCTCTTAAGCACATCGACGAATCGCTCCTTATCGTCCTGGATCATAAAGAATAAGGACATGAAGTAATGGCCGAGCCTGATGAGCTGAGCTTGCTGCAAATGAGTATAGGAAGGAACTATGTCATCGATGGTATCTGAAGCAATTCTCACTGCCGTTTTCTGAAGAGACTTGAGAAGTAAAATCACACCCACTGTTGTCTTCTTAAGATAAATTCGCTCATCGGTAGTTACTTGTTCATTCCTGCTTCTTCCGCTATGGATCTTCTTTCCGGTTTCTCCAATTTTCTCTACGAGCCGCCGCTCGATCGCAGTATGAATATCTTCGTCTTCCGCCTTGTAAGCGAATCTTTCGTTGACGAATTCCGTCTCGATTTCTCGGAAAGCCGCACGTACAAGCGCGAGCTCTCGCCCGGAATAGATGCCAGCATCGCGAAGAGCTAATGCATATGCGTCGCTGGCCTCAAGCTCTTCTTTCCATAGCCTGCGGTCGAACGAAAGAGAATCGTTGAATTCTTCCATCAGCTTTGGCGTGGGTGCGCTGAATCTGCCTCCCCAGAGTTTAGCCATTTTTTTTAGTGCTCCTGGTAGTAGTGTTCGCCTGAAACTCGACGGCAGGGGGTGGGATCCGCAGAGTGCCGAAGACTATTTCTTGACCGTTCCAGAAACTCGATTTTCATTTTAACGGCGTCAGTTGCTTTTTGCCGGAAACGATGTCCTTGCGGAATAGATCGTGAAGCTTCCTGAATGCTTTCCCGGGCTTTCCATCGCCGATAATGCGGCCGTCATATCGGACCACGGGTGCAACAAACAGGGAAGTACTGAAGAACAGAATCTCTGCCGCATTATAGGCTTCCGAGATCGTGATGTTCCCTGTGCTAACCCCCTTGAGGATTTTGCTTTTGACGAGACCATCAGTCAACTCAAGCGCTCGCATCAGAGTGGTCCCGCGAAGGATCTTCTCGTAAAGTGGAATTCGAAGCACCATGTCTTTTCCAAGTATCGCGACATTCTTGTTCGAACCTTCGGTTATAAAGCCTGCTGCGTCGACCGCGATCGCAGCATCGGCGCCGGAATTCTTCGCTGCCAGCTCCATAAGAGCGTTCGAGAGATAGTCTACCGACTTAACCTGTGGTGAAGCTGGCGGCCTCATGCCGGTCGGACTTGTCACCGCGATCATTCCTTCTTTGAAGTATCGTTCCGGTGGAGCTGAGGATTTCCCGATCAGCACATACAAATTTGGAGAGATTGCTTCGTGCGGATAGACGCTCATGCTTCCGTGACCTCTGGACAGGAAAAATCTTGCTATGAAGTCTTGCTTGACGGAAAGTTTCCCGAGTCGAAGGAGTAAATCCTTCAAATCCTCGCGCGTGAATGGAGGTGCAATGCCGATTGCGTTTGAAGAAAAGAAGAAACGGTCTAAATGCTGGTCGAGAAGGTAATATTTCCCGCTCACACAGAGCGCGTTGTCGAAAACCCCATCACCGCGATGAACTATATGATCGTCGATAGGAACCGACATCAAAGCCGGATTCCTCGTATAGCCTCTCAAATAAGTTGAATAGAAAAGATAGAATGCTCGCTCGTCTGGAGATGCCGCAATATCATCGAGGATTCTTATCTCATGGAGATGGAATTTCATTCCTTCGGTTTCCCGTGGACCATCGAGTTCACCTTCATCGAAAGTCCCATCAGGTCAATAAAACCCTCAGCCTTCTTTTGGTCGTAAACCTCATCGCGCGAGAATGTCGCCAATTCTTCCCGGTAGAGAGAGCTGGGACTTCTTCTGCCTGCTACTGTTATATTGCCCTTGTACAGCTTGAGTCTTACGGTGCCGGTGACAAATCTTTGCGTGGAATCTATGAACGAGTCCAGAGCTTCTCGCAAAGGCGTGTACCACTGCCCATTGTAAACCAATTCTGCATATCTTTGCGATATTAGATCTTTGTAGTGAAGCGTGTCTTTGTCTAAGACGATTTGTTCCAGCTCGCTGTGAGCCTGGAAAAGAATGGTCCCTCCGGGAGTTTCATACACGCCACGAGACTTCATTCCGACAAGTCTATTCTCGATCAGATCAGTCCGTCCAATCGCATTTGCTGCGCCTATAATGTTAAGCGCCTCAACTAACGCAAGTGGAGACTTCTGCTTGCCGTTTAAGGATACAGGCACACCTTTTTCGAAGCCAATGTCTACATAGGTGGAATGGTTTGGAGCTTTTTCAGGGGATTTGGTCCTGATAAACATATCTTGCTTTGGTTCCCCCCATGTGTTCTCAAGTTCGCCGCCCTCATGGCTCAGGTGCCAGAGATTCCCATCGCGACTGTAAATCTTCTTGAGAGTAGCTCTGATCGGCACCTTGTGCTCCTTAGCGTAGGCAATCGCGTCCTCGCGTGACCTTATCGACCATTCCCGCCACGGGGCGATCACCGTCAAGTCGGGAGCAAAGACTTTGTATGTAAGCTCAAACCTAACCTGATCGTTCCCTTTGCCGGTACACCCATGTGCAAGAGCATCAGCACCTTCCTTCCGGGCGATCAAAGTCTGATACTTGGCAATCAATGGTCTCGCTATAGAAGTACCAAGAAGGTACTTCCTCTCGTATATCGCACCCGCTTTAACAATCTTGAAAAGGAACTTCTCTACGAACTCTTTTCTGAGATCCAGGAGGTAGAATTTGTCGGCACCCGTCTTTTTCGCTTTCTCACCCAGGCCATCGAGTTCATCTTTGCCCTGTCCTATGTTGGCAGCGTAAGCAACTACTTTGCAGTTGTACTTTTCCTTTAAATATGGAATGATTATTGATGTATCGAGACCGCCTGAATAGGCAAGTACCACTTTTCTTGCTTTATACAACTCAATTCTCCTGTTTTGGAATGGAAATTTACTAAATATCATGGTCATAAAGTATCCTGGATGAAAAAAAATTAAGACAATTTTAGCCTTGAAAACTTGACTAATAGGTCTGATTCAGTTAAAATTAGGCTGTAGAAAATTTGCAAAGGAGGATACAATGAAAAAATTGCCGGGTGCAATTCTGAGCCTCATTGTTGCGTCCGTCTTGCTTGCTGGTTGTACTAAGTACGCCAATCAGAGCGAAATGCAGCAGCTAAGTAATCTTAAGAATGAAGTTGCTTCGCTCGAGCAGCAGATAAGCACAGCTCAGCAGCAAGTGGCAGAATTAAAGAAACAAATTGCTGACAAACAGGACCAGGTAAAAAAGGTTCAAAGCAATGAGCAGTTCTTGCAACAAAAGTTGCAAGCAGCTGGCCAAGATACTACTTCTACACAGTGAAAAGGAGCCATAGATGAAAAGGTTATCAATACTGTTAGTTCTCGCGACAGTTTTCGCGATTTCCTCCGTGGCTTCTGCACAAGAGGAAAAAATGAAATATGACGAATGGCAGCAGCAGATTGCTATGTACACTGCGCAGCGCGATTCGTTGAAAAATGTTCTTAGTCAACTCAATACCAACATAGCAGATCTAAAGAGCCAACTCGCAGGTCTGGACCAGCAGTACCAATCCGAAATGCAGAAGTATCTCGGAATGTTGCACGCGACAGAAGCTGACATGCAATCGTTTGACAAGTCCTTGAGCGACCTTACAAACCAGATGAACAATTATATGTCAATGTCTGACCAGGATTTATGTTCGCATGCGGCAGAGGTGAAAGCCGCAGGAGCTGAGATTGATTCGCTGAAGGCCATGCGACTTGCCCTCGCGGCAGAATTTTACGACAGGATGCAGACGCTTGAGAATGACTACTCGCAGGTCTCTGCCAGGGTTGCCAACTGCTCGCAGGTTGCTACATACACTGTCGGAACCTGGGCAAGGAACAGAGATTGTCTCTGGAACATCGCCAAGAAGGAGACCATTTACAACGATCCTTGGAAATGGCCGAAGATTTACGTTGCTAACCGTGACCAGATTAAGAACCCGGATCTAATTTATCCGAAGGAAGTGTTGAAGATACCTGTAAACGCTCCTCTTAACCAGGAAGAAAAAGCGGCGGCAAGAGCTTACTACGCAAAGAAAGCTCGCATGAAGGCGGCTGCCGGATCTACAGGTTCTTAACCCGACTCTTCGAAGTTAGGATCTACACGAGAAGATCAGTCTTTTCCAACAGCGCTCCTGTCTCAACTAAGTTTGGGAAGGAGCGCTTTCTTATTTTCCCTACAGCATCCTCAATCCCCACATGGATTTAGTCGAAAAGCGAATCAAGATCGACGGGGTTGACCCGCTTTCGCTCCTCGGAATAAATGACTCTAACCTTCAGATAATCACCGACAGGTTTGACGCAAATATCGTCGTCCGCGGCGACAATATACTTATCAGAGCCGGGGAAGATGAGGCTGTTCGCATTGAGAAAGTTTTCAAAGAGCTTATGTACATTCTCGATCGCACGGGAATTCTGAAACCTGACGATGTTGTGACCGTTGTGGAGTTGATCTCGGGGGAAAGTGCGGAGGGTGAACAGGCGGATAGGGACATCATAGTCCTCTCTGCAAAAAACGATCTGATAAAGCCAAAAACCCCGGGGCAGCGACAGCTCGTAAGAGCTGTCAGGAGAAATGATGTTGTTTTTGCCGTTGGACCGGCGGGTACCGGCAAGACTTATTTAGCCGTCGCTATGGCGGTCGCGGCTCTCAGAAACAAGGAAGTTCAGAAGATAGTCCTTACTCGCCCCGCGGTTGAAGCAGGCGAAAGCCTCGGGTTCCTTCCCGGAGATCTTAAGGAAAAGGTCGTACCGTATCTCCGTCCGCTTTACGATGCTCTTGATGACATGCTTCCCCAAGACAAATTGAAATTGTACGTTGAAAAGAACGCGATAGAGATGGCGCCGCTGGCATACATGAGAGGTAGAACTCTCGGCCATTCGTTCGTAATACTTGACGAGGCACAAAACGCATCCAGTATGCAGATGAAGATGTTTCTTACGAGGCTAGGTCTCAACTCGAAGGCGATTATCACCGGCGACATCACTCAGATCGATCTGCCCCAGAAAAGTCTCAGCGGACTGGTTGAGATTCAGAAGGTGCTGAAGAATGTTCAGGGGGTCAGCTTTGTTTTCCTCGACAAGACTGACGTGGTGCGTCACAAACTCGTTAAAGACATAATCGACGCATATGAGAGGTACAACACTTGGGACGGTAAGGACTGAGAAGTCCATACCTCTTCCAACTTCATGTCCAGGTTTGATCAGGGATCTTTGACAGGTAAATTCTAGGGCTTGACGCTATGATTCAGAGGCTTATACTCGCAACTTTGATGTTGGTTGGTGCCAGAGCGGTAGCTGGTAATCGGGTTCTGATCGTTTACGAGGGTAAGGATAGTCAAACCAATCCTGCGAAAGGGGACGCGCTTCAATTATTTCAACTACTTGGACATTTCGATCTTCAGAAAACGCTCGTTCCCGATAGCCAGTACAAAACAGGCGAGTGCAACAGCTTCGACTTTGTCTTTTACACCGGTTTCACCAATGCGTGCCAACCACCCGACCGGTTTTTGGATGACATTTACAGCTACAGAGGAACGATCGTCTGGCTAAACACCGGGATTATTGCTCTCAACTCTCGGCATAATTTGTTGAAGAAATACGGTTTTATTCCTGAAAGGTACGACTCTACCGCAGGTTTTGATGCGGTAGTTGCTACGGATAGAAATTTCCGCTTCACTAAAGGTGACAACTATCTTACCATAATGTCAATCAGAGACAGGGCGAAAGTTGAAGTCCTTGCCAACGCGGTAGCACCTGCTCATCTGGTTTCTCCGTATGCCATTCATTCGGGTAACCTTTACGTGTTTGGAGATTCACCGTTCTCATATGTGAGCACAACCGACCGGTATATCTTCTTTGCGGAAAAGCTGCACGATATCCTTGGACAGGAACACAAGGAGTTTCATCCGGCGCTAATCAGAATAGAGGATGTCGATCCCACCGAGGATCCCAACAGCATTCGAAAGATCGCGGACTTACTGCATGGAGAGGGCGTCCCTTTTCTTGTTGCTGTTGTTCCCCTGTATGTGGATCCCGGCAACAATGTGAGGATCGCGCTTTCAGACAAGCCCGACATGGTGGACGCTCTGCGGTACGCCGAGCAGCATGGCGGAACTATTGTTATGCACGGAGTCACCCATCAGTACCATGGGGTTACTACTAACGACTACGAGTTTTGGGATGGGGCTGCGAACAAGCCGATCACGAACGACAATGCCGCATACGTTCAACAGAAACTGGAAATCGGAGTACAGGAGTTGATGCGGAATGGAATTTATCCTGTCGCCTGGGAGACTCCTCACTACGGCGCATCTGAAATCGACTACGCTGCTATCGGCAAAGTCTTTTCGACTGTGGTTGAGCAACGGATGCTGATGAACGATCTTAATTACAGTCAATTCTTCCCTTATGAGATCAAGAAAGACATGTTCGGTGAGAAGATCATCCCTGAGAACCTCGGTTACGTCCCGCTCGGAAGTAATCAGGAAGAGGAACAAGCAGTGAAGGACATAATTGAGGGTGCGAGGATTAATCTTTATGTCCGTGATGGCTATGCCACGGCGTTCTTTCATCCGTTTATGCCGATCCACCTGTTGAAGGAAATAGTAGAAGGCATAAAAGGACTGGGGTATACATTTGTGAGTCTGCGGGACCAGAACAATCTGGTGAAATTGCCCGACAGGGCCATTGTAACGGGAAAAGAGTCGTTTAGCATATCGCTCGAGGATCAGTATCTGAAAGAAGTATACCTCGACGGTAACGGAACTCAGGTCCGAAGGGATATAACTCCGGGACGCCTGACTGCCACCGTTAATCGAAACATAAAGCTGAAACAGGGTTGGATTTATGCAGCAGAGCCCATCGAGTATCGTGCAAAAGAGTTGACAGCTTTCGACAAGCTTGGAATTGCAATCAAGAATTTCTGGAAAGGGATCTTCCCGGAGAAGAAAACTGTGGTGCCTGCGCGAGCTGCGATAGTTTGGGATTCGACCGCGAGAGGAAGTCCGAGGTTGGACCAGGAAAGCTTCTATGAGACGCTGCGTAGCGTCGGCATACCGACGGACACGCTCGCATTCGCTGACCTCGGAAATATCGGTGAGTACAATCTCCTCATCGTACCATATTATGCCGCTGAAAATCTGCCTGACTCTCTCTACGAAGTCATTGAAAAGTATATCACGGACGGCGGGCACCTTATAACCGATTTGCAGAATCCGCTGGATATTGATCTTGGGGTGCAGTTCAGCAAGAATGTCATGAGGGTTGAAAAGATTAGAGATAGACTTTTTCCTGAGGAGCTTCTGACCTGGAGTACTTTTGAGACGGTTCACCGGATTGATATTCAGGAGAATGACAAGGTTATTTGCACCAATGACCTGAACGACGCCGCAGTTGTGTTCGAGCGTAGATATGGCAAAGGCGGATTCATCTGTTTGAGTGCCAGGTTTGACCCGGTGACGGGAGCGGGATACGGCAGGTTCCCCTATTTAGTAGACTGGATCAAAACTTACTTCGGTCTGTACCCAATTCTCGGGAGAAGCGACCTGGAGATGTACTTTGATCCGGGGCTTGAGAAGAATACCAGCATCGAAGTACTTGTGCAGAACTGGGCAAAGAAAGGAATTCGCATCATCGACGCCGCAGGATGGCACGAATACCCCAAGTACACGTACGACTATGACCGCCTCATCAGACTTTGTCACGCATATGGAATCAAGGTCTATGCTTGGCTTGAGCCCCCTCAAATCAGCAAGAAGTTTTATGACGATCACCCCCAATGGCGGGAGAAGAACTACAGAGACAAGGATGTAACCCCTGATTGGAGATATCCGGTAGCATTGACTGATACCGCATGCATGAACGCCGCTACATCGTGGGTAGACAAGTTCTTGACGTCTCACGATTGGGACGGCGTAAACATAGCGGAGATATATTTTGGGGGGGAAGGTGCCCCGAGAGACCCGCGGCTTCTGACGCCTTTCCATCCCAGTGCCAGGGCTCTGTTCAAGAAAGAGTACGGATTCGATCCTGCCCAGCTTTTCCAACAGGACTCACCGCACTACTACGAGACCTCCCCGCAAGATTGGAAAACGTTTCTCAATTTCCGGGCGAATTTGGTCACCCAATTCACTTCTCATTTTCTTTCGATCGCGACGCAGTCGTTCAACAACAAACCGGGAGCCAAAATCATACTTACCGTTCTCGATCAGAAGACCTTTCCGGCCCTGCGCAGTTCCATAGGTGTGGACATCAACCAAATTCTGAAGTTGAAGAAGGACTATAATTTCAGCCTTCAGGTAGAAGACCCGCAGACAAGTTGGAATTCTGACCCAAGGCGGTACATTTCGATCGGCAATTCATATAAGGAGTTGTTGGGGCCTGATTCGTCTGAACTAATGCTCGATTTGAATATTCTCGCGTTTCGCCAGCCTGGTAACACGGGAGTCTTTCCAACGTTAGTCCCGACGGGTACAGAATCGTATCTTCTAGTCAACTCGGCTGCAAAGGCATCTTCCGGAGTTTCGATCTATTCGGAAGCAACGGCTTTGCCGCAGGATGTCGCAGATTTTCCCTACTCATTGGCCGCCGGAGCGGAGGTTGAAATCATACCGAATGGATTCAGGACTTACGCACCTTATTCAACGTTCATCCGGCTCAGCGACGACGTGGCGCAGATTTCGATTGACGGGCAGATCGTTTATCCTTATCAGCCCGGTCGTTTCTCAATCCCAGCGGGCGATCACTCGATCGAAATTGTGAAAACGGATGTAAATCCTTTCGAGAGCGGCATTATGCAGTCGCACATTGAATATGCTTCATGCAATATACTTTCCGAGCGAACTTTTCAGCGCGGTGTAGAGTTCACATATAGCTCTCTGACGAGGTGCGCTGTCTCGTTCAGCAAAATGCCGTTTGCGGTTTTTGTGGATGACCATGAGATCGGTTTTTCTGTGGCGCGTGAAGAACAACACTATGGAATAATCCTTCCCCCGGGGCAGCACAAGGCACTTGTTGTTCTTGAAAGTGCGGTGTCATACGGCATCGATATGACAAGTCTCTGGTCGTCGGCATTAATTGCCATATTCGGATCAGTCGCCGGCGGTCTCCTTATTGTCTTGTACGTCGTTTTGAAATTGAGAAAAAGAGGGGCTGTCGCGCGTGTATAATTTCGTTACCACACTCCTGGGTGCTCTCTTCGTTTTGTCTGTTATACTCATTTGGTTTATGATCGCTTACCAGCTCGTACTTACAGTTGCGGGATTCTTCCATAACTGGGGATCGGCTAAGGAGAAAAGAGAGATCGATGGCATGACGCACCTTGAATATCCGACTGTGTGCGTTTTGATCCCGGCGCATAACGAAGAGACTGTCATCAGAGGAACCGTGGAAGCGATGATGGCTTTTGACTACCCACACGACAAGCTGGAAATACTTGTGATAAATGACGGATCGTCGGATAACACCGGACCGATCGTTGAAGATCTGGGAAGTAGAGATGGTAGAGTTAGGTGCTACAATGTTCCCAAGGGTGAGGGAGGAAAAGGGAAGTCTCGTGCACTAAATCTCGGTTTGAAACAGACCAATGCGGAGGTAATTGCGATTTACGACGCAGATAATCAACCTCTGCCTGATGCGTTGAAATATCTCGTGGCTGAATTGTTGATCCATCCGGATCTGGGTGCCGTGCTGGGAAATTTCAGGACAATCAACAGAGATCGTACCTGGCTTACAAGATTCATCAGCATTGAAACGATGAGCTTCCAGGCAATACTTCAAGCCGGGAGATGGGCGCTATTCAAAGTCTCGACACTTCCCGGGACTAATTTTGTGATCTGGAAAAGCCTGGTGGATGACCTGCATGGCTGGGACGAAGATGCGATTACCGAAGACTCTGAATTGAGCATCCGAATTTACATGCGAGGATATAAAATAAAATACATCCCCTTCGCGGTGACACTTGAGCAGGAACCCGAAACGATGTCCGTCTGGACAAAGCAGCGGACAAGGTGGGTTAGGGGGAACAATTATGTGGTGACGAAGTTCTTCAAGGAGATTCCCCAATTCAAGAATAAGTTTCTCGCTTTCGAAGTCCTTTACCTTCTCTTGCTGTATTACATCTTCCTGATCGCCATTGGCGTGAGCGATTTGATATTCATCCTGAGTGTAAGTCAATTGATAGCTATTCCGCTGCCCGGCCCATACACTGCTGTTTGGATCCTCGCGGTAATTTTGTTCTGTTTCGAGATATTCCTGGTTTTGTCATACGAAGGTATGGACTCATTTAAGAATTTCGTCATGGCCTTCTTAATGTATTTTACTTACTGTCAGTTCTGGATCTATGTCGTGGGCAGGGGGATTTACCTCGACTACATAAAGCGAGAGAAACGAACCTGGACAAAGACGGTCAGGTTCAAACTGGGAGAACAGGCGGAGAAATCGTCCGGATGACGAGGTCCGTATTCTTGTCACTTCTTTTCATCGTGTCCCAAGCTTCGGCACAGGTTGCATCTTCGATTAACCTGACATATGCGCGAGAATCCAATGTCCTCGGAAACTACGCCGAGATTCCAGATGATTACCTGTCGGCAGATTTTTACCTTGATGATTTCACCGGGTGGGATTATTCGAGCCTGGATGTGAGCTATGATGGTACATTATCGAGCTATAATTCCTTTCCGGAACAGGACAATTGGGTGCATAACTTCGCGGCTGAATATCGGATACAGTTGACCCGGCCGGATGCCGATAGTGTCCCAGCGGAAGACTCAGATCAGTCAGGAGGTAGTGATTCCTTGCAGACCTTCCTTACGCTTGGAGGATTAATCACGAGGACCCTGCCTCACTCGGGCGAATTCCAGCTATACCAAAATTTTGTAAGCGGCGGCTCAGCCTTCCTCCGACTGCCGGTAGGCCGCAGCGCAGTTCTCCGTTTTGGGTACGTTGTAAACTATACTGGCTTTGATTTTCTGCCTCCTCTTTCGAGCCTTAAGAATGTCGGGTCGGTCAATTTCTCCGTTCCGGCAGGGAGTGGTGCCACCATCTATGTCGGTGGCGGCTTAGGCAATGAGATGTACTATGGTGTGGACACTTCCGGCACAGGGGTCCAGAAACTGATAAAGATGCATGGCAACTCCGGCTACAAAGGGAAAGGAAAAGGTGGCGCGCCGAATCCGACCACCTCGTCCAGTACATTTCTGCTCACCTCCCCCTCAGTGACCCAGCTTACATACGGAGGCGGAGCCGTTATAGTCTCAGGGAGATGGTCAGCCGATGCCGCCATCATGTTCAGTAGTAATTTGACAGGCGACGCACGATATATCGACGCAGTCGCGAGGTTTGCCGGTGAAGCGTCTGCGGTCTATGACGATCCATATTCATATCATGGTGGAGAACTGAAATTAGCGGGCAAGAAAGACTCTCTCATAAATGCGGTTAACGTTGCGCTTGAGTTCACAGGAGCTGTTAAGAACTACGCCAGACCGGCATATGATTACACACAAACAATTGAGCTTGCAGATCATAGAAGAGATAGGTATAGCCGCACCTCAGTGACTTTGTCGAGAGTCTTCCGCGTGTCCGGATTTTCTAATGATTTTACATTGAGCCTGACTTACAGTCACCTCAGCAACTCTTCCAACGACCAGTACTACAATTTCTTCGACGATATATTCGCAGCTTCGCTCACGGTTAACCTACTGTGAACTGAGATAATTCAAGGCTTTATCGATAGCACTGTGAACGGGGGGCATTAAGGGCAAAAACGGAAGATCAGCCGGGAGGTTATTCGGTGACGTTCTCCGCCGAAGACGGGTCCGCCTCTGGCGGAAACGCGAGCCGACTGCCGAGCGGGGTGTATTTCTGCCGGCTTGAAGCAGGGGGCTACTCAGCGACCAGGAAAATGCTGCTGCTTAGATAGCTGCTCTTTTCGACTCTCCTTTCTATTTCTTGCTGAGAGATTTCTATCCCTTTGACTGGCATTGAGGACATACCCCGTAGAAATCCATCTTGACATTTTCAACGAGGTAACCGCGGGGAAGCTTGAACCCAGGCTCAGTCACTCTTGTCTCGTCGATGTCGAAAATCCCCTTGCATAACCTGCAGGTGAAATGGAAATGGTCGGTCTTGTTGGCATCAAACCGAAGCTGACCGTCGCAAAGAACTTCGTTTATTTCTCCGGATTGGACTAACAGATTGAGGTTCCGATAGACTGTCGCAAGACTGATGTTCGGAATCTCTTTTCGGACTTCGTGGAACACCCAGTCTGCTCCCGGGTGTGTCCTGGTAGAGCGGACAGCATCGAGCACTTTGTCGCGCTGTCTGCTCCGTTTTCTCTGGTGCGTTTCGCTGATCATTTCTTCTTGCCTCTATTTAGAAACCCCTTAGTTCCAAACGTTTGCAGCGGCTCCGGTTGTCATGTCCTCGTACAAGGCACGTCTAAGCTCCGACGGCATAACCACTTCTGCATTATAATTCTTGTGGCTAATAATCGCTTTGACCTCGACTGAAGTGTTTCCAAACATCTCGGCTTCCTCCCGTGCCATCTTAAACCTGATGTACTGCACGGCGCTGATGCGGTCATCCGTTGAGTGCCCCTCTTCGAATACCGCGGGTATCATTCGGTTGCCGATTCTCAGGAATAGGGAATCCTTGTTCATCCCGATGAGGGAATCCAAGAGAGGTTTTATCTTCGATTGCTCCTCGATCTCGACGAACAGCGTGGCGCTGAGCTCATTTTGTCGCGGTATCAACTCATTGTAGGTCTCTACCTCATCTCTGATCTTGACGTCGTCAATAATCCTTTCGATGCGCATCATTTCTTCGATCTGAAATGTTACGGTGTAGCGGTTCTCAAATGTGAGAGTAACAATCTCGCCGATCTTCAGTCTCCGATGGTCCTTTATCGCGATGACTTTCTTTCGAAAATCATTTCTCACTTTTTCGTACTCAATGATATTTTTAATTTCGTCAAATTGAATTGGTTTCACTCTGCTACCTCTTTCGTTTCAATTGACCGGATCTTTCTCGAAACCATATGCATCACTCAATATTTGAATCGGGTGACGCGGCCTCTTTCCAGATCCCTTTTCGATCTGAAGCTGCGCCAGAGGGCAATCGCTCACCGCGGCCGTTCCGTCCTTGAATTCATCGAAAAGGGGCTTGCCAACCTCCAGCGACATTTTGAAATTCTGTTTCTTTAAACTCCATGTCCCGTCATGTCCAGAGCACTTCGCTACCACCCGGACCTTTGTGTCCGGGATGAGCTCCATAACATCCCGCGACTTGAAGCCGATGTTCTGGGCTTTGAGATGACAGGGTAGATGATAGGTGATCTCGCCCTGCGGCCGCAGGAAATCTTTTGCCAAGCGGCCTTCTTTGTTCAATTTCGCGAGGTATTCCATCAGGTCGTATGTGTGAGTCGCTACTAGCTTTGCATCCGGATTGGGTGATAAAAGTGGATATTCATGTTTCATCATGTAACTGCAGCTGGGTCCCGGTGAAACTATGTCATAGCCTTTCCTGATATACTCAACAAGGCGGTTGACATTGAAGTCGGCATTCTTTCTTGCGCCGTCAATGTCGCCTGCGTCGAGATAAGGCATCCCGCAGCATTTCTGAGTGGGAACTTCGACTTCTACCCCGTTTTTCTCCAGCACTTGGATCGCTGCTTTGCCGGTCTCCACGTCATTGTAATTAACCGAGCAGGTGTGAAAGAGCACAACCTTCGGCGCACCTCTTTCCTCTGAGACCCGACCTCTGCTGATGTGCTTCTCATGCTGTCTGTACCATGACACGAAAGTTTTCCTGGAATAACCCGGCAGATTCCTGTCACGGTGTATGCCGACCGTCATCTCCATAAGGATTCGAAAAAGCGTGAGCGTCATCGTCCAGTTCACGAGGGATGCGAATGTTGTCGATATCTTACCGAGCAGGTCCGTATTGCTGAGCAATCTGTCTCTCAGCGGCACGCCTCTTTTCTTTGCTTCGACAGCCTTCCCGCGGAGCATCAGGCGAGGGAAGTCGAGCATATAATGATGAGGGGGAGTGTACGGGCATTTAGGGAAGCAGAGTTTGCAATCGTAGCATAGATCTACAACTTTCTTCGTATCTGCATCTGATAACTTCTCAAGATCACCGTCGAGTTCGTCGATTCGCTTGAAGAGACTATCAAACGAGGGACAGAGATTGAAGCAGAGCCTGCACCCGTTACAGATATCGAAGATTCGCGCCGTTTCTTTCGCGAATGCCTCCGGATTGTAGAAATCCGCCGAGCTGAAGTCAAATGCCATTTAATGCCTCAAAGTTAAAGTGCGCCTCAATTTGGAAATTGCGACTCACTTTTGAAGTGAGTCGCAATTACGATGGAATCTACTTACTACTTTCCAAGTGTATCGAGAGCCTTCTGGAACCTGCCGGCGTGAGATTTTTCCGCACGCGCAAGTGTTTCGAACCAGGTTGCGATCTCGGCGAACCCTTCCTCTCTGGCAGTCTTTGCGAATCCAGGATACATTTCTGTGTATTCATATGTCTCGCCTGTGACGGCCGAGCCGAGATTCTTCTTTGTGTCGCCAACCTCTACGTTGGTGACCGGATCGCCTACTTCCTTCAGAAAATCGAAGTGGCCAAAAGCGTGTCCCGTTTCACCTTCTGCTGTGTCGCGAAATACACCTGCGACATCGGGGTACCCTTCAATATCGGCCTGCCTTGCAAAATAGAGGTAGCGTCGGTTTGCCTGTGATTCACCCGCGAATCCCTCTTTGAGACAGTCGTAGGTCTTAGATCCTTTGAGTGGCTTTGCCATTTTTTCCTCCTGTTTGTAATGGTTATAATAATAGTAATCGTTACTGATTATAGTGGATTCTAATCGGAAAGTCAAGCAGGATGCTTCACCTTAAATCCGCGATAGGGGCATAAATATTGACGGATAAAAAGATGAGAGGATCCGTTAAGTGATTGATATAGCGATAGACGCTGGATTGGCGAGAAAAGATCGGGACACAACGGATTTTTCACC
>JAJYIT010000041.1:0-2053 GCA_021789975.1 Bacteroidota bacterium
GGACAGTAGTCACTTGACATTAACCACGATTTTGTTCTTATTCAATTTGGATCAAAGATGGGGAGCAGTCAGAGGTTACTCTTTCTACTAATATAACATTGGACCACTTTTTGGGGGGCAGGTCAATTCCGGTACGGGAACAGAGGTCCCTTTCAACGGGTGTCGGTTTTGTGTTCGTAATAAACAAATTCATCGTCACATGACAATCCGGTTCGAAATGGATTTGTCAACTTACCTGAACATTGGCGGTATTCAAGTGCAAGGGATTACATGCTGGGAGATAATTCCATCATCGAGGTAGAATGTTTGGAATGAGAATCGGGCCGTGAACAAGGCGGGGTCATGAGGGCGACCCGTGTTTCGACCTTTGGTCTGTTCATTCTTCTTAGCGCATGTAAATGGGCAGCGTCTATCCTGATGGGATTGACATAATCACCCGAAATCCTAATATTACTCGGAAAGAGTCAGGACCAGCAATTTTCGACATAGCAAACCAAAGGAAGGAGACAATCTTACTTTCTTGACACGACTTTAACTAACGAGCATTCCAAGATTGCGTTCGAACAAAGGAGTGTCGAATGAAAGCACTTGTCGGCTACGCAGGGGTTCTGTTCCTATCCATTTATTCAACGCGGGCAGCGGCACAGTTGATTCCATATTCACATGGGGTAGATGCAACCGGTATGGGAGGAATCGCAGCCACTCTCCCATCGGACAACGCCATGGCACAACTGGCGAATCCCGCGCAAACCGGATTTTTCAGTCTCAATGGGATTACAAGTATCGGCACTAACATCCTCTCGCCTTCTTTTACGACCTTTGCCGGAAACGGATCGGGAAATGTCTCCCTGTTTTCATCCGCTATCGAGTTTGGGCTGAATCTTAAGGGACTTCTTAAACCACCCTTCAAGATTTCGATGGGCTTTGGATTAGCCAGGACAAGTGCCGAAAGCGACGGGTCATCTGAAGATCTGTCTTATACCCAAAATGACGGTTCAAATAGTCTCAGGCTCGGGCTGGGCCTGGAAGATGTAATAAAAGTTGGGATGGGGGTCGGTCTTGATTGGATGTCATCAGCAATTTTCACTAGTTATCCAGGCGAGAACATGAAGGGCACTGTCAACTCTTATGATTACGGCGCACTCGTTCAGGTACCGATAACGCGCATAATTTTTGGATGGGACTTTGAAAACATCGGTAAGAGGGGGCTCTACTACCTGCCGATTGCCAATCTCACGGTTGGTTATGCGATGAGGGACATTGGAGTGATTTACTATTCCGGCGACAAAGCTCCCCTACCGCGTCAGGGAGACCTTGGAATCGATTTTGAGTTCGCTTTAGATTCACGCTTCAACGGTCATCCATGGAAAATCGTCTCCATTACTTTGGCGCGCGAGGCCGACGAGTCACTCTTAAAGGTAGACTCGAGTGTTTCCGTCTATCAAGGGAACACAACGTACGATTACTTCAGCGCATATACAAGTGCAATCAGGGAAATGAGTCCTTACAATGACCTGATTCGTGGCGTAGCCGGCGGAAATGTCGGGGTAAGATCCGGGTTACAGTTTGAAGTTGGCGAATGTGCATACTTGCGCTTCGGGTCAATATCGGGTTCTGTTATTGGGTCGTACAAAACTTTCGGCTTTGGTTTTCGACTTGAAGGATTCATGAGAATGCTCAGCGTGATCGAAAGTGGTACGTCGCCTCATAGTTTTCTCATGTCGATGTTGTTGAACCATGTGGATGTGCGGTACGACTACGCCGCGTTTACCGATTGGAGAGGTGGCCCGGCATTTAATGAACTGAGTGTGGTAGTGAGGTAGAGGAAAGGCGGCACGACTGCTTTCCTTACGGCTTGACCAAAACATCCTATTGTCTTCCACGGACTCTTTACGATTAGCTGCTGCCGCTAAGGCATTCAACGATTCCTAAAACATTCTATTGTCTTCCACGGACTCTCTACGATTAGCTGCTGCCGCTAAGGTATTCAACGATTCCTAAAACATTCTATTGTCTTCCACGGACTCTCTACGATTAGCTGCTGCCGCTAAGG
>JAJYIT010000041.1:2063-38132 GCA_021789975.1 Bacteroidota bacterium
TCCTAAAACATTCTATTGTCTTCCACGGACTCTCTACGATTAGCTGCTGCCGCTAAGGTATTCAACGATTCCTAAAACATTCTATTGTCTTCCACGGACTCTCTACGATTAGCTGCTGCCGCTAAGGTATTCAACGATTCCTAAAACATTCTATTGTCTTCCACGGACTCTCTACGATTAGCTGCTGCCGCTAAGGCATTCAACGATTCCTATTCTTGATAAACTTTCCCACCTAAAGTATATTCTAAACACAATTGTCAAAGAGAGAGGAGAGTCCGCGGTTTACGCACGCAGCATGACGTCAAAGATGTATGAAGAGTCGGAATGGGTAAGGGAGCTTCGATAACCCCGCTAATGTCGCAGTACCGGAGGGTGAAAGACCGCTATCCGGATGCGATAGTTCTTTTTCGGATGGGCGATTTCTACGAGACTTTCGAAGATGATGCTAAGGTTGCGAGTGCAGTTCTCTCTCTGACCTTGACCAGGCGGGCAAACGGTGCCGCCGCCGCCGTTCCGCTTGCAGGCTTTCCTCATCACGCGATCAATCAGTATCTTCCGAAACTTGTCAATGCCGGCTACCGGGTCGCTGTCTGCGAGCAGCTTGAAGACCCCAAGTTTGCGAAAGGGATCGTAAAGCGAGACATTGTCGAAGTAGTTACGCCGGGCGTAAACTTTTCGAGCGAGGCGGCGAAGGTTAACAACTATTTCGCGACGGTCGTTGCTGATGAAGATCTCTTCGGCCTCGCCTTCTGCGATGCTACTACAGGCGAATTCGGGTATGCGGAGGGCAATAAGGGAGACCTCGAGTCGTATCTTCTGAAGATAGAGCCCCGCGAAGTTGTGCTGCCAAGAGAACAGTCCGGCCTTCTTGAAACGCTGGTACTTGGCAGGCTCAAGAAAACGATCACCACGAGGCGAGACGACTACATTTTCAATTTCGATTACGCATACGATAAGCTGGTACACCATTTCAACGTCCAGAACCTGAAGGGCTTCGGTTTAGACCTGTCTGAAGATGCATATGCAAGAGTTCTCTACGACGGAAAAGTTCTTGCTGTCCGGGCTGCAGGTGCTGCGTTGGATTATCTGGCTGAAACACAAAACGGCAACCTGTCCCATATTGTCGGAATGTCCGAGTTCAGCCTGTCCGGCAATCTTGAGATCGGTGCGACGAGCTGCCGGCACCTTGAGCTGGTGGACTCCGCTTCGGGCGGCGGCTCAACCCTGCTGACCATTCTAGACTCGACGGAGACGCCGATGGGCGCGCGGTTACTCAGGAAGATACTTCTCCGTCCGTTGAAGGAAGTCGGTTGTATAAATGAGAGGCTCGACGCCGTCGAAGAATTGATCGGAAATTCCGGCATAATACAAAGGTTGGCCTCGTTCCTTTCGGGTTTCGGGGACCTCGAAAGAATGGTTGCCCGTGTTTCGACCAAGCGCGCCGGTCCTCGTGAAGTGGGGTATGTCCGGGTGATGCTCGGCAGGCTACCGGAGTTGAAGGTCGAGATTAACCGGCTATCATCACCGCTCTGGAGCCGGCTTGCTTCGCAGGTCGATGACGAACCAGATCTTCTCAAGAGACTCGTGGATTCACTTTCTGAGGAGCTCCCCGCTCAGGCAACTGACGGCGGTGTCATTAGGAAAGGATTCAATCCGGAACTTGACGAGCTTAGGTCTCTCTCGTTCAACGCCAAAGACTGGATAGCGCAGTTACAGGTGACCGAACGAAAAAGAACGGGAATTCAATCGCTGAGAGTTGATTACAATTCAGTTTTCGGGTATTACATCGAAGTTACGAATTCCAATCTCTCCAAAGTTCCCGCCGACTATATTCGCAAGCAGACTCTCGTGAATGCCGAACGGTTCATCACGCAGGAGCTGAAAGAATACGAGGAAAAAGTCCTTCATGCGGAAGAGAAGATACAGAAACTCGAAGCTGCACTCTTTGAAGGAATCCGCGATGAGGTGGCGGCACATTCCGCGAGACTGCTGGCAACTTCGGGTGCGCTTGCAATGACGGATGTGCTTGCGAGCTTCGCGAGGACGGCCATCAACAACCACTACGTCAGGCCCGATGTTGACGGGTCACTCGACCTTGAGATCGAATCTGGAAGACACCCGGTCGTTGAGAAAGTACTGCCGTCAGGTGAAAGCTTCGTGCCGAACGATATCGTATTGAAACAAGGAGGTGCGCAGATCGCGCTCATCACCGGGCCGAATATGGCCGGCAAGAGTGTATTCATACGTCAGGTCGCGATCATCGTCATCATGGCGCAGTCGGGGTCGTTCGTTCCAGCAAAGCGGGCGAGGATCGGAGTCGCGGACAAAATATTCACGCGAGTCGGAGCCTCGGACAACATAAGCTCCGGAGAAAGTACCTTCATGGTTGAGATGGAAGAATCCGCAAACATTCTCAACAACGCGACGCCGAAAAGCCTCGTCCTTCTTGACGAGATCGGAAGAGGGACAAGCACTTTTGACGGAGTTTCAATTGCCTGGTCAATCGTAGAATATTTGCATCAGAATCCCACCAAGGCCGCCCGCACTCTCTTCGCTACACACTATCACGAGCTGAACGAGCTCACGGAGATGTATCCTCGCGTGAAAAATTTCAAGGCAGACGTCAGGGAGTACGGAGGCAAAGTTGTCTTCCTCCACAAGATCGTCGAGGGCAGTGCAGACCACAGTTACGGAATCCACGTTGCAGAGATGGCGGGATTACCAACAGCAGTAACGTCGCGGGCGAGAGAGATCTTGTCAAACCTTGAGTCCTTCGAGCTTTCGGCAACCGAATCTGCAACTTCATCGAACGGCTCTGCAACTAAAGATTATGATGCGGGGCCTCCGACTGAAATGTCAAGGAAAATGCCGAGACCTCACAAGATTGTCTCAAAAAGGGAGGAAGGGACTTTGCAGATAGAGATGTTCCAGCTCGCTGACGAGGAGCTGAGAAATAAAATCAAGGATGTCGACGTCAACAACCTGACTCCGGTTGAAGCGCTGAACAAGATAGCGGAGTTCAAGAAAATGGTTGAAAAGGAGGACTAATTGGGATCGACCGGCAAAGTAGTTTCGGTGCATGGCTCAACAATTACCGGGGAAACTCTGGCGGCGGAACATTTCACAATAGGCTCGTATATTTCCGTCATTCTGGGTGAGAGCAAGATCCTCGGCGTCGTAACGGGCCTTGAGCTTGGCTCGGGGGACAATGTGCTGTTCATAGCGCAACTTTTCGGAAAATTCACTGGGGGAAGGTTTGTGCGGGGAACCGAAGAACTCCCGTATCCCGGCGCGCTCATCGAACTTCCGACCGAAGCGGAGCTCGACCTGATATTCAATACCCATCGCAGATTCGATTTTGCCCTCGGCGAGATATCGCTGCTGAGAGGGAAGAAGAACTACATCGACCCGGACAAGTTCTTCAGCCGGCATATTGCAGTCGTAGGTGCGACAGGTTCAGGCAAATCATGTGCGGTTGCTTCAATCCTCCAGAAAATTCACAGGCTTCCCGGTGCGAGGATAATTCTTCTCGATCTTCACGACGAATACGGCGAGGCTTTCGGCGATATGGCCGAGCGGATCAATATCGGTGAGTTTGAGATACCGTACTGGACGATGAATTTTGACGAGTTGGTCGAAACGTTTGTCGATCCTGACGATCCCGCCTCGCGCAGCGAGATGGTCGTACTCTCGGAAATCGTGCTGAACAGCAAGCGCGTGAAGAACCTTCCTTACAAAGACACAATAACGGTCGATTCGCCGGTGTATTTTGATCTTAGCGACATACGGGTGAAGATGCAGGCGCTCGATACCGAGCGACTTCCTAACGGCAGAGAGGGTCCATTCTACGGGAGCTTCACAAGATTCCTCTTCAAATTCGACTCGAAGATAAACGATAGACGGTTCGATTTTCTATTCAAGCCGAAGCGGTTCAAGACTACCGATGCTTTTTCGGAATTCCTCGAATCTCTTTTCGGGTTGAAGTCTGGTAAATCGATAGTTGTGCTGAACTTAAACATCGTTCCGCACGAAGTGATTAATGCCCTCGTTTCGCTCCTTGCGAGACTCGTTTTCGATTTCAACGTTTGGAACCCGTACAGGGCAAACCTTCCGATTCTGCTGGTGCTGGAAGAAGCGCACAACTACCTCAACACGTTCTCGACGTCGCAGACCGCTCGCAGGACTATAGAGCGTGTGGTGAAAGAGGGAAGAAAATACGGTGTCAGCTGCATGATTGTCAGCCAGAGGCCCATAGATGTAGCTGAGTCAATCCTCTCACAGTGCGGCAATTTCATCACGATGCGGCTTTCTAATCCTGATGACCAGGCTTACATTGCTAAGCTTGTTCCTGAATCCATGGGAGACCTTCTTGATGTGATACCATCGTTGCGGCAGGGCGAAGGTCTGCTTCTCGGTGATGCAACCATACTTCCGCTGAGAACCAGAATCGATCCGCCTGACCCGTTTCCCAGAAGCAAGGACGTCGAGTTCTACACGAAGTGGAGCATACTTCCTCCTGCCGTCGACCTGGAGGCGGTAGTGGAAAGATGGAGACGAATCAATTACTAAGTCAACTGTCAGCAAATGAGATTTGTGCAGTTAAGACTATAACGTTCTTACCGCGAAGTTCGCAAAGATGCGCGAAGATTTGTTGTTATAGAAGATCTTTGTGTGCCTGGCGTTCTTGGCGGTCTCAAGCAATACTTTTGGCTCTGACCAGATAGGCTAATAAGAAGATGAATCAGAGACAGTTATTTCATGCTATAGAAAAAACAGCTTCTAAAGATTACAGGACCGACGAGGAACTGCTGGACAGCGTCGTACAGGAAGTTATAAATTCCGACCAGATGAGAATAAAAGGCGGAAGAATCTGGAAGCTGGTGCCGAGGAAAAATGCATACATTCTCGTCAAGCAAATAGGCGAGGTCAAGTCCATTCCCCAGGGATTTGCTATAAAAGTGTCTGATTATCCTGACTTCATACTTGTTGGAAGCAAGAAGACCGTTTTAAGCAACGAGCGGAATCCCGAGCTGATAAAGACGGGTATTCAGAGCTACTCCGCGACAGGAGTCGGTGATAAGACTAAAGTTAAGGATAACTTGTTGTACCAGTATATACTTGCGTTTAACATGGAGACAGACGGCCAGGATCTCGGGGACAGCTTGAACGTAATCGGGAGTGCGGTGACGGCCGTATTGCGCGAGCGTCATGCCGTGGCAAGGACTAAGCAGCTCGAACAGGATATAGATCGCGCGCGTGAGATACAGCGTAGCATACTTCCGGGCCATGCGATGAACTACGGCCTTTTCGAAATCTTCGGCATCTCTATTCCTGAACGGGTCGTGGGAGGGGACTTTTTCGATTATCTCCCGGCCGGCGAGGATGGCGAGAGGCTTGCAATAGCTATCGGAGACGCCGCGAGTAAGGGGCTCAGTGCTGCCGTTGAGGCGTTGTATGTGTCAGGCGCCCTTAAGATGGGCGTTGAGCTTGATACGAACATCTCTTCACTTATGAAGAAGATCAACAACCTGGTCAATTCTACTTTTTCAGATTCGAGATTTGTCACCGTGTTTGTGGGTGAGTTCACCGACGAAAAGACCGGGCTATTCCTTTATGTAAACGCCGGCCATAACCCCCCGATGTTTTACCGCAAAAGCCAGAACGAGATCTTTCAGCTAAAGACCACCGGCCCGGCATTGGGAATTGCTCCCAACGCCCGCTATTTCATCGGCAATGTAAATTTCGAGCCGGGTGATGTGCTTCTGTTGTACACTGATGGAGTCACCGAAGCTGCTGACAGCAATTTCACACTCTTCGGAGAGGAGAGGTTGAAGACCCGACTCGGAGAACTCGCAGATTCTGATCCCAAGAATATTTGTTCTCTTTTAATGGAGACGGTTCAGAAATTCTCGGTTTCATCGGCATATGCAGACGACAAAACCTTAGTAGTGATAAAGAGAGTTGGATAAGAAATCTTTCAAACAGATGAGCGAGCCGATGGAGCGGCAAAAGACGGTGGAACAAAATGATATGTGCCTCTGCGCCTTCACAGCCACATGAGGCGAATTGGTGGTGCAAGCTATTTGTTCCAAAGATTGGCTCTGCGATCGCGACTCTTTAGCGTTGCCGGCCTCGCTGGAGTTCTGCAACTGCACGACTAAATAGGTATTAAATTGGAAAGTGTGTCATTGTTTGAAAATAGATCCGTGAATGCACCCTCTCAGCTTCCGCAAGTGAAGCTGGTCAAGGCCTTTTCGAATCCCTTCAAAAACGTGGTTGCGACAGCAAGAACCTGTTATTCCTCGAAAGGGATAATCGAAGATGAATCGATAGATCTGGACAAGTATGGGAATCTCGCACGCGACATATTTGCTTCGGGACATCACACGACTTTCCAGCATGCTACGTTCCAGTTCCAGATCTCCAACGTTTCGCGGCAATTCATCTGGTCGTTTCTGCACTCGCATCCGTTCTACAATTCCGAACAGGTGAGTCAGAGATATGTCGAAGTGAAGGAAGACAACTTTTTTGTCCCGCCGTTGCAGGGCGACGCGCTGCAGATCTATTTAGATGCTGCTCGCGAACAGGTGACCGCCTACCGCGATCTGGTGCAGCTGCTGATGAAGCCTGCCGGAGATGAATACTATAAGATATTTCCGAGGCGAAAGAGCGATAGTCGTTTCAAGGGTGAAATCAAAAAGAAAGCACAGGAAATCGCAAGGTACGTTCTGCCGATAGCTACCTTCTCATACCTGTACCACACGGTTAGTGGGATAACTCTTCTGCGTTACGCAAAGATGTGCAGGTCAGGCGACGCTCCGTACGAGCAGAAACTAGTCGTGGATATGATGGTACGGGAGCTTCTCAGGTTCGATCCTAATTACAGCATAGTGCTGGACGAGCCGCTGGGGGAAGAGAATTTTGTGGAAGCGATACCTGATATCTCCCGCAATCCGGCGAAATTCGCGGCAGAGTTCGATGTCGAGCTTGGTGGTCACACATCGAAGCTGGTTGATTACAAAGCGAAAGCGGACAGAACAATTTCGGACGCCGTGAGAGAGATGCTTGGTAAGACAGCTCACGAAATGACCGACGATGAGGCATTGTCGCTGGCTATCGATCCATCGCGCAACCGGCTTCTCGCTAACTCACTGGTCCTTACGACCCACGATAAGATTTCCCGGGCGCTGTACCATGCTTCCTACACGTTCAAAAAGAAGCTTAGTCACACCGCAGACTCGCAGGACCAGAGACACCGGATGACTCCGGCCTCCAGACCGGTTTTGAAGCTGCAGATGACGACCGAGCCGGATTACATCATTCCGAAGCTTGCAACACTGGATCAAGGTGCCGAGCGGCTCTACCGGCAAACCATGGACAAAACCTGGGAAGCAATTGGAAATCTTCTGTCGAAAGGCGCCAGCCGCGAATTTGTCTCGTATCTTCTCCCCAACGCCTTCCCAATCCGGTTTACCGAATCTGCAGACCTTCTAAACCTGCATCACAAGATTGAAATGAGATTGTGCTACAATGCCCAGGAAGAAATCTGGAGGGCCTCGCTCGATGAAGTCAATCAGATTAAAGAAGTCCATCCGCTGTTGGGAAAGTACCTGCTGCCGCCATGCACAATCAGGATACTCGCGGGGATTAATCCGTATTGCTCAGAGGGGAAAAGATATTGCGGAGTCCCTGTGTGGAAACTGGATACTTCCGATTACCAAAGAACAATTTGACAATGCAGGGAAGCCGAATCATTAGAAGAAAACCGCAGAGACGCAGAGGCGCCAGGTTGATGAATCAGGTTCTTCGCGCCTCAGTATCTTTGGGCGTTCTTTCACCGCAGAGATGCGAACCTGCTTTCCAAGTGGCGGGGGTGCAGGGAGCTAAAATGACTCCGCATCTTGGTGTCTCCGCGGCGTATCTGTTTGGTTTCGGCTCTGCCGAGTTAGGGTAGATGGAATCAAAGAAGTACACCATCCGAAAGGATGTTGTCGGCGAACCACAGCGCCGAGTCTTCAAGATCAACTATGAAGGTGACCTGAATCCCGATCAGCTTGAAGCGGTACGGACAATAGATTGCCCTGTGCTCGTGATAGCCGGCGCCGGGACCGGCAAGACGAAAACACTTACGTACAGGGTAGCTTACCTTGTGGAACTTGGCGGCAATCCACAGGCGATTCTGCTCTTGACTTTTACTCGCAAGGCAGCAGCAGAAATGCTGAAAAGGGCCGCCGCACTGCTTAAATCGACCTCTGCAGAACAGGTTGCAGGCGGTACGTTCCATTCATTTGCAAACCTCACGCTCAGGCGCTATGCGAAGCTGCTCGGTTATGGCGAACAATTTACGATTTTGGACGATTCGGATGCCGCCGACGTAGTCAATCTCCTCAGGACAAGGCTGAAACCTGAAAAACGGGCGCAGCGCTTTCCTAAGAAAGAGACTCTGGTCGATATCTTCAGCAGGTCGGAGAATACATACACTCGAATCGAAGAAATTCTGTTCAAGGAATATCCCCGCTTCATTGAGCAATCCGAAGACATACTCATGCTGAAGACGCAGTTCGACGACTACAAGCGCAGGTACAACCTGATGGACTATGACGACCTGCTGAAGAACCTTCGGCTCCTGCTTGAGCAAAACGAGTCGGTCCGTAAATCGGTGACCAACAAGTACAGCTACATCATGGTGGACGAGTTCCAGGATACTAACAAGGTCCAGGGCGAAATAGTGAGACTCCTCGGGATAGACAAGCAAAACGTCATGGTCGTGGGAGACGATGCCCAGAGCATATACGCTTTTCGGGGCGCCAACTTCAAGAACATATTCGACTTCCCCACCTACTTCCCGAACTGCAAGACGATCAAGCTGACAGAGAATTATCGTTCCACGCAGGGGATACTGAACTTCACCAACAAGGTAATCGACGCAGCAAAGGAAAAATACGAGAAGGAGCTTTACTCGCGTAAGAATGCCGGCGGTAAACCGGTCGTGGTAACCGCGGAGAATGAGAACGTTCAATCGAAGTTTGTCGTACAGCGGATTCTGGAGCTTCGGGAAGAGGGGAAGGTGTTGAACGATATCGCGGTCCTCTTCCGGTCATCTTATTTGTCTTTCGATTTAGAAATCGAGCTGACCAGAGCGAACATCCCGTATGTGAAGTTTGGTGGTATGAAGCTGATCGAGGCGGCTCACATCAAAGATGTCATCGCTTTTCTGAGGGTGATCGAAAATCCCCTGGATGCTGTTGGCTGGCATAGGATACTCCTCTTGCATCCCGGAGTTGGTCCCGGCATCGCGGAGAGAGTACTTGGTTCCATCACGGGGCCAACGCCGCCCGCGGACACTTCGAGTCAGGATGATCGACTCAAGATTCCTCCAAGTGCCCGGGAACTCATAGAATTTGTGAATGAGCAAAACAAGAAGAAGGTTTCCCCGGTTGAAGAAATCGAGTCCGTTCTCCGATACTATGAGCCTCTCATGAGGGATAAATACGAAGACCATCAGAAGCGCGAAAAAGATCTCGGCATGTTTACGTCCATAGCAGAACGATACAGGTCAATGCAAAACTTTCTTGCCGATCTTGCTCTTGAGCCTCCGACAGAGAGTGTTGTGGATCTCGGTGATAAGGATCAGAAAGAAGAGCAGATCACTTTATCGACCATCCATTCGGCAAAAGGGCTGGAATGGAACAGCGTATTCCTGATATGGGCATTGGACGGCAAATTTCCGACAATGTATGCCACTGATGACGACGATGAGCTTGAGGAAGAAAGAAGGCTCATGTATGTCGCATGCACACGGGCAAAAGAAAACCTGTATGTCACGTATCCGATGAACGTCTACGACAGGGAAACCGGCAGGATATGTACAAAGGCCAGCAGATTTTTGGATGCAGTGCCGCCCGACTTATTTGAAAAATGGAATCTGGATTTTGAGTAAAGACCCCCTTCCTCTCTCCTCCTGAAAGGCTCCTTCTTGCCCACCCGATTTAAGGAGGGAAGAAAGGGGGACGAATACTCCTTTCCTTATTCGACAGTCAGGAATCTGTCCTTGCCAGTCATGCAGATTCCACAGCGCGCCGGAGCTTCTCCAGCGTATGTGTTGCCGCACGTCGGACAAACCTGGTACACTGACGCAAGTGATCCGATGTCGTTGGCTTCAAGTGCCTTCAATGCTCCCTCGTAAAGTGCCTTATGCTTGAGCTCGGTCTTGTTTGCGTAATTAAAAGAAATCGAGGCGATGGTAATCCCCGCCTTACCGGCGTCCTTTAAGAAACTCGGGTACATTATGCTTGACTCATAGGTCTCGCCTTTTATCGCATCTTTCAAATTATCGCTCGTGGAGTTTACTTCGAACTTAGGATCGACGGCCGGTGCGGTTTCGCCAATCTGTTCGAGTGCCGCTTTATGGTTCCCCGCATGGATGTTTTCTGCCTTCGATGCTGCCTCAAACAGCAGGGCGATATTGTCCAAGCCCTCTTGCTTTGCCTTTTCTGCATAGGCGGCATACTTTGCACTGGCAGTGGTTTCGCCGGTAAACGCAGCCTTAAGATCCTCTACCACCTTCTTGGCAGCTTCCTTATCGGCGGCAGCGCAGAGCGTAAATGCGCTGAAAAGGATCAATACTGCCGATGAAATGATTATTCGCTTCATCTTACTCCCTTTCTAGTTGATTAGTGATTTGACCTAAGACTCGGTCACGTTCGCTTTAATATCGGCAGGTGCTTCGGAAATGGATCGTCTTGTTCTCGGCGTACGGTCCAGGCGATGTTCCGTTCCGGAGATCGAAGACGGATTAAATGCAATATTACGGATTTGATGCCGAAGCCAGAGAACCGTTTTGAATAGATCCTGAATTTGATGAACCGAATTCAATAGTTACTCCTGCTGCGTGTTTGAAAACCAATTCTCCACCATAATAGCCGGTCCTGGACACAGCAAGTACGCCCGCAAAGAATATTGCGAAGGCAATCCATCTGTAGTAGCCGGCATACCGGCGTACCATGACCAGAGCAGTTCTGAATACCGCGGCTCCGATGATTATCCAGAGTGCCAGCTCAGCTGCACTTTCGTGAACTTCTACTGCATCCTTCAGACTTCCTGCCTCAACCAGACCATCGGCCGCCGACGCCCCCGAGAAATATGCAGCAATCGCTCCGATGGCTCCGACTATTAGAAGAATGAAACCGGTTTTTTCCAGGAAGTCGCGCTTCACAAACAACGATATCGCGTCGACGAGGAAGCCGATAATCAGGAGAGCGATGGGGAAATGCACTATCATAGGATGGAGATGAGTCAGATCCGGCATATCAATTCCTTTCTTTGAATTCCTGCAGAACCATGGCACCACTGCTCGCGCTATCCCCAGTGAGGAGCACGAGATCGATCATGAAGGTGGTAAAGCTCGAAGCACGCTGATTTATTGCATTGAGAATTTCTCAATGTATCAAGCTAACGCTGTGAAGTGTGGTATAGTTCCATCGAGGGTGCGCTACCATGGAACCAACAGCCCTTTAATGGGAGTCCGACAGTTGCGGGCTGGAATGCCGGACTCTGATAGACAGTTATCAAAGGTATGCCGCAGTACTGAAAGTCAGCCTTCGCCTGCTGAAGGCTGCGCCGTGACTTTCGATTTGTAGCGCTGTATTCGTTCCAAGTTCTAGAAGTGTACCAATTTATGTTTTGCTCAAACAGCGGAGATCGCTAAGGTGCGCTGAGGATTTTTTAGCGATATAGAGCTTCGCGATCCTTGCGATCATTGCGGTTGATTCACTTTTCTTCTTTCAAGTGAGATTCAAATTAGGACACTACCCGAGTTCTTATGGTGGCTTGGCAAAATAGACTCCGGAACCATTTGTCTAAACACTGGAGCGGCGTAATCGCTATAGAACTCCTGGGACTGGTGAGCAAATAGGTTTTCCTTTAGGATAGGACGGTACGAGTCGGACCGGCTGTCGTTCTACTTTCTTATCAATTCGGAGGTCAGGAGCCCCGCGATTATGAATGCTCCACCTATTGCCCCGACATACCCGACAAACTCTCCAAAGGCGAAGAAGGCAATGATATTTGCAACTACGGGTTCCATGGAGAAGATTATTGCGGCGCGAACCGGCGTGATCTCGCGCTGGTACTTCGTCTGCAAATATGTTGCAAAGACGGTCGCCAGAATAGAAGTATATGCTATTGCCCCAAGGAATCCGAGATTGAAGTGAACATGGATCCTTTCGGTAAACGGTGCGACCATGATTGAAAGAAGGCTTGTTACCGATAGTTGCAGGAATGTCAGATGTCGAACGTCATGTCTCTTTGAAAAAACGTCCAGGTAAACAATATAGATGGCGTAAGAGACGGCACACATGAATGTGAGCACATCACCGATGTTTATCCCCTGACCTTCCGGCGACGTTAGAAGAAAGAGACCAATGGCGACCAACCCCACTCCTATTAGGCTACCTCTTGACGGGGGGCGTCGTTCAATTGCAGCCTGCGCGATCGGCGTGAGTGCGACCAACAGCCCTGTAATAAATGCAGACTTTGACGCGGTTGTGTATTGGAGTCCAACTGTCTGGAACGCGAACCCTATCATCAGTAGCCCGCCGAGGAACAATCCACTAAACAACGTCCCCCGGTCCATGGAGAAGTAGTTACCTCTGTATATCAGCGGAAAGATCAAAGACGCAATACCGAACCTTATGGCGAGAAAAGCAAGAGGCGACGCATCTGAGAGAGCATACTTAACGACAGCAAATGTGCCGCCCCAGATAATCGTAATTGAGAGGAGAATGACCTCGGCTTTGCGGGACTTCAAGACAGACCTAGCCGGAATGCCGGATGTTTGAACGAGAAAGGTGTTTTGAGCTGCCGGGCCTTACGAAACATATCTTGAAATCAAGAGAGCAAGTTCCCGCTTGTAAATTATCAGGACGACCGAAATGGTGTATAAGATAATGTTGATCAGCATAGGTTTGTCCGTCAAAAGCGCGCCGGTTGGATTTTCGCCGAGACCGAGTTTATGAATAAGGAAGAGGTAGCGGAAGATACCGTAGACCACGAATACGGTTGTGAAGATGAGCGCCTCAGTGCCGAAGACTCTTACCGTCCGTGCGGACATGGTATACAGGGCATAAGTAATTATCACACTTGCAGCGGAGACGGAAAGGATCTGATCGATGAGGCTGAGGTCGTAATCGAAAAGTACCCTCCTGCTGGTTCTGCCTGAGTCTTCACCGATTTGGCTACCGCCGCCCATCGAGACGAACTCGCCCCTTCGTTTTGCAATCCCTAAGAATAGGGACACGAACAGCGTCGTCATTATCAGCCAGCTCGATATCTTAACATCTATCGCATACCCTCCCGCCAGAATTCTCAATATGAATCCCAATGCGATGACAAATACGTCAACCAGCACAACTTCTTTGAGCAGGAAGGAATAAAAAATGTTAATCAGAACGTATGCGGCTATGGCAGCGGCCGACGACATGCCGCAGTTGCCAAGCTTCATGACAAGAAAAGAGAGCACCAACAAGAGGAACGCTGCCATCCAACCTTCTGCAACTTTTACCATACCGGATGCGATAGGCCGCTTGTTCTTGACAGGGTGGAGCAGATCACGTTTCCTGTCCGCGATGTCGTTCACTATGTAGATAGCTGACGCCGCAAGGCAAAACGCAACGAAAGTGAGTGCCGATCTTGAGAACAAACTTACATTGAAGAGATTTTTTGAGAAGATTAGCGGAATGACCACAAAAACGTTCTTAACCCATTGAACGGGCCGCATTAACTGCAGATAGTAGACGGATCTTTTCATCAGAGTGATGATCGCTTGTGGTTCGCTTTTGAAGAAACAATTTAGTGAACGGTGGCTTAGTTAATCAAACAAATTCCGGGAATCTTTGTTTATTTTGAACTCACGAAATATATTGCACGCATGTTTTTGCTTTTCTTGAGTCTGTTTCTTGTCGCTATCTTTGCAGGTTTCTTCGGAGCTTTGGTTGGAATTGGTGGCGGGATAGTTATTGTCCCGGTATTAACGCTTGTATTCCACATGCCGATCCATCACGCCATTGCCGCGAGCATAGTTTCCGTGATAGCCACATCTATAGCGGGTGCCCTTTCGTACGTCGACCAGCAAATCACTAATGTCCGTCTCGGAATGTTCCTGGAAATCGCCACAACCGGTGGGGCCCTCATCGGGGCTTTCGTGGGTGTTATGATGCAGGGATGGGTCCTGAGCCTCATATTCGGCGCGCTCATCATGTTCATGGCGGTTGTATCGTACCGGAGCAGGGAAACCGATGATAAAATGATAGCCGCAGATTCTTTCAAGACGGGGGGAGTCGACAAGATTTCGCGCAAACTTGACTTGCAGGGTGAATATCATGACGAGGCTGCTAACAGAGAAGTTAGTTATCACGCAACACGGGCGATCGAGGGCGGGCTCGTCTCCTCGCTCGCGGGAATAGGGTCCGGTCTTCTCGGGATTGGCGGAGGCGTTATCAAGGTGGCGGCGATGAACTCCATGATGAACGTCCCGATGAAGGTGTCCGTCGCTACAAGCAAGTTCATGATCGGAGTAACTGCTGCGACAAGCGCGATAGTATATTTGCTTGCAGGGGCGGTCAACCTGTACATCGTGGGGCCTGTCGCCCTCGGAACAATGCTCGGCGCGACTATCGGCAGCAACGTGATGAACAAACTGCACAGCAAGGTTATAAAGATAATCTTCTTTGTCATCATGATTTACCTTGGTTTCAGTATGCTTGCAAACGGTCTGCGCAGCGGCGCGGGCATCAAATTCCCCACTATCCTGTAACTTTCATGCAGTCCAAAACAGAACAGACCGAGACACAATATATAAATAGAATAGTCGGAATTATTCTTGCTACCGGCATGTATGTCACCATAGGGCTGTACGCCGCGGGCCTGATACTTGCGCTGATAGAAGATTCGCGCATACCTTCAACCGCGCACCAATATTTCCCCTCGATCAGCGTTTTTATTTCAAGCTTAACCCACCTCGATGCGAGGACGTTTCTTTACCTCGGTACTCTTTCGCTGATCCTGACCCCCGTGAGCCGCGTCTTTATCTCGATCTTCGCGTTCTGGAAGGAACATGATTTCAAATACGTTGGAGTGACTTCAGTCGTATTTGTAATAATCCTGATAAGCGTCATAATCGGGAGCGTTTTCAAGATTGCCATCGGGTGAGCGCCAATGGTGTAATGCAATCGAATTGGAACTGGATCTCAGTCCGAGAAGCAGTGCCCAAACACGTTTGCAAATCATCGTATCGAAGTGCCAAGTTCTGTAAATTGATTTTATTGGCCCCAGGTTGTAAACTGTTGAGCAATTTGAAGTTAGCTGGTTAATTGGATTGTCCTTGAAGTCAAGCTACAAGAAAGCCCATTGAGCCTAAAAGTTTAATGAAAAAATCGACGAAGATCTTTTTCTGGATACTCGGAATCATTATTCTTGGCGGTATCGTTGTCGCGATATTGATTTCAAGCGGTGGGGGAGAAGAAGAGAACTACAGTCTTAACGGACCAGGCCAGAAGGTGGCGATAGTCAATCTTACCGGGACGATTATGTCCTCAAGGGACATTGTGTCGAACCTTCAGACTCTTGCAGAGAACAAGAGTGTTAAAGCTATAGTACTGCGTGTTGACAGTCCAGGCGGGGGCGTCGCGGCGAGCCAGGAAATCTATGAGGAGGTTAGGTCCATAAGCGATACGGTTAAGCCAATTGTCGTCTCGATGGGATCGCTTGCCGCGAGCGGAGGATACTATGTGAGTTGTGGAGCAACGAGAATAGTTGCAGATCCTGGGACAATAACCGGCAGTATCGGAGTTATCGCGGAGTTTCCAAATTGGAGCAAACTGATGACAAAGCTCGGACTCCAAATGGATGTTATCAAGAGCGGCAAGTTTAAAGACTCCGGTTCTCCCTTCAGACCCATGACGAAAGCCGACGAGAAATATTTTCAGGGAGTTGTCGAGAACAGTTTCGGGCAGTTTCTTAACGTAGTTGCGAAAGACAGAAAAATACCTCTGGAGAAGCTCAGAAAGTTTGCGGACGGCCGTGTCTTTACCGGTGAGCAAGCGCTTAAGCTTGGACTTATAGATACGCTTGGATCTTTTGAGGATGCAATCAAGATTGCGGCGTCCCTGGGTGGGATCAAGGGAAAACCTTTGGTTGTCGAGCCGAGGAGGCCGAGATCGCTGGCAGACATATTGTTCGGAGATTTTTTCTCCAAACTTCACATCTTTGAGAGTGACTTCCTTGAACAGCCGATACTTCAATACAGATTCGAGCATTAGAAAGGTGGGCAAATGAGCGTTACTAAAGCTGATATTGTCGAAGAGATCGCGATGCAGACTGGACTAACAAAAATAGAAACGCAGGCAGTTGTTGAGGGTTTCCTGGCTTCCGTACGCAACGCACTTGCAGATGGAAAAGTCATCGAGATCAGAGGATTCGGCAGCTTCAAAATCCGGAAAAGAAAAGGACGTATGGCTCGGAACCCAAAGACGGGACAAGCCTATCCGGTAAAGGAACAATTCGTCCCTTATTTTAAAGTGTCTAAGGAATTTAAATCCTACGTTGACGAACACGTAGGCAAGAGAGAGGAAATCGAGAAAGGAAATGTCGAGGAGGCGCCTCAGAAATGACGGCAAGGTTTTGCCCGAATTGTGGTACCGAGGTATCCTCCAGTTTTAAGTTCTGTCCTAATTGCGGAGCAACTGCTCCTCTGCAAGCACCACCGACTTCCGAACGCATCTCGGGATCGGACAAAATCTCAGAGGTGTTGGTTTGTCCGACATGTGGGTATGAAAACTCTTTGTCAGCCACAGCCTGTGAATCATGCGGGTCGTTTCTCGGTAATGCGAAAAGAAGTCAGGCGGCACCATCGGCAAACACCCCTCCACCGGCTCCTTCGAAACCTCAGAATGTGTCTCCAGCTCAACCCAAACAAAGCAGCAAGAAGAAGGGAAAACAGGAAAATTCCAGACGCCCGGATAGACAACAGTCACCCACCCGCAGGCGTTTCCACCTTGAGCCGTTTCAAATAGGCTCCATTGCCGCGGCAGTGGTATTGGGCGGTGTACTCGTTTATGGACTTATGAGCTCCAGACCTACTGCTCCACCCGGAGGTCAATCCGGAGGGGCGTCTCAACAGCAGACTTCAGGCAACCAGCCGAGCGCCGACGTTCTTCACGAGATCAACAATTTGACAGAACTGGTAGCAAAGAATCCATCGGACCTTGACGCAACGCTTAGACTTGCAAACATGCTCCAGGATAACAAGTTCTATGACCGCGCCCAGATATATTATAAGAACTATCTGGCGAAGGAGCCGCAAAATGTGGATGCGAGGGTGGATTATGGAGTTACACTCTTCGAAGGTGGTCATACGCAGGAAGCAATTGAAGAACTGAAACATGCACTCAAAATAAATCCCAAACATCAAATCGGACTCTTTAACCTTGGCATAATTTACTTGAATGCCGGCGACTTCAGCGATGCGATGGATTCGTTCAAGAAGTGTGTCCAGGCTGATCCGAATAGTGAAATTGGAAGAAAAGCAGAACAAACATTGCAGCAACATGCAGGCCTAGATTCTCAGGAGGTGAATTAGAATGCCGAGTGGTAAAAAGCGCAAACGTCACAAAATGGCGACCCACAAGCGAAAGAAGCGGCTTCGCAAGATGCGTCACAAGAAGAAGATTCGCTAATTACAATTATGCATAGGTGCGGTTCACCCTGTCGTCGCAGGGCGGCCGCACCATTGTTTTCTTAACTAGCGGGAGTCATGATGGACATTCTCAAACGTGTCGCCGGCTTCGTTTCCATTTTTATAGTTGGGGTGCTTGTTTCTCAGTCAGCGTTCGGATGGGGATTCTGGGCACACCACGTTATCAACAAAGAGGCGGTGACCGTTCTTCCCGAACCAGTACGCGACTTCTATTCCGCAAACGTGGATTATCTCGTCGAGCATTCGACGGATCCGGACACGCGAAGGGCTTTTGTAAAGAACGAAGCTTATTCTCATTACATGGACCTGGACCGTTACGGGGATTATCCCGATTTTCATGTGCCTGCTACCTACGAGGATGCGGTTGAGAAGTACGGTGAGGAAACTGTCTTGAAAGACGGTATTGTGCCATGGAGAGTGGGTTGGGATGTTGATAGCCTGACCGCCGCTATGAAGGAACACGATGTGCCTTTGATCCTTCATCTTTCGGCCGACCTCGGACATTATGTGGCAGATATGCATGTTCCTCTTCACGCGACAAAGAACTATGATGGCCAGCTCAGCGGTAACATCGGTGTTCACTTTAGATGGGAAACTGGTATACCACAGCATTTTGGAAGTGACTACAACTTCAGTAATTTTGGAAGTGTCCATTACATCAAGAATCCGGTGAAACACGCGCTCGGCATATTGGAGCATAGTTATTCGCTCTTGCCTGAAGTATTCAAGGCCGACTCACTTGCAAAGGTTGGTATTCCCAAGGACGACCTTTACCGGGTGGAAGAGAAAGAGGGTAGGAGAGAATATATTTATTCCGACCAATACTATACGAAATTCAACAAAGAACTAAACGGCATGGTGGAATCGCAAATGCGAGAGGCGGTGAGTGCGGTGGCATCTTACTGGTACACCGCCTGGGTAAATGCCGGCAAACCAAAATTCTGGTGAGAGTGATATATGAAATCTACAAGTGTTCCGAATAGAGTATATCTCAGTGAACGGGAAATTCCAAAGAAGTGGTACAACATTGCGGCAGACCTGAAGGAGAAGCCGCTTCCACCGCTCGATCCTCAGACGCGCAAGCCGATCACTCCCGACAAGCTGGCGGCAATATTTCCGAATAGGATTATCGAACAGGAAGTGACGCCCGATTTGTTTGTCAAGATCCCGCCGGAGGTTTTGAAGGTATATCTTAAGTGGAGACCGACGCCATTAGTGCGTGCGAGGGGGTTGGAGGAGCTTCTGGAAACTCCTGCTCATATTTATTACAAGAATGAGAGTCTTAGTCCGGCCGGAAGTCACAAACCAAACACCGCAGTTCCACAAGCATTCTACAATAAGATTGAGGGCGTCAAGCGGCTTACCACGGAGACTGGCGCCGGTCAATGGGGGAGTGCATTGTCGATGGCATGCAATTACTTTGACCTCGGTTGTAAGGTGTTTATGGTGAAGTCGTCTTACAACCAGAAGCCGTACCGAAGGGCAATGATGCAGCTGTGGGGCGCCGAGGTGACTGCGAGTCCGAGCGAGGAGACATCCGCAGGAAAAGGAATACTTGCCGCGCACCCTGATTCCCCAGGCAGTCTCGGCATCGCGATTAGCGAGGCAGTGGAAGTAGCCGCAAGCGACGTTGATACGAAATATTCACTCGGCAGCGTTCTCAACCATGTTCTTCTGCATCAAACGATAATCGGCGAAGAAGCGTTGAGGCAGTTTGAAAGGGTAGATGAATACCCTGATATCCTGATAGGCTGTGTCGGCGGAGGATCAAATTTCGGAGGCTTTTCCTTTCCTTTCATCCGGGAGAAGCTTGCAGATAATCCGCGCGCCAGGAATATGCGGGTGCTTGCGGTGGAACCGTCGGCGTGTCCCACTCTGACCAAAGGCGTTCTCACCTATGACTACGGCGACACTGCCGGTCTTACCCCACTTCTGTCTATGCATAGCCTGGGGCATGATTTTATGCCGCCGGCGATCCACGCGGGTGGTCTGAGGTATCATGGAGTTGCTCCCTTGATCTCGGCTCTTGTCAACGCCGGAATTATCAATCCCGTCGCATACTCACAGAATGAAGTCTTCGATGCTGCCGTTAAGTTTGCAAAGAGCGAAGGGATAATACCGGCACCCGAATCCTCGCACGCGATACGCGCCGCAATTGACGAAGCTTTGCGTGCCAAGTCGGAAGGAAAGAAAGAAGTGATTGCGTTCAATCTCTCGGGTCATGGCCATTTTGATATGTCCGCCTATGATGATTATCTGCAAGGGCGGCTCGCAGATAGTACGATAAATGAAGAAGACTTGCAGCGCAATTTAAACCAGCTCAGGCACCAGACGATTTCCTGACACTATAAACCGAGGGTTATGCGAGAAGCTGGTAGAGGTGAATGAGAGGATATGTGGTGCAATACCGGTACGAGAGGTACAGGATAAGAAGGAACTCGATGAGCTGAAATACACTTCAGAGGAATTTGTTGAGAAGGCGGGAAAGGAGATAGAGGATCTGCGAGGGGTAGCATTCGGGGAGAGACAATCTGAAGGAAATGACGACCTTGAGGCTATAGAGTGGAGGCGAATCGTCGCGGCGTTAACCAGTTTGACCAGGCATGCGTCAAAAATGATGGAGCGCCTTGGATATGGAACTTAGTGCATGAATACTTCTGGAATGCGACTCAGATAGTCGACCTCTATCAAGGTGAGAGAGCATTGTTGGATTTGCGCATGACCAATATTCAAACCTGGCAGCCGCCGTTTGCGGAATTGGAAGGCTAAGCGGAAGGGAGAACTGGATAATGGTAATGTTGAAGCAGTGATCAAGGCATTGAGACGACTTAAAACCAGGAGTGAAGAAACGCGCCGAATATGTGAGTCAGCAATAGGATACGTTGAACAAGACAAAAAGCGGATGCGATATAACTCGTTCAGAGCGCGTGGACTATTTGTAGATTCCGGTGTGATCGAATCTGCCTGCGGTGGGCAGGGCCCGATGTCGCGCTGTCATAGGAAAGCCATTAGAACCATCCGGGATGCACTGGACCGTAAAAGGACCAAATAGCATCATTGCTCTGCGTTGTATCCTTATGAGTCATTATTGGGACGACTTTTGGGCTTACAGGGCGGCTGTTTGATGAAATCCCCTTATAAATTTGCCGCACACCCTGCTGCGTGCGCTTTTCTTGATTTTTATGGCGGGCGGTAATATCTTAAAAACGGTACTTAAATCAGCGGAGGTATATCATGGCACACGAAGATGATGGAGTCACGCGAGGATTACTTCTAGGTTTTCTCGCGGGTAGTGTCATCGGGGCAGTCACAGCCTTGCTGCTTGCGCCGAAATCTGGAAAGGAGCTTCGTAAAGATATCCAGAAGAAAACTGATGAGTTGATGGACAGCGCACAGGAACAGCTTCAGCAGGCACGGGTTAAGGCGGAAGGAATTATCGGTGAAGGGAAGAAACGGTCGGGGGACCTGGTTAGCCAAGCTAAAGAGAAAGCCGGGATGCTGATTTCGGATGCGGAAAAAATACTCGACCAGGCAAAGGGAGAAGGAAGTAAGCTTAAAGCTGCGGTCAAAGCCGGAGCTGACGCGTTCAAGGAAGAACGAACTAAGAACAGCTAAGGGGGCCCAGCGTGACCACAGTCTTTCTTATCGTTGCCTCAATCGCTCTCATCGCAATAGCTGCTGCATGCATTTATTCGATAGCGTTGATGAAAGATGCAAAACACGTTCTCAACCAGCTCGAAAGTTCCGTTAAGGAGATCTCCGAGAAATCGGCTCCTCTCCTTGAAAACGCGGGGATAATTTCCGGAAAGATAAGGGAAATCGCCGAAAGCGTAGATGGTGAGGTTACTGGTGTCAAGACTGCTGTTGATTCTCTTGTCAACGGCATTGAGGAACTCGTTGAGCTGGAACAAAAAGTCAAATCAAGAATTGAAGATCCAGTTATGGATGCCGCAGGTTACGTCGCGGGTATTGTCAACGGAATCCAAGCCTTCCTGCGGGTTCTAAGAAGCTAACGTGATCCGGACAAAGACGAACTCTTCCGATCCCATACCACTTTGCGAAATTCTGGTTACTTACTTGCTCCCGAACCGGATGCACTGGCTCAGGGTCGGGCCCCCGTCCCCATATAGCTTGGGGAGCGGGGCTGCTCGGGAAAAGGAGATCAAATGAAAGAGTACAATCCATCAAATCTAAGGAACATCGCTTTGGTTGGTCACGGCGGGTCGGGCAAAACTACTTTCGCCGAAGCCATCTTGTACGCATCAGGGGTTACCACTCGGATGGGGACAATCGCCGAAGGGAACACCGTTTCGGATTACAATCACGACGAGATCGAGAGGAAAATCTCGATAAGCACTTCTCTGCTCCATTCTGATTGGCATGACGCCAAGCTCAACATACTCGATCCGCCGGGTTATCCGGATTTTCTGGGTGAGGTTAAAGCGGCCCTGCGTGTTTCGGATATAGCTCTGGTGGTTGTGAAATCTGTTGAAGGAATAGAAGTAGGTACAGAAATAGACTGGGGGTTTCTGAAAGAGTACAGGACTCCAACCTGTTTTGTAATCAACAAAGTCGATTCAGAAAATTCGGCATTTGAAAAGACTCTCGGGCAGATTCGCGAAAAACTATCGCACGACGCCGTAGTCCTGCAAGTACCTGTGGGCGAGGGAACCGGCATCGATAGTGTCGTCGATGTCCTCAAGATGAAGCTGTTGAAGTTCGATCGTGCGGCAAAAGGTGCGTTCTCGGAGATGGAGATTCCAGATGCGTTGAAAGCGACCGCCGAAAAATATCGCGAAGAAATGATCGAACAGCTTTCGGAGACTGATGAGAGCTTGCTCAACTCCTTTCTCGAAAATGGCGGACTCACGGACGAGCAGCTGAAGATAGGAATGAAGAAGGCGCTTGTCGACAGGAAGATCTTCCCGGTTTTTGCTTCTGCAGGGCTGCAGATGGTTGGTGTGGCATCTATACTCGATTTTCTTTCAGAGTTCGGCCCGTCACCACTTGATATGCCTGCCGCAACGGGTTTTAGGGTGACTAATTCACATGAAGAAGTCAAGATAGCCAGCGACCAGGGGGCAGATCCCGCTCTCTTCATATTCAAAACTATATCCGAAAGAAACATCGGGGAACTGTCTTTGTTCAGAGTCTTTTCCGGCATTGTCATCCCCGGGATGGATTTAGTCAATCAGGCTAACGGCAAGTCAGAGAGGCTCGGCACCCTCTACATCCTCAATGGAAAAGACAGGAAAGAAACGCCCAAGGTGATCGCCGGAGATATCGCCGCGGTTGTGAAGCTCAAGGACACTCACACTAACAACACTCTCAGTGGAAAGAATCTTCCGATCATCATGAAGAAGATAGACTTTCCGGAACCCCTCATGCACGTTGCCATCGTGTCGAAGAATCGTCACGACGAGGACAAAGTGGCATCAGGACTGCACGCCCTTCATGAAGAAGATCCGACATTCGTTGTGGAGGTCGACCCCGAGTTGAATCAAACCGTTCTCAGTGGTCAGGGTGAGATGCACCTGCAGGTTGTCACCCGACGACTAAAAGAAAGATACGGTGTCGATGTGGATATGGTTGAACCGGACATCCCTTATCGGGAAACCATCAGGGGGGCAGTGGCGGATTCAGAGTATAAGCATAAGAAACAGTCGGGAGGACGCGGCCAGTATGGTCACGTGCATCTCAAGGTGGAGCCACTTGTCCGAGGCGCAGGTTTTGAGTTCGTCGATGCAGTGGTCGGAGGTGTCGTACCAGGGCGATTCATCCCTGCGGTCGAAAAAGGTGTTGTTGAAGTCTTGTCCCAAGGAGTGGTATCGGGCCACAAAGTTGTCGATGTGAGAGTCACTCTGTTCGACGGAACCTCGCATCCGGTGGATTCCGATGAAATTTCGTTCAAGATCGCGGGTGCCATGGCCTTCAAGAAAGGATTCAGAGATGCCAAACCCATCCTGCTCGAGCCCATCTACGAATTGGAAGTGATTGTCCCCGACGAACATATGGGGGACATCATGGGGGATATATCAGGCAGGCGCGGTAAGATACTCGGAATGGAAGCCGAAGGAGGAAATCAGAAGATCAAGGCGCAAGTACCTTTGAAGGAGCTTTACAAATATGCTAATGTCGTCCGAAGCATGACCCAGGGAAGGGGCGTCTTCCGACAGAAGTTTTCTCACTATGAGGAAGTTCCCAAGGAAGTAGCAGAAAAAATCGTGGCTGAAACACAAAAGGACAAAGTCGAACAGGAATGAATTCAAGATTGAAATCTCAAGCTCCAAACTCAAATCAAGTTCCAATTTCCAGGAAACGAATGACCGGTGGACGTTTGAGCGGTTTCCCGAGGTGGGTTTGGAGTTTTGCATTTAGCGCATCGAATTGGTTTGGACTTTGGAATTCGGAGTTTGGAGCTTGGCGATGAACCGATTGTGGTCGCCCTGGCGATCGAAATATATCGAATCCTTTTCTGAGCAGAAGACCGGTGAAGCGAAAGGGTGCGTCTTTTGTCAGAAGCTTGCGCAAAAAGATGATGAAGAGAATCTCATTGTCTATCGTAGCTCACTATCCGCGATCATAATGAATATTTATCCGTACAATAGCGGACATTTGATGGTGGTGCCATTTGCTCATAAAGCGATGTTTGAGGACCTCACAAAGGAAGAGCTTTCTGATGTAATGGAGCAGACTCAGCTTGGCATTAAGCTGCTTCGTATGACATCTCATCCCGATGGGTTCAATTTTGGGGCGAACCTTGGCAGGCTCAGCGGGGCGGGTATAGCTGACCACATCCATTTTCATATTGTTCCGCGTTGGGACGGGGACACCAACTTCATGCCGGTCCTGACCGAGACTAAAGTAATTTCTGAAGATTTACACGATACCGTCAGGAAACTAACCAAGGCGTTGGCAAATTTAAAGTGAGCTGACGACCGGTTTATTATGGGTAAATTTCTTCGCAGCCACTAGACAGCCTGCCGGCATACATCTCCTTCAAACCGGGTCTCGATTTCCTGCGTCCAAGTTTTGTATAATTATGTACATGAGAAGGGAAATCCGTTATCTACCGGTCCAAATTCTTGTTCTCCTTATTATTAATCGCGTCGGTCTATCGCAAGGCGTTTCACCGGATTCGACTCAGAGCATCATACTCAGGCACTACACGCCGCCTCTAAGCGCGGAACTCATCAGACCTTCACAAACCGAATACAGGCTTTGGGAAGGATTCATGCTGGTACGGAAAGCGAATGACGGGGACCCTGCTGCGGAACATGAACTGGGTCTTCGTTATTTTCTGGGAGAGGGATTTCCGATAGACACCCTTCGAGCCGCGTATTGGATAAAAAGAGCGGCAGAACAGAAGATGCCGATTGCAGAATACAACTTCGGCGTATTTCTGAATAACGGTTGGGGAATTAGTTGGAATCCGTTCAAGGCATTTGGTGAGTTTGACAATGCAGCCGGGCAGCATCTCCCCGAGGCGGAGCTTGCACTGGGCTTGATGTACACCGATAACCTTGTGGTCCCCAGAAACCTGTCCAGGGCCTATAGGCTGGTCAAGGAGGCAGCCGATGCCAAGTATCCGCCCGCTCGGCGCGTACTCAAGATTTTTGTTGAGCAGGGTGTCACCGATTCTACCGATACCACGTCTGAAGTGTCCACAGAGGGTGACACCGCTTCGAATGTCAACTCAAGCGGCTTCGAACCAGTATTTCTAAATTTCAATCGTGATTCGATAACGGATGTTAACGATTCGACAATAATCGAAGAAGCTTATCGTAAGGGAGGTGCTATTCTGATGAGTGCATTTCCCGCAAAAGGCTTGAGCGCGATTTCACAAGCAGGCAGGCCCGGAACGATAAAGATCGTTGAAAGGGCCGCAAATCTCGGAGACCCGCAAGCATTAACAATTCTTGGACGCTGCTACCAGAAGGGAGTCGGTGTACACCGGGACGATATCTTGGCCGCTGAACAGTACCTGCGTGCCGCAAGACTGGACTCACGGCAGGCACTTGTCCTTTTGTTAAAACTTGTTCGGAGGAAGAGTTTCGACGCAGAAGTTGAATCCCGGACAAAAGCCGGCGACACAGATGCAGCCTTCGTGTGGGCAGGCTTGACCGAACTGGGACTTGACCATCGCGTTGATGGTCATCAGGCGTTCAAATTACTCTCCGCCGCGGCGGCAGAGGGAAACATCCCTTCTCTGCTCGAACTCGGGAGGTGCTACTACACTGGTGAGTGGACCTCTATAAATCCTATGCTGGGGAAACAGTGCTGGATGCAGGCCGCTAATGAGGGAAGTTCTGAGGCGAGAGTCCGTCTTGCGGCGACCGTTGTGCTTGCAGATTCAGCATCTTCAGACAGCGGAGTATTGATTGCGAGGGACGCGGCGCTTTCCGATACTATCCATACTCTTCTGGATGCATCGGCAGAAGGGTCCATAATAGCTCAGCTCGCAATCGGTTACTGTTATGAGTATGGAATCGGGTTGCCGCGCGATACAGCGGACGCAGTAAGAGTATATAGACAATGCGCCGATCGCGGCAGCTCAAGCGCGTACGAAGCGCTAAGGAAGATGTACGATAGAATCCGGCCCAAGACACCCAAATTTCAAATAAAGGGTCGCGGATACGGATAGGTGACGACATTGGCGTTATGAAAGGGGATTTTCAACCGCAAAAGTGAAGAATACCGCGGAAGTTGACCAATCGAATTATAGAAGTTTCCCTGGGGTTTGACAGAATAGGCTGATTCGGTTAATTTGTTTGTGCAGGTAATCGAAATGCATGCGTGCTGTGTTGGATGCAGTGGCCAATCTCGATCCGTTTAATGAATAGCTGATTTAGGTGGGAGTATGGTCAAGGGAAACATACTTGTAATTGACGATGATGAGACAATAAGAGAGTCGCTAATGATTCTCCTGTCGAGCAGGGGCCACGTAGTTGAGCTAGCAACCGACGGTGACGAAGGTCTGAAAAAGTTTCATGATTGTAGGCCGGACCTCGTGATGTCTGATGTCAGGATGAATAACCTGAGCGGAATAGAAGTCCTGAAAGCTATTAAGAGGGAAGATGTTAACACGCCGGTTATTATCATGACCGCATTCGGTGATATGGATTCGGTCATCGAGGCAATGAAATATGGCGCATTCGATTATCTGGAGAAGCCTTTTGCAACGTCGGATGTGGAATCGCTAATTGCGAGGGCAATCGAGACAAGATCGCTGGAGGCGGGTCTAGACGTTACCGGGTCCGCCGAACCCGAGTTGAACACCCAACGCCGGACAATAATCGGTCGCTCCCGCGGAATCATCGATGTTCTCAAGAAGATCGGACAGGTCTCGTCCAGTAGGGTAAACGTTTTGATACAGGGAGAAAGCGGAACGGGTAAAGAGTTAGTGGGCAGGATAATACATGAGTCGGGACCAACAAAAGATTTCCCGTTTGTCGCGGTGGACGTTTCTGCTCTTCCGGAAACCCTTCTGGAGAGCGAGCTTTTTGGACATGTAAAAGGCTCGTTCACGGGCGCGTCGCGCGATCAGAAAGGAAGGTTTGAACTGGCAGGAGAGGGCACAATCTTCCTTGACGAGATATCGGAGATTTCCATGAACCTTCAGTCCAAACTGCTTCGAGTCCTTCAGGAAAGGGAATACCAACGGGTTGGAGACAGCAAGGTCAGTCCGATGAAGGCAAGAGTCATTGTTGCAACCAACAAGAATCTTGATGATTTGGTCAGGCGCGGAGAATTCCGCCAAGATCTGTTCTATCGTATCAGTGTGTTCACCATTAACATTCCTCCGCTCAGAGATAGAAAGGACGACATCCCGCTTCTCGTATCGCACCTCCTTCGGAATATCAACAGGGATACACGAAAGAAGATCGCTCGCGTTCCCCAGGAGGTCCTGAAAATGTTGACGGACCATGATTGGGTTGGAAATGTTAGAGAACTGGAAAATGTGCTTATGCAGGCCGTCGTTCTGGCGAGCGGAGATGTTCTAAGCAGAGAATGTATCATATTTCGCGATGACTCGTCAAAAGCAAAGATGCCCAGGCCTCAGGAGCTTAGTCTTGAATCGACCGAACGTGACCACATAAGGTACGTCCTTGAGGAGACTAATTGGGATAAATCAAAAGCCGCCAGGCTGCTCAACATTTCACGGCAAACCCTCTACAATAAAATTAAGGCATACAAGATACTGCGGAGCTGAGTCGAATCTGATTTAGCCGGATCGATACTTGCCGGTAAGTGAGATCGTCAGGAGCATTCAATGCACTCCTTTCGAATTCAAAAACTGGCCGTATTTCTTGTCCGCGAAAAGTATATGGTTCTTAATCCAATCGCTTAGAAAGTCATGAAGCTCGGTGATCTGTACCTCTTCTCCGATGCTCCACTTTCCCCGCATGTTCAATACCTTCCACGAGAATTCATCGTGCTCCTTTTTGTGCCGCTTTTCTTCAGGATAGCCGTACTTCTGAAGGAGAGCTTCTTCAGAGCCGAAATGGAAAGCTATGTAGTCGAGCAGCCTATCAAGGGCAGCTTTCAGCACTTCTCGTTTGTTTTTGTTTCCAATAGATTCTTCCAGGGCATTAGCCAATTCGACAAGGCTCTTATGCTGGGCATCAAGTTCCGCGACTTTCACGCTAAAGTCGCCACTCCAGACTATGGGTGGCATTTCTGTTCCTCCACTTATTTCCTTATCAACACAAAACAGAGAAGTTGTACGATACACTACCCGCCATTCTTAGCGTGTCCGAGGGACTGGGAGATAGAGTTCAAGAGCTTCCTGGCTGTATAGGGCTTTCGCAAGACAGAAACAGTTGTCTCGAGTGAATCATAATTCCGAATATCATCCATAAATGTCGTTGTGGCGATTATCTCCAGATCCGGATTTAGTTTTCTAAGCGCCCAAATTGTTGCAGCGCCATCCATAATAGGCAAGATCATATCTGTGATCGCGAGCTTCACCTTGTCGATGTGCTTGGCGAGCAGCGCCACGGCTTCGCTGCCATCGCTTGCCAGCAGCACCTTGTAACCGTATGCCTTCAATGTGGACTCCGTTATTTCCCGTATTGCCGGATCGTTGTCTGCTATCAAAAGAAGCTCGCCATGGCCTTGTTCGGGATTTCCTTCCTGGACAGTTGTCGCCGCCGGCTCCTCGGATTCCACCGAAGGGAAATATACCTTGAAAGTGGTACCCTTGTTCATCTCTGAATCCACTTCAATGAAGCCGCCATGGCTGTCGATTATCCCCTGGACAATCGAAAGACCGAGACCTGTCCCTTTCCCTTGCTCTTTGGTGGTAAAAAATGGATCGAATATTTTATAGAGATTTTCTTTCTTGATTCCGGCACCTGTATCCGAAACTTCCAGAGCGACATAGTGTCCCACCTTTGCTCCACCGCTCAAAGCTGCGTAATGTCTGTCGATGGTTATGCTCGTCGCACGTATGGTAAGGTCCCCTCCCTTTGGCATGGCGTCTCTGGCGTTTATGCACAGGTTCATCAGCACCTGATGCACTTGAGTTTTGTCGGCAAGAAACAACCAGCATCCTTTCTCTACGTTGACGTTCGAAGTAATTGTCCTGGGAAATGTATTATCGACCATTCTCTTGATATCTTCAAGTTCAACGGAGGGATCGATAAGCTCACGTTGAGTCTCGCTTCCTCTCGCAAATGCCAGGATTTGCTTAAGTACTCCGCTGCCCTTGCTGACGGTTGAATCGAGCAGAGAAAGCACTCTCAGTGTGCTCTCGTCACGGGCGTGTTTCTTGCGAAGTGCATCCAGCGAGATACCTATTGGAGTCAACAAGTTGCTGAAATCGTGTGCGATGCCGCCTGCAAGTTTACCGAGGATCTCCATCCTTTGTGATCTTCGGTATTGAAGTTCTAATGCTTTCTGTTCGGTGATATCTGTGCTAATCACAAGAATCGATCTCGGCATATCGTCTTTATCGCGGATAAGTGTCCACCGGCTTAGTATGACGATCTCTTTTCCGGACCGTGTTTTCTGGTGCAGTTCTCCCTCCCACCTTCCTTCGGCGAGGGTTGAGGACAGGGCGGCTCTTTCCATCTCACCGGTGAGGGCGATCCCATTTCCAGCGGCATTGATTGACCCCCCCCCGACATTTGAAGCACCGACAGTATCGTCGGGCGGAGTGAACGGCTGATTCAAATCTCCGATCTCTGAAGCTTTCCAACCGTAGAGTTCTTCGGCGCCCTTGTTCCAAAAGACGATGCCGCCTCCCAGATCAAGAACAGATATGGCATCGTGGGAGGCGTCCAACAGAGCCGCCTGCTGTCGGATCTTTTCGATGGCTTGATAGCGGGATGTGACATCGAGAATGACACAGACTGCGCTGACCGTTTCGCTTGTGCCTTTGTCAATTAACCCGATGGCACCTTCGATGTTGCTCATTGTGCCATCCTGATGACGAATGTCCAGTTCAATCGAACCGGGTTTCTTTTTGGACAATACATGACGGAGCAGATCCGCGGCCCGTTTGAAATCATCCGGAGAAACAAGTTGTCGCATTTCCTCGAGCGTCAATTTGTGATTGGTATGGATCCCCAGGACTTTGGATGCTTTGGCGTCGCAGGTCGCTTCCTTCCTGAGAAGATTGACCTCGACAATCCCGATGCCCGAAAGTTCGGTCGCCAGTGAAAGACGCTGCACCGCCGCCCTGATGGTGTCTACTGCAATCTTGCGTTCGGAAATATCGAGAATTGTAGCAACTCTGATGTCTCTCCCATCTACATTAATGTATCTTGCCCTGACTTCAACTGGAAACTTTGTACCGTCCTTTTTTATTCCCATTGCTTCGTAGGTGTCAAGCGATTTCTCCTGAACCATTTTAGAGACAACATCTACTGACTCTGGAGGGACAGTCACTGGAATGAAATACTGCCTGATTAATTCTTTCGGCTCGTAGCCGAAGAGCTTGAAGAACTGGTCGTTTGCCTGGAGGAGAATTCCGTTGTCGTGGAACACGAGGGCTTCCCGCGCAGCTTCTGCAAGGAGGCGGAATCGTCTCTCGCTTTCAATCAGATCCTTCTCGGCCTTGTCGGATTTCCGTCTAAGTTCCACTTCGCGCAGCTCGCGGGCCACCGCAGGCGCCAGCCGATTTAGATTATTCTTTAGAACGTAGTCGCTCGCCCCGTTTCGCATGGCTTCTACCGCCTTGTCTTCGCCGAGAGTTCCTGAGACGAAGATGAAAGGTAGATGCTTGAACTTTCTCCTAACCAATTCCAGGGATTCGATGCCGGAGAATCGTGGAAGTGTATAATCGCTTAAGACTACATCCCATTCCCGTTCGTTCAGAGCCTTCGCAAGCTCCTCCTCCGAATCCACCCGAACAAAATCCACTTTGTAGCCTTCGCGTTCGAGTTGCCTGACATCAAGAAGAGTGTCGTCCTCTGAATCCTCTACGATCAATGCTCGCAGGTTTTTAACCAAAGCTTTTCTCCCACTCCTTATTTCACCGAATCGTGAGTCCAATCATATTATTATACCGGAGGCACTTCGTTGAGAAGGAGCCAATAAAGACCGACGTTCTTTGCTACTTCTGCGAACTCGGCGAAGTCCACCGGTTTCCTTATGTAGCTGTTAACCCCAAGGGTATACCCGTTGGTTAGGTCGGATTCTTCCTTGGATGACGTCAGGATTACCACCGGCAGGAACTTTGTCCGCTCGGTATTGCGAATCTGTTTTAGTACTTCAAACCCGCCTACTTTTGGAAGCTTGAGGTCAAGAAGCACGACGGCAGGGAGGGCATCGGTTTTGGCTTCATCGAAGAGAATGCTCAGTGCCTCTTCTCCGTCTCGCGCCACTACTACCTCGTTGACTATTCTGCTCCTCCGTAGGGCTCGCAACGTGAGTTCTATATCGTCTGGATTATCTTCGACCAGTAGTATCTTCTTGGCTAACATTGTTCCTCCATTCTTCCAAAGTGAAATAAAATATCGCTCCCTTTCCCGTTTCACCTTCGGCCCAAACCGTACCGCCATGCCTCTTGATTATACGGTACGTTGTGGCGAGACCTATCCCTGTCCCAGGAAATTCGCTCGGGTTGTGCAGCCGTTGAAAGGGAATGAACAGCTTGTCCCTATATCTTGGATTGAATCCGGCCCCGTTGTCTTTGATAAAGTAGGCCGTATTCCCCTTATTGTTAACAGTTCCGACTTCAATCTTTGCATCCGGTTGTCTTCCCGTAAACTTCCATGCATTGTCAACGAGATTCTGTAGAGCTATGCGCACAAGATGCGAATCCCCCACCGCCTTCATATTGGGCAAAACTTTGATCGACACGGAGCGATCGGGATCCGTTTGCTTGAATCCCCCGACGATGTCTTCGACCATCTTGCTGATGTCAATAGTTTCGAGTCGGATTTGGTGGCGGGACACGCGGGAGAGTTCCAGCAAATCGTCGATCAGTGTTGCCATCGACTGCGAAGCAGTGCGGATTCTGTTAAGATAGTCCTGTGCTTTTGCGTCAAGCGCTGCTGAGTAATCTTCGAGCAAAGCAAGACTAAAGCCGTCTATCGATCTCAGCGGTGCGCGCAGGTCGTGCGAAACGGAATACGAAAACGCCTCCAGCTCCTTATTGGCGTCTTCCAGCTCAGCGGTTCTTACCGTAACGCGCGCTTCGAGTTCGGTGTTGAGTTTCCTAATCTCGTCTTCGGCCTTTTTGCGATCTGTGATGTCGCGAGCAGCTGCAAAGACGCCGATAACATTGCCGTTGTTGTCACGATACATCGACGCATTGTAAAGCACGGGCATCACGTGACCGTCGATGTGCTTTATCTCCAGGGCATAGTTCGTTACTATGCCTTCACGGAAAACATGCTCGTAACCCGCCTTTGCTCTCTCTGGTTGCGTAAAGTAATCGGAGAAGTCGGACCCGATCAGATGATTCCTTTTTCTTCCGGTAGCTTTTTCCGTGGCTGCGTTTACGTCGGTTATCTTCCCTTCAGGGCTTATGGTAACAAGCGGGTCAAGACTTGCCTCGATCAGACTTCGGTTGTAAGCGTTCGCCAGTCGGACCGCTTCTTCTGCGTGCTTACGCTCTATGGCCTGGCCGAGCACGTTCGCCACGGCCTGCAAGAAAACCGAATCGTTTTCTGTGAATGCGTGGGACGAAGATGAAAACGATCCCAGGACCCCAAAGGGTTGGTCCTTCTTTCCTATTATGACAGTCATCCCGCTGACCACACCGTGTTCGAGAAGGAGATCAGGAGGCGTGAATCTAGTCTCTTCGTTGAGGTCCTTGACGATAACAGGTTCACTCGTGAGGAGAGTATATCCTGACTGAGAGCTTTTCCCGGCATTCACTTTAGTCCGACCTACGCTTCCTTGGTTCCAGCCGACTCCCGCCTTCAAAAGGAGTGAATCCTCTCCGGGCATTAACTCCATGATATATGAAAACTCGATGCTCAGAGTCCGGGCTACGAATGCTACTGTGGCTTCCATTAGTAAATCGAGCGATTCGCCCTTCAGGGCATGTTGCCCGAGGCTGGCAACGACTGCCTGCTGCTGTGCCCGGTACTTGAGTGCGGCCTCGACCTGGCGATGTTCGGATATATCGCGTGCAGTAGCCAATAGCCCGGTCACTTTTCCGTTTTCATCCCGATACAGGTTGGCGCTATAGAGTACCGGTGTTACCTGTCCTTCCTTGTGCAGGATTTCAAGCGGATAGTCGGTGATATGGCCCTCCCTGAACGCCAGTTCATATCCCGCTCTTGCCTTTTCAGGTTCAGTGAAATAGTCCGAAAAATCCATACCGATCAATTCGCTTCTTGAAAGGCCCGTTACGATTTCCGCGGCCGCGTTTGCATCAGCTATCTTGCCTTCGGTGTTGATCGTGACAAGCGGATCGGGACTAATCTCTATTAAGGTCCTATTATATACGTTGGCGCGTTGGATCTCTTGAGTTTGTTCTGCCACAAGTTCTTCCAGGTGCTCTTCATATCTTCTTATCTCAGCCTCTGCTTTCCTTCGCTCAGTGATATCCTTTGCCACGTGAACAGTGCCCAGTAACTCACCGGACTCGTTGAAGAGGGGAGATGTGGTGGCCTCGATGTATATGCCGAGTGTGGGTTCGTAAATTTCTTCGGTTGCAAGTTTTCCCGTCTTAAGGGTCTTAACATGAGGGCAGTTTGGAATCGCGCACTCGGTCTGATGAAATACTTCGAAACACCGTCTTCCTATCAGATCGTCGCTGCTTCTCTTGAACGTTTTTTCGTATGCTCTGTTAACGTTGACAAGCTTGTAATCCTTGTCCTGGATTGAAACCAGATCAGGGATGGCGTCGAAAGTTATCTGCCATTGACGGGCGGCGTGCTTGATCTTGTCCTCATCGCCGATCCTTTCAATCGCTATAGCGACCTGATCTGCAACCGTACGCATCAAGCCTATGTCTTCTGCGTTGAAGGAAGCGCGTGTTTTTGTTCCGAAAGAGAGCGTGCCGATAACTTTGCCATGTGCCTGTAGCGGATGGCAGCAATAGGCATTGATCCCAAATTTTCTTTCCAGACTTGTACGCTCATCTGAACCGTGGAGTATGTCCTCGGCTACGAAGCGCTCGCCAACGCGTGCGACACGACCACACACCGCCTCCCCGTAATCAAGCCATCTGATTTCCTTAGCCTTATCCTCGGGAATGCCGGAGTAAGCATTCAATTCGAGCCGGGCTGCGGATTCATTGACGAGGTAGTTGAAAAACGTCTGGCACTCTAGGTGTTCCATGACCTTTGTACAAAGCTCGTTCACGATTGCCTGAGGATTTTCCGATTCGAGCAGCCTTGCCGTCAGAGTGGAGAGCAGTCGGAATCTTGTTTCACTCTTGTGGCTGGCCTCTTCAGCCCTTTGTGCCTCGGCTTTCCTTTCCTCGAGCGCGCGTTCCTTGAGTACCCGCTCTGTGGTCTCTATCAGGGAGAAGATTAATCCTTCGACTGACCCTTCGCTATCCTTCACCGGGGTTAGTGTCCAGTCCCAGTATGTGACGCTGTGTGATGGTTGATCGGAAAATTTAAATGGTTTGTCGTGGTATGAAGCATCTTCGCCGGTGTCCAGCACACGCCGAAATATTTCCTCGTTCTCAGGATGCGGACAAAGCGCAAAGTGATTCTTTCCAACCATCTCTTCAGGAGTGTACCCACAAGTCTCGGCATATGCCTGGTTGACGCGGACAAAGTTGAAATCTCTGTCGAGATATACCAAGTGGGAATTCTTCGCCCCGTTCATAACAGATTGTATAATGTCTCGATCATGCTCCAACCTGAGCTTCGTAGCCGCAAGGGCTTTGACGGTACTTTTGTGGTCTGCCTTGAGCTTGATGGACCTGATCCCAAATACAAGGTCATCTGCCAGGTCAGACAACAGTTTCACTTCGGCGTCAGTAAACGGATCCGGGTCTCCGAAGTATATTGTCAGCGCTCCGAAGACCCTTTTGCCATCGAAGAGTGGCAGGACGAGGGAAGATGCATAGCCGCGTTTGAGTGCTTCTTCACGCCACATCGCGAACTTCGGGTCAGTGTGAATGTTTTTGCAGAAGCTCGGTTTGCCTGTCCGTATAGCGGTGCCTGTTGGGCCCCGGCCGCGTTCGTTATCAGCCCAGGTGATGTGCAGAGTTTCAAGATACCCGTCTTCAAAACCCGCGTACGCCACCGGTCGAACGGTCTTCTCGGCGTCGTCATCTGCAAAACCTATCCAAGTCATAGCGTGCCCGCAGTCATCAACTATAATCCTGCACACCGTGCGCAAGTAATCTTCTTCGTTCGAGGCACGCATTAGCGCTCGGCTGCTGTCGCTGAGTGCCTTCAGCGTCCGGTTGAGCCGCTGTATTTCACCGCTGCTGTCGCTAATTCGCTTTCCTCCTCGTACATGATTTCATGAAATGCTTTCTGTGCTAGCTACGACTGCTTACAAAGGGATGACGGGTTACAGACTCTAAGTCTCTAAGAGAACTGTATTTTATCACAAACGAGACATCCTGCCGAAGATCTCTCGGGCGGCTCGCAATGTTTCAAACAGTCTTTGATCTGCGATGTGAGATTCGCGAAATAGCATAACTCCGTTGACAAAACCGAAAAGGTCATCTTGGTGTCCGAGAAGCCCCTGCCCTTTTTTTCCTTGCATACGTACCTTCAAATTAAAGTAACTGAGCGTTGTTTTAGTTGCAAGCTTGACTGGACCTTAAATCCGCGATAGGGGCATAAATATTGACGGATAAAAAGATGAGAGGATCCGTTAAGTGATTGATATAGCGATAGACGCTGGATTGGCGAGAAAAGATCGGGACACAACGGATTTTTCAC
>JAJYIT010000042.1 GCA_021789975.1 Bacteroidota bacterium
CGGAGGGCAAAGACGATCTGCTGCTCTGTGAATCGTTTCTTCATGTCCCGTGATCTCCATTCTGTTCGTGAAAATTTACTCACTTTTTCTCTCTCAAAATGGACCAAGATACGGGGGGCACAACCGTGATAGAGGAGGTTCTCACCCAGGTGTTACCACTATCTTTGGAGTAATATATCCCAGAATCTTTTCCTACAACAACGTAACCAGAATGCGTAATCGCCAGACTTTGAACGGACCCCACGAATGGAACGTCGTGCTGTTCCCAGAAGTCCCGCCCGAAAAGAGCAACCGGGAATAATAAAAAGAGTAAGGAAATAAGTAACATCGTTCTCGTTTTTTGGTTTCTCCTTTGAGAGTCCCCCATAACGTCAACCGAATTGATCGTGCGGGGATTGGTTTAACGGTGTGAAATAGTCTATGAAGGGATTGTTGCAGGGGCCTTGAATTGCGGCTGGAGTCGCATCCACAAAAAGCCCCTACGCTGCTCTCGGACAATTCCATCAGATCGCCAGACCTAACGCACTCCCCAGCCAATGCAAACGCAGGGGCAAATGCTTTAGCAGTTGCCCGCATTATTCTTGGCTGGAGTATAATGTCCTGCCTTCAGGGAACTGATAAATGAAATCCCGGCCTTCACCTGGACGGTATCGTTTCCAGGCTCATTGAAATACAGAAAAGCTCCGGCCTTTTTTCCTGAATCATGTTCGGTCATCTTAGCCGGCACTATCTCTGTCCCTTTCCAAGTTCCGCAAGATGTAAATGGTTTATTGAATACGGCATAAAAATAGACCGTGTATGCTGAGCCGTCATTCCATCCTCCGCGGATCCTGCTGTAACCGTCGACTGAAGTGTCGGACAAAATTTGGACCTGCGAGCCGACAAATTGTTGTGCTTCCCTGAAATTCGGTATCGGCTCCTCGCCGAGGAACGAGCCTGGGTCGATCTTTACCCCGCCTTTCCCGGCCTTTCTGAATATGATCCGATAGTAGGACACGCGCTCAGCGGCGGTTATCTCAACTCTTGTGTCCCACTTTTTCAGATCCACGCTGTAATATCCTACGGGTGCCACTTCATTCGTGCGAAGCGAAGACTGGTAAATGGAATTGAAATCTCCCATGAACGGCATGAGCGAAATGTTTCCATATTTCGGCCCGCCGCCCGTGCCGCTCACATGCACCTGGCTGAATCCGAAGACCGGCACTGTCGTATCGGCGACATAGCCGCTGTTCGAATGAAGGCTGCAATCCCGACCCGGCTTTACCATTCCAAACGGACAGCATGGTCCGACGAATACGTTTCCGCCTCCCCGTGTACCGATGAACGGACCGACAAACTTGTTAAGCGCCTGAGCCCTACCCGCCATAGGAACAAAGACCAGACCCAAGAGTGCGGTTAAGAAAATGCGAGCTGCTACTCTGGGCAAAGTATGATAATTTTGCAGTTTCACTCGGGACACCCCGGTTGTTTTACAGACAAATTATGATCTGGCGGGGCTGTTCTTGAAAGACGGTACACGCCCCTTCAACCCGTAGTAACCAATATACAAATAACATATCACAGGGATAAAGAAGGCATGCTTTATTCCTATGTTGTCCGCGATTATTCCCTGTATCACCGGGATAATCGCACCGCCGACGATCGCCATGCAGAGTATTCCAGATGCCTGGCTCGTATGTTTTCCCAGGCCGTGTACGGAAAGAGCGAAGATCGTCGGAAACATTACAGAGTTAAAGAGTCCGACCATGAGTATCGACCACATCGCGACATATCCTGTACTGAGCATTGATATGACGACGAGGAGTATCGCCACTGCGGCATTGAACGCGAGCATTTTGGCGGGTTCTATTCTCCTCTGGAGACCTGAGCCAACGAACCTTCCTATCATCGCGCCTCCCCAATAAAAGGCGACAAACTTTCCGGCCTCGGAGGCCGGCATGGAAAGAATACTGTGACTGCCGAAGTAATTGACAAGAAAGCTTCCTATCGATGCCTCCGCTCCGACGTACACAAATATTCCGATAGCGCCAAGATAAAGGTGTCTATACCCCCACGCACTCTTGTGGAGACTGTCGTAGCCCTCTCCCGCCGCAGGGTCCCGGTTCGTCTTGATGTCGGGGAGTTTCAATACGGCAAACACGCCTGCTATTATAAAGAGGATCACGGCAAGACCGACATAAGGGATCTGGACAGAGCGCGCCTCGGCGAGCTTATACAGGCTCAGCTGGTGAGGGGTCATTTTCTGCAGCTGCCCGGCCGGTAGGACGGCAAATGAAAGTATGAGAAGCGAACCGAGATAAGGAGCGACAGTCGTTCCGAGCGAATCGAAAGCCTGTGTCAGCGTCAATCTGCTCGATGCGGTCTCAGGTTTTCCAAGGACGGTGACATAAGGGTTCGCCGACACCTGCAGGAAAGTGAATCCCGAGGCAAGGATGAAAAGGGCCAGCAGGAAAATTGCATATACTCCGAGGCTCGCCGCCGGAAAGAATGCCAGGCAACCGATCCCCGCTGTCGTAAGGCCGATGATGATTCCCTTCTTGTACCCGAGCTTTCCCACGATCCGCCCTGCCGGCAATGAGACCAGCAGATAAGCGAGACGAAAGCAAAACTGAACAAGCATCGCCTGCGCATAGTTCAGGGAAAATATCGCTTTCAGATGAGGAATAAGGATATCGTTCATGCATGTGATGAAACCGAGCATGAAGAATAGAGAAGTGATCGTCGCAAGCGCGGACGAATAATTTGCGCTCGAACCGTTACTCGCCAAATCAAGCCCGACAGTCTCTGCTGCTTCATTTGCCATAATAGGTGCTCCTTGCATTGAGTTTATGCCGCGACTTTATTCGACGGTGATATTCTTGTCGAGCTTGATATCTTTCGAAGACGAGCCGATCTGGATTTCATATCTACCCGGCTCCACTACATAATTTCTCTTCTTAAGACTGTACTCCCTGAGCGACACGATTGCCAGCGGGATGGTTACTCTCGTTGTCACGCCTCTCCTGATTTGCACACGTTCGAAACCCTCCAGCGACTTCAGCGGGTGATATCCTTTTGCTGTCAGGTCCTTGACATAAAGCTGCACAACCTCATCTCCATCCATATCGCCGGTATTGGTAACGTTCACCGAGACGTTCAGTGTATCGCCAGGTCTTGCGGTACTCATGCTCAGAGCCATGTCCGAGTATTTGAACGACGTGTAACTCAGGCCGTATCCGAACGGATAGATCGGTGTTCCCGTGAAATAGCGATAGGTTCTGTTTTTCATGCTGTAATCTGTGAATAGCGGGAGTTGCTTAGTGGAGCGGTAGAACGTCACGGGAAGTCTTCCAGCGGGATCGTACTTGCCGAATAGAACGTTAGCAACGGCGAGTCCGCCTTCCTCGCCGGGATACCAAGCCTGGACGATTGCCGACAGGTGTTCTGCCTCCCATCTCAGGGCAATTGCGCTCCCGCTGCAGTTCACAAAGATGACCGGCTTGCCTGTTGCATAGAGAGCTCTGACTAAATTCTCCTGCGGAGCTGGCAATCCGATTCGCGTCCGGTCGCCTCCCAGAAAACCCTGGTAAGGAACCGGGTGCTGCTCTCTTTCGAGTGTTGCATCCAGTCCACCTGCGTAGATGACGACGTCCGCCGACTTTGCAGCAGCAACGGCTGAGTCGGTCATTTCTGGAGTCGGTTTGTTAGAGTTATCATCCTTTAGCGCAAGGGAAGATCCGAAGTCATATGTCACCTGAACATCCTTGCCAGCAACCTCTTTAATGCCTTCCAGAATCGTTACTACGCTCGAGGGTGTACCATCATAGTTACCGAGAAGCATGGCCTTCGCATTCGCGTTCGGGCCAATGACGGCGATGCGTCTGATCTTATCCCGATTTAGAGGAAGAACGCCGTTATTTTTCAAAAGAACGATCGATTCCTGTGCAACCTTTAATGCGAGTGCGCGATCCTCTGGAGTATTGTTGTCGGCCATCGTGATCTTCGACCACTGCACCATGGATGGTGGATCGAACAGACCGAGTTCGAACCTCGCTGCGAGAGTGAGGCTTATTGCTCTATCAATCTCTTTTTCCGTGACCAATCCCTCTTTCACCGCCTTCGCAAGCACGACATAATCCCGGTCCGGATATCGACCTTCACCTGTATTTGTTATGGCACCGGAGAACAGGTCGCAGCCGGCCTTCAGCGCTGCGGCAACTGCATCTTCGGGTGTCTGCACATATTTGTGGTGCGACCAGATGTCGATAATCGCTCCGCCATCGGAGACAACAAAACCTTTAAAGCCCCAGCGGTCGCGAAGAATATCGGTTAGGAGGAACGGGTTAGCACAATTAGGTATACCATAGAGAGCATTGTAAGAACCCATAACCGAACCGGCATCTCCTTTCTCGATGTCGGCCTGGAAAGCGGGCAGATAGGTGTCGTAAAGGTCCAGTTTGGGTGGAGTGGCATTGAAGACATGTCGAAGAGGTTCCGGTCCGCTATATACGGCAAAATGTTTTGCACACGCCAAAGCTTTGACGTACTTTGGATTGTCGCCCTGCAATCCCCGGATGTAAGCCACAGACATTTGGGACGTCAGAAACGGGTCTTCGCCGTAAGTCTCCTGCCCGCGGCCCCAGCGGGGGTCCCGGACGATGTTGATGTTGGGAGCGTACAGGCTAATTCCCTCGTGCATGATACAACTTCCGCTGTGCTTGCCGGCGTAGTCGTTAAAGTGTGCGCGAGCTTCGGTAGCAATGATCCCCGCTTCTTTATGGATCAACTCAGGATTCCACGTTGCGCCCATGCCGATAACTTGAGGAAAGACCGTGGCGTAGCCGAGGCGTGCCACATATCCGTGAATGCCTTCGTTCCTGTAACTGTATGCAGGGATACCCAAACGCGGGATTGGAGCGGCGTCAGCAAGGAGCTGCGAAATCTTTTCGGCGAGCGACATCCTGCGTATCAGATCATCCACACGTGCACCAAGCGGCTCGGAAGGATCCTTCCAAACATCGGGACCTGACATCACAGGTATCTTCAGCGCGGCGGGATCATATTTGCCGATGATCTTAACTGCTTCCGATTCAGAAGTGGAATTGACTCTTGCGACAGATGATCGTGCAAGCGCGACTCCGACAAAGAAAACAAAAACGAACGCCAGATGTGAAGTTGGCTTCATGTATCGTTTACCTTTCCGGGAAATTTTAGAACAGCTATTCAAAATGTCTGAATGTCCAACGGGATGCCACCTGGCATTATTTCAGGAGTGCCATCTTGAGTATTTGTCGTTCACCGTGGTTTTGAAGAACACTGAAGTATACACCTGGATTCACAGTGAATGAACCGGTTCCCCCGATTGCAACTGTGTCAAAGTTCAGCATCGTTCCACCTTTCAAGACAAAGCTCGGAGCAGCAAAATATATTATTATTCCGTGTTTGCCATGCGCGACATTCTGTGTCCCTGCCCCGGTGAAAACAAACTGGGAAAGGTTTGACGGGCTGCTCTTCCCTATGTATGCACTGTCCACAACAGCCAAATTCCCCTTGAACTCCCAGACCCCTAATATACCCGAGCCGGTTGAGAGCGAAAGCAAACAAGAAGTTCGACTGCTCTGTTGACGGCACCATTATTGGGACACCTTTCTGTCTCAAAGCGAAAATGGATCTATTTAAGAAAGAGCATTCGTCTTGTCAAAAGATTGTTTGACTGTTTCAAAGTGTAGAAATAAATCCCGGACGCGTGTCCGGCAGCATTGAAAACAGTCTCATGATTTCCCGCCCCCTGCCAGGAATCTATTAAAGTCGCTACCTCTTGTCCCAAGACATCATAGACTTTCAAGGTCACCAACCCATCCCCTGGAAGAAAATATGTAATCGACGTCAATGGATTGAAAGGATTCGGATAGTTCTGGAAAAGTGCAAACTGGTTTACAATTTCAGCGAAGTTGTCGATCCCGTCAATACCGATCCCTGTCGTAAATGAGTCGGGGAAAGAGTAATTGCTCGTGAATACGCTGTTCGACGCACTTACGTGCCAGTAGTACTTTGTGTTTGCCACAAGAGGCGTTGACAAATGAACAGAAGTATCATTCTCTATAGAGTCGAAGACGACACTTGCAAAGGCGAAATCCGCCGCGATTTGCAGCTCGTAGGCTGTCGCTTCACTCGATGAAGTCCATGTTAAAGTACCTCTTCGCGGGACGCCCGACGAACCGCTTGGTTTCAAAGGGGTCGGAGCGTTGATGGACATTATCGTGCCGCCTATCTTCACAACGGCAGCGCAAGTTGAGGGCACCCTCACATAGTATTGACCGCCGGCTATCGAATCTACCAGCGACCATTTGCCCTGCCAGGAACCGGTGTCGGCGATGACCGCACCACCTAAAGTCATACCCGAAGTGGCAGTAGGATTTCCATCCGGCGTTTTCATGTACATTACAACTGCGTACGGTGACAGCCCGGCACCGGAAATTGCCATCTCTGCATCCTTGGCTCCTGTACCATGTTCTTTGTTGATGACAGTGACGTAAAGACTGTCCGAATTACCGGTCGCGTAGGCTGTTAGGTTGAGGCCGTTCGGGTTCGACATCGCGATGGAATCCAGGCTGCCTTGCGCACCTACCTCAAAGGCTTTGATGCCGTATGCGATTGGGTAGACCTGCCAATTGCCATATGAGTCGGTGTAAACAATCCCGTTATAATTTGATAGACCGGTGTGGACCCCAATTCCCGAACATCCATGAGAGGCCCACCAATACATGAAATCGAGAATCCACAATGCTGAGGCGAAGCCGTTGCTCCCGCCCAGCACGTTACCACCGGTATAGCTATTTGCTTCGGTAAGTCGATAAGGAAAACCATCTGCTAATGCAGTGATGCCAACAGTGTTGTAGTATGAAGAGTACTTCGAGCTAAGCCATGTCGGCGACAACATGCCATCGACCATTTGTTGGGCCGTCATCCCCTTTGAAGTTCCCCCGACGTAGTCGTGGGAGAAAATCGCTTTCACACTGCCGGACCCCCTTTCAGCGTTGGCAAAACTTTGTGCCCAAGACTGACCACCTGTACCGTTATCCGGCCCGCCAAACTTCGCACCGGGCACTGAATCCAGTATTGTTGCGGCGAATCTCTGCCACTTCGCAAGGTAAGTTGAGTAATTTGTTATTTCTGGGTCACCGTTATTGTAGAGGTTCGGTTCATTCCCGATTGCAAAGGCGTAAAGATATTCCCCGTAGTTGTCCCAGATATGCTTTGCGATTATAGCATCCTGAACTGAATCGCCGTTTTCCAGCCGAAGCGAATAAATCACATCATTCAAGCCTGCGGCTCTTATGAATCTGAAAAATGCATCGATGTCCTGCTTCGATGGGATGTAAGTTGTGTTATTCGGACCAGCCGTGTTGGTATCCGCGTACGTTCCGCCCATCCTGAAATACTTTATGCCCAACTGCCGAAATATATTCAGAAGCTGCGTGCTTGTGGAATCGAAAACATGATAGTCTCCATTGGGGACCAAAGCCGATGGTCCGAAGCTCACACCGATAAAATGCGATGGGATGGCAAGCCCGGGAGTCTTCGTGTTGACATTCAACGAAACTGGCGACTGCGCAAGTAAAACCGAACAGAAAAGAAATTGACTGTAGAGTATCCCCGCCCAAATGCCATGACTGGTGAGAACCTTCATTTCAGGAATCCTTTCGAAACATGATCTCCGACCGACATAGGACTCGGACGTGATCACAGCCTGAGCCCTATATAATTGGGAAAACCGATGGAGTTACTTGAGCAACAACATCTTCTTCGTCATGATGTTGGAACCTTGCTGCAAAGTATAGAAGTAGACTCCGCTGGCAAATCTATCCATTCGCACGCTGTAAGTAAACTCGCCAATCGGCTTGTATCCCTGATCGACCACTTTGACCAGCTGACCAAACACATTGTAAACCTTTAAACTCATAAGCCCGGATTGTTTCAGACTTACGGTGACTTGTGTGGACGCATTGAAGGGGTTAGGATAATTCTGATATAGTGAAAACCCGCTGGACGGCTTGTAGCGCGTGGAAGCAGCGCTCCCCGCCTCGGCTAGTTTGACAATAGCGGCTGAAGAACCGGGTACTCTCACCAAGCAACCAGAAGAGTTTGCGGAATCGAGCAAGATCCATTTCCCTTGCCATGGACCATTGTTTGTGATGCTCGCCCCACCTAAGGTCACTCCACTCGTGGCACCTATGTCGTCATTTGGAGCTACAAGGTACATTACACTATCTGCCGACCCAGTTACTTTTATGGTAACATTCGCATCACGAACACCGGTGCCGTACTCCCTGTTAATGATCGTAATAAACAGAGTGCGTGTCGAATCGGTCACTGCATAAGCAGTTAGATCTAAAGTGTCTGGATTACCAATCACTACAGAATCGATTGTGCCATGACCTCCTACATCGAACGCTCTGATGCCATAAGCTATGGGATAGACCTGGAGGTTCCCGTCGGAATCCTGATAAACTGTCCCATTATACTTCCACTGGTACGTGTGAAAATTCACCCCTGCACAACCGTGGATTGCCCACCAGTGAGCATAATCCAATGCGAAGAGAGCGGTCGCGAAAGAGTTGTTCCCGCCCCAAACTCCAGGGTTACCGGCGACATAGCTATTTGATTCAGTGAGCCGGTACGGCAATCCAACATTCGATATAATGGCATATTGCTTCGGATAGTTTATCGTGTCCCACTTCGTAGAAAGCATGTTGTCGATAAGCTGTTGAGGGGTTTTACCAGTAGAGACTCCGCCGACGTAGTAGTGCGAGAAGATATTTGTTAGAATACCAGATCCTGATTGTGCCTGGGAAAATTGCGGGTCCCAACTCCACCCACCTGTCCCGACATCTGGTCCACCAAATTTCGCACCCGGTACGGAGTCAATTACCACTTCGGCGAACCTCTCCCATTTTGCAAGCCAAGTCGGGTAGCCGGTTATCTCCGGGTCCATCTTACCATAAAGGTTTGGTTCATTTCCGATAGCAAAACATTGCAGGTACTGCCTGTAATTATCCAAAATGTATCTAGCTATCGATGCATCTTGCGCGGAGTCTCCATTAGCCAGCCTCAGTGAATAAATAACCTTCAGATCTGCTGCTCTCGCAAATCCGAATAGAGAGTCTATGGCCTGACGTGAAGGTGTTGCAGTGGTGTCAACCGAATCTCCACCGATTCGCAGATTCCTGATTGCGAGATTTTTGAAAAGTGTGAGCAGCTGGGTATCTGTCGAATCAAAGAGATAACCGTTTACACCAGCGTTATTGTTAATCAATGTGGCAGTCTCAAAACTCAAGCCTAGAAAATCATGAGGTACTGCTTTTATTCGAGCATCGGGGTAAACGTTCAGGGTCACTGGCGATTGCGCATTCGAACCGGCACTGAAGAGAAAGAAGGAACATACAGAACATAGTATGAGCTTCATCTGTAAAGTCTCTTCCCTTGTCTAAAGAAAATGTCAGAATGATCTCTGGATTGATACGGGGCCGCTGAGTTTCAGAGTTCGCGGAATTCTTACGGACTTGGAAATAAGGTTCACCGAGCTTCCGCCGACCATAATCTCAAGCGGACCTGATTCTACCACACGTTTCATGTCGACGTTGATGAAGGAAAGGTCGTAAGCTGTCAACGTGAATATTGCGGTCTTGGTTTGACCCGGCATCAAACTAATCCTCTTAAACCCCGCAAGCTGCTCAACCGGTCTCGTGACAGATGCGCAGGGCTCGCGATAATATAGCTCTGCTACTTCGGCCCCACTCCGTCTTCCGACGTTTGTCACGTCGACAGAAACCACGAACTGATCAACGACACTCGGATCGGCGTCTACCTTGAGGTTTGAGAACTTGAACTGAGTGTAGCTGAGCCCGTAACCAAATGGGAATAGAGGTGTCCATGGAACGTCGATGTACTTTGAAGTGAAGTGCTCCGGTGACGGGGGGCGTCCTGTATTCATGTGGTTATAATAAATTGGAACTTGTCCCACTGTCCTAGGGAAAGTAACAGGAAGCTTTCCACTTGGGTTGTAATCGCCGAACAACACATCTGCGATCGCGCCGCCTGCCTCGGTGCCAAGAAACCACGTTTCAAGGATCGCAGGCACGTGTACAGCTGACCAATCGATTGAGAGCGGCCGTCCGTTCATTAGAACTTCTATTACGGGTTTGCCAAGGTGAACCAGATCTTCCGCAAGATTGTGCTGAACGCCCGGGAGATCAATATGAGCTCTTGACTCAGCTTCCCCGGTCATGTTCCATCTTTCACCAATAGCAAGGACAATTACATCAGCTTCTTTCCCAATCTGGATCGCACGATCGAAACCGGCCGTGGAAGTATCATTAACTCCACAACCCTCAGCATACATGACTTTTGTTGATGGCGACAGTTTTGATTCTATTCCGTCCAGCAATGTAATAACGGGCCCCGGCCTTCCTTTACAGTGCCAACATCCAAGCATGTCCTCTTTACTGTTTGCAAGCGGACCTATAACTGCTATAGATTTCACATCCTTGCTGAGTGGTAAGACGCCCCCTTTGTTTTTCAATAAGACAATGGCCTCTCTTGCTTCCTGTCGGGCGAGCTTCAAGTTTTGAGGCAGCATGAGACTCGACTTAGCCTTTCCGATGTTTACGTAAGGATGTTCGAAGAGACCGAGTTTGAACTTGAGTCTTAGGATTCGCCTGACAGCGTCGTTTATGAAGTGCATCGGCACCTTTCCTTCCCTGACGAGTTTCTCGAGATTGTCATGGTAAGGACCCATCATATCCATATCGACACCAGCAGTTACCGCTTTCAGAGCCGCTTCAGCCGAATCACATGCAACTCCCTGGTTGATCAGCTCACTGATCGCTTGCCAGTCGCTCACGACAAATCCCTTGAAGCCCCATTCACCCTTCAAGATGCCTCTTATAGTAAATGGATTTGCTGAAGCTGGGACACCATCAAGATCGTCAAATGCACTCATTACTGTTCCCGCACCAGCATCAACTGCTGCTTCGAACGGAGGGAGGTACACATCGCGAAGCGTCCGCTCCGAAACTTCCGCCGTATTGTAATCCCGACCTCCCTCTGCCGCACCATAAGCGACAAAGTGTTTTGCACACGCCAGTAATGCGCTGTTCGACCCAAGCTTCGGTCCCTGATATCCTTCCACCTGAGCTTGAGCCATGACCATTCCAAGATATGGATCCTCACCGGCGCCTTCGGCAATCCTTCCCCACCTGGGATCTCTCGCAATGTCCACCATCGGGGAAAATGTCCATCGGACGCCTTGAGAATAGGCTTCCTCGGCGGCCACAGAGTCACATTCCCTAACCAGGTTCGGGTCCCAGGTGCTTGCCTCAGCGAGCGGAATCGGAAATATCGTGGAGAAGCCATGAATCACATCCATTCCAAACAGAATTGGGATACCAAGCCTGGACTTCTGAACCGCTGTTCTCTGCAGAGAATCGATAACAGAAGGAGAAGTGATGCTGAGAAAGGATCCAACTCTTCCTTCCCTTACAAGCTCTGCTTTGCCAGGAGTTCTTGAGTTGAACTGACACATCTGGCCAATCTTTTCCTTTAAAGTCATCTGGCTGAGAAGGTCCTCGTCTCGTGATACAATAGAAAGCCGAGGGTTCATGTAATCTTTGTTAACTTGCCCTTTCTGTGGATTCTTTGATCTCGCAGCACACGTTGATGTCAAAGAAAAAATTAGAGCTAGGAGAAAAGCGAAGATACCTCTGCGACTCTTCAATTCCATAGCGAACATTTTATGCATGGCACGTGTCATAGTATTTAAGTGAGTGTACATGTGAATGACTTTGGTATAAAAAGCTTAACGCCTTAGCGAAGTTCGTTTCATTCGATTACGTACATATTTCGGAATCTCACTAATGCTTTTTCTTTTCAGGCGGAATATAGGGCAATGCTTGGGTGCCTCGCGGGCCAAGAGGAGCGGGACGCGGCAGCGTTACGGACGGAGGATATGTTAGGTGCACTGGATCTAGCTTAGAATGCAAGGTGTCAGGAACTGGAATAACCAATGGAGCATTTGGAGTCTGACTGAAGTCAAAGCAATCGGCCATGTCATTCGCACGTCCATCACGGGGTGTCAATGACTTTATATTCCACCTCACTTCTACAAATTTCAGCACTGAAGTAAGATCGTACGTATAATGGGACACATAATTGTGTTTCGCATATGGTGAAATGACAATCATTGGAACACGTGGGCCGTAACCGTAAGCATCGACCTCTGGCGGCGGCACATGATCGTAAAAACCGCCGTAATCATCCCAACACAGAAAAATGACAGCATTCTTCCAGTAGGGACTCTGCATCACAGCGTTGATTAATCGTGTCACATACCACATCCCTTGTTGCAAGGGCTCCGGCGGATGTTCACTATCTTGAAAATCAGGAATGAGCCATGACACCTGCGGTAATGTACCATCTTTCAAATCACGATAGAACTCAGATTGTTCTACGAGATGGCCCATCATTTTGGGATTGTCGCGGATCTCCTTGAATCCGGGCATCGGATTCCAAATAGTGAATGTATGGGGATTGGGGTAAGCAAGATTCGACGTATGAGCATTTATCCTTGCCGCGTCCGGAGGTGAAGGTTGAGTCTCGACATAATACTTCCATGTTATCCCCTTACCCGAAAATCTGTGGACGATCGAAATGAAGCTGAAGCCGTCATCGTCGTCCATGACCCTTTTCAGTGCCTGGAGGGTGCCGACATTGTTAAGTTCACCCGATTGCGCAGCCACGGTGAAGACGTGATTAGGGGAGCTACCCGTCATCTCTGACGAGAAAAAACGGTCGCATAACGTAAAAGCGTGAGCATATTCCCAGTAGTTCGGGATGTCACTCTCGTCATAGAACCCCATCGTGTAGGGACTTCCTTCGGCCCATACGAAACCGTCCATCCTACCGTTATCGTAGCAAGCGTGTGCCTGTTCCCAGCTATGGTCCAGGTCAATAAGTGGTTGGCGGTAAGGCATGTGGAAAGGCTTGACGGACGGCCTTCCACCGGGCATCTTCGGCAAACAAGTGGCAGGAGGTATACCATCTGCCCCAGGAAATGTGCCAAAGTAATTATCGAAGGAGTGGTTCTCCTGGATGATCCAGATTACGTGCTCAATCTTGTCAATTCCAGGATCTCTTCCCGTCTTGCTTTGATCTGACTTTGACGGGTGCGCGCAAGAGGATCCAACGAACGCAATTATTGTCAGAACAAACGCAATGATCATTGAACGAATATACCACTTTATTGGTACTATCATATTCCACTTACTCTCCTTTCGGTTGATTCCTTTTGAAGGTTCTCGCTCCTATACAATTAACATCTTCACCGCAAGAGGAGCATCTTGCGTGTTGAGTTGAAGCCTCCCGTGCTCAGAACATAGAAATATACTCCGGTTGCAAGACTGCCTGCATCAAAGGTAGCTCGGTAAAAGCCTGGTCCCACCTGTTCATTGACAAGTGTGGCAATGTCCTCACCGAGTATGTTGAAGACCTTCAGGGTTACCACTTCTGCTTTCGGAATATTATACTCGATTACAGTAGACGGATTAAAAGGATTTGGATAGTTTTGACAGAGAGCGAACTTATCGGGTATCTCATTCGATTGTTCAACAATTCCGAGTAATCCAGTACCTGTCGTGAACGAATCAACAGACGAGTAAGGGCTGGTGAAGGCGCTGTTGGATGCAGCGACACGCCAGTAATACTTAGTGGACGCAGCAAGTGGTGTCGATAATCGCAAACTCGTGTCAGGCACTGTAGTATCCGCCGCAACTTTCGAGAAAGCAGTATCATCGGCGACTTGCAAATGATACTCTGTCGCTCCTGGTGTCGGGTTCCATGACATGGTCACGTCTCGGGGAACGGCAGAGTACCTGCCGAGAGAAAGGAGTGCTGGTACTGCAAGTGGACCATACCTCACACCGATAGAGTCGAAAAACTGCTGCGTCATTGGTTCTTGTGCCGCACCTCCCCAAATTAGTAGGTATCTAATCCCCTTCAGTTCCGTCACCTCTGCACAGTCATACGCATTCTGTGCAGTTGTCCCGTTTCCGCCAGAACCGAGACTCACTTGAGGAATGAAATCAGTCCCGCCGTTGAACTGAGCGATAAGGGTGTCGAGTGCATTCGTATATCCTGTGGTAGTTCCGGACCTTGCTGAGGCCTGCGTTTGGACATTGAGCACGTCCACCTGCTTGAAGATGTCGTAATAGTTCCATTTCTGACCCTCCTTGGACAACATAGAATTGCTAAGTAGTGGTCGCGAGGTGGGAGAAGTCATGAGCGGCTTCCCATACTTGTCCGCTATCTGTTTTGCCGAATCCATAATCATCAAGGTTGTGTCGAAGTTCCACGTATACTCGGGTTCGAAATTCGGCTCATAGTCGTAATTCAGCCATGCAACATCAGCGTTTAACAAACTATCGCTTGCAATTGCCGCTCGCAATGAATCTAAGGTTGTCAACCCTGCGACGCCGGCAATTATATCGTTATCGGGAAACGCTTGTCGCAGTTGCGCAACGACATTGTGGAGATTTGGAATTTGGCCAGTACCTTGTCCGACACTGATATAAAACTTGTCTTTGGGACTCATGTACTGACTGTTTGCCGCAAAGAAGTTGACCATCTTGGGCACCGAGCTGTAGATGGTCCACACATAGTTGAGAGAATCCAAATTGTAAGTTCCTTGGGGAGGTTTTCCGATTTCATGAGGATAAGACGACGCAAATTTGCCGGGCACAGTCGCACGGCTTTTTATGTCATTACCACCCTGTTCCTGAGCCAGCAGCCTTTGGCTCTCGAAAATCACCAGCGAAAAGAGCGGGACTACTATAATAATGCCACGAATCTTGTGGAGAAGCAGGTGTACCATTTTGTTCGATTTCATATTCCCTCATTTAGTTTCCATAATGTTTTCCAGGATAAGGCTGGAGAATCAACGGGGGTCTTGGAGGCTGCGAGAAGTCGAAGTCTTTCACGAGATTTCCGAGGAGCGGTTCATCTTCGCGCACATCCGGCCGCGAGTCGGGCCGCCCGTCAGTTTTCGGATTGAGTCTCTGTCCGCTTAAGAAATCATCTTCGATGAACTTCAGATACGCATCAAAGCTGAGAATCCGGTGATCGATGTACCCCTTCCTTGCATACGGGCTTATGACGATTCCCGGAACACGGAGCCCGTAACCAAGTGAATCGACATGCGGCGGGACAACGTTATCATAAAAACCACCGAAGTCATCCCATGATAGGAAGATCGCCGTGCTAATCCAATCCGGACTTCTCATAACCGCATTTATGATTCGAGTGACGTAGGCCTGGCCCACACTTACCCGTGCAGTGGGGTGTTCACTATCACGGCCGTTGGGGATCATCCAACATACAGATGGCAGGGATCCAGACTTAGCCGCTCTGAAAAATTCATCAATTGTTTGAATGTTCTTAATCTGCTTGTCCTGATGGACATCTGTAAATCCTGGAAGGACATTCCAAATCTGATCGACCCGAAGCCACAAGGGATTCATTGTCGAGCTCTTCGGTACAAAATTGGCTGAATCCACTTTTGCACCCTCGTCCAGATAACAAGCCCAAGAGACACCCGCCTTGTGCAAAAGGTAAGTAATATCAGTCCATGCAAATGGGGTAGGGCACCTCTTATTCCGATACCTCGGTTCGAACGTACCCACGCACGACATCGGATCTCCCGGTGTCTTCGTTATCGCACTCCACGCAGATACCATAAACAGATGAGAGGGGTAACTCCATGACTCTATAGGTTCGAACATGTGATCCTGGAGGACGAAATCTTTGGCGTAAGTCCAGTAATTCGGTATTTCGCGCTGGTCGTGGTAGCCCATAACATCGATGTATGCGTAGGTCAGGTTCGGGTCATAGAATTTCCACTTCTTCCTGCGTAGCATTCCTCTGCGCGGTTTACCGAGCGCCTCTTTGATGAAGCCATCCATTTTCCCCCGATCTATATCGGCTATCTGGTCAGCATTGTTATGCGGTCCCCCATAATTAACGTCGCTCGTATCGTGGTACGGACGCGCCATCTTCCCAGTCTTCGGATCGGGTACAGCCACTGTTGGGATTCCATTTCTCATAGGAATTCCGTCCGCGCCGGGGAACGTTCCGAAGTAACTATCGAACGACCTGTTCTCTTGCATAATTATCACAACATGTTTGATCTTGTGAATCCCTTTAAGGGATACTGCGGAGCCTCCATACTTGTTAAGAACAGGTCGAACTTTTCCGAAAGTGTACCGGTTCGCGCAAAAGAACATCCACAAAGCTACCGGAAGGATTATCGTTAGTTTTGGAGGTCTAATCTTCATTTTCGATATCTCCATATTTCACTGTATGTTAAGTCCTTCGACAATTACCTTTGGCCTCTCGCCACGAGTATCGTCATTGTTTAGTCTCATTCTTATCGTCCGCTGCTCCCCGGGCAGAAGTGTTATGAAATTGTCACTGAAGATCACGGGCAAAATTCGCCTGCTGTCCTTGTTCCCGACGACTTTTAGTTTAACGATCGGAGCAGCGTATTCTGTTTCGTTTCTTAATGTCGTTGTCAAAACCCAATTGTTACCTTTGCGGGAAGATACAGTATGGATGAAAAGTCTGATTTTGGGGATTTTGAGAATAAGTTTCATGTTGCCTTCTTTGACCTGGCGCCAGTAAAGATTCCTCGAAATGTTTTTTCCCCCTCTTTCCAACCTCAGCTCAACAACATAGACCTTACTGACTGAGTCCGGCTGCACAAATCTGAAAACGTTTATGACGCTATCCTCTGGACAATCGATATAGGACTTTTCCTCCTTCAACACAGCTTCTCCGTCAAGATTCTTTATCTCCATGATGGCATTTAGTCCCGATCCGTTTTTGACGCTATAATTAACCACCTCAATGCTATCTGTCACCGGATTCCATTCGATATGCAATGGCTGACACCCCTCTTTGCATCCGAAATAACCTGCCGTTGGGTCAAGGTAATAATCGTAAGTTTGGAATGTCAAACAGGGCCAAGCCGGGTGACTCATCCATATCAAGAGCCCCATCCTATTCTCGGCCTGCGCCTCAAACATGGCTCGGTACCCACAGTACTCTATGTAGTCGGCAAGCCAAAGCCACTCTCTCAAACTGTCAACCCTGCCAAAGCGATCTTCAATAGTCTTATTGAATGAAGCACCGTTCTGGGAGCCGCCGAGGACAAAATCATGAATCCCCCACATGTTACTCTGGGGCCACATACCTTTTTTCGGCATCATTCTCTTGAGACTCGCGTAAGAGACTATTGCAGGCATGCCCATTTCACTGTGAAGTCTCTTCGTTGCCCTGTACTCGAAATAAAACCGCGTTGGCATAAGCCCGTATGGACCCCGCCCGCTCACGGGGCCCTCGGCGGAGTTCGGAATGTATTTTACGCCTGGATCCAGCTCGGCAAGCAATTTCGGCATGGCCTCTTCAAGCGGTTTAGGAGGGTAACCTTCGTTCCTGCCGACGAAAAGCGCAACACAAGGATAGTTGCGTATCCGCTCCACATAATCGTGCATGTTTTTTATGAACATTTTTACATGCTTGGGGTTAGGGCCGTCGTTAGGGTTTGCGAGCCAGAAATCCTGCCATACCATGATGCCATACTTATCGCAAGCCTTGTAGAAAGCCATGTTTGCTGTCTGTCCGACCCAGTTGCGAATCATCGTGAAGTTCATGTCTTTATGAAGACGAACTGCGATGTCATATTCTCTCTTGCGGTAGCGGAGCATTGATTCTGGAAAGCCCCAGTTCCCGCCGCGCGCGATGAAACGCCTTCCATTAACCCAGATTCTTAAAGCTCCTCCTACCTCAGAATAGGTCAGTTGTCTAACGCCTACCTTGAGAGACTCTGAATCAGACACACGACCATCCAGGATGAATTCCAATTTCACTTTGTAAAGATTTTGCGCACCATATCCATTGGGCCACCAAAGCTTTGGATCGTGCAGTTCCAAGTCGGGATTTGTCGTGGGATCGAGGGTTATCGTCTTTGTCGCGTTAGGATTGAGTGACACAGATTTCTCAAATGAAATGTGGCCGAACTTGCCGCGCAAAACTCCTTCAACACGCCTGTATTCATGATTATGAATCGTCGCCTGTATATGGACGCTTGCAGTTGTCGTATCCGGAACGGGGACACGGGTCCAGACAAATGGATTCCTGATCGTAACCGGACCACTTACTGACAAATAGACATTATTCCAGATCCCTGTGTCGCGTCCGCGAATTGTGGGAATCCAGTCCCATCCGACCGATGCTTCAAATGTCGGATTGTCAGCACCTAACTGACCGCCATTTGCTTGAGTGCTATATCTGTCCGGCTCTTTCGGAAAACCGGGTGCAGAGTTCTTTTTTATGAGGACCGCCAGTACATTTTGTCTACCCGGTTGAAGTATGTTTGTGACATCAAACCTCCCTCGCATAAAGGCCCCCTTTATATTGCCCAAACACCTTCCGTCCAAGTATACTTCGGCTTCCCAGTTAATGCCGTTGAAATTGAGGTACATCCTCCTTCCTTTAAAGGAAGATGGGGGAATGAACACGTCCCGGTACCAGAAGTTGGAATAGAAATACGAATCAGAAATCAAAACCTGATTGTCTCCGTAATTCGGATTTGGGATTGCTCCATCATTCAGGTAACTCGTGAGTATAGTTCCTGGCACGGTGGCGATCAGCCAGCTGTGGTCGTTGAAGTCCGGTTTCGATATCGCATTGCCGTCTCTGTCAACTAATGACGCACGCTGAAGGCGCCATGATCCTCCTGCAAGACTCATCCGGCCTTCCGCTTCAACCGGAGCTCTAGGGTGTTGAATTACTTCGGGGCCACCACTACCGAATACCTCAAGTTGACTTAGAATATATCCCTCTCCGGGAACTGCGGGTTTCGTCATGAGTACTTTCACATATCTTGCCTTCGTCTCCTTTGGCAGTTCAATATTCATAAGGTTCCCAAAAGTCACCGGAAGAGCCGCAACTTCTCTCCAATTTCTTGCCTCATCGGAGACATAGATTCCTCCCTCCAAGGCAGCGCGAACCCAGAAAAGCTTCACATCATTGATGGAACACAGCGATCCGAGGTCGACATACACCCACTCTTTACCGGATCCTGCGCTCTTCCACGCGTTTGTGAAATGATAGGGGCCGCCAATTTTCGCAAAGCGTCCTTTATAATAAAGCCCGAAAATCCCGATGCTCCAGTTTCTGGCATCAGGGGAATTCACGTTGAAACGATAGTACTTGAATTGGACGGTTGTGTCGAGCTTAAATCGGTAGTTGAACACTCGAACGTCCATAGGCGGATGAACCTTTGGTTTTCTTGAAGGTTGATGTCCGGGTAACCCTCCGCCGCTTGCAGTACCGAGCCTTTGCCAGTGAACGCCATCCTCTGATCCGCTTACGTTTATCATCCAGCGGTTCTCATCTGCGCTATCCAGCAAAACATGACCTGACAGCGAAATGCTATCAACCTCCGGTATTTGATAATTGCCCGCCATCTCTACCTGCAGCCATGCCGTGGACGAATCTAGAGAAATCTGCGACGAGTTATGTCTGTCAAGAACCCATTCCCTTTCAATCTTCGGTAGAATCCCCTGCGTACTTGTTGTAGTTACTATCCATCCGGGAAGTGTTGTATCTATTATCCCATCAGTGACGAGTTCTGCGGTAAGGTTAAAATCGTATGCACTCGATTGGTACACCGGTCTGAATAAAGCCAAGTTCCGGTAATGGGTCGAATCAATTCTCATTGATGGAGCGAAATTCTCGGATGGAGCGCCAGGATAGATGCCTACACCCAGAGTGTATTGTTCCAATTGGGGTGCACACCCGTATATGAGTAGGGCAATTAGGCAAACGGACAGAAAGCGAGTAGGCAATTTAGAAGTCACACGGTTCCAAAATAAAAGGAGAGGTCGACAACTGAGGAGATTGGTGACCTTGCGAAGGCAACTAGGCGGGACCTGTACACCTTCGCAAGGTGCCTGATTCTTACTTGAGAAGAAGCATCTTTTTTGTCATGATATTTGACCCCTGCTTGAGGGTGTAGAAATAGACCCCGCTAGCGTAGTGGTCCATGTTCACGTTGAATATATAATTACCAGCAGCTCTATAACCATGAGCGACAACATCAACCAACTGGCCCAGAACGTTGTAAATACGCAAGCTCATAGCTCCTGATTGATTCAAGCTGACCGAGATATTGGTCGAAGGGTTGAAAGGGTTTGGATAATTCTGACTCAGATCAAACTTTGTGGGCACCTGTGGACCATTTCCTTTGATTGCATTGACTCCACCTGCTTCCCATTCTTTCAGTTGAGATGGGAACCAGTTCAGGTCCCCCAATGCATACTTTCCTGTGCCCGCCATTTGAAGTGAATCATTGGTGTAGGCAAGGTTCTCAGGCACCGGGTAACTCTGTGTGTTCGCCCAATTCCGTGCAACCGAATTGAAAACGTCGAAGGGAGCAGTACTTGGCTGCCAAAAGAAACCGTGTGTTACGGCGCCCGTCCAATTGGCATCAATGGAATGAATCAGGCTGTCGACTGCCGGTCCGACTATCGCGTAAGCATACCCCGGGTCCACACTATCATTATTTGTCGCCACAAGGCCGGGCCACGATGTATGATTCGCAAACATGGCTGCTGTTTCCACGTTCATCCAAGATGGTTGAACGATTATACCGGGGCCATTACTGGAGGCAGTGTCGCTTAATGCGGCCCAGTTGTCATAGAAAGCCTTTGGCCAAAAGTAATCATTATTCCGGACAACTACATTCCTTTGGGCTTCAGTCAAGCTATATGGAGGATTTGCAACGGATGTGAGCGAGTCGAACATAAGAATCGCCGGACCCTGAGCATCGTTAGTGAAAAGGTTCCCTTTCACCTGAGCGCTGTCCGCGCCATGAGCAAATAAACCATAAAAGATATTGTTCTGAATGACAGCGTTCGTCGCTTGAGGTAATACAAGTGGTTCTGAGGCGTTCAGGAAAAACGTATTGTGATCAAGAAGGAAATACTTTGCATACTGCAATTCCCCAATTATCGAGCGAGCCATGAGGAAAAAGGTATTATTTACGAACTCAGCGGTATCAACGGGGACTCCACTGATTGCCCAGAACCAAGCCAGTCCCTGCCAGCCAGGCCCATTGCAGTTTCGGACCTCGCAGTTTTTCATGAAAATACTGTTATAGTTGCCGTGCTCCCACATCGCATCTACATTGTTCAAGTCGCTGAATACATCATGATCCAAGATGTATGTAACACTGTCAGCGGACCCGAATGTTATTCGTTGTAGCGCCTTAAGTGAGTCGGGCCGATGCCCCTCAATGTACAAATTCCTAAGAGTGATTGTGCATGACCCTGTGGGTCGGATAAACTGGGTCGGGGCTGAATTGTTTGCAAGAATAAACGGAGCAATCACAGGAGGATGTCCGGTGACCGGATTTGTCTTACCTACGATGGTCAGATTGAAATCGGTGGGGATGTAAGCGGTGATGTAATATGTCGTATCAACAGATCCAGTTTGCTGCAGCACATATACACGGTTAGGATTCCTGCCTGCTGCTGTGTCGGCAATGATAACGGTGTTGAGGTTGCCTGGCGGCATAGCCGACACAACGAGCGTGTCAGATCCTTGAGCCAAGGTCTCAATCGGCGTTGTGAGGAGCGCCGCTGTCGCGATAAGAAGTATCGTGGTAATTGTTGCTTTCATGTTGGTTCTCCCTTCTTTTGATGAGTTGGAAAATTTGTTTCAATACCACTACTGCAGACTCCACCGAAGACCGAAGTCCGCAGTCATCCCATAATCTTGTTCTGATGTGGGATAGCCTGATCCTTGGAGTAGATTGACGTCGCTTTCTCCGTTTATATTGTTAAGATTAAAATAGGCCTGCATTCCGGCCCATGGCAGATTCTGTTTGATTGCCAGATCCCATCTCACATACTTCGCTTTATTCTGGCGTAGCTCCGGCCAGAAATTTGCGCTGGTGAAGACGTCGGCTTGGTATATCATCGACACAACCACAGAAAAGCCTTTGAAGTCATAGCCTGCAGAGAGATTCACAATATTATTTGGCTGGTCTACCAGACGCGCTGTGTAAAACGTATCGATGTGCACCGGTATGTACTTGGGAAAACCACCGAGAATCGTCAAGGCATACGGGTACTTGGCCCCCGAAAATATATGTGTATAATTTACATCGAACACGAATCCAGTCAAGAGCCCCGGTAAATACCAGAAATGAGTCTGCCAGTCAAATTCTGTCCCCCAGACGTTAACCCGGAACGGATCATTTATTTTTGTGCTGAGCTCATATCCCTTGGTATATTCAGGAAGACCGGGGTACTCGGACGGATCCGTGATGTACGTACTTCCCAATCCAAATATCAAATTATCAATTCGCTTCAGGAAGCCGTCGACTGTAAGCAATCCGATCGAGTTGTTATAAACCGATAATGCCAAATCGTAATTCTGAGAACGCGCCGGTTTTAGCGCATAGTTGTGCCATGTAACCGTCGACGAAAAGATGTCTATGATCGGTACGATCGAGGTAAAATCAGGATAAGTAAGAGTGTTCGTGTATGAAGCGCGAACTCCCAGCCACGATAGTGGTTTATAATTCATGCTGATATCAGGGAGCCAGTATCCGTGGTATTGGTCGATGGTCGTGTCCTGGTACGGATACGGTAGTGGAAAGGTATTACCTCTATAAGCAGTGGGTATCCTAGCAGCCGTGTACGACGTCTTGAGCCCCTGATAGCGAACACCGGGAATGATGGTCAATTGAGGACCAATGTTCAGCGTAACCATGGCGTAGGCAGCACTCTCATATTCATTTCCTGTATAGTTGGTTGCAACTGCATCATAAGTGTTCGGAGTGTATGGACCGCCGGTAAATCCAAACATACCCACGGTGTATTTTTTGATGAGATTCATCACCTGGGAAAGAAGGCCAAGATTAGTGCCAGGACCAATGCTGTAATTCCCATTGAGGAAATTCCCGTACCTATAGCTTGGATCTTCAAACATCGCGAATGGGAAGGGAGCAGACCCGTTTGGGTTGACGTTATACGGCGGCTCCGCCATCCACGGCATGGCTTCAATTATATCCGCACGAAGATTGACCGCGGTCTGGTCATAAATATTTCCACTCCCATCAGCAGTGCTGTACCAACGATAAGTGTAACGATACTTTCCACCGAACTTTATTTTCGCCGTTACGAAGTCAGAGATATCGAAGCTCTTATCTATGTCGATTGAACCCGTAAGATTCCGCTGTTTGTTGTAACTGTTACTGCTGCTAATGCCGTTTAAGAACATGTTGTCAAGATTAGTCATTGCTTGACCAGCTTCAGCGATCAAGACCGGATTTTCCCCTGCAGGAACAGTATTCAGGCCGGCAGGGCTTTGTTGGAACGAAAGGCCCCACGATGGCGGCGAATAATTGTCAGAGTAAGCCTGTGAAAATCTGACGTCTAGGTTGAATGATGAAATGTCTTGCTTGAAATCTAAAAGGTCAACAAGTGTATTCAAGGTGTTCTGTGACGCTCCAGCCTTATAGATTATGTAGTTGCGGTTTAGATCATAATCTTCCGCCCGGTTTTGTGTGTGGGTATAACCTCTGCTGAAAAAATTCATGAAATCAAGTTTTCCCTTGGGCAACCTGTAATCCATTGAGACTGTCGCGTCGTACCGCTGCCTCTGCCTTGGAGTATAAGTTAAAGTGAGGGTTTGAAGTAGTAACGGATTATAGGCATTGAAGTTCTGAGTTTGCTGTGCATAGCCTGCGCTCAACTGATCGTCCGTAAGATCCACATTTTCGACAACACCCTGTACGAGAATTCCGAACTTGTTGTCAAAGTAACGATCGCCGATCGCACCCGAGAATTTGTAGTCATTACTGTAGGCGTTCTGAAGGCCATTATATCCGCCCTGCGCAGAGAGATCTACTTCCGGTGCCCCCGATGGAGTTCGTCTTGCCTCTCTGATTCCGAAGTCTACCACCCCTCCCAAGACTGCAGCATCCATATCGGGCGTAACCGTCTTATAAACTTTGATGCTGTTCAGCATATTGGAGGAGATCATGCTCATGTCAACGGCGCGATTACTCGTCGAAGTCGCTGCCATTTGAACTCCATCGATCATGACTTCGTTGTATTTCGGTTGAAGGCCGCGAATTGCCACCTCATACCCCTCGCCGCCCGACCGCAGCAAGTAGACACCAGGCAACCTTCCGACCGATTCCGCGGCATTGGCGTCAGGTAATGCCTGAATCCGCGCGGCAGAAACAACGTTCACAATATTTTGGGAAGAGAGTTGCTGGTTGATTAAGGCGTTCTGTCCGCTTGCCTGAGCCGTCACAGTGACCCCTTTGGCCTTCACTCCGACAGCTTGCAGTTCCAGGTCTTCAAGCAGACGGATGCCCGGCTCAACTTTTACAGCAACTTCCAGATTCCTGTAACCGATGTAGCTAACGCGCATCGTATAAGGGCCCGGCGGCACATTTGAAATCGAATACCTGCCGTTGAGAGTTGTCGACGCACCAAGGCCCGTCCCTTTCAGAAGCACATTCGCACCTGGAAGCGGATCGCCCGTTTTGGCATCTATCACTCTGCCGGAAATAGTGCCTGGGGTCTGCGCCAGGGCCAGTATCGGCAGACAAAACATAACTGCAACAACAAAACCGGTCGTTTTTTTCACGGACATTTTGTTCTCCTTCCTTAATGTCAAAAAACTTGCAGTCCCGATTTGTCCGGGCGTTAGCGAATATCTGAAGTGAGGGTACCTCTGAAGCAGGGGCAAGAAGCGCCGAAAAAGTGTGGGCTCACTTTTTGAAACTTGAGAAGAACCCTACGCCGTCGTCTCTTTTCTCAACGATGTACTCTATCGCCTGATCTACCGAATATCCTTCATGAATTATCTTGGACAGCGACATCGCTATTGCTCGCGGATCGTCATCCTGAACAAAGGTCACGTTCCGGCCCACCATCGCGCCGCGAACGTTTGGAGCAGACTTCATTCCGTGCGCGAACGATTTTATCGTGTCTACCGGCGATTCTTTAGCCGGACCACCGAGAAGGAGTATAGGAAGTGTAGTCGATCTGGCAACACGCTCGAAATCCTCGTTGTAGGAAAGCTTCAGCCAAGTGTATAGCGAAGTCTCGCCAAGTGCTGCCGCCGCACCAGCGTCCCGCACAAGCGGCTCAAGATCCGTCCTGAACGCGTAAGCCTTCTCTCTCCCCTCAACCGTGGCTGGCTCTATGAATGCATACAACCCAAGCCGGCTCAGCTCGGTTATAGCATTCGCGCATTCTCGTATGGTTATCAGTGAGCCGTGATCCGACGGTTCCAACCTGTACAGCATCTTCCCCCCGTCCAGATTCATCCTCTTCAGGCTTTGCGCCGTGTAAGAGGTAAATGCATCTTCCATTTCGTGAATTGAACCGGCATGTCCACCGCGGTTCATACATCCTATAATTACCTTTTCGTCGAGGAAACTTTTGCCTGTCTTCTCCTTGTAAAGGTAATCAACTATCAGAATGTCTTCGATCATATCGGTCGTTGCCATGACTCCGTCGAATTCTTCATCGGTAATCACCCGCAAGACGCGACCGAGATACTCATACCTGTCTCCCATGCCGATTGGATCATTTCGCAGAGCAGTCACTCTTCTTCCTGGATGATCCGCCGCGAGTATTATAAGCTTGCCGTCTCTGGTAAGTTTAGTCCTCCGCTTTCTTTCTTCAATATGCTTTATGACTTTGTCCCTATGATCAACTCTTGCTTCTGTGATCTTATGAAACAAACTCTTCGGGAAAAAATCCTCCAGCCTGAACTGATAATCGGTCGGTTCTTGACCCATATTATTCCTACGATTTGGTCTTTTCTCTTTTGTTGTGCTTTTCACAAACGATTCCAATCTCTTCGTCTCCTCGGCCGGCCTTGTAGGTCGTTGACTATCATCTTTTAATCCACCCCAAACTGGTAGATTGTTGTTCGCTTGTACGCCTGCCCAGGCCGAAGTACGACCGATGGGAACAATTTCACGTTAGGTGCATTCGGGAAATCCTGGCATTCCAGGCATAAACCAGACCTAGGTCGTATCGGGATACCGCCCTTGCCGACCACCTTACCGTCCAGATAATTTCCGGAATACAGCTGAACCCCGGGTTGATCAGTCAACACTTCCAGGAGCCTGCCTGTGGACGGCTCGTATAGTCTGGCTGCTTGGCGAACGTTCCCGGTAAAATCATTCAACACAAAGTTCTGATCATAGCCATTTGCCAATTTCAGCTGTTCATAAGAATCGTTTATCCGATCGCCGACAGCCGTGGATTTCCTGAAGTCCAGCGGCGTATTGGCAACGTTTCTAATTTCACCGGTAGGGACAGACAAATCATCAGTAGGGGTAAAACAGTTCGAATTAATAGCGAGAAAATGGTCCAGAATTGTATTCGCCGGCGAACCAGTCAGGTTGAAGTAACCATGGTTGGTCAAATTGACGATTGTCGGCTTGTCAGTCGTAGCTGTGTATTTCATCTTGAACTGATTGTCTTTCGTCAACGAATACAATACCTTTACCTGCATGGTCCCAGGGAATCCCTCATCGCCGTCTGGACTGAAGAGAGTAAACTCGACCGACGCGTCATCATTCTGATTTACGATGCGTGATTTCCAATAATGCTTATCAAATCCGACTGTACCACCATGCAAATGGTTCCCTTTGCTATTGACCGTCACCTGATATTCTTTTCCGTCGATAACGAACTTTCCGTATCTAATCCTATTTGCAAAACGTCCTACGGTAGCCCCCAGATAGAATCTTCCGCCGACATAGTTACAAAGATCGGCGTGACCAAGCGTCACGTCTGCAGACTTGCCGTCCCGGTCAGGGACTTCAATCCCGGCAATTGCAGCACCGTAGTTAACCAGCGTCACCTTCATCATCTTGTCGTTAGTCAGAACAAAAGACTCAAGATTATTTCCGAGTTTCTCGGTGCTTACATTCATCTTTTCTCCCGAACCAAACGAATAAACCTCCCCGCTGCAAGCGGCTGGGAATTCAACCCTGAGTGATTATAGATTGGCCGCTGCCTCTGGGTCATACATTAACGCTTTTATGGCGGACCGCCCCCGGAGCTATGACAACTCTTTTTGTAAGCTTATGGCCCACAAGTCCAGGAAACGAGCGGACAGGTCCGCCAATAATAGGACGGCAGTAATCTATGAACTTCTCCGTGACGTAATTACCTCTGGCGTTCACGAACTCCGCCGGAAGAAGTTTTTCCGCTATAGCAACATTCTGCAGCGGAACGCTGCCGACATGACAGTGATACTTCTTTCCCTTTGACCTATCGAGCGTCATCATTACACCGCTTTTCCCATCAAGTGCATACCATACTGCATTCTTACCGACTAGATGTGCTTCCTCCTGATCGACAGTGGACACATATTCAATTCCGGTTCGTGCCGCCAGACCGGGTTTCTCACTTCTCGCTCTTAACTTTAACTCTTCGGCGATCTTCGCCGACAAAAATGCCGCCGCACCGCCGGGCAAACCTCTTCCGAATCCGTCGCGGGAGGCGTCCGCTCTCACCCCTCCGAGATAGTTTCCCTTCTCGTCCTTGAGACCTTCGCTCACCACTATCACCGCGCGACCGTATTTCCTGTATACCTCTTCGACATCAGTCAAGAATTCTTCCAAGCTGAAAGGTCTTTCAGGTACGTAAATCAGGTTTGGAGCATCGCCCTTCTTTTCCTCGGCAAGCGCTGCGGAAGCGGCAAGCCATCCTGTATTCCGGCCGAGGGTCTCAATGATTGAAATGGGCGGCGGAAGCGATTCGACATCAAGTCCAATCTCTCTTGTCACACTCGCAAAGTATCGGGCAGCGCTGCCGAAACCTGGGCAATGATCGGTATAAGCAAGGTCATTATCTACTGTCTTGGGAATTCCTATTGCCATCAACTCATAGCCGGCATTCTGCGCCACTTCGCTTACCTTGTGAGCCGTATGCATCGAGCCGTTGCCTCCAATGTAGAAGAAATATCTTATGTCATATTTCTGCAGAGTTTCGAGTATGAGTCCGTAATCCTCTTCCTTCATGGTACGGCGACATGAACCCAGTGCGGCACTCGGCTTATTAAAAACCTGTTTTAGTGTGGAGGGAGTCTCTCTTCCGAGATCTACGAGATCTTCATCGATCATTCCGTTGACACCATGACGAGCGCCGATGATCTTTCCAATTGTTCCCGATTTTGCGCGCTTTGCTTCTTCGATCACGCCGACCAGACTGCAGTTTATCACCGCGGTCGGTCCTCCACCCTGGGCCACGAGCAAATTGCCGCCGGACATCTTAAAGAATTCCTTTCTTCAATTGAGCAATAGATCCAATCACTACAGTCGATGGCTTAGCGCGGAACCGCAGAAGACATTGGCTCCGGCTTTTGCAGATAATCTTTGTACTTCACTGGATTCATCATGCTTATTCCGAGCCACGCGCAGAGCTCATTCACTTCCGTCGTAATGTCCTTATCGACATAAGCAAGATGGTGCGGCACAGCGTTTACCAGAAGCGTGTTCATATAATCTTGACTCGATGTCGGCTGGCCGTTTATTCTCAAGTCGTTCATCCAGGAGCTGCATCCTTTGAAGATGGGCGACTCTCTCTCATAAAACTTCCCATTAGCCAAAAATGCACTGCCATCGTTCTCCATGAATCTTAGTGCTGTAAGTTCAGTGGGCTTCATCTTCCCTTCTCGCACCGTTCCCATCTTGTCGCGGTTGAAATGATTTGCGAGCCTGAATCCCGATTTGTCAAACCAGCTCTTCGGTATGTTCCCGCAGTGCCAAATATAGATTGAGTCGCTCTTCTGGTCCCAAGCGGACAAATCCATGAGTACCGTCTCGCGTCCGCTAAGGTATTTCAGAGCCATCATCGATATCGCTCCAAGTACATCTGTCTCTGTAGCCGCGACGGTGTTGTGATCTTGCTGGTTAAGCCTGCCGATTGTCGAGCAAACCATAAGTCCTATTTTGCCAGGAACCTCTGGCCAACATCTGAAACTGACTGCCGATGCATTATGCCTCGCGATAATCTTTTCGAACGCCGCTTCGGCGCCAGCCGATTTCCTTACATCAGGCTCTGAAGTGTCGACACCACTGCTTTCTTCTATTATGTCGGCCACCTTATTTCCCAATGATCCGTTTCTCATCACTGCTTCATACTCGCCGTAGAACTCGTCCAACTCAAGCTTTTCGACCCTCACTCCAAAAATCTTCCCGAGCTTCTCCGCGTCGTATTTCAAATCATGATAGCCGAACTCGGTGTCGCCGATTTGAAGTATCTTAGCATCCCTCAGCTTCTTAATCGCCGCGAGTGCTTTGACCGTCACGTCGAACCGCCTGCCGAACTGTGCAGACTCCGCATCTCCAAATAGCCACTTGACAGGTTTATCGTAGCCAGGTGCATATCTGCCAGCTATGCTGACATATAGGTTCGTGGCACAGAAGGAATTCAGTGGGAGTGGTCCACTCGACGTCGTCTCTTCCACAGCCCAAACGGCAAGCCGCGCAGACGATTTGAAGAATGGGAGTATCATGTCACCATCGGCAAAGGAGGAGTTCTGTATCACGACGAAGTCCACCTTTTTATCTTCCAGTTCTTGTGCGACCGACTGTGCGTCGGCTAGCGTCTCCATTCCTTTGTGTACCGGAATAAAGTCAAATCCCAATTCTGCACTTTTCTTTTCTATAACTTTTATGCTACGATTCAACACCGATCTCATATCTCCCTTGAAGATCGGTCTGAATGTGCCCGCCAGCGCTACTTTGAGCTGTTCCATGACCTGCTTCCCTTTCGATTAGATGCTAGCTTTAACCGTTTCCGGTTTTTTCACGTAAATTTGGACAAACTGGCTGCCGAGTGACGAGTGATTCGCAATTACTTTTATAACGCCACCACTACTTGGGACAGATCTTATCCAGACAGCCGCAGCCCCACCGCTTTCTTTCAAGTCGAACGGGTTGTCACCGACCAGAATTCCTGGACCTGTGACCATAAACTTCACTTCGCCGCTTCCGTGCAATCTTTGCTCACGAAATTTGTCTACAACTTTAAAAACAAGCCGGGTTGCATCTGATCCGTCTCCAATTATCTCATGATCGTCTGCGTCTATTTCAAATCTATCTGAGGTGACATCCGACGAGTACATTTTCGACAGCATCAGCTTGTTGTTTACGTAACCATCAATGCGAAGCTCGGGATGGTTAGAGCCGTCGAGATCAAGATCCGTGAAAAATGGAGGATATTTGATATGCGGATAATCGGATGAGTCAGGACGGACAACCGAGTGCTCCCGCCCGTCAATATAAATCTCAAGCCTATCACAGTTGGAAAAGATAGCAACATGCTTACCTGGCCCGTTCTGTGTATTAGATCCGAAGTCCCAATAAAAATCCGGCAGAATGACTGGCGAGATTTCGGGGCTGACTTGCGACATATAAAAAGAAGCGCCCAGTTTAGGAATACGAAATATGTCCGCGACACCTGGATATTTCACATTTTTATATGCGTTAACAAGACTTCCATATTCGAACGCGCACCAGGCAATTACCCCACAGATGCGGGGATCAGCTGCCGCACGACTGTGTGCCTGTGCATGCCAGATCGCCTGCTTTTCCTGGACATCGACGGGACCGGCTCGACGATATTTCGCAGTGAAGCCGGTTTTAGGATCAGCATAATTAAACTGGCCCACAGCTTCGGTGATCAAATACGGGAACCCTTCGACGGGTTTTTCAATCCCGACCCCGCCTTCAGGGCTGGCGTGATAATCATCGAACGCAAAGACATCCTCGTGCCATTCAGTCTTCCATGTCTTTCTTGAGCCTGAAGTCATGGTACCTGAACTTGGCCTGGAATCGTCCAGAGACCTTGCCAACGTTTTTGTTTCTTGGTAAAGGTCAACGTCGTTGGCAGACTCATTTACCCTGGTTCCCCAGATAATGATCGAAGGGTGGTTCCTGTCCCGGATCACCATACTACCGACATCCCTAAGTAGTTTCTCCTTCCACGCCGCGTCACCAAGGTACCCCCAGCCCGGCACTTCTTCCCAGATCATAAGCCCGAGCTCATCACACGCATCAAGGAAAGCCTCACTCTGGGGGTAGTGAGAACAGCGTACCATGTTGCAATGAAAATCACGATGAAGCAACTCTGCATCATGCCGCATAGTCCGGGCGGGCATAGCAAAACCGACATAGGGAAACAGCTCGTGGCGGTTGAGACCAAATATCTGAAGGCGCTTCCCGTTCAAGAAAAACCCGTTCAGTTCAAATTTAGCTTCACGGAGTCCGACTCGTACCGTGTAATCGTGCACGGCCTCTCTGCCTACCAGAAGCGTGACAACAACATCATAGAGATGCGGGGAATCCACATCCCACAGCTCTACGTCGCCTAGATTGGACAGCACAATTTCATGCTGCGACACGCCGGTCTTTCGAAGGACAACTTTCTCCTCGGTCCTCGTCAAAATTCTTTCTTTCTCCCGCAGTTCTGCCCTCAGTGTCACTTCTCTTGACATCAGCTTCGCGGCGTCGAGAGTACATAGAATATCTATGCGGCGATTCTGACTAAGGACATCAACCGGTTTAGCAAAGACATCGCTGATAAATATCTCGGGCACAACCTTAAGAGTGGCAGAACGGACGATGCCGCCCGGTTCAAGGTAGTCGATTCGTTTTGGGCCCTCAGATGATCCTTCGGGTGGGACGTTGCTCCAATGTGAATCAACCTTGACCGCAAGTAGGTTGTTGGTCTCGTTTACCAGACCAGTTATTTCATATTCATAGGGCAGGTATCCGCCGAGATGTTCTGGTAAAGCATGTCCGTTTATCTTCGGTGCGATTCCAACCATGGAGCCGTCGAAGTGAATAAACGCGCGAGTGCTCTTTAAGTCGCCAGGTAGGTCAAAGTGTTTGCGGTAGACCCAAAGATCCTCCCACTCCGATGGCTGCCAATTTTGCCATGATAGTTTTGCTACGGTATCAGGAAGTGTGACAGGTACAAAATCATGGTCCACAAAACCAGGTTCCATCGCATCGGCTGTATACTTACCGCCGAAGAGCCAGCCCTTGTCTAGTGAGAACGTGCGGGCGGCCGGGCCTCTACTTGAGCGGGAGAAAATCGTCGAAAGGCGACGTCGCCCCGCGAGTGATAGCGCTGCCGCTCCGGCTGAGGCAGTCCCGAAGAGTCTGATGAATTCCCTGCGGGAATATCCGGTAGGTACTTTCAAAGTTGATCTATCTTACAACTTGAATATAACTAATTTGAGTTCGGTCATTTCTTCAATCGCATACTTCAACCCTTCGCGCCCCATGCCGCTTTCTTTCACTCCGCCGTATGGCATGTGATCGACTCGATAACTCGGAACGTCGTTAATCAAGACTGCTCCTGCCTTTATCTCGCGTGCGGCCTTCATCGCCTTGCTGAGATCATTCGTGTAAACGCCGGCATTTATTCCGAATCGAGACGAATTTAGCAACTTTATTGCATCATCAAACGTGTCATATGGCGTAACTGCCACAAGTGGCCCGAAAACTTCCTCATTGAATACTTTCATATCTGGCTTCACGTCTGTCAATACCGTCGCTGAAATGGCGTTCCCTTCCCGCTCCCCACCTGTCGTTATCTTCGCGCCGTTCTTCTTCGCCTCATCGATCCACTCAAGTATCCGAGTTACGTCCTTGTGAGTAATCAATGCCGAAACATCGGTCGTCTCCTCGAATGGGCTCCCGACTTTCAGTTTCCCTACAGCATTCGTCAGCTTTCTCACGAACTCTTTCTCAATATTCCTCTGTACCAGTATCCTTTGCGTCGAGATACATACCTGGCCGGAATGTGCATAACCACCCTGGACACATCTCGTCACTGACTCGTCGAGTCTCGAACCGTCGTCTATTATAACCGCGGAGTTCGAGCCGAGCTCAAACGTGAATCTCTTGAATCCGGCCACGTCCCTTATGTGCCTTCCCACTTCAGGACTGCCGGTGAACGACACCATGACTACTCTCGGATCCTTTACGAGTTGCTCGCCGACAGCCGAACTTCCTGTCACTACATTCATCACGCCCTTCGGCACTCCGGCTTGCTCGAAAAGCTCCGCGAGTTTAAGTGCAATGATCGGTGTCGTTGAGGCGGGTTTTAAAACAACTGTGTTCCCGGCTGCAATTGCCGGTCCCACCTTGTGTGCAACAAGATTCAATGGAGCATTGAACGGCGAAATAGCCGCAATTACTCCTATCGGCTCACGCACCGTGTATGCTAGCCTGCCTGCTCCCGCAGCTACAGCATCAAGCGGAACCGTCTCTCCATGTATCCTCTTCGCCTCTTCCGCAGCAAACACAAATGTGTCTGCCGCGCGAGCCACCTCCACCCGCGACTCCTTGATAACTTTGCTGTTCTCTGACGTGATCGTTCTCGCAAGCTCTTCGCTGTGCTCCGTCATAAGTTCCGCTATTCTCTTCAGAATCGAATACCGATGGAATGCGGTCGTCTGCGAGAAGGTCTCATATGCTTTCGCCGCGGCACCTATTGCTGCATCAACTTGGTCAGGTTCTGCAACCGGAACTCGTCCCACGAGCGAATCATCGTACGGACTCCTTACTTCAAATGTCTTCGGATTCGTTAACCACTCTCCACCGATATACATACGATAACTTTTGTCCTGAATAACTCGTTCGGTTTCCCTTTTCAACCCGCCAACTTCATTTGCCATTTCGCACTCCTTCTATCATTGGAAGCGGAAAGTTAACATAATTGACCGCCGGAAGTCCCTGCAATACCCTGCTTACATCGCCTGCGACAGAATCGATGACCTTCTCCTGTGCCTCCACTGTCAAACCCGCAATGTGCGGGGTAAGTATTACGTTTTCCATGCCATTTAGCTCGGACTCCGCAGGTGGCTCCATCTCACGGACATCCAGTCCTGCTCCCGCAATCACTCCTTCTTTCAATGCCCGGATCAAATCCTTTTCAACTATCAATTCGCCTCTACCGGTATTAACAATTATTGCGCCTTTTCTCATCTGTCGAAATCTCGAGTAATCCAAAAATCCTCGCGTCTCCTTTGTTAGTGGAAGATGGCATGAGATGATATCAGAACTCGACAACACTTCATCGAGGCTCTTTAATTCCGCACCAGATTCGGTAACCAAATATTCATAAGGTGACAGGAATCTGTCGTATGCAAAAACTCTCATGCCGAATGCCTTTGCTCGGAACGCCAGCCTAGCACCCACCTTGCCAAGACCGAGAACGCCCAGTGTTTTCCCGAACAACTCGTTACCTACAAACTTGTACCTGTCCCAACCGCCTTTTGCCGTCGAAAAGTGGCCCGCAGGTATCTTCCTGTACAACGACAGGATCAAAGCGAACGCATGTTCCGCAGTCGAGATTGAATTTTCATTCGGTGCATAGCACACAACGATGCCATGTTTGCTTGCAGCATCGACGTCAATGTTGTCATATCCAACCCCGGCCCGACCGATTACCAAGAGTGAGTGCGCAGATTCAAGGAGTTTACCATCTACTTTAGTCTGGTTCCTCACGATTATGGCTCTTGTCTCGCGCACGCGTTTGGAAAGAGACTCCCGGTCCTTCCAAAGGGTCTCTTCTTTAACCACTTCGTACCTATGCTCGAGACCTTCGATCGCTCCCCCCGATATGTTCTCTGTAATGACAATATCCATTTTAACCTACCTTATTTTGAAAAAGAGCTTCTTACGAACGTTTCAAATTTTGCATCTAGATCAGATTGCGGCAACAGCAGGTCCTTCGTGTTGAGTAGATGGGTGTGCATCGCCTCCGCTGCTTTATCCGGATCGTGACTCATCAAGGCGGCAACTAATATTTTGTGCTCGGCGATTGTCGTGTTCATCCTCCCTGGTTTGTGCCCCGAGATGAATCTGATGCGGTGAATCTGACCAAGGAGGTTATTTAGTATCCTTCGTGCTCGGCTGTTCCCGGCCGCAACCATGATAAGGTCATGCAACTTCGTATCGGCATCAAAAGAGGCGATGCTGTCCTGTTTTTCTGCAGCGAGGTCGAGCTGTTTCCCTATTTCCTCTAACTGTTCCTGTTGCTGTTCAGTAATTTTTGACGCTGCCAATCTAGCGCCGGCCGTTTCGAGACAAATGCGAAGTTCAAGAACCTCCTCGATATCTTTTGGTGTTAATTCTGAGACATATACACCAATGTTGGGCACGATCCTGACGAGATCTTCCTGCTCGAGACGTCGGAGCATTTCACGAATTGGGGTCCTGCTAATTTCGTATTTCTCCGCCAGTTCCTCTTCCCGAATTGTCTGTCCTGGTTTGAGATGTTGCGAAAATATGTCGGCCTTAAGTGACTGAAAGATCTTTTCTTTCACCTTGATCCGACTGGATGCACCCGCTAATTGTTCTTTCAGATTGGTTTTCATATTAAACAGTCTCTTTTGTTAGCTAAGTTTCTCCATTTAGCCTAGATTCCGCCCTTTAACGTTGACCTGTCCCCGGTGGCTCGCGCCGATGGTTAAGCTTCGTATCGGTAGTCGTTGTGGTAAGCATACAATAATTTATACAAAAAAGAAGACTGTTATCGTTGACAGGCTGATCAGGCAGAACGGCGGTTTCGAATTATACTTAGTGTGAATTCCACAGCTTCGCCACCTCAGTCCCAGTAGAGTGTTTGTCAGCATTGGCCACGGGCAAAGAATCGCTTCGCGGAAGCCTTGTTGTGACTCTGTAGTACGTCCCGTTGCGTTGCAGTAGGAAGTTGCTCGAAACCTACTTCAAAAAGGCGTTCAGACGTGCGGCTCGTTCAAAGTATGCCTTGCCTGAAAAATTCTAATTTGCTATTCTCGGCGCTCCTCACGGACTGATGTAGCTGGCAAAAAACCTCGCCTAACAAGGTCTATATCTACAGAATCAATACATTTATGTGCTATGAGTGTTGCGAGCAATTCTATGTTGGCCGAATTAGTTAGGAATTCTTGGAGCAGGCCCCCAATCCCTGTCGATTCGGAAAAGTTTTGTACGGCTCGGAAGTACTCGTCACGGTTGCTCACAAGATGGTACTGAAGCCCATTCCGCCAAATCGGTAATGGTGTTCCTATGCGATCGTATAGAAATTTTTCGAAAGTATCACTACGAGTCATTGATCCTTCGTGCTTACTCAATCGAATGTAGGGCAAATACTGAACGCCCCCTGGCATAGTAGTTTGCTGTATGGCTTCGACATGAACTGATAATTAGCCAAGAGAACTTCCTGCAACCTTTGAATTATCCAGTTATCTCATGCAGGATCGCATACCAAATATAATACAATCCGTAATTCATGTCAAGGCCGGATTCGATAGCGCGCATTGACTCACAAATAAGATAGGGCTCAAACTGCCACAAAATTGATAATGTATAGCTAAATGTGTAAAATTTTTGAGGGTAGGCAAATTGGACTCGCCAAAGGGCGCAGATATCCAGTTGTGTCCCATTTTATAGGTAATGTCAAAGATAGAATTTACAGATAAGGAGATAACCCCATAAGGGGGTATGGTGTTGATGAAGCGAGTGACAGATCGAAGCAGGATTAACGAAACGATGTCAGGTGCGAGACATCCAGCACATCAATCGAATGGAGGATATGACCCGATACATCTGATCAATAATTTTTGGGTAAGCATTTTGGCGCAGCCAACGGAACTATTCCTGAATATTCGAATGGGATTTCTAAAGGTGTTTCACTCATTCAAGACATATCTCATGCGCGATTATCTGTTGTTCATCGATGGCTTTTGTCAATTCTAGCGAATGCAGTTTCACTTCTCCCCTTACAGCGTTCGTTATGTGCAATCGGCAGGAAAGGGTTTCTATGAGGATTCCAGGAGCACCTATTGTTATGGTTCAGCGTAAAATGGAACAATGAGTTAGCTGAATATAGTGAAAGATCAGGCAGCATAACTAGCCTCGATGCGATTGAGTTTTACGTGATGTAACTTTTGCTCACGGATATCTATTTTCTCGTCAGCTCTTCCCTTCAAGAAATCTTCAGAGGTCAAATAAAACAGTGCACCATGGAGTCGTTTCGTATTATAGTACTCGGTGAAGTCTGCAATCTGCTTTCGTGCGTCTTCAAGCTCGATGAGACCTTTCTCTTTCAAGAACTCCTTGCTCAGTATTTCATGGAACCTTTCGATCTTTCCGTTTGACTGGGGATGAGCAATTGAAGTCCTGATGTGCTGCAGACCCGCCCCATACAGGAGTAGAGCGAAGTCTTTTAAGACGTACTGAGAGCCATTATCGCTTTCGAGTCTTGGCTTCTCGGCAGGATACTTTTCTAAGGCTCGCTGAAGTGTTATCTCTACATCATGCTCTTCCATCGAAAGTCTTAATTCGTGGCGCACTATGAAACGTTAGTTTCTGGACTTGACCCCGGTTTTGCAGACAAGAAGAAAAGCCAGTAACTACAGAAGAATGGTACTGGAATTGGAGACAGAGAAGCAGCGAAGGAAATACGATCGGCAGCTCAAGCTGGACGCTGTAAATCT
>JAJYIT010000079.1 GCA_021789975.1 Bacteroidota bacterium
CTTGAGCTCGCACAGCTTAAGCAGCTCAGGCAACTCATCTGTCCGCAGGACAATCAGACCGATTTTATTTCGTACAGACTGGCAGCGTGACCTTCTATGATTTTACACAGAGATTGGGACTTGACCAAAATATAGCTTTGCCGGAGTCCTAAGAAAGTCGTTGCCTCATTATTTAGGCAACCCAATTAGAGCTTGCCTTGAGCACAGCGAAAGGAGGTTACCCGATTTGTCGGAAACTAGAGCAGGCGGGAAGACATAATGGCGATATCGAAATTCAACCGACCGGCAGCTTGAGATGAAGCGCCATGTGCCGGACGAGTTCGGTTGAGCGGGCGATTACGGCTGTACCACTCCGCAAAAAGTAAGACCGTTAGTTGGAGAATTTGATTCATCGCTCACGCCGATAAGCTTTCAACTCAGTTTCCAATATCGACCGTAACACTTCTAATGACTGAAGATTGATGCACTCGGAATTGCAGGACTGAGATGAATTGTCCAGGCCGCAGTCGGCGTGATGGCCGTAGTCTAATTCACCCGGGCGGATCAACTCTTTCTTGAAAGTTCTGGAGACCCCTACGGTGCCGGCATTGCCGGTTGGATTCGGATAGGACCTCGTGACATGCTCAATCCTGAACGGATTCATTTCTTTCCAATACTATATTAGGGCTCTTCCGAGTCAACCTCGCGGGATACATAGCCGGGAAATTCCTATTCGTTGCCAGAGTCGTTGCAAATTGCAGAACTTCCCACAATTATATTACATTAATATGAAGAGAGTGTTCCAGTTGTTGAAGACTTTATCTTGCCGGACAAGCGCATGGTGATCCGAATGATCCATGCAACACGAGAAGCAGACCACTTCGGAGAAGCTTTGTTGAAGCGGAGTGTGCGGGACAATAACAGTTTAAAAACTTAATTCGAAGGTTCGCAAGGAGTTCAAGAAAATGTGGGTGTTGATTATACTAGTCGTCCTTTTTGCTCTATATCTAGTTTACGAATATCGAGTGAGGAGACCGGATCAGATTATCCTTTACGAATTACACGGCAAAATCGGGTTACGAAAAGGAAGATTCTATCCAAGGCATTTCAGTCTCGTGTTGCCCAGGACCGTCCACTCATCTCAGATTAGCGTCGATGCCACCGCGAAGGGAAACCTGGAAATCAAAGTTCGATTGGCGATGTCCGTCGTGTTATCCACGGAGGATGTTGAAACGCTGATCAAAGTCGGTGGATGGAATAGATCGGCTGCCGAAGCAGCAGCGAGCGAGTTGGAGGCCGTCATTCAAGGCTTGGTTCAGGAGTTCACGGAGAAATTTGAGATTGAAGAACTTTCTTCGGAAAAGATCTACCGTAACTTGGAAGGAAAGATCCAAACGAGCGGACAAAAGTTCGGATTGGAAGTTATTTCGGTCGCCGTTCAGTCACTGGAAATCCTGGACACCAAGATTGCAGACGCGATCCGCCAGCAGGAGTCTGCTAGAATTCTTGAACAAACGGAGGAGCTCAATCAAAAAGGTAGGATAGCTGCCGCCAAATGGAGATTTCAGGTAGATGAACAGATAGCTCTCCTTGAGAACCAGTTGGAGCTGAAAAAACATGATTTAAAAAAGGCAGAAGTCGAGAAAGAAGCAGAGGTTTCTAAGAAGCGCGTCGAGGAAGAGCTCAAGCGGAAAAACATGCAGCTTGAATACGAAAAGCAGGAACTGGAACTCCTGAAAAATAATCCCGAACTTTTGATTCTTACTCCTCAGGCAGCACGCCTCGCGGAGGCCAGTCAGTCACTCCGAAATGCGAAAACGGTTGTCTCACTCTCATCAAAAGACATGTCGCTCGGTTCTGAGCTGGCAAATGCGCTCCAGAATTTTCTACAGAATTCTCTTACCCCCGCGAACAAGAAATCCAAGTAGAAACAAGGCACGCAGAATAGCACTAATACTTTGGGAAAAAAAGATCCGTTAGAAGTCTTTGAACTAAAACCTATCCGGGCGGCGAAGGTTTCCGAAATAAGCGAAGCCACGGCAATGTCACCGGTTCGCCCGGAAGATCGTGTTAACTTTCATATCGGGAACCCCGTACAGGATGATCAACTTTATTCCGCGTATTTCCGTCTCGCGCTCGGAATCGATGTGGCCGATGATCGTTTCACCATCGACAGCTTAGACGAAATCGTCGATCACATCGGATTGCAGCCTGAAGAAAAGGGCAGAGTTTCTTTCATTGCGGAGCTCGTCAAAAAGAGCGCACCCTATTCCCCGCGCGGCGGGTTCCTGAAATCCAAGCCGCATCCTGTAGTCCAGCGGTTCAACGATTGGCTGTCTAAGGAGCAGCAGGAACCTCTCTCTTATGACTTAGGCGAGAAGTCCGGGAAGCGCGAAATAGTGCTTGCCTCGGGCGGGAAACTTGAAGCGCTCCGGGTTTTATTTCAATCCCTCTCCGACTTCATAGTCAGGCAACCGGTTACCGTCTTTCTATTTCGAATCAATATTCCCAAGTTCCTCAGGAATTTCGCTGGCATTACTTTCATCGACTTGGATGAAAGCGAAGCTTCAATGGCTCGCCAGCTTGTGGAATTTCTTGATTCGCATTCCGAGGCTCCGACTTTTCTGCTCATGGGTGATACGGTGTCTGAGGAATCGAGGCGCCATCTAAGGCAGATCAGCCTGTCGAATCCACTGCTCGTTATCGAAGCGAACGACGCACCGAACCATCTTTCACTCTCTCGCGAAGCTAAGATGATGGATCGTGTTATAAGGTTCATCACGCCGGGGGTTTTAAACACTCGACTCAAGGATTTCTCCATCATTTTCATCGCCGGGAATTCCGACCTTCTCCAGGTTATTGAGACCGTGCATTTCCAGCTCAAGGGTACACCATCATCGACTGAGATCGAGCTTCTGGGCTACCTTCTCGCGAACCCTCCGCAGAGCCATAACCCTCATGTCAAGATGACTCTGGAGGCAGAGTACGAAGGAATAGCAGGCATCCCCGCGCTTGAATCCGTAGGCAAGATTGTATCACACATCGAGGATAGGCTTGGGAAAATCGTAGACGACGGCAGCGTCCTCATCGGAGACGCGGTATCGAACTTCCAAGACAAGGTCCCTTTGCATCTGGCAAGAGTCATGCGACTCGCAGAACGCTCGCACGTAGACAGGTTTCAGGATCTTGGCGCAACGGACCTCCTCGTCGAAATCGAGAGAAATTTGGATGACCCGAACTGGACTACCGATCTTGGCCGCAGCTACTTGAGCGCGTTTCTTAACCACCATCCAGAGTACAAACCCGACTGCTCGCTTGTGGCCAGCGGTTCATCAAGGACGGTTCTAAGCCTCCTCGGATTTCACTGCGGAATTGATGATGTCATCATACCGGATTTGAGCTGGACTTATGAACACTGTTTTCCCAACGTCCTCCCAGTTTCGTTAACGGAAGATTTTCAACTGGATGCTCAGGCAATCATCCATGCCGTCGAGGTACGATTAGAATCCGATCCAAATTGGGGAAAGCATGGAGCGGTTGTAATAAATAATCCTCACAATGCCACCGGACAGGTCTTTCGCCACGAAGATATAGTAAAGTTAATGAGGTGGATTCTCGGACGGAAGATTTTTATAATTGACGACCTGTCGTACCAAAACGTAAAACCTTCCGCCACTTTGGAACAGGTCCCGACGATTCGTCAAACCGCCGACGATCTGGTGCGAGCTGGATACATCACTGAGGATGAATCCGAACACGTCATAACCGTTCATTCCATGTCTAAGACTGATTCATACGCAGGTGCGCGTCTGTCAGTCGTCGAAATAAGAAGCGGAGAGCTTTTCGAAAAATTCGAGTCCGTAGTTTCATTCCTGAAACCGAACATTGGAGCCATCGCACTTGCTTATTTATTTTATAGAAACAGAGTCGAGAGCGTAAACGCGTACTACCGGCTGAGAAATATGCTATTCAAGTCGAGGAGCGACGCAATTCTCGATGCCGTCGAACACCTGCCCAGAGAAAGGAATCAGTTCGACATCAGGGTCGACCCGCCTGTTGGAAGCATGTATCCAAAAATGGTGGTAAATGATCTGCCGGCAGGTCTTTCCCTGGACTGGCTGGCATCGGGACTTGCCAGACAAGGAGTCGGACTCGTTCCGCTATCCACGTTCGCACGTACCGAGAAGGGTTTCGATACAGGGCGGAAGTCCTTTCGCCTGACACTCGGCGGAACCGATGGTGCTGAGGCGCTTACAAAGAAAACCAGGCGTGTCCTCATAGACTTGAACAGGATGATTGCAGAAGAGGCTGCCAGCTACAATCGAAAGCGCTTCGACTATAGGGAAATAAATCTTCGGAGACGAATCAATGTCATCGAGATCTCCCACCGCTGGAAAGAGATAGAATCTGCGATTCGCAAAAGAATCACCGGCAGCGTAAAGGAGTCAACCGCAAAATTCGGCATCGAAGAAGATTACGAGTCTCACTCTAAGAGAGTCCAAAATGATTTCTTGCCAGTCAGATTGTCGGTCTTCGAGTCACGACTGGAAGACCGCGAGAGAACAACCAACGAGCTGGCGAACTTCTATCTTTCGGGGGGATCTTCGACGAAAGAGCTTCTGGAAAGAGAATTCTACAAAGACAACCTGCAAAGAAGGAAAGACGCTTTCCGAAAGCGGCTCTTCGATCGTACCGTACATCCGACGCAGATGTATTCTTTGAAGACAGAGCTGCTGTTCGAGACTCTCATAGATAAACTGTTTCACGGCAGGGAAATTGACGGGCAGTTATACGAAAATATCGGGGACGAGCTTGTCCGGGAGTACTTCGGACTGAATGTACCGATTCTCTCCGGTGAGGAACCAGATGAATTAGTTCTCGACATAGAATCGATGATTGAAGTGGAGGACTATCTGAATCTTCACTCTGATGACCAATTTGAAACGTTTCTTTCTTTTTGGGGTGACTGGGACGGCAGCAGTAGACCTTCTGGTCAGGGACATAGTCTGGTCAGTGCGGTTTTGATAGAAAATGTGGCAAGCCAGGCAGCGATCGTGCGGCGGCTCCTGGATTCCGATAGGGGAATTCAGATCAACGAGCACCTGATGAGAGAGATCGAGGCACTACCGGAAAGCAACAACAAATTCTCCACTTTGCTTTCAAGGATCAACCAGCTTACCAACCAGATGGAGAAAAGATACCGAGGCACACTGCCGGTGAATTTGAGGCCGGGGAGATTCAGGAATGTCGGTATGAAGCTCCATCTTGCCAAGGACCCAGTGATGTCGCTCTGGCAGCACAACGATCGGCTTGAAAGGAGAATGCTCGACCTTCGTAAAAGGCGCAGAGACACATTGGAATACTACTTCTCACTGAACAAGCAACTGAGGAAAACTATCCATTCCCTCATTCCTCGAGTGATGGACAATCTCTCGAACCGCGAGCTTCTCCTGGAGGTAAGTTTGTTCCGAGACCTGCTCAAGCGGTTCGTCGTAACTCCGCGCATTCACCAGAAACTAATCACCTCTCAGGACCAATTTGCAATCGACACTACTGTTCACAACATCAACGAGATAAACGAGCTATCCGGCAAGTACGGAAATCCAGGGTTGGTGCTTGCCCTGCAAGTCAGCATGACTACAAAGCCGGAAGCATTGATCTCGCTGGACCGCAAACTACGGTCGAAAAGAGAAGAAATAGCTCGTGCAAGAGGAGACAGCGAAGTACCAAGCGTATGGATCGTCCCACTATTCGAGGATATTGAATCTGTAAAAGGAATAAGAGAGTACCTGAACAAGGTTTGGGATTACGCGTTCCAGAGTAGGAGAATGAATCAGGAGACCGGCGAGCGTTTCTCCGAAATTGTAACGGAGATTTTCGTCGCGGGTTCGGATTTGAGTCAGCAAATCGGCCAACCCATGGGGATGAACCTCTTTAATGAATCCAAGTATGATTTCCTGAAATGGCTGAGTTCCCGTGGGCTTGCCGGCAAAATAAGGATAAAACTCGGAAGTGGCGAACCGATGCAGCGCCAGGGTGGTTACTACTCTCCTCGTTCGGGCGAACGCTTGTTCCTCCAAGACGAGAGTTCCCATCTTAGATTTTCCACCTATCTGCAGGAATCGACACGGCGCAGCACTCATTATGCGACCACTCCGCTAATGGGAATATTCGCCTCGGGCGACTTGCGTACGTTCCAGAGCAACCTGTTTGAAAGATGCCGCCAGCTTCCTGTCGAGGAGTTGTCTCAACTTATGTATCACGTAAAGAAGGCGCAGGAATTTTACGAAGGTGAGGCGTTCCGGGCGAGTGAGCCTCTTTCGGAGACGAGGCTGCAGTTCAGGACTCGCGGTTTGCAAGAGCTGGAGCGGCTTACGATAGGCAGTCACGACAAAATCTTCGATCAATTCCTGGACATCCACAAGGAAAATTTCAGGCAGATACTTTATGGCAGAGACGAGGATGTCGTTGGGCTTCATATCATATCTTACTTCGTAGGTAGGATGAGTCCTCCTCTCAGAGATCGGCCGACCGCCCGTCCTGGACAAGACGTGGGAGAGGGTGCGGGTGAGGAGATAATCCAAAGAATTGCCGGGACAATTCCGCTTTCGAAGTACGGAAGCTTGCTTCGCGCAATCTCTCACAACCAGGCACAGACTGCGGTTATAGGCATAAACCAACTGACCACCGGGCTGTTCCGCTGCCTCGGGAATTTTTCGCAGATGGACTTTGCGGAAGGAGAACCGGAGACGCTTATCGCCGACCAAATACTTCCTCGTCTGCCTGTATATGAGATGCTGCAGACATTGAGGATTTACCATGACGTCGACCTTACCTACATCGATAGACTCGAAAAAGCATTCCCCCCTGGTAATTCAGGGCTTACTGCGCTGAGAGAAGATATCGATTTGATGAAGAAGCATCTGCCGCTCTTTCAGAAGGAGCTCCTGAGGAGACATGGCCTCGATGTGTCTGAGTTCTTTGCCGGGGATACGTTTATACCACAGCTCTTGCCAACCGTCAGACCCGATGTTGCAGTCTTATTGCAGCAGGACATGTTCAACACTGACATTCAGCAGCTACGATCCCAGATGGGCGGCAATGTCAGTAAAGATTGGTTCGACGAGGTCGAAAGGTTGCTACGAATCCCTACTAATATCCGTCACTGGCGTGCGAAAATTTGGGAGCTTCTCGAAGCACCGGTCTTTGAACGAGTATCGAGCTTCTGTGAATTAGCACTGGCACTTCATTCGTTATCATCCTCCGAGATTCCGAAAGAGTATCTGTTTAGACCGAAGCGGATAAAGGTAGCCCCCCACTTGGTAACTCCGTCTTTTGATGACAATATGCAGGAGTTCCTTTCTGCTGCCCTCGATTATTTGACCGCAATATCGGAATCGATGGTCGAAGTTCCGGTAAACATAATCAGGGCATTAAAAGAGGTCGAAGAAATCATCAAGATTGAAGAACAGCCTTTGCAGCCAAAGCAGCAAGACCTACTGAGATTCTATCTTCTGCAGATAGCACGGCTGACGGGCGAAAACGGCTGAGCGTTCCTCCACACGCCACAAAATATATTTCCTTGCTTTTGCTTCGACTGAGATGAAGCAATAACCGCCATATAATTCGGCAGCGAACCTATCCATTCGGCACGAGCAATAATCGACTTCACCCCAGATAGGAATGATCCATCTGGAGTGCCTCCGTGAGGGTGATGTCCGTAACTTTGTGTAAAAATTAGGAGGTGCCGCTCCAGTCCCGTCAACGATATTTGTATGTCGGGATCCCGCAAAGCGGTTGATCGGTTAAAATTGTAATTGGCAAAAAACAAGACAA
>JAJYIT010000008.1 GCA_021789975.1 Bacteroidota bacterium
GTACTAGTCGCTGCGCTCGACGAAGAATACAGACGAAGAACACTTGACACCAAACAATTAGCTACATAGATTTATGCCTCGGATAAACTTCGCCTTGGGAATTTCAACGGAGAAAGGGGCATCATCGATTATTCACGATCGGATATCTACCATAACTGTCGTTTGTATCATTAGGGTCTGGAAAATTATCTAGTAAAGGGCCGCGTTTGTCTAGTGCCCAGTCAAGGTATAGGCTGTCCTGACCGTTGCTTGGGGTAGGATCACAGGGACTGAGTGGAAAAAGATCAGTTTCCCCAGCTTGGAAATTCCAGGATGTTGGCCTCCAAGCTGAGAAATAGTAAAAGGTGCATGTGTCCCCTAGGGAGAAGCGCTTAGTTCCCTTAATCACATCCTCCACTCTCACAGTTACATACGTGATCGGCGTCCTGAGGTTTAGCCCAGATACCTTATCACTCAACTTATAGGAGTGCGTATCCAACTTCAAAATCTTACCCGCGAAAAGATAAGGAACTCCTATCAAAACAAAGTCAAGTTGTGATATTCTTTCTCTGATGGTCTGATTTAACCTCAGATTGAAAAGATTAGGACTTATTGCCCATTTCCTCTTTTGGCTTTCCATTTCAAATGCAACCGGATCGGTCGAGCTCGCTTCATAAGCAATTCGTGCTATATGCTTCAAATCCGAAAGCGGCATCGTAGAAAGTTCTCCCAACGTTTGGCGACTTTGCGTCAGATCGAGATAATCCGTTACTTCCTTCGGAAGCTGCACGGTACCCGTCGGCCTTTCCTGCGCGCTAGTACTTGAAAGTCCTAAAAAGACGGTAACTAACAAAAATAAACATCGCCTTGAGAGTTTTGTTTTTCTCTTATCCATTTTGATCCCTCCTTCCTCCCTTCGAAAAGTATTTTAATTCGAAATGTTCTCCTTGTCAACGCTTAGCTATCAAAATCGCCTGTAATTTTCGCCTGTAAAAATCGCCGGTCATTCTATCTCCCCCCGATATTTTGATGGCGGAACACCAACGACTTTTTTGAATGCTTTCTCAAATGTCACCGTTTGTCGGTAACCGACCAGCACCGCAACTTCGTGAACGACTGCACCATGTTTTCTAAGAAGTATTTTAGCCTGCTCAATCTTTACCCGCGTGAGGTAAATCTTCGGACTGACACCGAACGATTCATAGAAAGCTTCCAGGAAATAACTCGGTGATATATGAAGCGTGGTACAGATATCTTCCACACTATTGATTTTGCCGTAACTTTCATCTATCAACCTCTTCCCCTTCTCGGCCCAATAGTCGGGCACTTTCACATTTACTCTCGGGTACTCAACTTTTACTACCGTAACATTATCGCTCTCCATAGGTTCTCCTCCATCTCAATCCGGTTTATGATTTCAACAGTCAACTCATCGTAGCTATCGTCCCTTCGTGCAATGGAGATTATACCTGGTCCGGAAGAAAATCAAGCAGCCGATGTTAAATTATTGCTAAAAAGGAGCTTTAGTGGACACCTTTCATGGCAAAACCGCTATCGTCACCGGCGCCTCGAGCGGCATCGGCAAAGCGACCGCGATCGCATTTCTTAAAACCGGCGCAAACGTCGCCGCCGTTTCGCGCAAGATGGAACACCTCGAAACAATTAGACGTGAAGTCAACGAAGCGGCTGAAAGACTCCTCTTGATTGCCGTAGATGTGACAAAGGAAACCAACCGCAAGAAATGCATCACCTCGACCGTCGAGAAGTTCGGGGGAATCGACATCCTGGTACAGGCGGCCGGCATTATTTCGAATGGGACAATCGAGACCACAACCGAATCCCAGTGGAACGAGATGATGGATATCAACCTGACTTCGGTCTACAGGCTCATGCAGTTGGCACTTCCGTCGATCACAGAGCGAAGAGGAAATATAGTAAACGTTTCAAGTGTGACGGGGTTGCGGGCATTCCCCGGGGTTCTTGCTTACTGCGTCAGCAAAGCGGGAGTCGACCAGCTCACGAGGTGCGCTGCGCTGGAGCTCGCTTCAAAGGGAGTTCGTGTAAATGCCGTGAACCCCGGCGTGGTTATGACAAACCTTCACAGGAATAGCGGAATGGATGAAGCCGCTTATTCCAAATTCCTCGAGCACTCGAAAGAGACACACCCACTTGGAAGAGTCGGCTCACCTGAAGAAGTGGCGGAGCTGATACTCTTTCTCACCTCCGAAAAAGCATCATGGATCACCGGAGCTACTTACGGCATCGACGGAGGAAGGGCACAAACCTGTTTCAGGTAGGGCGGCAAAAGGATGAATGGAGTGGTGGAATAATGGAATGCTGGAATATCAGAATATTGGGAGAGTGGGAATTCCATCCTTCCATCATTCCAGCCTTCCCCTATTTTATCCGGGCAGTTTTCGCCTCTTTCTGCAGGACGTTCCAGATGCCGGGGTCTTCATCCCCAAGGACCCATACCGATATACCGAGCAGGTTGTGTTTCTTCGCTACGTCGAATTTAGGCGCAAATGATTTTGTATCCTCCATGAAGAGCCAGTTGAAAACTCCGCCTTCTTCCCAGTACGCGTAGTTCACCTGCTGACTTTCCATCCACCTTTCCTTCACACCGAACTCATCGAGCAAGTCTCTCGCCCCGCGATAGCTAATTTCAATGTGAGTAGAACGTGCGCCCCCCTTCGGCTCCCATGTGGGAAACCAGTAGCCGCTGTAATCAGGTATTCCAAGCGATATTTTGTTTGCCGGAATGCCGATCTTCAATAGGTAATTCAACATACGTTTGAACCATGGCATCCCCGCTACAGGTCCCGGCGGCGTAAGACTCGTGTGCTCGTCATAGGTCATGAATGAAATGAAATCGCTTGCGCTGGCTATCGCCGGAATGTCGAAAGCGCCGAAGTCATTCTCATACAAATAACGCGCGAATGCCGGATTCCCGGACTCAGGTGCAGGCTGGTCTGATTTAACTATGGCCATTGAAATTTTGAGACCGTATTTGTGGAGTGAATCTGCGGCTTGAGTGTAGAATGATGTGTATCCATCGCGGTCACGGAGATTCATGTTCTCTATGTCGAATTGCCAGCCGTAGTAGTCGAACTTTTCGGCATAGAAAATCATCAACCGTATGGCTTCTTCCCTGGCCGTCGGATTGCCAAACAATTCATGTTCATCTTTTTGATTGAAGGTGGCAACAAGCGGCATCACCTTCACACCTTTTTCCTTGGCAAGTCTCAGAACTCGCGGATCGACAAATCCGGTGATCACTCCCATTCCATCAATATGGTACACCGCTGGACAAATTATCGATATCTGGTCGGCATGCTCCACAAATTCATTGTAACTCTGTGGGTCGCCGAGCATATAGAATAGATTCTCTGAGATATATTCCTGAGCCTGAGCAGCTGAAAAAGACAACCCAATGAATGTGAGGGCGACAGCGAAATAAAATCTTGTCCTTGAAACCATTGCATCTCCTGTTAAGTGATACATTACAACCGTAAACACTCGCGCACCCGGCATCGATGCGAAAAAAAGCTTCGGGAGGAAACATCATTTCCGCCCGAACCCGACATTTAAATTATTCCCAACGCCTGGAACTTGCAAACTAAAGATCGGATCTTACAGTTCTCTCCATGCGCCGTTAGACCCTTCGGCATCTTCAAGCGGTATTCGGTTGCCGTCCTGATCGACGAAAGTGATCATCGCCTCACCCATCATTTGCCGCAACGTATTCTTTAATTTTACCGACTGGATAAAAAGATCATGCTCCGGCACGCTTTCAGGCGAGTGAATCGGACTCTTGAAGTAAAAAGACAGCCATTCCTGAATCCCGCTTCTGTGCGCCCTTTGAGCGAGGTCCGTAAGCAGCACAAGATCAAGTACAATCGGGGCAGCGAGAATCGAGTCACGGCAAAGAAAATCTATTTTCAACTGCATCGGGTAGTTCATCCAGCCGAAGATGTCTATGTTGTCCCATCCTTCCTTGTTATCCCCGCGAGGAGGATAATAGTTGATTCTGACTTTGTGATAATAGTCATGGTACAGGTCGGGGTACAACTCGGGCTGAAGGATTGAATCGAGGACCGAAAGTTTGCTTTCCTCTTTTGTCTTGAACGACTCGGGATCGTCCAGGACCTCACCGTCGCGGTTACCGAGGATGTTGCTCGAGAACCATCCGCTGAGACCCAGCATTCTCGCCTTCAACATCGGAGCTATGACTGTCTTGATTAGCGTCTGTCCGGTTTTGAAGTCCTTGCCTGATATCGGAACTCCATTCTTCTCAGCCAGCTCGACGATCGCTGGAATGTCGTTCGTCAGATTAGGAGCACCGTTGATGTAGGGAACTCCCTCCGAAATTGCTGCCCAGGCATAAAGCATGCTTGGTGATATGTGCTCGTCGTTGTTCTTCATGCCGGCTTCGAACGATTCGATTGACAAGTGCACATCTTCAACAGACAGGAAGATTTCAGTACTGCCGCACCATATCATTACCAGGCGGTCAACTTTTTTCTCCACTTTGAAGCGGCGAATATCGTCTCTCAGTTGTTCCATCAAATCGTATTTGGTATTCGCCTTTTTCACATAGTCGCCGTGCAACCGTACGACGAACCGCTGCTCAAAAACTCCGGGCATCGGGTGAATCGCCTGCAATTCCTGTTTCACCTTTTCCAGATCCGGTGTGTCCACAACCTTAGCGTATGCCGCGGCTTCGTAGGCGTTCTCGTTCCTGATGTCCCAGCCACCGAATTCCAGTTGAGACAATTCTGCAAGCGGGACAAAATCCTTTATCAGTGGAAAGTTGTTCTCTGCTCGTTTCCCAATTCTGATTGTTCCCATCTGCGTCATTGAACCGATCGGCTTTGCGATGCCCTTTCTTATAGCGAATGTCCCTGCTAGAAAAGTCGTTGCAACAGCCCCATCAAGTCCAACGATCAAGACTCCTAATTTGCCTTTTGAATCATCAATACCGTTTACCGATTTCATTTTTCACCTTTGAGTTTATTTACCATTGAAATATTAATCCGTTCAAAATGACTTGTACTATATAATCGAGTCCCGGATCTACCAAACCATTCTCTTGGTGCCGCACCAGCTTTACTTGACGTCAATGTCCTCACCGCGGAGTAGATCCGGGATCGGCTGCCTCTTCGCCGGAACCCCTCCTACATGGATAAGCAGGAGACCGAGAAGAGTCCAGAACAATTCCCTGATTCTCATCACCAATGCCATGAACACGCCGACTCCTGAAGCTATTCCAATTGCCCCAGTTAGAAGGTAAAGCCCGCCTTCTCTTGCGCCAAGCTGGAGTGGTATGAAGAAAAATGCATCCACAAACAAATAGTAGCCCGCACCCAAATAGAGCGCTTCGTACAGACCAATCTCGATTCCTATGGCCTTGAGGATAAGGATGAATTCGATGGAAGCGGCAACCCTCGCTACTACCTCCAACAAAAGTGCCCAATAAAAATCAGGTTTCCTGCTCCTGTACAAGCCTTTTATCCTGTCATCAAGCAGGGCCATAGATTTTTCGGTCAGACCCATTTTCTCTGTGATTCTTTTCAGGAAGGAAAACCCCTGCGCCACCTTGAATACCGTCCCGAACATTCCTTTCATATGTCGCGACAGCATGAACCAGGTTCCGAACAGCGATCCCAACAATGTAACGGCAAATACTACCCTAAGATCCACCGGCAGATTTATAGTAAGCATTACGATGATGATCGCGAAAATCCAGAAAACAAAAGAAGATAGAAAATGCAGCATCCAGTATAGCACGACCGCAGAGAGTGAATCTCTGGCGCCCACCGATTCTTTCAGAACCATCACCCTGTACGGTTCACCTCCCACTCCAACTAGTGGAGTGAGATTGTTCAAGGCGAATCCTGCCACGCAGATCTGGAAGATTTTCGGAAAGCTTACTTCGCGTCTTCCCCTCAATATGAGCCGCCAGGCTCCCGAGTTGAACAAGTATACCAGCGCCCAGAGGGCGATAATTGCAACAAACCACAGCCCTGTCCTGCGAAGGTCGACGGCTATCTCACCTATACCGATCGCCCTTACCATGAACACAAACGCAATAAATCCGCAAACAGAAAATATTGCTTTTAAAACTCTACTCACTTCAGCCGATCAAATTTCAATCTGGTTCTAAATCTATGCCAGTTCGAATTGAATTGCACCACCTGATCTTCGATTTCGATCCCGGATAAGGACGGGCTTTGTACCGACAGCCTCCGCGGCAGAAGATCGTATGACTATCTTAGAGAGCGACGAAACCTGTAGACGCTAAGCGACAAGACAAGTGCTGCCATCACAAGCAACACTAATGTTTGCGGTATCAGGTCTCCAAAGCTGTCTCCCTTCAGGAATATCCCGCGGACAATTTCAAGAGCATATCTGATAGGTACAAGATAGGTTATGTATTGGAAAACCCTCGGCATATTTGAGATTGGAAAGATGAATCCAGAAAGTATCATCATCGGGAACAACAGTAGAAATTGTGCCGTCATTGTCGCCTGCTGCTGGGTCTTGGAAATTGTAGACACAAAGATACCGAGTCCGAGCCCCACGATCACAAATAACAAGCTCAGAGTAAATAGGGCGGGCAGACTTCCCCGCAACGGCACCTTGAAAAAGTAAACGGCCACGATAAGCACGAGAAACACCTGTATGAATCCCGTGATCGTGAAAGGAATCATCTTGCCGAGTATGAATTCAGAGTCACGAAGCGGCGTTACAACTATCTGTTCTATCGTCCCTGTTTCTTTTTCCTTCACAATGGCCATAGCGCTCAAAATTGTCAGGATAAGCATCAGCACCATTACCAAAACTGCGGGGACCATGAAATTAACGCTCTTCAAATCCTGGTTGTACCATGACCTTGTCTGTGCCACCACCTGGGGCAAATCGTTGGGGCTCTTTATTAAATTATAGCTCTCCGCACGTTGCACCAGAATGTTTCTCGCGTAGCTTAGTGCGATGGTTGTCGCGTAACTAAGACCTATTCCCCCCGTGTTTGAATCAGATCCGTCTGCGATCACCGCAAGCTGTGGGTTCCGACCCGATAGCAAGTCACGACCAAAATTTACAGGAACGACGACTGCGATACCGGCTTTCCCACTCCTGAGATAAGAATCGATATCATTGACGTCCTGAACTCGGCCGACAAGTTTGAAGTAACCGGAGCTTGTGTAATGATCGATCAATTCCCGACTCTGTTTGCTGTTGTCCATATCGCACACGACAATCGGAATATTCTTGATGTCCAGCGACGCAGCATAACCGAGGAGCAAGAGCTGAAGAAGCGGAGCGACAAACAACATGCCGACCATCCTCTTGTCCCTCTTCATTTGCAGGAATTCTTTCTTTACAACATGGAGGATTCTCTTCATCTCAGATGCCCCTGGTAGCCATGCGCCTGGATGCAACTATGATTATGATTACGGAAATCAGTATCAGGGGCACGATCTGGTCCCAGATATCCATGACACCAGCTCCCTTCAATAAGATGGCTCTTAAAGCGGCGACAAAGTATCTCCCCGGAAAAACATATGTGACGACTTGAAGCCAGACCGGCATGCTGTTTATAGGAAAAATGAAGCCGGAGAGGATAAGATTCGGGAGGTTCCCAAGAGCCGTAGCGGCCAAATATGCCTGAGCTTGGTTGGATGTAGCCGTCGAGATAAGAATGCCCATCCCCAGACCGCCGACCAAGAATAGTATTGTCACCACTGTAAGGAGCAGTATACTTCCCCTGACCGGAATGCCAAAGAGGATTACTCCCGCTACAATTACCATGACAGTGGCACCGAGCGAAAGGATGAAGTACAGCAGGGTCTTCCCGAGAATGACTTCGAGCGGCCTTACAGGGGCGAGAAGTATATGCTCCATCGTTCCACGCTCTTTCTCGCGGACGATGGATATCGTCGGGATGAGAATCGTCAGCACCATGAGGATGAATGCGACCAATCCCGGGACGAGATACTTCATGCTCTTCAATTCGGGATTGTAGTAAACTCGCGGCTCGTAATCTATCGCCCCGGAACCTATGGGAAATCCCCGCGCACTCATGTATGTCGCAGTCAACTGTGCAGAGTAGCTTTGAAGAATTCCCTCAACGTAGCCGATGATAATTGTGGCGTTATTTGAATTAGTCCCATCGACCACAACCTGCACATTTGCCGTCTTGCCAAGAAGAATTTTCCTCGCGTAATCACGCGGGATTACCATCACAACGGTAGCTTTCCCATCCTGGATAAATTTGTCGACTGAAGGCTCGGCAGGGACATTGCCGGCGAAGTCAAAATACTCTGTGCTGAAAAACTTCTGAACAAGCTCCCGGCTTTCTTTCGTCTTCGACTCGTCAAGGATACCCATCCTGACATGCTTGACGTCGAAATTCAAAGCGTAGCCGTATAGGATCAGCATCATCGTAGGAGTCAGTATTATTGCCGACAGCGTCAACCTGTCCCTTTTTAGCTGACGAAACTCCTTGATGTAGATGGTCAGAATATTCTCAAACACTTCAGCACTTTCATAATACTAGGGAAAAGCAGGGAGTAGTAATGGACTGATGCTGCAAAGGTTTAACAGTACACATAGCGAACGTCAGGACCTATACTTTGACTTCCATCGATTCGATAATTCATTACTCCGCAGTTCCCCGGTTAGCGTTGACAAAAATGTCTTCCAAAGTCGGGGCAGCCTTTCTAATTTTAAACTCCCCGATGCTGTTTCTCTTCAATAAGTCGTCGATGGCAGATGACGGGTTGTCAGTGTGTGCCAGTACATGGACCTTGCCGCCGAAAATCGCAGCTTCAATTATCCACGGTTGCATTTCCATAAGCGTGAAGACTTTCATCGGATCGAAAGTCTCTATTTCAAACAGAGGAAGATCAGAGTACTTATTTCTGATTTCTTCTGGGCGGCCGCTGACTATAATTTTCCCGAGGTGCATCATGATCACACTTTCGCAAAACTCCGCCTCCTCCAGGTGATGGGTGGTCACTATGATCGTTGCCCCGTCTTGCGATAGCCGGTTGATGAGCTGCCAGAACTTGTCGCGAACTACCGGGTCGACACCGCTCGTCGGCTCATCGAGGAAAATAACCTTCGGCCGATGTAGCACCGCACAGCCGAGCGCCAGCCGCTGACGCCATCCGAGAGGAAGGTCGATGGTAAGGAGGTTCTCCTTGCCGCTTAGATCCGCAGCTTCAATTACCCAATCATACCGGCTCTTCATTTCATCGTTTCCCAGCCCGTATACTCCGCCGTAGAACTCAATGTTCTCTTTTACGGTGAGATCGGGGTATAGCGAAAATCGCTGAGACATATAGCCGATACTTTCCCTCACTCGCTCCGGGTGACGAGCCACATCAAACCCCGCGACCACTGCCTCGCCAGAGGAGGGGGGTGTTAACCCGCAGAGCATCTTTATTGTAGTTGTTTTGCCTGCACCGTTCGCTCCAATGAAGCCGACAATCTTCCCTTCCTCGATGTCAAATGAAATCGAGTCAACGGCGGTGAAGCTACCGAACTTTTTCGTGAGATTCGCAACTTTGATCGCTAGTGACATTGTCTCTATTTAGAATTTTGCATTGTAACTCCCGACATTTCGGAAAGTGACCTGTCCTTAAGTCGGGCGGGCTTCGGACTTGGACGCCGTTCTCTTCAATTCACTAAAACGGAAATCCGAGTTCTGCAGTTCTAAAGCTGTCCAGTGGACTGTTCCAGATTAATGCGCGCTATCTCGAGCCCTGTCAGCGCTTGTGTATAATTCAACTTTGCCTGAAGGAGTGCCATTTCCGCATCCATAAGATCAGTGTTGGTCACCAATCCGACTTTGAACTTCTGGTCTGAAATCCTGTAGCTCTCTTCTGCGTCTTTCACAGTCTCTCCAGCCACTTTGATCTTGTCTACTGCCTGTTTGAAATTGAGATAGCTTTGAGTGACCTGCAGATAGACTCCATCCGCCATTTGCTTCACCGCGAGTCGCGATTGCTGGTATTGAGCATTAGCCTGGTCCACCTTATCCTGGGTCTGCCCCCAATTCCAGATCGGCAGACTTAGAAGGACACCCGCATCCCATGTTCCCTTGAACACATCCTGGGGCGGTTGAAATCTTTGATTAGGACGTTGGTAATAATAGTCGCCAAACAAAGAGATCTGCGGCAGATAGGCGCCCCATGCGACTTTGACCGCAGCATCGGCTGCCTCAGATTTGAGATCCAACGACTGCAACTCGGGACGATTCTCGATTGCCGTGTGGAGAAGCCGGGAGATATGCGGCAAGGTGGTATCGCCTGTCTGAGGTGTGGATTTGATAACGTAGTCGGTGTTCAACGGCACGCCGAGTACGTTGTTCAAAGAGACGGCGGCGAGCCTGACATTGTTTTCTGCATCGAGCAACGACAGTTGGCTGTTCGACAGCTGCACTTTCGCACTCAAGACATCGCTCTGCGTCAGCATACCCTGGTTCATCAAGTCAACCGCCTGCTTGTAATGGGACTTAGTTCTGTCGAGATTCTCCTGCATGACATTCTGTGCCTGGATTGCGGCATAGAGTGTCCAATAAGCCGAGGCAATCTGGACTTTCAAATTTGATTTATCAGCTCTCGTGTCAAAAGAGGTTGCTTCCGCAGTTCGCTTTGCGGCTTTTGCCGAATTCAGGAGCTGGAATCCGGTGAAGATTGGCTGCTGAAGCTGAAGCTGAAGATTGTAATAGTTGAAGTAAAACTGCGAAATTGGATAAGTGATCGGTCGAGGTGGAAAACCGGGTCCGAACAAATTCGCCGGCAGGCTGAGGTCAAACCCTGGTATGGATGACAGTCTCGTGTAGCCTCCTTTGAGCTCCAGACTCGCAAACCGACTCGCGTTGACCTCATTGTACTTTTCGCGAGCAGTGGTAACGTTCAACTCGGAGATCTTCAAGGACTTGGAGTTGTCTAACCCCAACTGCATTGCCTGATCGAGGGTTAGTGGTGTCTGCGCCGACGCCACACCTGCAAGCGTGGCGAACAACAAAACAAGAAATCTTCTCTGCAATTTATGTTTCCTCCTTGTCATGACTTTATCAGACTTGCGAACACATTGTCAAGTGAAGCTCCGATCTCGCTCATCATCGCTTTCTGATCGACGCGGTTCCGAACTGCTTCGATAACCGAGCCGGCAGAATCGAGTGAGAGATCGTCAGTAACGAAATCTATCCGGTCACCGAGAATCGTGACATTCTCCACGAAGCTGAATGTCGATACGATATCGAAAGCTGCTCTGATATTCTTTGTAGTGATTTCGTAAACATGAACTTTCGCATTTGCAGTGATGGCCGAGACAGGATCAAACCCCAACAACTTTCCCTGGTTGAAAAGTGCCACCCGGTTACATCTCTCTGCCTCCGACAGATAGGGAGTCGCGACAAGAATTGTCATGGACTCCTTCAGGAAGGTCGCCAGTATCATCCATAACTCGCGTCTTGAAACCGGGTCGACACCAGTTGTGGGTTCATCGAGAACCAGAATCCGCGGCTGGTGAATTACGGAACAGCAAACGCCGAGTTTCTGTCGCATTCCACCGGAGAGTTGATCGGCCAGACGATCTTTGAACCTCTTCAATCTGGCAAATTGAAGCAGATCTTCCCCTCTCGTCTCCCAATTTCTTACTTTCCTTATCTTTGCGAAAAATTCTATATTCTCCCACACTGTCAGATCACCGTATGCCTGACTGACCTGTGAGAGATAGCCGATTTCCTCCTTGAGCTCCAGACGGTTTTTCCTGAATGTCTTGCCATCGACTGTTAAGGTGCCCCCGGTCGGCTCAAGGGCGCCCGCTAACATCCTCAGAAATGTTGTCTTACCGGCACCGTCTGGACCAATGATTCCGATCAGCTCACCCTTCTCTATCGACATCGTAATTCCGTCCACCGCGGTGAGCTCGCCGTACTTCTTTGTCAAACCTTCAGTTTCTATGATCATTCTAGCGCGTAAGTATTGTGGCATCAGCCGGCAATCCGGCTTTCAAATATCCTTCGCGATTCGAAATCTCGATCTTAACAGCAAAAACAAGCTTGACCCGATCTTCTTTGGTCTCGACATTCTTCGGAGTGAACTCAGCTGTCGGTGAGATGTAGACTACCCTGCCTGAAAACGAATGGTTCGGCATTCCATCCAGGACTACATCCGCACTGTCTCCCAGCCTTATTCTGGCAAGATCGACTTCCGTAACGTACACCGTTATTTTCATTCTCTTGAGGTTGGAGATTGTATAAACGGGAGTTCCTATGTTAGCGAAGTCGCCGACTTCCTGAAGTTTGTCAAGTATAGTTCCGCTGAATGGACAAATGACATAGGAATGCTCGAAGTTTATCGTGGCATTATCGAAGGCTGCCTGTGCTTGTTCAACCTGGGCGGCCGCGCTCCGTATTTCTTCCGGCCTTGCGTAGTGCCTCAGCTTTTCGAGCGTTTGCTGAGCGGAAGCCAGTTGCGCAGATGCTACAGTAAACTGCGCCTGAGCTGCATCCATTTGTGACTGCGAAACGCTGTGTTCGCCGAACAGATTCTTTGTCCTGTCGTAGGCCAGTTTTGCAAGCTCGAAATTTGCCTGTGCTTGTTTGACGCCCTCCTCACCGACCTTGAGGTCTTCGCTTCGAGCCCCCTTCACCAGAAGATCATACTGCTGCTTCGCCATCACGAATGCAGCATGGGCCTGGTTGACCTGTTGTGCAAGAGAGCGATGATCGATCTCAGCCAAAGTGTCGCCCTTCAGTGTATTTGATCCCTCTTCGAAATTCATGGATATGATTCGCCCGGGTACCTGTGCCGCTATTGAGCTTTCCGTGGCTTCAATCGTTCCGATTGCAGTCACCTCATTTTTGTTAGAGGAAGAAGAGCAGCCGGACAGGATCAAAAGAGAAGCAAGAAGCAGGAATAATGGGATAGCGGAGTAGTGGAATAATGGAATATTGGATTGATGGACCAGCCGCCGATAGCTGATGGCTGATAGCTGATAGCTTTTGTTCATTTTCTTACCAACACTCCTTCAAGGAAGATCTTTAAAAGTTGTTTTGGGAGCACTTCTTCTGTTACCGGGTGTTTCTGGAGAAAGTCTGAGTTGAACAATTCTTTCGCGGCACCAAGATAAGCGGCAGTAAACAAATCTATGTTGAGGTCTTTTCTAACCGAACCTTCCTTCTGACCTTCTTTCAATATTGCCGGAGCAACCTTTGTAATAAAGTATGTAAGGACTCCCTGGATTTTGTGAGAGACAGACGGTACTGTGTGGGCAACATCCGATATGAGCCTTTGCCAATCCGGATCTACAAACCTCGGGAAGATTTCTCCGAGCCTTTTCATTCTTTCGTCCACCGATCCGGTTTCAGAAAGCAGAGCCTTCAAGGCAGCCAGGCCCCTCTTCAGCCTTTGTTCAACGATCTCCTCAAGGATCGCTTCCTTACTATTGAAATGCTTGTATACCGTCTTCTTGCTTATGCCGAGTTCAGCCGCGATTTCGTCCATCGTCACCCGTTTGAAACCGAACTGACTGAATTTCTCGTGGGCAACGTCTGCAATGGCCTGTTTTATATCTGTTTCGTCTGCCACCATGGAAACCAATTTAGTGTAATGAGTTTCCAATGTCAAGGCAATCTGCTGGCGTCCTGTGAAATGTCTGGTAAGTGTGACGAACCCTCACTGCAACTGCTTCGCAGCCGCAACTTATCAAGCTCTGTCATTATTTTGGTCCGTACAAACCTTCGAAGTAGTCAGGAGCGGCGACTATCCGAACATCTGCAAGAAACTCTTCGCTATTATTTCAAGATCAAGCCAGAACGACTGGTTCTTTGCATAATAGACATAGAGCTTTTCCACTTCCTCATCCGAAAGAGACTGACCTCGATTCATCTGGACCACACCGGTTATGCCGATCTTTCCGAAGACCGCTTCGCTACCGTATACGTAGTACTCAGAACGGCCCACCACCGTCAACCGCCCAGACAAAACTGCAGGCAGTTTTCTAAACACTCTTCGCACGGCGCTATCCTTTCTCAACAATGCAATTGGCGAGAGGAAAACCAGCCCGGCAAGTGCAAATGAGATATCGAATAACCTCTTGGAAATCTTGTTCCTGGTCTTGCTGATGTTGTAGTCGATATCGACGAGCGGGACGTCGGCCAACCCATCAACGTACGTCTTCCCTATTATCACGTCCATCGTATCGGGAACCAGCTTGAAACTGACCGCACGGTCCCTGACGCTGGCGACGGCTTGAAGAACCTGGCCATAAGAGATTCGACCTGATGCAAAGACCACATCCTCTATTTTCTTTTCGCGAACAAGCTTGGGCAGCTCCGCCAGGGTACCCACAACCTTAATCCCGAGCAGGCGGGGTTCAACAGGACGATCTTCGGCGACAACACCAACGATATCGTAGCCCATCGAAACTCTTCCACGGATCTTCTTTATGAGCTCCACAGTCCGTTGATCCATCCCGACCACTAACGTCTTCCGTCCGAAAAACGGATGCCGCTTTATCCCCGCAGATGTTTTCAATTGATAAAAGAGCCGATAGCCCGGCAGCGCCACCAACATGAACGCACTGGCGACTAAGACCATGAGTCTTGAGAAGGCAAACTCGTTGAAGAAATATGTCAGTGACGAAAACAGCAGAAATGTCAAGAATCCGGTTAGCGCTGTAAGCCGGATCGAGTTCCTGTTCTCGCTGTATATGCCCAACCACGAACCAAACAGGACAAAAAAGATCCCGGGCGCGATATAGAAATATGGCTTTCCGTACGACGGTATCGCGTACAATTTGTGCGATTTGACAAATTCGCCGAGAAACATTCCGAGCAGGACTATGAGAAAATCAGCCATAGCAGGCCAGCTCTTTTCCAGCCAGAGGACCAAACGACGAACCTGCCTGTTGACCAGGATTGCGACCCTCAAGAGTCTTGACAGGACCGTGTTAATCCCATATCTCTTTTCAACGAAGACACTCATCGCATGGTAGAACTCATAGGTCTGATTTATGTTGCTTCGTCTTGTACTCTCGCCCTTGAAATGAATGGCCGTGGTGACTGGAGTGTAGTAAACTTTGTAGCCCGCCTTCTTGATCTTGTAACAAAGGTCAATATCCTCCCCATACATGAAGTAGTCTTCGTCAAAGCCTCCGACTTCCTGATACACATTTCGTGGGATAAACATAAAGCTGCCGCCAATAGCATCGACTTCATGCTCTTCATCAGGGTTGAGGTAAGTCAGGTTGTACCTTCCGAAGAGCCGGGTCTTCGGAAATACCGCGCTGAGCCCGGAAATTTTCGTAAATGCTACCCATGGAGTAGGAAAACCGCGACGACAGGTTTTCTGGAGAGTTCCGTCGGCATTCAGAACTTTACAGCTCGCAGCGCCTGAATCCGGACGAGAGGCAGAAAAAGAAACCATCTCCTTTATTGTGTTCTCACCGACCACGGAGTCCGGATTTATGAGAAGAAGGTATTCGCCGGCAGCCGCCTTTGCTCCCTGGTTGTTCGCCTTTCCGAATCCGACATTGTGTAAGTTCTCGATGAGTCTGACTTCGGGGAAATTCTTTTTTAGATATTCCACCGAGTCATCATCCGACGAATTGTCAATGATTATGATTTCCGAGTCGATCCCGTCGAGAGCACGATTTAGTGAGTTGATGAGATTGCCGAGAAAACCCCGGACGTTGTAGCTGACGGTTACGACAGATACCTGCTTGCTCAACGTTTTCTCAGCCGCAGCGCTCTAAGCAACCTATCAATGCCAACGATAACTACAATTTCCATCCCTTCGAAGACGATCTTCTTCGACATCTTGCTTGCGCCGATTCGTCGTTCGGTAAACACAATCGGGACTTCCACAATCTTTAGTCCTCTTCGGTATGCGCGGACGTTCATTTCAACTTGAAACGCATAACCGTTCGACCTGATTGAATTCAGGTCGATCGATTTCAGAGCTGCCACTTTGAACGCCTTGAAGCCACTCGTCATGTCGTTCACGGGGACCCCCGTAACTATGCGGGCAAATATGTTGCTGCCATAACTGAGCAGGAGTCTCTTTATGGGCCAGTTGAGGACCGAGACTCCGTGGGCGTAGCGCGAGCCTACAGCCACGTCCGCATGATTGAGGAGCGCCTGCTGAAACCGCGGTATTTCATTGGGCTCGTGAGAAAGGTCGGCATCCATCTCCATCACGTATCCGTAGCCGTTCTCAATTGCATACCGGAATCCTGCCAGGTATGCAGTCCCGAGTCCGCCCTTGCTCTGTCGGGTCATCAGGTCAACCCGACTTTCGGTCGCGGAGATTCGCTCGACGGCCTTCGCGGTACCGTCTGGAGAGTTGTCGTCTACGACCAGGATGTCCACGTCTGGAGACGCATCCAATACCTTCCTGACTACGATCGGGATGTTCTCTGCCTCGTTGTAAGTAGGGATTACAACGAGAATTCGACCTTCAGTTCCGTTAGTGATACTACTTTTTCCTGCTGAATTCTCTGATTGTACCTGCAATGAAATCAAGTTCCTCTTCTTTTAGGTGCGGATGCATCGGGAGCGATAGGACTTCGGTGGAAAGTTTTTCGGCCACGGGAAAGTCGCCTGCTCTATAACCCAGATAATGATATGCCTTCTGCAAATGGAGTGGTACCGGGTAATAAATTGCAGATGGAACGCCCATTAACTTAAGGTGTTCTAATAATACATCCCGCTTTTCGGTTCTTATCGTGTATTGGTGAAATATATGATTTCTGTCGGCGGGGATGTTCGGAGTCTTGACGATATCGGCAAGCTTCTCGTTATAGATCCCGGCGAATTTACGACGTAGTCGGTTGTAGCTGTCGAGGCGATGAAGTTTCACGCGAAGAATAGCCGCCTGGATCGTATCCAGCCTGCTATTGAGTCCGATGTAATCGTGATAGTATTTTTTTTGGGATCCGTGGACCGCGATGGCACGCATCTTCACCCCAAGCTCTTCATCATCTGTAAAAGCCATTCCTGCGTCACCATAAGCACCGAAGTTTTTACTCGGGAAGAAACTCACGCAGCCGATTTTTCCGAACGTACATACCTTCCTCCCGTGGTACTCCGCGCCGAATGCCTGCGCTGCATCTTCCACGATCGGGATTCTCGTATCTTTCGAGATCGCAATCAGCTCGTCCATGTCGGCAGGCAGGCCATACAGGTGGACGGGAACTATCGCTTTCGTCCTGGCGGTAATTCTCTTTCTGACCTCCTTCGGATCGATGTTGAATGTCTCTTCACAAATATCTGCGAAGGTAACCTTTGCACCGAGGAGCGCCCCGACTTCGGCCGTCGACACGAACGTGAACGGTGTTGTGAGTACTTCATCGCCCGGTCCGACACCGAGTGCCATCAATGCAATCTGAAGCGCATCTGTGCCATTGGCGCACGCGACCGCATGTTTGACACCAACATACTCCTTCAACTCGCTTTCGAGCTGTTTCACATCCGGTCCGAGAATAAACTGACCTGATTCAAGAACTGCTAAGACTGCCTTGTCTATGTCTTCTTTCAGCTCATGGTACTGTCGATTTAAATCGACCATCTGAATTTTCATTAAGCTTGACCCTTCCCGCGCATAACCTGGAATATCGTCCAGAACAGAATTTCGAAATCCAACCTCAACGACATGTTCTCTATGTAGTAAATATCATACTGCAAATCCGCTTTGACATCGTCAATACTCTCATGGTATTTATACTTCACCATCGCAAGTCCGGTAAGTCCCGGTTTTACTTTGTACCGACGCTTGTACAGCGGAATATCCTTCGACAATTTCTCGACGAAGTACGGCCTTTCCGGTCTGGGGCCTACGAGGCTCATCTCGCCCCGAAGGACATTTAAGAACTGAGGAGACTCGTCGAGATGAGTCTTTCGGAGTATCCTGCCCACCCGCGTAACACGCGGATCATTTTTCGACGCCCAGACGGGGCCAGTATGCTTCTCGGCGTCTACATACATCGAGCGAAACTTCCACAGCGTGAACGTCTTCTGGTCCTTGCCAACTCTAACTTGCTTATAGATTGCCGGCCCCTTTGAATCGAGGCGTATCGCCAGGGTTACCATAAGCCAGACCGGCGAGCCAAGCACAAGGCAAACCAGAGAGACCATTGCGTCAATGAAACGCTTTGTGACGATTTGCCATTGCTGGGCAAGCTGTGGAACAACATCTATGAGAGGAAAGCCATAAAGCTGTGAGGTTCTTGCCTGCCCGGCTATCGAGTCGTAAAGATCAGGAACAATCTTGATTGATGCGTCGGCGCCGTTGATGCTCGTAAGAACGCTCGGCAGGATATCTTTTTCGCTTTCCTCCAGAGCTATGATGACTTCGTGTGCATTGTATTTTTCTATTGCGGTGTTTAGCTCCGATGCACCCCCCAACATCGGTGCCGGCAAAACAGGCGTTTGGCTTGCCGCCGGTGCAACCTGCACAAAGCCGAGCGGATCATAGCCAAGGTTCGGATATTTCTTTGTCAAATCGAATACAGATATCGCGCGTTCCCCCGAGCCTACGATGATAACATTACGCAGTCCAATCCCTCTCATCAAAAGCTGCTTCTGAAGGGTCCGAAGAGTGAGTCTTGTTATCGAGACGATCAGGATAACCGCCGAAAGGTAGAAGAGGAAAAACATCCTGACGTGCGGTATTCTGCCGGAAGTTGCGTCGTCGAAGAAGATCGCAAAAAACAGGATCAGGACCCCGATGGTAGCCGCCTTCACGACGGCAATTATCTCGTCAAGACGCGAACTCAAATACATGAACTTGTACAGTCCCCAGAACCAGAAAAGGAACATGAAAAAGAGTGTTAAAAAGAGAATGGGGCCCCAAAAATCCGGGATCACTATCACCCTGAAGAAGCCGCTCCTGACACGGAAGTAGTAGTACATCGAGTTTGCAATCACCAGGGAGACAAAATCTAATGCAGCCAGGAGGCGGACTTCGCTATTTTTTGCAGTAAAGGAATCTAGTTTCATCACGCCGCTAAATAGTAAACGGGTTTAACATAAGCTGCAAATTGCTGTCTACTCAACACGTCCCGGCTGTACGCTCCTCCGAGCTACTTCCCCGAACAGCTTGCGATACACATTAGATATTAGGAGCACGTTCGCTAAACCTCTCATCAATTGACCCTCACGACGTTGGAGAACACCTGCAACCTTCAAACTCCCACCAGCTCTAAAAATTCGCACTTTGAGGGTATTTAAGCAACACAAGGACTTCGTCGACATCACCGGCTCAATCTCCATTTCGATTCCGGCTGGTTTGCCCGCGCTCGTTCAAGAGTGCTTCAAGATCACCGGCGAAGCGATCCACAATCGAATCCCAACTAAGCATTCTTCGGACGGCATCAAAATCCTTCTGTTGGAGTTTTGATGACCCTTCCCGGCGACCGTCGAGGATCTGCGTAATCTTTTGGGCAAATTCCCCGGGCGTGTCTGCAACTTGCACGAATGCCTGAGCTTCTGCAGGCAATCCTTTCGTCGCTATGGAAGTAGCCACCACTGGAACACCAAGGACTATCGCCTCGATCACTTTGTTCAGCGTGCCGACTCCGAACCGCATCGGAGCTACAGCAACTGCGCTCTTCAAATATTCTTCCGTGATGTTCTCGACAAATCCCGTCACAAAAATGTTCTTTGAAGCTAACGCTTTAATTCTTCTTGTCGGCTTTCTGCCGACAATGTAGAACTTTGCTGACGGCCGCGATTTCCAGATCAGCGGCATGACTTCCCTTGCAAAATAGACTGCGGCGTCCTCATTTGGAAAGTACGGCATATTTCCGGTGAAGATGATTCGCTCCGCGTCCACACTCTGCGGCGACCTGGAAAACAATTTTGTGTCAACGCCGTTAGGAAGAATTCCAATTTTTGTAGTGATACCTTTCTTCAGAAGATGGGTCTTATCGGTATCAGCGCAGATGAAACACGAATCAAATTCCCGGGCAATGGTTTCATAATCAGAGATCCGGTGCCGCTCAAATTCCACGCCCAATCGGATAAACAAATTCCGCTCAGCTTCTGCAAAGCGGGAGAGGTAGAGCGAAACCGCATCAGTAAAATCCAGGACACGGAGTGAGCCACTACCTCGCGGAACGGCATCTACGTATTGTGCACTCCTTATAAGATGAAAATAGACGACGTCGGGGGATTCTCTGTTCACTATTTCCGAAAGCCGAACGGAAAGATTCCGGCTCTTGTAGAGCAGGACTTGAATCGGGGTTTTATTGAAAATGAAAAGGGTGGTATTCAGAATGGAGCTTAAGATCGAATGATGAACAGCATCGACTTCAGCACCAAGCGCGCGAATATTATCGAGATCTTTTAGCTCGGATTTCTTGCGGTAGATACACAGGACATGAACCGAATTATTCCTGGCAAGGTTTTTTGCAATGTTGTAGACCTTGAGTTTGTCACCCTTGAAAGGAGGATAAGGGACTCGCGTAGTAACGATAAGAATTTTCAACCGGCACTCCGAGTCGAACCGGCTATATCGGCTACGGTGAAATTCATTCCACGAACTTTCATCAGATGCCCGGATAGCCCCCTAACAGTGGTGGATTCAAGCAGGTAACCGACGTCCCGCCGCAAAATACAGTACCGAAATAAGGTGTTGGATAATCATGTCAACAAAAATATCAAGAGAGGGGGGAAATTTCAATGTTTCCAATCGCGACTTAGCCAGCGGCACCGATCGGTCGAAGTGAGCACGATGCACCCTTGACCTCCGCGAAGTCTCGGCTCGCAGGTTTGTTTCATTGGAAGACTCTTCACTCTGAGTGCGCTAAGCTTAGTCCTGGTGCTCAATTAATCCCAATACCTACTTTCACGCTTAGCCCAAAGAATAGGTCTTGAAGGCGGTAATGCTCCCTGAAATGAAACCATTGTTCGGGTGGAAACCTGCTTCCCACGTATCCCATGCTGGCAAGTGGGAGTACCACCTTAGCTCCAGTCTCAAAAAAGAATGCCCTGCCCCATCTCCTACTGATACCAAGAAACCCTGAACTATAGCTGGCGTTCCCGCTCTGCTCATCGATCCACCCTTGACTGTCGGCATGCGTTTCGCCGATTTCACATCGGTAACTACCCACAATCACGCCCGCGTAAAGTGAGTAAAAAGAAAAAATCCCGGAGGGGGGAATAGGGTGGATACCTTCGTCGCCCGAAATCCCGTACATGCCGCCGAGAACGAAGGAGTAAACTCTCGCCTCACCACCTAATCCGACATCATTCGTGAGCGATCCGACACCGGTTAAATGAAGTCCATAAAACCCGGCTGACAGGAACAGATCACCTCCAATCGATGACGGCCACCAGCTAAAGTTGATGTAGTCAGTGTCAATGAAAGCATGGCGGGCAGTGTCGGGCTGGAACTCGTTGGCGTCCCGAGAACTGGAAATGGGTATCCGGCTATGTGCGTTCAACACAGGCTCAGACACTTTCAATTGCCCGTGGGTGACGGAGGCGGGTAGTCCGGGGACCGCGGCAATATCGGTTTGCGCGAGGGCGAAATTGCAAACAGATGACCAAACTGCTAACGCAGCAAAGAAAACCCTTCGTCTCACTCTGCTATCTCCAACGTTCAATTGAACCCGACCCCTAATTGAAGTCCGGCCACAACAAACAAGTTCCGCAATTCACCGGTAGCGGGCAGCACTACCTTCACGCTTGGTTCGACAAATGCGACCTTCCCGAATCTCCTTGCGACAGCAACGAAGTACCCGCGATAGCTGCTGGAATACCCCTCTGAGGATGTCAATCCATTGTTTATACAAGATGTACCGAATTGGAGCTTGGTCCCGTGCAATATACTACCGATATACAGCGAACTCAGGACGTCTTCGCCTCCAAGACCGACGCCGAAACCCAGCACTCCTCCCAAAAAGATCGGTATAAGTCTCATCTCAGCTCCGACTCCGACTGCTCCGATCAGTGGTTCACTACTGCTCGGCGGCATCCAAATTTCCCCGTCAACGAAAACGTCACCACCGAAGTGATCCCCTATCCACTTCCAAGAGCTCTTAATTTCTTCCCACCCGTATCTAGTCGAATCCCGTCGAATGGCAGCCGGGTTGCTGGGCAGCACGCTGCTGCTGTGGCGGGAACAAATATTTGAAGAATACCTTGCGTCTGTACTAAGAGTCTCCGTCCCTCCGTGTCTCTTGACTGACGTTTGGGAAGGCAAACCAAATTCAAACAATGTGCTACAGAACCGCCCAGACACATCTTCTTTCCGGACGCTCTCAGGCACTCTAAACTGTGCCTCCACCCCCGAAACGAAAGGTACTGTGATCACCACGGCGGTGAGTAATGCAGATATGCCTCTATATACAACGAGCAGCCTGTGCATCATTTGGGCCCTCCCTTGTCGAAGTATTTTCTAGCACACGATCGAACAAAAGTCCCGTTATAGATGGAACCCTCAGCGTAATATCGATTCAACGGCTCCACGGAAGAAGTCGCCTTTCCCTTGGATGATCCGCCTTTCGGATTAGTCCCCACTGATGCCGAGTCGCTCTTCGTTACCGCCGCCGGCGCCGTTGGTGCTTGCACCTGCTTGACGTTTTCACTGCAGGATTCCAAGAGAGCAACGCTAATAATAAAGGTGAGTATTAGCTTGCATGATGACGTACTTCATTTCAGCCTCCCGATTTGTTTAGATAGTTTGACGTGACACACGACGGTTACGTTCCGTTCCCCTCCTCACCGATCTATATCGCTTTCCAAACGCCCGTTACTATCTAAATGTCCCGTCGGAGCTTTCAATGACCGCTAAACCCCGACAGTGGTAAAAAAAGTAAATAACATCTATATCTATGTCAAGAGCAATTTTGAATAAGGATAGTTGGGAAGAATCTGAAGAGCCCATCGCAACGAACGGGTAGTCGAAGAACTATTTCGTGGTACAGACTAAGCGCGGGGCGCCGGCTTCGAATCAGATAGTTTCGCTTTGAGCCCGGCCATCGTCCCTCGCAACCACGCAAACCAGCCTCGCGTTCCGTTACCACCCACGATACTCTGGAAAAGGCGGTACGGCGTGTACAGAACAAAATGCAGTGCCATCGCATACAAGAAGTAAATGGCGCCGAAGTTCTTCCTGAGAAGAATTACCGTGCTCCGCGCGAGATGGTACTGCACGTATGGAGAGGTGCGGCTCTTGCTGATGCCGTCCAGATCATGATAGGCATGCGCTTCAGGCACGAACAGAACCGGAACACCTTTCCTTCCGGCGTTCAGGCAAAAATCCAAATCTTCCGTGTAGAAAAAATAGTCTTCATCATAGAGACCCAGTTTATCGAACACATCCCTCTTGACAAGCATTGCGCAGCCGGTGACGAAGTCCACGGCTACAGTTTCCTTTATCGGGACCGGCAGGAATTTGTTCTTCTCAGGATTGCGGACGCCTGCTCTAAGGTAGTCGAAATAACCTCCCCCCTGCCAAATCTTGTCTCCTTGACTTTTGTAGAAGATCCTGGGTCCCGCTATTCCTGCATTTTCCTGCTGTGACTCCCGGACGAGTACGCCCACGCATTCGGGATCAATGACCGCATCGTTGTTGAATACAAAAGCGTAATCACTTCCTATCGAGAGAGCATGCCTCAGTCCAACATTCATCCCGGCGGCAAAGCCAAGGTTTTTCTCATTCCGGATAAGCTCGATCTGATCATCCCCTTTGAATTGATCCTCCAGCTTGTCTACCGAGCCGTCAGCCGATCCGTTGTCTACAATTATGATCCTGAAAAATGGAAGAGTACTGAGTTTCAGAGAACCGACACAAGTCCTGACATGGTCAAGGCTGTTCCAGTTGATAATAATTGCGGCAACGCGTGGCAAGGCGCTGTTGTTGTCACTCATGATGCTTTTTCAGAGATGATTATGTCCTGGTAACTCAGATATTCTTTTCGACCACACCACGATCCATATCTCACAGGACTCAAGATAGACAGCTTAAGACTCTCGTATAATCTCATTATGTACTCCTGATCATACCCGACCGCAGCTTCCGGCGTCTCTTTTGAAATCGTCCGGAAAATGTCCCCGGAATTTCTCTTTTCAAACTTAAGTGTGCTGAGGCCGTCTGCGTTCAGCTTCTGAGACTCACTATTCACCAGCAAGTAGGTTATCAGCGATCTTCCTCCCGGCTTGAGAATACGCATGATCTCGGATAAATAGTTCTCCATTTCGGGCTGGAGCATGTGTGTAAAGACGGACGTCGCATATATGAAGTCGAAAGTGTTGTCGGGATACGGGAACTTGTACTCGTTCGCACTATATTTTCCGGCCGGATTGTACCAGGAGTTAAAAACATCAGCCAACTCAAAGTGGAAGTTCGGGTATTGCGCACCGATGACTCTATTGGTCCAAGATATCCCGCGCTTGACAATGTCGAACCCGTAATAACTTCCAGTGGTGAGGTACTTTGTAAGTGGCACCGCCATCCTGCCGATGCCACAGCCCACATCCAGGACTTTGTGGTTAGGGTTCAATCCGCCCAGATCAACAAAATACCTGAAGAACCCCTCACCAATCTTTCTAAAGTCGCCGTCGCCGACGAAAACAAGACGCCTCGGCTGGGCAAATTTATCACGTCTTCGTGTGAAGGAGTCCATCAGATCAAACGGCAGGTAGTTCAAGTCCTTCACGAATGTCCTGATCTTGCGCTCAAACACCCTTCCCGCACGACTACTCATCCCCTTAATTCCTTTGGATTCTTGATGTGCCTCTGCCCTCTTGATAATTTGAAGCCAGATAGTCCCGCAAGCCAAGAAGTGCAGCATGGAAAAACGGCTTGTTCACGAACGCCCAGACCGCCAACTTCAACGTTATAACCAGGGAGAAATATAACCTTGCAATGAGACCAGCGAAACCCGGGAACGCAGTCTTGATCAGAAGCAACCGGTTCCGGGTGGAGAAATAAAGCTTCCATGTAGACTCTCTTTCATTCGCCACCTTGTGATAAATGATCGAACGGGGGACATAGAGGAGTCGGTAACCTTCTCTGGTTAAGCGTGCGGACAACTCGATGTCGTCATAGTACAAAAACAGTCTTTCGTCTTCAAGATTTTCACTTTTTATGACGTCCCTTCGCAGCAATGTCATGCAGCCGGTAACAAAAGTCGTTTCTGCGGGTTCGCCCAAACTCCTTTTCGGGATTCTTTCACCTTTGTGTTCCTGGATCGCCAACCCCCTCCATGGAATCATGCGGCCACCAGCATACCAGACCAATTCCCGATCATGCTCCGCATAAATGGTTCCACACGCACCGGCGGCTCCGGGATTAGATTCCATCGCTTCGACCAATGGTTGCAAAAAATCTTTCTCGACTATGGTGTCATTGTTTAGAAGAAGTATGTAGTCAAGATCCCTATTCCACAGGTGCTTAATTCCCAGATTAACCCCGCCGGTAAACCCTAAATTCTTTTGCGCCCTGACCAGCTCGACCTCCGGAAAGTTCGTGGAGATTCTTTCCATGGAATCATCAGAAGAGCCGTTGTCCACAACAAGCACGCGCAGACTTTCGTAAGTAGACTCGCGCAAAGATTGTAAGCATTCCAGAGTATCGTGGGAGTCGTTGCAGTTTAACATAAGTATGCAGACAGACGGGTATGCCATTGCTAACCGATTCTTCTTCCCAAAAACGGATTTCCACGAAGAGCCTTTATAGGAACGCAGAAACATGGGCTCTCATATTTTATTGCAGACAGATGCACCATGATAAATCCTAGAGTATTTTTCTTTTTCGCGCTAATCGGCATGATGCAGGATACGATCGGCACGGATCAGGTGTTAGTGATTCTTAGGACTAGTTTCGAAATGAGCTGTCGTTCGTTTTCTTCGAGGGAAAACTTGAACACAAGCACAGCATAAACCAACAGTGACACAAAACCTATGATGACCTTAGTTACGATCTCCTGCGGGAAAGCGGCCACACCAATCACTCCGACCAACAAACACAAAGTTGGTACAATGATCTTCTTAATATCTCTTATGAACCCGATCTGTAATCGAAGCCTTGTCGATGCAAAAAAGTAAAGAAGGGATGCATCAAAGATGAGTCGAATTAGAGTTGCAAGAGCGGCCCCTATTAAACCGAATGTCTGTATCAACATGTAGGCAACCAGCAAATGAATTGGAAGCTCAATGAGATGAGTTTTCCCCGTCAAATCCGGACGCCCGACTGCCTGCAGCATGGTAAATGGCAATTGTGAGACTGAATTAATCATGAATGCAATCGAGAGAATCTCAAAGGGATACGAAGCTTTTAGCGAAAAAGGTGCTCCCATCCAGACTTTGAGAATCTCTGGAGTAAACATAAGAAACAATGCCCCTATTGGAAGAAAAGTGAAAACCAGAATCCGCTCCGATTGCAGATAGAGTTTTCTAAAACTCTGGTCTAGACCGTTTACTTCGTGAATTTCGCTCATCGCCGGGAAAAGCGCCGTAACTAGCGCGATGGACAAAAAAGTCATTCTTGAAGTGGCCTCGTATGGAACGACGTAGAAAGTCACCACGCTCGTGGCGACCAGGGCACTCAACATGAACCTCTCAGTATTTACGAGGATTGGACTCACAACCTGGCTTACCATTGCCCAGCCGCCAAATACAAGAATTTCCTTCAGTAACGATATGTCGAGGTTTTTTCCGGGCAGCTGCCACCTCATGACACGAGAGATCATCCACAACAGAACGACAGTGGTCACGAATCGCATTCCCATCACAAGCGCGATCACCCAAAGCACATTGAAGTGGAGCAGGACAAGGACGAGAGCGCCACCCCACTGGAAGATTCCGTTGAACACTTGAATTGAGTTCACATAATCGAACCTCTCGAACCCCATGATGACGCCGCGCAAAACACTCTGCAACATCAGAATTGGCATCGCGATTGCGACAATCCTTAACGCCGTCACAACAGTAGGTTCATATTTGGGAGACACTTTGAATAGGAGATGTGACAATTGGGAATCGAATCCCCAAATCAATCCGCCGAACAGAATTCCCAGGAGCACACTTATAACAACTGAAATCAAGACAATGGAAACAACATCCCCGCTCTTCCCACTTCCCCTTTTTTCGGCAACAAACTTCGTAACGGCGCGGCCGACGCCAAAGTCCCACATCGTAAAGTAAGTCATCATGGTCCAGACCAGAGACAATATTGCGAAGGCAACTTCTCCCAGCCCATTCACTATCCATGGCATTGATAAGAACAGAATCAACAGCACAAAGATCTGACCGACTAAATTTAGAGCTGTATTCTTGTAAACCTTCTGCAATCTTTCTTCCTTCTAACGGGGTTAGTTCCTATCGCTGGTCAGACTTGTCTGCCTAACTTCCATCAACGGGTTCAAATTTAGTGCGCTCCGTGAACCGATGGGCACCAGAAGCACATCAAGACTTTCTCAAATAGATTACTGCCTGATCACCCCTCATTTCTCTGTTCAATACTGATGCTTCCTGCTTCCAGCGTTTAATCTGATCTTTTGTGAAAATAGAATTCTTCAGTCCGTACCAATACGAATTGCTGGAAAGAAGCGCGATCCCTTTGGCGTTCTGCTCGCTTCCCCAGAACTGGAATTCAGAAGAGTCAAAGTCTACTCTTTCAAGATGGAAACCGACCCGCTCCGCAAGCCCTCTCAGACCTTTGAGTGAGAAAATTACAAAATGCCTTGGTGCGTCGAGCTGGATCCAACTTGTTCCATACTTTTCCCAGGCAAAATTTGAGACAATGGGGATTCGAATAAGACACATACCACTTTTGCAGAGGAGCGAAAAGATCTTGTTCAAGACATTTCCAGGATTTGACATATGCTCCAGCGAATGATGCAACATTATCACATCCCAATCTCCTTCATCGAGTTCATCAACCGACTTATGCAATATTCGTAAGCCATTTTCAAAGTCAATATCTCGATCGAGGAATTTGTCCACTCCAAGTAGGTTCTTGAATCCAATATTTCTCAACGAGTACAACAGGACACCATTTCCACAGCCAACATCGAGAATCCGTGAATCCTTTGTTGGGGCTAAAGGCCGAAGGGTTTGCATGACTCTGGCCCAGCCCGGATCGAAATAGTCAACTACTTGTCCTACGGCCCCTCGCCCGAAAACTTCATATGAATCTCTTAGTTTTCTTACTGTCCGAACGATAACATTCTTGTACTTGTCCGAAGGAAGACCTGACATGCTGTAGTACCCCGCACCATAGTATTTGGAGATATCGACCGATGGATCTTTGATCTGAAGTGATCCACAACTTTCGCATTGGAGGTACTTAAAAACATCACCGGTGCCAACCATCATCTCGCGAACTTCAAATAGTTTGTTCAGTGCAGGGACACCGCATACCACGCACTCGGTCTCAGCTCCGTGTTCCACTCAGCCCGCCAACACTATCCGCAAGAAGAATATTCCTGCCGGTTTTGAAACATAAGAGCAAAATGCAATCATCCTTAGATAGTCGTCCATAATTGAAACACAACAATAAGTCTCCATTATTTCAAAAGCAAAAGTGTTTTCGTGTCAGTGAGAGTTCCTGCTTGTGGTGTATAGAAATAAACTCCACTCGGAAGTCTGCTGCCATCGAAAGTCAGCGAGTGACTTCCTGCAAGTTGTTTTTCATCAACCAATGATCATCTGTGCCAAGGGACGTCGCCACATGCCCCCACCGTTTGTCCCTGCAACCAAGTACCCTCCGATTACGGTAAGAGCATTTACATGGCTGTTTCCCAAATCTGTAGCTTCTGGAACCCAGCTTGAACCATCGCCTGACAAAAGGTACACACCGCCGCCATCGGTCCCAGCAAAGAGAACCGTATCGAAAACCGCGAATGAAGTAACATCGCTATCGGTTAGTCCGCTTTCAACGGCATTCCAAGTAGACCCGTCATCAGCGGAATAAAAGACGCCTCTGCCATATGTTCCTGCGTAAACTATACCGCCTGATGTGGCAAATGATTCTACTATCCCATTCCAAGTCGGGCCCGAATTCAACTGAAAATAATTCGTACTATCATCCTTGGAGAGATAGACCCCACCGTCAGTCCCCGCTAGAATACCGCTTCCTGATACAAGAAGGACGCTAACTGCGCTCAGTCCATATTCATAGTCCCAGCTTGTTCCGAGATCGGTCGAATAAAAAAGGCCTCTGCACCAAGTTCCTGCAAAAGGATATGCCCCAGAAAAAGCAAGACCTGCGCCCCAGGTATTTTCCAACCCGATTCGTGTCCAGTGTGCGCCTTGATCAGTAGAACGAAACACGTCTCCCCCGTAAGTCCCAGCGAAGATGTAGGTACCGGGTACGGCAAGTGAACAGACTGTGAAATCTGTTAATCCTGAATCGACAGCAACCCAGTTGGTACCATCGTCGGTGGATACAAATACTCCGCTTTCGCCTGTCCGGGCAAAAACATTGCTACCAGCTGACCCATTAGGGGATATCCATAAACTTAGAACTGAATTGCCAGCGGTCCTAACTCTTCCCTGGGTCCACTGAGCTGACAACGGGCTTACTCCACCAAGCGTTAGCCAAGTCACCACAACAAGACATAAAACATATGTTATCCCTCTCATCTCGTCCTCTCCCATTCATCGTTCCACCAAGGGCAATTCGGCAGTCGATCTTGGCCTGCGCCTGGCCCAGCCGTCGGCAATTGCGCCTGCGATGGTTGCAAGAATGAAACTGGAGACCCAGTTCCCCCACCTTGTTGCCATCACATCGAAGCTCCAGAATACAATGACATATAGATGGGCAAGAACTGCCAGCGAAACAATCGACCCTTTTCTCTGAAATGTCTCATACGTTATAGAACACAAGGCGCCTATAAGATAAACTACAATAAGAGATCCTACCAGCCCCCAATCGTCATATAATTCCCGCAAAAAGGTCCCGGTGTTCGTGAAAACAGGAACAACATAGGCCTTTTCGTACTGCGGCGGATAGTCCGTAAGACCAAGTTTGGAGAGCATCCTGTATTCCGGAGCCAGCGTGTTAGCGCCAAACGTTTGATGCTCAATGTCCCCTTTGAAATTGTAATTCAGAAAGACATTCAAAACTGCGACGTCCGAGCTAAGATAGAGGTATAGCGAGGGACCAATGAGTCCGCCAATACCCTTCGTATGAGAAAGTGCAGATGGTTCCGCGGTGAAAGAACTCTTCGAGCTAGTGCGCACAATCTGGATAAGCTCCACAGCCACGACAAAGATCAAACCTATCGATGTGAGAACGACGAGATGTCTCCTGAGTGCGTGGGGGTCTTTTGCTTTTGCCCTATGCAACGCGACAAAATAGCCTGTCCCCCATAGGACTGTGGTAACTATGAAGTCTCCCCTTCCAAAAGACGTGAGGGATTCGGCGAATTCTGTGAGAAGGGGGAGTATCCCCAATAAAGGAAATCTCCCTTTTGCAGCTATGTAGTACCCTCCAAGGAAACTTGCTGCCATGCTCGCGCTGTCTAAATACTTCCACTCTCCTGGAAACCCGCCCTTCCGGGTCATAGTGTAAATAATATTTCCATTTATGATTGCTTTCTGCACGCTGCCGAATGCGCGTATGAGTATAGTCCAGTGTTGGTAGGTCGCGGCAGCTCCAATGAAAATCAAAAATACCAGCAAACCTGCTACAGCGTTCTCGTTGTACTTTAGCTTCAATCCGGTTCCTGCCGGCACGATGGCAGGATAGAATGTTCTAAATGTCAGCGAGGCGATGATAAAGATTACCCACGCCCCGAAGATATACGTGGTGGTCTCAACGGTCAGGTTTGCGTAATTGATAAGTCTCACTTCAAAGAGGACTATCTGGGTTCCCCAAACGAAGCTGTAAATCGTAATATGATTTATCCACCGCCCGTAGGCTTTGTACCCAATAAGAATAGTGCCTATGGAGAATAGGATGTAGAATAGAAGAACAAGGTCGGACATCTAATCAGCCTTCAGGAATTTCTTCTTTGACTCGAAACCTCCTGGCAGTTTTGTTCGCAATTTTGCGCAGCCGCAGTTCCAGGGGGTTCAGTTCTTCGCGTTCATTCCTGACCCTTTCAAGGACATGTACGAAGTAAACCAGCAATGGACCTACCACAAGAGCAAAAATCAACTCTAAGAAAACCCTATTGGGTGTAGAAGGTTTTTCAGGCGGAACTGCACTATCAAGCACGATAACGGCAGGTGTATCTTTTTGTTCCTCGATTTTTGCCTGCTCATACAGAGGGAGAATAAACTCAAGGAGCTTCGTTTGAATTTCATAATCGCGGAACAGCCTGAGGTATGCCATCCCCAACGCGGGTACGTTCTTGAAGGCAGGCAATACGCTGATTCCCTTGTTCATGCCGTCGCCTTTCCCTGTCTGAAGATCTTCCATTTGACTGTTTAGCTCTTCTATCTGCATTGCTTTCAACCTGACCTGAGGAGCATCCTCACCAAACTGTCTTTTCAGCACACCCAGCTCGACTTCGGCTGCCATTCTTTGAGCTTGCAGGTCCGCGCCCGCCGTGATGGCGGCCTTAGCCTGCTGCGGCATATCGTAGATTTTATAATGTTGTTCGAATGCCTGGAGCGTGTCTTCGGCATTTCTCAGGTCAACCAGGTTCTTTTCATAGCGCTTCTCAATGAAAATCTTGTTGTTGTGGGCCTCTTCGATGCTAACCTTGATGTAGATTTCATTCAGCAAGTGGACAAAATAATTCGCCATCGCTGCGGCCCGAACGGGACTCCTGTCCATCACCGTGATATCAATAGCATTGTTTTCATCTATCTCAAAGTTGGTGTTCTCACGAAGAGTTTTCTCAGCATTAAACATAGGATAACCGGTTATACGATAAACCTTCACCAAGTCAAACTTGCTTATGACCGAATCGATCACAGTACGGCTGCTGAGAATGGCGAGGTAAGTGTAAACATCGGCTGTAGGACTCAGCCCGGCTTTGCTAAGCAAGGGAGAGACATTTTGAAGCACAGAGGAAATACCTGAGAGGCCGCTCAACAAGCTGGAGCTCTTCGGCGGCAATACGGAAGCTTCAGCTTTGTACTCGCGCGGCACCAACAGAATTAGAATTGTCACAACAATCATGATCCCGACGAAAGACGCCGCCAGGAACCACTTCCATTTCAGGAGCACGTAGAGAAACTGCCAGAAGGTGCTCTTGCTCTTGTGATTATGATTCAAGAGAACGCCTTTTCCTTCCCCATCCTTTTCTTCAAGAGCCATATTCTTACATCCTCTTTATGATTAATATTACCATTCGATCTTCTTGAACGTGCGAATATTATAGAAGTTGTCATTTTCAAAATCGCCATAGAGGCTTTTGTGCTCATAGAGCTCAGCCACGGTGTCGAGTATCGAAAACACCGGTCTGAAACCGAGAGTCATCTCCGCCTTTTCTGTAGATACCTTATAGTTTCGGAAATCCTTGATGTTCTTGATCTCGAGGTGGATCTTCGTCCCTGTGAGCTTCTCAACCTGCATTTTCACGAGGTCGGCAACCTCTCCCACGGTATAGTTTCCCGCGGCAATATTGAAGACACCGTTTACGGAAAGATCTGCCTGGACCGACCGCACGTATCCGGACACTATATCTCTGAGATCGCAAATCGGCCGCCATATCGAAGGATTGTTGATGATTATTTTTCCAGTCGTCATGGCCGTCTTGAACATAGTGTTTACGATGAGGTCGAATCGCATTCGTGGACTGTAGCCGCTTATCGTACCCTGCCTCAAAGCGATCACAGAGAATTTGTCGTCCTGAATCTGGAACACTCCGCGCTCGCCCTGGAGCTTTGATATTCCATAAGGATAGCCGCACGTTACAGGAGACTCTTCATCGTAGAGGTTGTCTTCGGTATATCCGTAAACGGAACACGAAGAAGCATAGACGTATCGTCGCACTCCCGCCTGCTTTGCAACGTATGCGAGATATGCAGGCAACGCCGCGTTGTGGATGAAGTTCTTCGACGGACTGAACTCGGCCATTGGATCGTTCGATAACCCGGCCAGGAAAATGAATACGTCGAAGCCTTCCATCTGCTCCTTCGCAAGGTTAAAGAGATCCTGTTGGATAATCTTTACGCCCTTCGGAAGATGGTTCCCGAACCAAAGGAAATCTACTACGGTAACATCGTATCCATCCTCCAGAAGCACCGGGACAAGAACACTACCGATGTATCCGGCTCCTCCACCTACAAGGATCTTCTTAATTCCGTTATCTGCCATATTATGCATCACCTCTGATTTTATTTATTCTCGAATAATGTCCTGTATAATTCCACGTTTAAGGAAGTGTCTTCCGGAACTTCGAAAGAAACCTCATTCACAGATAATTCACCAATAGCTTTGTGAGGAGAGAGTTTAACGGCATATTCATGGACCGTCTTCCTGTCTCCGCCGATGTGAACTACGCCGCGGTAATCGGAGTCTACTATTTTCATCATCATCTTTGCTACAGCCGACACCGATTCCCTGCTTGTCCACTGATCCACAAACGCTTTTTCGTACGGAAAATCGTTTGGTCCGAAGCTCGTCCTTATGATTACCGAATTTTCATACATCCTTACGGCGCATTCGCCTCCCAGTTTTGACCAGGCGTACTTGTTCACCGGATGGACAGGGTCCTCTTCTTTGTAATTGCCTTTGTTACCGGAGAAGACGTAATCGGTCGAAACATAGATTAGCCTTGCACCGCAGTTTATGCAAGCTTTCACGATGTTGGCCGTTCCGATGATGTTCGAATCGAGCGCCCGCGCCGGATCCTTTTCCACTTTCGGAGGTGAAGTGAACGCCGCACCATGGAACACGGTCGCTATGTCTTTCCCCTCGAAATATTTCTCGACCTGTTCGGAAACCGAGACGTCGAGATCGTCCCTCGTCGGATAGAGTGCATCCGGCAGGAGCTTTTTGAATTCTCCGCCGAGAAGTCCCGATCCTCCTGTAATAAGAATTTTCCTGTGATCTACCATATCTCCATATCAGCAAGAACCGTAGATAAAGTTTTCGGACCGATTATCACTCAGCCAACTTTTCAACGACAGACCGTTTCTGTCTTTGTCGCTGAAGATTCCGGAGGTCCTCACAATCTTGTCGAACTGCTCCTTCAATCCTTGATCGCAGAGCGACCAGTCGAGATCGTCCGTTAGTGGAGAAATGCCTGCCTCGCATCCCTGGCTGTACTCGCCCGAACACATGTATTCGATCTTCGATTCCTCCAGAAAGTAATTCCCGTGTGCAAAACCGGGCGGAACCCAGATCCACTCGTTTGCAGTTTCAGAATTCGAAGTCGGCGTATCGTAGGCGATGATCTTGCCAAGCGTCGGGGAACCTTTTCGGATGTCTAGTACGAGGTCCACCATATGACCGGAGACCGTCCGCACCAGCTTACCCATATACGGGTTCCACTGGAAATGCAGGCCGCGGCAGACACCTTTGTGCGAAAAGCTTTCGTTGATCTGGACAAACTCGGTTTTCTTGAACACATCCAGCCCATCGTAATTCTGCAGGTCGCTTCTTCGGAACGGTTCCGTGAAGAAGCCGCGGTTATCGGAGAACCGCGCGAACCTTACCACCTTAATGTCGTTGATCGCTAGTGACCTGACAGACTCAATCTTCATGTTCACTTCCAATTATTACGTGAGAAAAAAAATCAGGACACGGATTGCCGCGGATGAAACTTATTCCTACGGATGATTCAGTGGTCATATTCCAAAAAATCCGTGAAAATCCGTTTGATCGGTGAAAATCAGTGTTCAAATGTTTTGGCATCAACTAGAATTCTTGCAATCCTCTCGGCAGCCTTCCCGTCCCACAGGTCCGGCACTCTGCTCTTCTTCCATTCACCGGCATAGCATTTCTCAACTAAGTCAATGACTTTTTCTGACGATAGGCCCGTGAGCACGTTCGTTCCCAGTTCGAGTGTAATCGGCCGCTCTGTGTTCTCGCGCATCGTTATGCAGGGTACATCCAGGAACGTCGACTCCTCCTGAATTCCGCCGGAGTCTGTAAGTATCACTCTTGCATCCATCATCAGGTTGAGGAAGTCGAGGTAGCCCAGTGGGTCAGTCAGCACCAGGTTCTTCACCTCCGCAAAATGCGACGATAGACCGAATTCTTCAATACGTTTCCTCGTCCTTGGATGAACGGGGAAAATTATCGGCCCGTGCTTTTCGGTAGCCTGGAAAATCTTCAGAATGGTTTGAAGATTCCCCTTTTCGTCAACATTACTCGGACGGTGTAGCGTCACAAGCGTGTAAGACCGGGGGAGCAGCCTATCTCCACTTGTGGCTGATAGCTGTTGTCTAATAGCTGACAGCTTTGCTTTCTCTTTGTAAAGCGCCAGCGAATCTACCATGACGTCGCCCACAAGAAACACTTTCTCGTCTGCAATTCCTTCATGCTTCAGGTTTACCACGCCGCTTTCCTCTGTGACGAACAGGTAGTCACTGAGAACATCGGTGACCATCCGGTTGATCTCTTCCGGCATGGTACGGTCGAAACTCCGCAGACCTGCTTCCACATGAGCCACGGGTATCCAGAGCTTCGCAGAAGTCAGGCTGCACGCAACGGTCGAGTTAACATCGCCGACGACGATGACCAGGTCGGGCTTCTCGCGCACCAGCACTTTCTCGAATTCGACCATGACCTTGGCAGTTTGCTCCGCATGAGTGCCGGAACCAACGCCAAGGTAAACGTCCGGCTTCGGCAGCTCAAGGTCGTCGAAAAAGACTTTCGACATGTTTGCATCGTAATGCTGGCCGGTGTGAACGATCATGTGCTGCACCGAACTGTACTTTCCGAAGGCACGATGCAGCGGAGCGACCTTCATGAAATTAGGACGAGCACCGACGACACTGATTATCTTCAATCCTTCAATCCTGAAATTTCTGAGCATTCATGTGTAAGAAATCCTAATATCTGAACCCTAAGCTCTAAATGAATTCAAATCACAAAACACAAATTACGAAAAGTCTCGCGAGATCGATTTTGTAATGATAGCACCGAACATTTTCATGAGCTCGGTCCCTTCTTGCATCAACTTCTGGTGTTCATCCTCTTTCCCTTGGGCACATCGCGCAAGTCTAAGCCAATATGCGCTCTCTTTCGATTCTTTTCGGCAGATCTTAATTCTCATCAAGAAATCCTTTTTTGCTCAATGCCTCGTTCGCTTCGATGCAATTAGCTCCGACAGATCCAGATGAGCGGATCAACTGTTTCCCGTGTTCCACCTTCCGAGCAGTCTTCGCGAGTCCATCGACAAATTCCCCAACTCTGCCAGCACATTTCTCCGTCCTCTCCTCCAGATCATACCGTTTTGAATTTTCTTCTTTCATTTGAAATTCTTTAGGCTTTAGATATTCGTGCTTAGAATTTCTTCACCTCACCTGCCATCTCCAAGTAGCACAATCTTCTCCCTTCCCTTCTTCACCTGCTTCGTGGCGTTGCGCGCATCGATGACCAGCTTTGAATTCTTAATGATGAAATCATAGTCATAAGAGGAATGGTCGGTCGTGATGAGGACACAATCGGCATCCTTCAGCAGCTTAGCCGTGATTCCGACCGACTTAAAGTCTTTGCCGTCGACATGGACCTGCGGAACGAAGGGGTCGTTATATACTATGTTTGTTGCTCCGTCCAGCAGTAGAAGTTCCATGACTTTCAAAGCGGGTGAATGACGGGTGTCATCGACGTCTTTCTTGAAGGCAGCACCGAGGATGACTATCCTGGCTTTCTTGAAACTCACAGGCTTGAAGCTAAGCTCCCGCTGTACCATGTTCCTGACGTAGAAAGGCATATTCTCATTGACTTCCGCAGCCAGCGAGATGAAATTGGTTTGGAAGTCGTAGGCCTTTGCAAGCCATTCGAGATAGTAAGGATCGATCAGGATACAGTGTCCGCCGATCCCGGGACCGGGGTAAAACGGCATGAACCCGAAAGGCTTTGTCGCGGCCGCGTCCACAACCTCCCAGATATTGACTCCACCCATCCTGTCACAGAGCTGTGCCAGCTCGTTCACGAGTGCTATATTGACGCTCCTGAAAATATTCTCGAGGAGCTTCTCCATTTCAGCGACCTTCGGGCCGGAGACCTTAATCACATCAGTTACACTGTGCTTGATTACAAGCGCGGCAAGTTCGGTACTTATTTCGTTGACGCCCCCGACGACCGTGGGGATGTTGTTAGTCTTGAATTTCTTATTGCCGGGATCTATGCGCTCCGGTGAAAATGCAAGGAAGAAATCCTTTCCTGCTTTCAGTCCGGTCTTCTCAAGTATCGGTTGAACATAACCCTCTGTGGTATTGGGAAAAGTGGTACTCCTCAGGACGATGATCTGATTTTTTCGAAGCCGTCTCGCAATCTCTTCCGCCGACTTCACGATGAAAGAAATATCAGGCTCCTTATTCGCCGTAAAGGGGGTTGGAACGCAAATGAAGATGGCGTCGCATAGTCCGACGCCTTCATAGTTGCTCGCGGCGGAGAGCTTTCCAGAAGCGACGACTCTCTTGAAGTCCTCGTCATTCACGTCGTCAATATAGTTCCGCCCCTTGTTGACACTATCGACTTTTCTCGTGTCGAGATCGATTCCCAAGGTTTCGATCCCCTTGTTGGCAAATTCGACCGCAAGAGGCAGGCCGACATAACCAAGTCCGACAACCCCGATTCTTATCTTCCCTTTTGGTATTCTCGATTTCAACTCATCCATAGATACTACCTCCTAGCACGATTTGTGAATAATTGATGCTTACGTTTTGCCCTAATTTGAGCACCCGCTATTTGAGAGGAGTGCCTTATCGCTCTTTACCGTATTGTTGTCTGTAGTAGTTCTGGTACTCTCCGGATATGATTCTACCCCACCACTTCTCATTTTGAAGGTACCACTTCATAGTTTCTGCCATTCCCTCTTCGAAAGATCGGCAGGGTTTCCACCCAAGTTCCACTTCAATCTTTGAAGAATCCATCGCATACCGCCGGTCGTGTCCCGGTCTGTCGGTCACATATTTAAGAAGACTTTCAGGCTTTCCGAGCCTGGCAAGAATCATTTTTGCCATGTCTATGTTATGCACCTCATTCGACCCGCCGATATTGTAAACTTCACCCACTTTGCCGTTGAACAAAACGGTCTCGATCGCCCTGCAGTGGTCCTCGACAAATATCCAGTCCCTGACGTTCATCCCATCGCCGTAAATCGGCACCACCTTGTCTTGCATGGCATTGACTATCATAAGCGGAATGAATTTTTCAGGAAACTGGTAAGGACCATAATTGTTGGAACAACGGGTTATCAAGGTCGGCAGGCCGAATGTCTTATCCCATGCCTTCGCAAGGAGGTCGGCGCTCGCTTTGCTGGCGGAATACGGACTGTTCGGAGAAATGGGAGTAGTCTCCTTGAACTTCCCGCTAGGACCAAGCGAACCGTAAACCTCATCGGTGGAAATTTGGAGAAACCGGTCCACGCCGAATTCTCTCGCCGCTTCAAGGAGCGTCATGGTGCCGCGGACGTTGGTATCGACAAACACTTGCGGACCGAGTATACTGCGATCAACATGTGACTCCGCGGCGAAATTGACTACTGCATCGAAATGCCACTCATGAAAGAGCCTGCCTACCAATGAGGCATCGGAAATATCTCCGCGATAGAAGTGGTAATGCAGGTTGGACTCGACGTCACGCAAACTCTCCAGATTCCCCGCGTAAGTCAGTTTGTCGAGGTTGATAAGATCGATCTCTTTGTGTGAGTCCAGAAAGAGTCTGATGAAGTTGCTGCCGATGAAACCAGCCCCGCCCGTGACAAGCAAACTTTTTAGAATCAATTCTGCAACTTTCCCGTATCAGTAAGATGAAATCGTAAGGTTACCTAGCTAACTCGGATTGCGAACCACGATTGTGATTCATTAACACTGAATATATCAATTAGTGTTTCGACTTTCAACGTGAACTCCTTGTAAATTCCTCCACCAACACTTATTTTACATAAAATTTTGGAGCAACTAATGGCAAAAGTTTGTGAGATTTGTGGCAAGAAGCCGGTTTATGGTCATAATGTCAGCCACGCACACAATATCACCAATCGCAGATGGAACCCCAACCTCCAGAGTGTTCGAGCTATCGTTGATGGCAAGGTGAAGCGAATGAAGGTCTGTGCATCATGCATCAAACAGGGACGCGTTCGCAAAGCGGCATAGCGGGTAACTCCAGGCAACTTAGTCAGGAAGGAGCCCCTAAGGGGTTAATGATTCAAATGGGGCTGGGCTTCCGAAGCTTAGAGCTTTCCTGAAACTTCGTTTTAGTAACGGAATACGACTCCAGCCCCCAGTAAGTCTCTTTGGCCACTACCCTTAAAACAGTATATAGCGGGATAGCTAGGACCATCCCGAGAACGCCTTTCACCTCGGCCGCAATTAATATCAGGAGTACGACCGTTAGCGGGTGCATCGACGCGCCTCGTGAATAGACTATCGGGACAATCAACAAATCGTCGGCAAGCCTAATCGCAACAAAGAGCGCTACTATCGGCAGTAGCATGCTTAGATTCCCGCTCTGGATAAGCGAGACAAGAATCGCCGGTACAGCGCCGACAACCGGCCCCAGGTACGGTATGAGATTGGCAAGCCCGGCTGCGACACCGATAATGACGGCGTACTTGACCCCCATGATGGAGAGGCCTATAACTGAGAGTGCCCCTACGATGGCTGCTTCAATGAGCCATGCCCTGATGTATCTGCCAAGTTGCACGCCGATCTTGTGAAGAACGTTAAGAGTCATCTCGAAGTACCTGTTCGGAACAAGAGATATCAGCCTGCCCAGGATCAAATCGCCATCCTTCAAGAAGAAGAAAGTAACGAAGGGAACGATTATCATCACAAGCAGAAGCGAGCCGATACTTGTCACGATCGAGAGCCACTTTCCAGTCAGGTCTATGATTATCTGGTTTACTTTATCCAGTATATCTCCGAGCTTCAAAAAGGGGATGGCGTTTTGCATCTCAGTTTGCATGGACTGCAGTTTTTGCGCGAAGTTCGGCGCCGTAACTGCATTCTCGAGACTTGTGATTTGCGCAAGCACAGGCGGAAGAAGGGTCCTCAGAAGAGCGAATAGGAGAAGCGCAATGAGGAGGTACACAGCCATTATACCATAAATTCTTTGTAAACCCCTCGTCTCAAGTGCAGATACTACCGGAGCAAGAAGGAACGTCATCAATATCGATAGGATTACCAGAACGAAAACGCTGCCCAGAAGGGAGAGCGTGTAGAGGATTAGAAGTATTACGACAACCAAAAGGAATACTTTGAAACGATTGGACCTAAGAATCCATGGCATCCGGGTCACCGTTGATTAGCTTGCGAACAACTTTCCTAACTATTTCCCACTCAAAGCCGCGTCTCATCAGAAACGCGACGAGCTTCTCACGGAGCCGGTTAACATCGCTGTCTCTAAGCGAGCGGAGTTTCGATTCCCCGGCCCGCAGCGCAAGCTCCATCTGGTTTTCTTCGGTGGAAACCTCGGCGACAGATCTTCGAGCAAGCTCCTTATCGATCCCTTTTTCCCGGAGTCGCCTTTCCAGCTCTCTCTTCCCAATCGGCTTGGAGGCGATCTTGCTCGTGATGAAAGCATCCGCAAATTTTGAATCGTCGACGAGTCCAAGATAGGCAAACCTCTCGACGACTCTTGCTCCGATCGCGGGAGGAAAATTTTTCTTTAAGAGTCGCTGCTCCAGCTCGCTTGCAGTCCTCATGCGGTAGGCTACGAGTCTTACCGCGGCAGAATAAGCATCATGGTACATCTGCGCATCGTGAATTTCCGCCATTTTTTCCCCAGAGATTTCGTCTCCACGTCTCAAGGCAAAATCAATCAGGATTTCCCGACTTACCGACACAGAGACACCATCGTCCATGACGATTTCAAATCTCCCTCCGCGACGGCCTTTTTCAATAGAGGCAATTCGCATTTCAGTTGACAACCGATGAGTGTTGGCTCATAGCTCGTAGTTACAGGCCCGGTACGACGATTCCGGAAGTTCATAGGATTTAATTTCTATCAGCCATCAACTATGAGCAAGCTGCTACTTACTTCTTACTTTTTGCTTCCTGCTTTTCGCTTTTCCCGTCAGGCTTCTCTGCCTTGTCAGGTGACTTGCTGTTTGCACCGTTTGAAGAGGTGATCCCAAGTTTGGTGCGTACTTCGGTCTCCATGTCCTTGAGGGCAGTAGGGTTCTCCTGGAAATATTTCTTAGCTGCCTCTCTTCCCTGGCCGAGCCTGTCGTTCCTGAATGAGAACCATGTACCGCTCTTCTGTACGATGTTGTTTTCCACGGCGACATCAAGTAAGTCTCCGATCCGTGAAATCCCTTCACTGTAAGCTATATCGAACTCAACTTCCTTGAACGGCGGCGCCACCTTGTTCTTGACAACCTTAACCCGCACCCTGTTGCCGATTATTTCCGAACCTTCCTTGATGTGGTCCCGTTTTCGAATATCGAGTCTGACTGCCGCATAGAACTTGAGCGCGTTGCCACCGGTCGTGGTTTCCGGGTTACCGTAGACGACCCCGATTTTACTTCGCAGCTGGTTTGTGAAAATGACAGACGTGTTGCTCTTGTTGATAGCGGCCGTAAGTTTGCGAAGCGCCTGAGACATCAGTCTCGCTTGCGCTCCCATCTGGGCGTCGCCCATCTCGCCTTCAATCTCTGCACGCGGTGTAAGAGCAGCAACCGAGTCGATGACGACAACATCGATCGCTCCGCTTCTCACGAGGGTCTCCACGATATCGAGTGCCTGCTCGCCGAACTCCGGCTGCGAGAGAAGGAGATTGTTGGTGTCAACTCCGATGCGTTTCGCGTAATTAAGATCCAGAGCATGCTCGGCATCGATGAACGCGGCCATGCCACCGAGCTTCTGAGCCTCGGCAATGACACCGAGACATAGTGTTGTTTTGCCGGAAGACTCGGGTCCAAAAATCTCAGTGATTCTCCCGCGAGGAATCCCTCCAATGCCCAATGCCCAATCTAGAGAAATCGAACCGGTGGAAATTGCATCGATCTTGGCAATCGGGCCTTCACCCATCTTCATGACGGCACCCTTGCCATAGTCCCTCTCGATCTGGTTGAGCGCGACCTCCAATGCCTTCAGTTTGGCTTCTTTCTCTTCAGCCATTTCTCAAACTCCTTTCAAAGATTAAATTCAGCCGACGGATGGATCTCGTCGGCCCTGCTCCAGTTGAAACTCTCTTAGTATTCTATACCTTGACCCACCTGGGTTCAACGTGCTTTCGAAAAGCGCAACGCTGGTTGGGAAGAATTGCTCCACGCTAAATTTACCTTCCGCCCAGAATTTCTCCAAATCTGGAAAAGTCTGACGTTTTTCGAATTCTGAGCCATGGTGGAGATTTCTTAGTCGCGCGATGGTGATGTGTGGTACGAATGCCCTCTCTTCCGGAAGGACTCCGAAACCGGCGGTTGCCTGCTTGATACTGTCGGCAATGCCCCCAAGGGAACCGCCATCTTCAGCATCGAGCCATATCCCCCTCCTTACACGCAAGCCGGGAAAATAGTGAATACCGGTGATCTTCGTCGAAGATGAGCGATGCTTTTCTGATTCCAGGACCTCGGCTGTCGATTCGAAAAGATAGCCTGATCTCGATTCGTCAAAGTCACCGATGAATTGGAGCGTGATGTGCAGCTTGTCCCTCGTTTCGAGCCTTGCTTCCGGAGAAACCAACTGGAGTTCTTTCTGAATGTCTTCGATCTCATTCTTTGTTACGTCCGGAAGCGTCGCGCCGAAAAATAGCCTAATGATATTTTTGCCTCTCTTTAAGCAAATCGTTTGTGGCGCGTACTACAGGCCCAGTACTCTTCTCCGCACCAGCTCGAGAGCTGCCTGCGATGCCCTCTCTTTGAATCTTAGCCGTTGGTCCGGCAGCACCATCTTTTTCACAATGGTTCCACCGGCATCAGACAACCCGATGTAAACCAGACCTACCGGCTTATCGGGAGTGCCGCCTGTCGGACCGGCGATCCCTGTTGTCGATATCCCGATGTCAGTATTTGAAATCTTTCGTACCCCTTCCGCCATTGCTGCGGCCACTTCTTCACTGACTGCACCCAATCTGGATATGAGTTCCTCGGGAACTCGGAGGACTTCGGTTTTTGACTTATTGCTATAAGTAACGACTCCGCGCTCAAAATAGCTTGAGCTCCCGGATATGTTTGTCAGCCTGTTTGCGATCATGCCGCCTGTGCAGCTTTCGGCGACGGAAATTGTCAACCGCTTTTCTGTCAGAAGGTTTGCCAATGCCTCTTCGAGATCTACTTCGCCGGAGGAGTAAATGAATTTTTCAGCCCGTGCGCGGATTTTCGATTCAATTTCATTTGCGATTTCATCGGCTTCGGCCTCCGAGCCGGCTTTCACGGTGATTCGTAGACGGACCCCAAACTGGCTCGGAAGGAAAGCAAGCTTCGCCCTCCCATCGAGCAGATCATCAACACTTCCGAGCAGCTCAAATAAACTTGACTCGGCAATACCCGTCGTCTTTAGTACCCGATGTTTGATTACCTGACTGACGCCCGCCGCCCTGATGCGGGGAATGACATACTCTGTCATGAGATTCTGCATCTCGTGAGGTACTCCGGGCATCACCACGAAGAACTTCTTCTCTTTCTCGAACAGCATACCCGGAGCGGTGCCCCAATGGTTCATTAGTACCTCGCATCCTTCAGGTACAAGCGCCTGCGCCTCGTTTACCTTCTTCATAGGGATGTTTCTTTTCGATAACCTGTCGCGAACGTTTTCCAGTACCCGGTCATCCATAACAAGCTTCGCACCGAAGAAATCTGCCACAACTTTTTTCGTGATATCATCATGAGTAGGGCCGAGACCGCCCGTTACCAGAAGAGCGTCATATTGTCCGAAGTATTCCCTGAAGACTTTCATTATGCCGTCGTAGTTATCTCCGACTACCACGGTCCGAGCAACTTCTATCCCCGTTTCCGACATCTTCTGACCGATGAACGCGGCGTTAGTGTTCGTAACCTGACCGATGAGTATCTCGTCGCCGATTGTTATAACTGCTGCAGTTTTCATCAGAATTCCGGTTCTAAGATAACGAAGAAAAGGAAGATCGTAAAGGCAGCCGAGCCAGCCAGCCGCGACAGAATATGGGAAACATGGTCCTTCACCACCAGTACAATGGAAGTACCGCCCCTAAAATGAACTCGGTCTGATTCCTTACGCGAATCTCAAAATAATATGGAGAATCACGTTCGTGTATACGGCGCAAACCACATCATCGAGCATTATCATGAGCCCCCCGTTATTCTTGTCGAAGTAGTTCGCGGGATAAGGCTTGAAAATATCAAGCAGCCTGAAAATCAAGAACGCAATTGCCGCAACGAACAGCCTCTTCGGAAGAAAGAGAAGTGAAATCCACATTGCAACTACCTCATCGATGACCACTCTTGAAGGGTCGTGTCCGTAAACTCTTTCGGCTCTTCCTGCCGAGTATGACCCCCAGAAGAAGAACACCACTATTGCCGGGAGTATGACATATAGCCTGTCAAATCCCGGAATGAAGTAAACGATTAGACCGAGAAGAGTCCCGAATGTCCCTGGAGCGATCGGCGATAGACCGCTCCCCAAACCGGTTGAGATTAGATTATCGACAAAAGAGATTCCGGGCTTACTCGGACTCTGCTCTTCCACTGAGCGCCCTGAAGGAAGTTTGGATCATTTTGAAGTTATCCACAACATATTGCAGACCGGTCCCGAGAGTAAGCACTGTTACTACCAGCATTGAATAGTATAGGACACCCTGTGAAAGCACAATGCTAAGAACTCGCGACAGCTCCGGAGTTGTTGCTCTAACAACCACAGCAATCAGCAAGCCATATATGAAAACCATCTGCGTGAATGTTTTAATCTTTGCACTGAAATTTGTATGAAGGCTGTTTCCGCGCAGCTCAGCAAAGGACCGTAGTAGGGTAATGGAGATATCGCGTATGACTATAGCCCAGACCATCCACCAGCGGACCAGTCCGAGCCAAGCAAAAGCCATGAACGCAGAAGAAGTAAGTATTTTGTCCGCGAGAGGATCGAGAAAGTTACCCCATCTCGTGACTTTACCGATTTTTCTCGCCACCCACCCGTCGTACCAATCGGTCAATGCTGCTACGGCATAAACCGCAACCGATAGCTGCTTGAGCACTATATTGTCGCTCACGAACAGGACAACAAACAGAGGCGTCAGCAGAATTCTCAGAACGGTAAGTTGATTCGGTAGCGTCATCCGAACGTAATTTAAGTTTCAAGGTAATGGAGGTCAAGTGACTTCCACTCAATTGAATTTAAGGAGAAGACGGAATATTTTTAGGTAATGGAAGATAAGAACCACGCATCCGCCGACATTTCAGCGCGGACGTGTCTTTCACTCGCGAGGGAGTTCTACCCCGAAGTTGTAAGAATCAGACGGCAGCTCCACCAGTACCCGGAATTGGCATTCGAAGAATATGACACCGCCAATTTGGTAGCCTGTGAATTAAAAAGGCTCGGCATCGGAACGACACAAGGTGTAGCGAAGACCGGATTGGTGGGAATTCTCGATAAGAGAGCGAGAGGACCCGTCGTTGCGTTGAGAGCTGATATGGATGCCCTCCCCGTTGCTGAAGAGACCGATCTTCCTTTCAAGAGCAAACGTCAGGGGAAAATGCACGCTTGTGGTCACGATAGCCACATGGCTATGCTCTTGGGAGCGGCTAAGATTCTCATGCAGCTCAAAGAAGAGATCCGCGGGACGGTCAAGTTTCTTTTCCAGCCCAGTGAAGAAAAGAATCCCGGTGGTGCGCCGTCGATGATCAAAGATGGCGCCCTTTCGGATCCAGAGGTGGACGCGATTTTCGGTCAGCACATAACCACCGACCTTCCGGTAGGAACCGCCGGATTCCGGCCTGGTCCCACCATGGCGTCGGCAGATGAAATCTACATTACGGTGCTCGGCAAAGGCGGCCATGGCGCCAAACCACACCAGGCGGTAGACCCTATACTAATCAGTGCGCACATCATAACCGCGCTCCAGGCAGTAATAAGCCGGAGTAGGAACCCTTTCGAACCTTCGGTACTTACCATAGGGTCTATACATGGCGGCACCGCAACGAACATCATCCCCGACTCTGTAAAACTCATGGGGACTTTCCGTGCTATGAATGAGAAATGGAGATCCAGGGCTCTGGATCTGATAAAGAAGACCGCTGAGGAAACATCGAGAGGGCTTGGCGGCAAATGCGTCGTCGAAGTGAGTCGCGGATACCCGGTACTCATAAATTCCCAAAAGGAAACTGACTTTGCCATTGAAAGAGCGGGTGAAATCCTCGGGAAAAAGGGAGCAGTCATCATACCTCCCGTGATGGGTGCAGAGGATTTTTCGTACTACCTTCAAAAGAAACCGGGATCTTTCTGGTGGATGGGCGCGAGAAATCCGAAAATCGGAGCGACCGCTTCCATACACAGCTCCAAATTCGCAATAGACGAATCGGCTATGATGTACGGCTCAGCTCTCCTGGCGCATATCACTCTGCGCTACCTGCACGAAAGCGGTGTCAAATAATCGTGAAGGCAAGAGCGAATGAAAAAGTAGCCGCCATCCTTTCCAAAATATTTGAATTGACCGTTAACTCCGGCACGGCAGCAAGCGCATCACGGCTTGTGGAACAGTTGGAGCAGGCCAGCGCAACTCTGCCCGACCAATTTATGACGGTAAATAACTTCGAAAGATTCATCTCCGCCACTCCAAATTCGGCGTCTGTGCTTTCGGATATCTCGAAGGATCCGAAGCTCCTTTCCGATTTTCTCAAAGTAATTTCTACGAGCCAGTATCTTTCAGATATCCTGGTCAGGCATCCGGCATTCTTTCGCTTTCTCTTCTCGCCGGCCGGGATTGAGTCGCCGCTCGATCCTTCTCGTCTGCAACAAGAGATGTCGGGACAAGTCGCTATCTACAAAGATTTCTCGCGCAAATCGGATTACATCCGGAGAATCTACAAAAGAGAGATATTGAGAATTGGAGCTCGCGACATTTGTGGGAAAGACGACATCGAACACACCACCCACCAGGTATCAGATCTTGCTGAATCCATCTTGAAAGTTTCATTTCAAATCATCTCAACGGAATATGTCACAAAGCATAACCTCACACCGCCGGACATCGCATGCATTGCACTTGGAAAGCTCGGTGGGAATGAACTGAATTACAGCTCGGATATCGATCTCCTCTTTTTGTTCTCGGATGAAGGACATGAAGATGCGCACAAGGCATCGGAGCAGGCGAACAATTTTGTGGGTCAACTGGTGAAGATGCTGACGGCGGAATCGCCGGAGGGACATCTCTATCGGGTGGATCTTCGCTTGAGACCGGACGGCCAAGCCGGTCCGGCGGCGCAGAGCTTAGATAGCGCTCTTTCTTACTACGAGTCTCGAGGCGAATTGTGGGAACGCCAAATGCTAATCAAGGCCAGCCATGTCGCGGGAAACGAGAAGGTCAGCGACATTTTCCTGAAGACTCTCCGGCCATTTATCTACCCGAGAACATGGCTTGAGAACCCGATAGATGAGATTCCGAGAATGAAAATCAGGATCGAGACCGCTAGCCCGACCGAATACGACATAAAGCTTCGCCGCGGCGGGATAAGGGATATCGAATTCATCGTCCAGGCTTTGCAGCTTCTCAACGGCGGCTCGTATCCCGATCTCCAGACCGGTAATACACTTCAAGCGGTCCGCTGCCTCGGCGAAAACAAGATTCTCTCCAGGCAGGAAGCGCAGCGTCTCTCCGATGCATATAAGTTCTTCAGACTGGTCGAACACAGGCTACAGCTCTTCAGCAACAAGCAGACTCACACCCTGCCTTCCGACGGGAAGGAATTCAGAGAGCTGTCCAAGAGATGCGACTACAAGAACGAGCGGCGGTTCAGGAATGAGCTGTTCGCCTATTTCGATTCTGTTTCGGATCTGTTCAACAACGTGTTCAGGATTGAGCAGCCCATCGAGCGCAGCGAGATCGAGCAGCTATTGGAGGGCACCGTTAACGATGAGCGGACGAGGCACGTGCTGGAGAACTATGGGTTGGAAAGGATCGAAGAGAGCTACCGAAATGTCCAGTTCCTCTCCAGGGGAGTGACCCGCGCAGGAGACATAGAATTTCCTTCGGCGGTTACACGGGCATTCCGGGAAATCGCACCCCACCTCCTCGAGGATATTAAGCTGACGGTCGATCCAGATCTCACTTTAAGAAATCTCGCGCGTCTCGTACCAGCCATCAAGAGCCTGGAAGTATTCTACAAGTCTCTTTCAAATGAAACATTCAGCCGGTTGGTGCTTACCCTTTGCTCAAAGGCCACCCGCTTTGTCGATTATATCACTGTCGAGCCGCTGCTGCTCGATCTTATAATCGCTCCCGATCGTCTTTTGGGTGTCGATGTCTACATGCCTGATACGCTGTCGCTCTCCCTGGCAAAAGAATTCAACGAAATAAAACTGGGCATTCTGTATCTTCTCGGCGATATTTCGCTTTCGGAAATGCACACAAGGTGGACAGACGTGGCGGAGAAATTTTTCCTGAGCGCCGTGAATCGTGTATTCCCGAAAAGGGCACCAATGATAATTGCGGGAGGTAAATTCGGCTCACGCGAGATGTCCTTTATGTCGGACCTCGATGTGATCTTCATTCTGCCCGACCGGCTGAAATCAGACAAATCGTCCATCGAGAAAAAAATTCCGGAGATTCAAAGGGAGCTTCTTGACGGAACCGGGAAGCCGGTCTTCAGCGTCGATCTAAAGCTTAGGCCCGAAGGCAAGAGCGCCCCGCTCCTGATGACCGAATCCGAATACAATGTCTACCTGGAAAAGCGGCTGTCAGTCTGGGAGAGGATGGCAATGACTCGCTTCCGCATCCTCGGAAAAGAAGCAACATTGCGCGATGCGGTATCCAGATCTCTTCACAGCCATGACCTTACGCCTGCGGCGGCCGAAGAAATCAGCTCGCTCTACTCGAAAGCAATTCAGAGTCACAGCTACTTCGACGAAATCGATGTCAAAACCGGCGACGGCGGCTTGTTCGCAATCGAATTCTTGGCACAGACTCTTTCGCTCAAGAGGATAAGCGAGCTGAAGGAGATCTTCCCCACTAGCATACCGCTTTTGATGGAAGGTCTTGCGGCACTCGGAGCAGTTTCGGAGGAGAAATCCGAGGAGGCGATTGAGAGTTATTCGTTCTATCGAATGATCGAGTTCTCAAACTATGCATCTCTGTCGAAGACCAGCTGTAAAATTCCGCACGATGAGCGTGAGCTTGAGTCGCTCTCTTCTCACCTGGACTTTAAGAACTCAGACGAATTCCTCGATAGCCTCAAATCAAGAATGCGAAGGATGAGTTCGCTGCTTCGCAAAGAGCTGGCTGCTTTGAGCGAGAAAGATTGATTCCGGTATTCGGTTGAGCGTACGTCGAAAAGAAACCGTCAGAGAGACACCCACCGCCAAAGGGGCATCAGTCTTGTCCGCATCTCACAAGTTTTCCCGTCACGACGTACTGATCGCCGGTTCCCTCTCGCTCATCTCCTTCATAGTATACTTCCCCACCATGTCCCGGAGCGTTCCATACATCGATGGTGGCGAACTCACAACGGTTCTGTGGACTCTCGGCATAGCACATCCCACCGGTTACCCTCTCTGGACACTTCTGGGATTCCTTTTTGTCCACATCCCTACGTTCGGTGAAGTGGTCGCACGAGCAAACTTGTTTGCCACGGTTTGCACATCGTTATCCACCGCCATGTTCTATCTGGCATTCCTAAGGATGCAGGCAGTCCTGACACCAGCAGGGAAAAGGTCGGCGGAGCCGAAGCAGTCAAAAAAATCCACCGCGAATGTACCAAAAGGTCATTTGCTGGCTGATGAAAAGACTTCCAGACTCCCGGCTTTTGCTGCGGCCTTAACACTGGCTTTTTCATTGACGTTTTGGAAGCAGGCTACCGTTGTCGAGACGTATTCACTTGAGCTATTCTTATTTGCCGCGATAATTACCGTTTGGCTGGGCTTCTACGATTTGCCGACCAGATCGCGATCCTACTTTGCTGGATTAGTGCTCGGGCTCGGTTTCACAAACCATATGACTACGGTTCTCACCATCCCGGCAATCCTGTTTCTACTTGTCTCGGCATACAGACGAAGGAAATTCAAGCTCCAGATCCTTTATTTCGTTATCCTGGGCGGATTGACTGCGGCACTCATCTACCTGTATCTTCCGATCCGCGCCTCGCAGGCACCTCTTATGGACTGGGGAAATCCGGACACGCTCAAAAGATTCTACTGGCAGGTGTCTGCTAAACAATTCAGGACCTGGATGTTCAGCTCACTTGATGTGTTCGAACGTCAACTCGGAGTGTTTGCATCGAGCATTTACCCGGACTTCAGAATATCAGCGGTCGTCGTGATCATCGGGGTGGCAACAAGCTTTCTCTCACGCAGAAGATTTTTCTGGTTCACAATTCTTCTCGTCGTCGGTGACGTAACGTATGCCAGCAACTACAATATCCATAACATTCACAGCTATTTTCTCCTCGCCTTCATCGGGTTTGCGGCTTTCGGCCTCATGGGCTACAGCTTCCTGGTACAGAGGATGAGAGCAATGAGATACGGTAAAGCTGCGGCGCTCATCCTCATCTTTCCGGTTGTTTCTGCATTTTCAAATTTCGGCGGCCCGAACGCGAGCAACGATTACGCCGTCGAATGTTACAGTCATGATATCCTGACCAGCGTCCCAAAAAATTCGGTCATATTATCATTTCAGTGGGATATATTCGTAGCGGGATCTATCTATTATCAGCATGTGGATGATGTGCGGACCGATGTAACTGTGATAGATAAGGAACTCCTCAGACGATCATGGTACGCGGCAGAAGTGCATAGCCGGTATCCGTTCTTGTTTCCGAAAAACGATCAGGTTTATCGCTTCTACCGGGATAATCTTCGCTTGTTTGAAAACAACCTGCCATACGACCCGAGAACGATCCAGCGAAGTTATTCCGATTACATCAGGGAAATAATTCTTGGTGCACTCCGTCATGGACGGAAGATATTCGTCGGTCCGGAGATTCAGAACAAATATCTTTACGGGTTCAACAAGGTTCCATATGGTCTGTTGTTCGAATTGACTCCAGACACGACTTACGTCCCCTTCAGTTCGAGAGGACTGAACGGCTACCGGGGGGCTCAGAAACTGGACAACCCCTATTCGCACCAGATACTCAACTTCTATGAAACTATGTTCATGGCGAGGGCCGGCTACGAGTATACTCACAAACATCTTAGACTGACGATTCAATGGATAGATAAAGCACTTGCGGTCGATCCATCTTCACAGCAAGCGCAAACGGCAAAGGCGCAATTACTGCAGGAGCTGAGTCGCGTCAGATGAGCTTTGGCATTTTCGTCGACGTGTTTGCGGTTCTGTACGCCTTCGAGCTGTTATTCCTCTCTTACGCCGCATATCTCGCACGGCGGACTCCGCGGGAGAGAAAGGACTCCGTTGCCTTTCCAAAGGTATCGGTGGTCGTTGCCGCCAAGGATGAAGAGAAAGCGCTCCCGGCATGTATCGATTCCATCACCAGGATCGATTATCCATGCGAGATGCTTGAGGTCCTGATTGTTGACGACCAGTCTTCGGATTCGACGCCAAAGATCATCGACCAGCACGCGGCCAGATTTCCCTTTGTGAAAAGAATTGATGCGGTGAAGAGTCTGCAGCTTAGAGGCAAAGCAAATGCATTGGCCCAGGGGATCGAGAGAGCCACCGGTGAATTCATCTTCCTGACTGACGCGGACTGCACAGTACCACCTTCCTGGATCAAGGACACTCTAAACTACTTCGATGAAGATACGGGCATCGTTCCAGGGGTCACTTTGATTTCTACTGCCGCGAAACCAATTCACGGCCTGCAAGCACTTGATTGGGATTTCCTCCTGACGGTGGGAGCGGGTCTGGCTACTATCGGCAAGCCTGTCGCCTGCCTCGGCAACAACCTCGTTTTCAGGAAAGCGGCATATGACGATGTCGGTGGATATCGCGAGATCAAGTTCAGCGTCACCGAAGATTACGCCCTCTTCAAGTCGATCGTGGAATCCCGCAAATGGAAGTTCGTCTACCCGATGGACAGCCGCACGCTGGTGAAGACAATTCCCCTCGAACATCTCAAAGATGTGTTTGCACAGAGAAAGAGGTGGGCGACGGGAGGAAAAGATACCGGCGTCTTTGGAAAACTGATACTAGCACCCGGATTTGTTCTTCACTGGCTAATGTTGGCTGCAATCTTCTTTCAACCGCTGACATTCATTGTCATGTTCCCGCTGAAGTTCATAATTGAAGCTGCGTTCTTGATTCCTACACTGCGCCGATACGGAAAGATTGCTCACTTGAACTTTATACTTTATTTTGAGATTTATTATCTGATTTATGTTGCCATTCTCCCTTTTTCCGTTTATTTCGGCAAGTCGGTGATCTGGAAAGGACGCAAGTACTGAATGTCTGAATCGACCCAGAGATTCGAATACGCCGAACCATTGTTTTCGACAGCGCATGAGTTGAAGATCCCTCTTCATGTCGGATTGTTTCTCATCACTCTGTTCACGACGACCATGGCCGGAGTGGAATGGATTGGAAAGAATCCACTGAATCTTCTGAACCTCGGGTCTGGTTTGGCGTACAGTCTGACTCTTTTGCTCATACTCGGTTCGCACGAGTTCGGGCATTTTTTCTACTCACTGAAGCATCGTGTCAAGGCGACACTTCCCTATTTCATACCCTTCCCTGTAATTCCCGGGATGTTAAACTTCGGAACATTGGGGGCGGTGATCAGGACAAAAACCCCCGTTCCGTCCCGCAAGGCTATATTCGATATCGGAGTCTCGGGACCGATCGTCGGATGGATACTAAGCATACTTGTGCTAATATTCGGATTCACACACCTCCCCTCCAGGTCGTACCTGCTCGAAATTCATCCGGGGTACGATTTTGCGACTAACAGCGTTCCGGGAACCGATGGTCTGCCGCTTGCCTTCGGCAGTTCAATCATCTTCAAGCTGCTTGAACTTGTCTTCACAAACCCACACACCGAATTCGTACCACCCATGTCTGAAATCTACCATTATCCCTTTCTCTGCGTCGGATGGTTCGGACTTTTTGTGACTGCGATGAACTTGCTGCCAGTAGGTCAACTGGACGGCGGCCACATGATCTATGCGATGTTCCCGAACGCTCACAGGAGAATCGCCAGAATTTTTTTCTTCCTGATCCTTCTGATAGGACTTTTCGGCCTTCTTCCTCTGGTCGGTCTCGACACGGGATTCGGGTGGACGGGCTGGTTATTTTGGTGCCTCATTCTTTTCTTCGTTGTGAAGCTCAATCATCCGCCCGTATTTGATCCATCTCCAATCGACAACAGGAGAAAAGTCGTCGGGTGGTTAACCATACTTATTTTCGTGGTTTCTTTTTCTCCAACTCCATTTATCATTCTTTCGAGGTAACGTTGAAACGCAGCCTTTTTGTTGTCATGCTGGGTATGGCAGTCATGTCGTGTCAGAAGTCTAACGACTCGCTGGTAACCGTCGCCCCGCCGGTGAATGCAGTCGCGCTGAGATTCGTTGGCACTGACAGTATCGATATCGCCAACAATCTTAATGCAAATCCGCCATCCCTGATAATTGCAGACAGCTTTGCGGTTACTATGGACCCCATCGGCAATTTTTCTTATCTGCAGGTTCAAATACAAAACGATTCGGGAAATGTCCTGTACCAGGAATCATATTCGTCTCTGAATGCAAATTCAGTAGTGGGGAGTTTTTCTTTCACTGCGACAAACGTGTACGTGGGAAACTTGATTTGCACTTTCACACCTTACAACAACACAGGCACTCCGGGCAACTACATCGGAAAATCGATCGTCCTTTTCAACTCCGCGGCAAACCCTCCTGTTGTTGACAGTGTCTCAGCTCCCGATTCGGTAAGAATCGACTCGACGCAAACAACTCTTTTGTATCTATTCGCATACGTCCATGACGTCTACGGGATCAGCGATGTTAAAAGTGTGTACTTTAACTCCACGCTGCCCGACGGCAGTCCTTCTAAAGCAAACCCGATTGAGATGCCCGGCATGGTGACCATCAGCAGAAACGTCGGTCAGTATTCAACTACTGTCCAGCTTCCGCCCCTCAATTCTCAGGCACCTCCGCCACTCGGCACGTACACATTCACTTTCTACGCCGTCAATCGAAGCGGCATACTAAGCTCACCATTAGCCCACAAGATTACGGTGTACAGATGAACACAATCCCAAACTCAAGATTTATCTTAGCTGCCTCTGCAATCCTTCTCACGGCTTGTACGGTCCATGCCCAGCTTCTGACGAACTCCTACAAACTGTCAGGTCAGACAGCAACAATGCTCTCCAGCAACACGGTGAGTCAGATTCTGATAGACCATGGTACAGTCTTCTTTGGAACCGATAAGGGTCTGAACGTGACGACCGATGGCGGCAGGACCTTTCAGGATTCACTGGGGACCGGAGGACCTTCCTCAATCAGCTTGAATGCAATTGCCGTCATTGGTGATACGATCATCGCAGCTGTCTCGGGCTCGCTTGATCAAAGCGGGACAACTTATCCCGTGGGGAAAGGGTTGTACGCGTCGATCGACTTCGGGAAAACGTGGACCTACGAGCCGCAGAGCATCGATTCACTGGCGGACTCAACAGTCGCCTACGGAAAGAATCGGTTGATCGCCCTCGCGATCACAACAGGGGTCAACAACGTGTCATACTCTGCAACTTTCTTTAAGGGTGAACTCTATACGGCGAACTTCGCCGGTGGTTTGAGAAGGAGTACCGACCTTGGCAAGACATGGCATCGTGTTGTGCTTCCCCCCGATTACCTGGACTACATTACACCGGACAGCACATACTCCTTTCAGCTCTCCCCTGTCGCCAGCACGGGACTTACAACCGAGAGCAACTTGAACCAAAGAGTCTTTTCTATATATTCCGACGGCGACAGTGCACTTTACGTCGGAACTGCCGATGGCATCGACAAAACTACCGACGGACTAACATGGTACAAGTTTAATCATCAGAACGAGGCAGAGGCGATATCGGGCAATTTTGTCGTTTACATCACCGGGCAGAACTATGGAACCCTTCATAACATTTGGGCAGCAACCGTCAACGCCACGACCCCGGGCGAAGTCGAAGCGCTTAGCTATACCGGCGATGGAGGCGCAAGCTGGCAGTTCATCCTGCCAGGCCATTTCTTCCACAGCATAGCCTTTAATGACAGCATAGTATACGCCGCTTCTGACGACGGATTATTCAGGACCTCAGATTTTGGACAAACCTATCAGGCTGTCACGAACATCTACGATGCGTCAGCCGGGCAGTCAGTGCTTGCCGGCAGTTTCTACGCCGTGGCTGCAAGCGGAGATTCTGTTTGGGTGGGATCCGGAGACGGTACAGCGGAGGAAATCGACAACGGTACCAGCTTCGACTCAAATGGATGGTCGGTCTTCAGATCCTACGTTAGCGTCGGCTCTTCTAATTTTACTTACTTCTACCCAAATCCTTTCTCACCAACGTTAGACGTTGGCCGGATTCACTATTCGGTGAGAAATGCAGGAAGCTCCGTAACGATCCGGATTTTCGACTTTTCCATGCATGCCATTCGGACACTTATTCAGAATGTACCGCAGAATGCCGGCGAACATGACGTACCGTGGAACGGGCTGGGCGACGCCGGCGGTATGGTGGACAACGGAGTGTATTTCTACAGCGTCACGGTGAGCAATCAGGCCCCTGCCTGGGGAAAGATTTTGGTGGTAAGATGATCGACAAAGGGAATAATGGAATGCTGGAAGGATGGAACGATTTGGGAAATAACAGGAGAAAATACTTACCCGACTTCAATTGGAGCATTCAAAGATCGGCTGGAATCATCTTTCTAATCGCCTTCATCAGTTTATTTTCCACCGTTTCGTTTGCCCAGAGCTACCCCGGGAGCTTCGCGAGGGTAGGTCTTAACGCCAAAGGGATGGCACTCGGTAATTCAATATCTGCAATGACGGAGGGCAACGTCTACACTTACTACAACCCGGCACTTGCGTCGTTTCAAAACGACGGCAGCATTGCTGCTTCCGTCGCCCTAATGTCGCTCGGAAGACAGTTGAATGTGCTTACATACACTCAAGGACTAAAGCCGACGGCGGGACTTTCGTTGGGAGTTATAAATGCGACCGTGTCAAACATCGACGGCAGAGATGCAGACGGTGTACATACGACGGACCTCTCAACCAGCGAGAACCTGGTCTACCTTTCTTTTGCCAATCAATTTACTCCAGGGCTGTCTGTCGGCCTGAGCCTGAAGCTCTATTATTATAGTCTTTACTCCGGAATCAGTTCCACATCCATCGGCTTTGACCTCGGCGGAGTATACCAATTGACACAGCACTTGTCTGTCGGAGTTGTCGCGACAGATCTCGGTGAGAGTTATCATTGGGACTCATCGAGTCTTTACGGCACCAGCGGGTCGAATTTTATTACAAACTTCCCACACATCTACAAGATCGGTGCTGCATACAACTTCCCGGCACTTCACTCTTCCCTTACAGCCGAGTACGACATCGGACCGGCATCTCTGGGCGGACTCAGGGCCGGAGTCGAGTATGCACCGTTCGACATGCTGGCACTCCGCGCGGGAGTTGCATCCGGAAACGAGAGTTACGTCGGGACCAAGGTGTGGCCCTCCTTCGGTTTCGCAGCCAAGATTGCATTCCTGGATTTCACCCCCGAACTTAACTACGCTTATACCTCGGAGCCGTTTACTCCGTACGGAATACAAACTCTATCATTAATATTTGGATTTTGATTCACATGAAATCACTTAGTCTCGCTGCAGCATTCCTTGCGATATTATACTCGAACGCGTTTTCTCAGGTAGGGAGTGCAGGGTTTCAAATACTCAGACTCGGATACTCTGCAAGGGACATGTCGCTCTCTGGTGCCGCAGACGTTTTGACCACTGAACCAATTGCCGTGTTCATAAACCCGGCAGGGCTCGCGGCAGCTCAACGCACCGACGGCATCGGGTTGGACTTCATGTTGACCCACCGAACATACATCGCGGGGACCACGATCGACATGTTCGGTACCCGCTTCGAAGCCGGGGGCACTGCGTTTGGAACCAGCCTCTTGTTGTCGAGCGTCCCGGATATCCAGGTAAGAACCGTTCCAGGCGATCCACAGTCAACATTCTCAGCAAAAGATTTCGTCTGGGCAGCAGGCCTGGCGAGGAAATTCGGCAGCTTTGACGTGGGACTCTCCGGAATGTTCCTTTATGAGAAGCTATTTGTCTATGAATCGAGCGGTTTCGCGTTCAATGCAGGAGTGAGGTGCACACCTGTTGAGAACGTCCACCTCGGTCTCTCTGCCGGGAACATAGGCTCGACGACAGCGATGATATCCCAAAGCATCGCCTTGCCTACGTATGTGCGAGCAGGCGGAAGCTATACCGAGCAAGTCGGCGGAAATATTTCATTGACCGGCTACGCGGGAGTGACTTCGTTCAAGTCCGGCGGAGTTTCGCCTGGAATCGGCGCCGAACTTGGGTACGGAAACAATTTGAGATTGAGAGCAGGCTATTCTTCCGGCAACGACCTCTCCGGGTTTTCCTTCGGTGCGGGAGTCTGCTACAACTTCCTTCGCTTCGACTACTCTTACACTCCGCTCAAGCTTGACTTTGGCGACAGCCAGACTTTTACACTCTCCTTCATCCTTTGAAAAATGGGAGAGGCAACGGGGGGACAGAATGTAAAGGGGAAATATGATCCGCTGGACATCTTAATTATTGTCACTTCGGATCCGCGGTACGACACCCGAAGCAGCAAATTTCTCAGGAGCCTCCTTGAATCCGGGTACAAAGCGAAAGTCATCGGAGTAGCTTCAGACGGAATTGCCGAATGCAGCGATACGATGATAAGACTTCCGCTGGGCGCAACGGGCGGCAAGCGGTTTTTCGTTGAGTTCTATCAGCGGATTATCCCGTTAGCCCTTAAATCAAGTGCCAGGGTCGTCTTAGCAGGAGATCTTTTTTCCCTCCCCCCGGCCATAATCAACAAAACACGATACAACAAAAAGGGCCACCGAGTGAGGCTGGTCTACGATTCCAAGGAGCTGTACCAGGAACTGCCGAGCCTGAAAAGAAGGAAGTCAAGCTTCTTGTTCTGGAGACTTGTCGAAAAGACTTCAATTAGATACATCGATTCTGTGTTTACCGTGAACAGGTCGATCGCCGATATACTCGAAAGGAATTGGAGACTTCCAACAACGGTGATATTGAATGTACCCTCACCCGAAAACAATCACGCTGAAACAAAGAGAAACTTAGATCGGGTTTATCTGGCTTTTTCCGGCGGGATCCAACCCGGAAGAGGCATTGACCGGCTCATCGAGCTTCTGACATTACTTCCGGAAAAATACAGGTTGAAGATCATCGGTAACGGAAATATGCGCTCTGGACTTGAGACTAAATGCGAGTCACTGAAGCTGAAGGACAGAGTGGAATTTGTGGGAAGAGTAAAGAACGATGAGGTTGTGTCCGAACTCTCGAAGGCGCATCTGGGGGTGTACCTCATGGAAAATTCCGGATTGTGCCACTACCTGGCGTTACCCAACAAGCTGTTTCAGTTCATCATGGCACAACTTCCAGTGGTCGTGTCCAACTTCCCCGAGATGCGACGGGTGGTAGAGAAATTCGATGTGGGTGCGATTATCGATCCAACAAATCTTAGAGAAGCGGCGGAGAATATTCTCGCGATGACTTCCGATGAAAATCGTTATTGGAAGCTGGTAGACAATTGTCGGAAGGCAGGTGCAGTGCTCAATTGGGAAACTGAAAAAGTCGGATTCCTCAACGAGATGAAAAGACTGCTACAGAATTGAAATGATGGGTAGCAACTGAGGCTGTCGACCGCCCTATCAGTTCAGCAGACCGTATTTCTTCCTCTTTTCCCAGAGAGTTTTTCTCGTAACGCCAAGCTGCTTGGCCGTGGCCTCCAGGTTGAATTCGTTCCACTCCAGCACCTTCTTGAGATACTCGCCTTCTATTTGTTCGAAGGAAAGGCCTTTCGGTAACTTCAGCCCATCCTGCATCGAAGAAGGTTGAGAGATGTCCGACATCGCTATCTCATCCGCATTGAGATAATCTCCGCTCGCAAAAATCATTGCCCGCTCCACCACGTTTCGCAGCTCACGGACATTTCCCGGCCATTTATGGCCGAGAAGCTTTCGCTCCGCGGCGGCAGTAAATCCTTTGACGTGCTTCCTGAACTTCTGATTGAAATCCTCGATGAGCTTTCTACCTATGAGGATTACATCTTTCCCACGCTCCCGCAACGGCGGCACAACGAGCGACACAACGTTTATCCTGTAAAACAGATCACTTCGGAACTTGCCTCCTGCAACATCCGCCTCAAGGTCCGAGTTTGTAGCCGAAATAACCCGAAGATCTACCGGCAGCTCATCCAGTCCTCCCACTCTCCGCATCTTCCTGTTCTCTATGAATGATAGAAACTTAGCTTGCAGAGGAAGATCCATGCTGGTTATTTCATCGAGGAGCACCGTACCGCCGCTGGCCACTTCCAGCAAACCCTTCTTGGATGCTTTGGCATCGGTGAAAGCGCCCCTCTCGTAACCGAACAGTTCTGCTTCAAGCAGATTGGAAGGAAGAGATGCGCAATTGATCTCCAGATAACGTTTGTCCGCCATCGGACCAGTGTAGTGAATGACTCGCGACACCAGGTTCTTCCCAACACCGCTCTCACCTCTAAGTAGAATTACCGCCTCCGGGACCGCTGAAATTCTCTGTATGAATTCACGGATTGCGATTATCTTCTCGCTCTCTCCGATAAGGTTTTCAAACGAGTAACGAGTTTTGAATCCCGACTTGAATTCGGCCACTTCGTTGCGAAGCCGCGCGACTTCAACCGCCCTTCCTATTGCAAGTTTCAGCTCATCAAAGTTTATCGGCTTGAGAAGGTACTCGAAAGCGCCCGCCTTCATGGCACGCACTGCAGTGTCGACTGCTGCTTTTGCCGTCACAAGTATAATCGGCATCTGCCTGGACATCGCACGCAGCTTGTCTATCATCTCGATTCCGTCCATCTCCGGCATCATTACATCGCTAATGACAACGTCAGGGTATTCAATCTTAATCGCTTCGATTAGATCCGAGGGATGAGTAAAGAACTTAACGTCCATTTGCTCACTTCTCAATCCGTACTTGACAAGCTTGACGATATTTTCATCGTCGTCCAGGAAATAAACCGTGGGAACAGGCATGATGAATAAATATAGTCTAAAGAGTTTAGATGCACAATGAAACCACTTCGTCCGTTATCGAGCTTACGAATCCGAAAACCGGGGAGTTCACGATCGTACAGCATTCAGGCACGCCCTGACGGAAGAGATGAACAGCTTGCTTTCTTCTTCAGTCCCTGCATTCACTCTCAGATACTTCTCAAGCATCGGATATGATGACACGTCGCGCACCAGGACATTTTCTCGTTCAAGGAGATCTTCGAATATCACCTTCGGTGCAAGCGGAGTTGAGAACAAAAAGAAGTTGGCGTCCGATTGCAGCGCTTTCACACCGTTGATCTTGTTTAGCTCACCGACCATCTCCAGCTTCTGGCGCTTCAGTATCTCGATGCGCCTGGCGAAAAGATCGCCATGGTCGAGGAGTTTCAAGGCGGTGAACTCCGACAAGGGATTGACCGTGAAAGGAATTTTCACTTTCAGTATTTCGGCCGCTGTTTCGGGATGGGCAGCCAGGTAACCGATCCGAAGACCTGCCAGACTGAATGCTTTCGAGAATGTCCTGAGCACAACCAGGTTTTTGTAAGCCTTTACCAATTCGATCAGGCTCTTGTTCTCGGAGAATTCGATATAGGCTTCATCTACAAGCACGATCGCACCGGTTGAATCCAGGAGCTCCTTGAAAAAGTCAGGCGACGCGGACTTGCCTGTTGGATTGTTCGGCGAGCTTATGATGATCAGGCCGGATTTGATGCGCCTTGACTCCTCGAGAATTCTTTCCTCATCGAAACTCAAATCGCTCTTTGCAAACACTTTCCTGATTTCGCCGCCAAGTATCCCGACGACCTTCTCGTAAAGGTAGAATGTCGGCTGTGGGATCAAGACCTCAGTCCCGTCTTTAACAATTGCCAGCGCCGTCGTATAAATCAGCTCATTCGATCCGTTTGAGGCGATGATGGAATCTTCAGCTATGTTATGAATTTGAGAGATCCTGCGCGGCAGGGAGACGGGGAAAACCTCCGGATACCGGTTCCAGCTCATCTTGAAAAACTGCCCGATGATTTCCTCCTTGATTTCGGAAGGCACATCGTACGGGCTTTCGTTTTGATTCAGCTTTATCTTTGCCGGATGTCCGGATACAGTATATGGCGACAGGTCAATAACGCTTTTTCTAAAATTGCTTCTAACGTCCACTTTTTTCCCTTACTTTGATCGATAGTGCATGTGCATCCAGGCCTTCATGTTCGGCAAGCACTCGAATTTTCGCCGAGTCTCTCTCGAAAGCATCACGTGAATAACGAATTATACTCGAGCGTTTTACGAACGAATCCACGTTCAAAACTGAGGAGAACCTTGCAGTCCCGCCGGTCGGCAATACGTGGCTCGGACCCGCAAAATAGTCGCCTACCGGTTCAGGGGAGTATCTGCCGACGAATATCGCCCCGGCATTGACGATTTTACCGGCAAGCTCCAGATCTCCTTCGGCAATGATCTCCAGATGCTCGGGAGCGATCTGGTTGACCAGGTCCACGCCACTATGCAAGTCACCCACAACGAAGGCAGTTCCGTTACGTCGCATCGACTCCGAAGCGATTTGGCTGCGAGGAAGGCTTTGCAGGTATTTTAAGATTCGTCTTTGGACCTTGCGCGCAAACCCGGAATCGGTGGTAACAAGAATCCCCGCCGCATTGGCATCGTGCTCGGATTGCGCCAGGAGATCAGCCGCAACCTCCGCCGGATCTGCCGAACCGTCGGCAAGCACAACCACCTCACTCGGCCCTGCAATCATGTCGATATCGACATCGCCATACACAAGCTTCTTTGCCGCCGAAACATAGATATTTCCCGGCCCGACAATCTTATCTACCTTCGGGACGGACCCGGTGCCGTACGCAGCCGCGGCGATCGCCTGTGCCCCGCCGATTGAAAACACATTCTCTATCCCGAGAATACTGCACGTGGCCAGTACAATCTGGTTTACGTTCCCATCCTTGTTCGGGGGCGTAAGAAGGATTATATCTCGTACTCGTGCAACCTGGGCCGGCACTGCGTTCATTATGACGGTCGACGGATATGTCGCCGTTCCGCCGGGCACATAGAGAGCCACTTTGTCGACAGGGATAATTCTCTGGCCCAGGAGTGTGCCATCCTCTTCCTGAACGTGCCAAGAAGTCTGCTTCTGCATCTCGTGAAACTTCCTCACCCGGGCGACAGCTTCTCTGAGTATCGAAAGGATGTCATCACTTAGAATGGCTCGCGCCTTTTCGATTTCCTCTATCGGAACCCTGATCTGATTCAGGGTGATACCATCAAACTCTTTCGTGAATCTCTTTAGCGCCGGGTCGCCTTCTACCCGGACGGTGCGGATAATCTCGCTTACTTTCGAAATCAGCTTTTCGTCAAAAGTCAGATTCCGATTCTTGATCTTTTGGAGACGTCCATCAGCCTCCCTGCTTCCCGCCTTCAGAACGGGGAAAAGTTCGGTGTCGTTCATATAGAATAATTTATCAGAAGGGACGGTAGTATACAAAGGGATTCAAAAATACATCTCGCATACAAGACCGAACATATCATGGTACATACCGGAATTCCACTGTGGGTTCTTTGAGTAGGAAAGTTCGAGAGAGGTAATTGGCAAATCCGGAAGAAGCAGCTTGACGGGAAACCGAAGTGAAAACCCGTACGAGAATCCGCTGCCCATGCGTGAAACGGTCAGGTCGTTGGCAGGATCGTAAAACGAGTATTGTGGTGTCTTCAACGTGTAACCAACTCTGGCTGCGAGCACGCCAAGTGCAACAGTCTCGAGTCCAACCCTAAACTGATCGTTTTGGACAATGAACCCATCCATCGGCGCTGAATTACCCAAGACGTGAGAGTAATCAGCGGCGAGAGTCACCCGGAATAAATCGTAGTCGGCGAGACGATAATTGGAGACAAACGTGTAGGCAGCGCCAAAGCTGATAGTTTGCGGCAGGTCAATGCTGTAAAGCTTATGACCGTTCGCATACCAAGCCGATCCGGGCACTATGTTAGAGAAGTCGGCGCCGAGAGATAGGATAGCTCGGAAGAAGGTGTTATCCGCTAGAACGGCTCTTTTCATTACACCAAGATCAAAAGTCAAATGAGACACACTATATTGTGAACTCACTACCGGAACCGCGTTTTCAGGATTCGCATCCACGGTTATGTACTTGCCGGTCACGCCCGCTGAAAAGCCTAATGGCAACTGGACGCCTGTTCCGATGGCAGAGATTGTTGTGCGCCACCCTGCGAGCTCGAAACCATCAAACGCTGCGCCTACACCGACAACCTCCAACGGCGCAGCCATTGAAATGTTCCATGATGTTAGCTTTCCATTAGCGAGAAATCCTGGCAAAGAATTGAACGGTAAAAACAATTCGCCTTCTCCCCGATTAAAATTCTCGTAGTCTCCTGCCACATAGACATTAGCGGCATGAACTAAATTGGCCGGATTGAGGAGGACGGAGTGAGCAAAGTCAGGGTCGGCGACATACGCTGCCATCCCGCCAGCCCGATTCCCCAGTATGTATTCTCCGTCAAGGAAGAGAGATTGAGAACGAGCGGCCGTCACCACGAACAGGCATATGATGAGCGCCGCTCTAAGACTCAGAAGTCGCCTCCAAGCGAGAAATAGAACTGCGGACTGTGGAAGCCTTCGATGTTGTACTGCCATGCATAGTCAAACCTCAGAACAAAATACAAGAATGGCACTCTTGCTCCAAAGCCTGAACCGACGAGAAGATCCTGCGTTACGAGGGCGCCTGACGGGTTTTTTGTGAAAGGTTTGTATGAAGAGAATGAATCGAACGCGCTTCCGGCGTCAACGAAAGCGACGCCTTCGATATTCGAAAGCAGGATAGGAAGCAAGCCGGGAACGAAATACTGCACGAGCGGGAATCTTATCTCTGCATTGACAAGGTAATAATTAGTGCCGAGCTGGGTGTCGTAGTTGAAACCGCGCAGCGGAAATACCGGAGTTAGGAACGCGTAATCCGCAACGCTATTTATCGGGATCAGCTCAGTCGCGTAGGACCGGTTAATCCAATTGCTGACGCCTCCCATGAAAAACTTCTGCGGATTCGCACCGATACTGGATGCACCGCTGGCACGGAAAGCAAATACATTCTCGTCCAGGAAAGGAAGATATGTCCTGTAGTCAAACTGTCCGGTAAGGAAGCCCACAAAGCTAGGGGCAAATTTCGGAACGTAACTCAAAGTCAATTGATACCTTGTGCCGTTGATCGGTGCAAAGAAACCTGCAAGTGTGTTATCCTTTACGTAGTCGAGTGAAGTCATAATTGCATTTGCTGAGGCAGAAGGGATCGCCGGGTTATCTATATTCTGCTCTGTTATCCCAATGTATGCGACGTTGAAATCTAACCGTCGGAATCTGTCGAACGGTCTGGAAAATGACAACTGACCGATATACGATTCAAAACGATTCAGCTCGTAATTCCCGGATGCATTGTCATAAAGGTATATAAAATTTGCCGTGTGTATGGCACCAAGTCCAAAGTTTATCCTGGAAGCATAATTCTGATATGAGATCGCGTAATCGCTATTTCTCAGGTCGATTACAAAATCCGTATAAAGATCAATCTCGTTATTACCCAGCTGGTCACTGAAAGCCAGCTCGGTTGCGCCCTGGAAACCGTACAAAGTACTGAAGCCCGCTCCACCGGTTATGACATCCGGTTTGAAATCAATTTTGTAGGGAAATGTGATGAAATTGCCCGACGAATCGACATCGGCCTTTGCGAGAAATGGAGACACCTTCGGCTTCGTTGCAAGGCTCAACTGGTAGTCCTCATTGAAAACGTAGTGTGCAAGATCCATGTTGCCTGAGATGCCGTAAAGCGAGGCAATCGACTGATCGATCGAATTATTGGTAGTATCCGCCGCGGTGGCGAATTCAGGCTTGTGCTCTCGACCTAGAAAACGCTTTACATAGTTGGTCGGTTTGAGAGGCCCGTTGATCTTGTTCGCGAGCGGCAGTTCCATTGTGAACACATCGTAACCGCCATAGTTCAATGCCGAGAACGCGAGCCGCTGTCCATCCCTTGACATGGAAGGTTCGATAATGCCGTATAACGAGTTCGTCAACGGCCATTCTTTTCCTGTCGCAAGATCATGGTAATAGAGGTTGTCAATGCCGTTTCGGCTCGACTCAAATATAATGCCCTTTCCGTCAGGCGTCGGCAGCGGATATTGATTACTGCCACCGTGGGGAACGGTCCAAGGTTCATTAGGAAAATTCGAATAAGTGATCCGTTTAATCTTTCCCGTCTCAACATCCATTTCATAAATATCCCACGGATTCCCTGCCGCCCAATGAGCAAGAGTCAATGGATTTCCCTTTTGGTAGAGACTGTCTCCTCTGTCTGAAGCGAAGAATATGCTTTTCCCGTCTACGGACCAGTGCGGGTCCTCATCTGAGAATACATCGTTCGTTAAATTACGAGCCGTATGCGTTTCCATATTGTATATGTAAATGTCGGATTGGAGAGGATTGTACGCAGAGATGGCGAGATATTTTCCGTTTGGTGAAAAATCGATCCCGTCTATCCCGTCGAACTCCAGATTGGGCAAAGCTGTCGTTACACCGGTATTTGCATTGATCATGAAAATCTTGTCGTACTCCCCCGTCTTAGATGCGACGGCGACGTATTTTCCGTTAGGCGTCCAGGCAATACCGGGTGTCAGGAACTCAAGCTCTTCAAAATTCGCACTGCGGCTCCCTTCGACGAGAGTCCTGATCTTCTTGCCTGTTACCGTGGATACAAGGACTACATCAAAGTACCCAGACTTATCGGTTATAAGCGCTATCTTGCTTCCGTCTGGTGAGATCACCGGGCCGGTGTTATAGAAGCTGCCGTCCTTCCGGTGGTCAGTTACTCGCTGAGCAAACTTGTTCAGTGAAACCCGTTCGGCCACTTCCGGGAAATACTGGTCGCGGTTAAATTTCTGCCATGCGTCCGATAATTTGTCGACGTTCATTCCGATAGATCGTTCGAAACCCTGATTCACACTGTGTGTTGCCAACACCGCATGCACGACCTCACCGATCATTTGAGAACCATAAGTGTGGTCAATGTAATGCCAAACCGATTCGCCACCCCGATAATCCAGGAAACCACTCAAGTATTGAATCGGCGGCATATATCCGTTTATCGTTGCATCGATCAGGAATTGGTCTGAATTGGTCTCCCAATGATCGAGCGATTGGAACTCTGCCATCCCTTCATTGAACCAGGTAGGGAGTGCAAAGGTTATGTTGTTCTCAATAGCGGATTGAATTGACCCACCATAGAACATCTCGTTGAACACCGCATGAACAAGCTCATGGTGGACAACATGCCGCATGAGCCCGAGGTTTCCTTCCCATGGATACACAACTCTATTTTTGTCAAGGGTTGTCACTCCGCCAGTGCCATATTGAAGGTATTCTGGAATAATATTGTTCTGTTGGAAATCGTTATGAGAATTAAAAACTGTAAGCTGAATCCGTTTGAATATGTGGTAGTGAAAACTTGCTTCTATTGAAGCAAGAGAGCTTTCTGCCTCGACAGCAACGAATTGAGCAAGGTCATAGCCACCTTTGGTATAGTATACGTTGAAGTGAGGAGATTTGATATAATGCCACTTGAAATCCAGATAGTGAACCTTGTTCTTGCCGAATTCCTGGGCAGAAATAGCAGACACAATTGCAAGGGATGCGAACAGAAAGATAAAGGTTCTCATTATGTACCTTAGATTGTTTTCAGGTCCTATCTCAAAGAAAATTGCATTTCATTGCGCAACCAATGCAAGTGGACGGATCTGTAGATTAGAACCACATGCGGGAAAATCGGAGACTTTGTCACGGTAGAGCACTCAGACCGAATTTTGCTCTTCATTTTCGCTCTACTCCCCACGCCTTTTTATCTTATTACCATAATCGAAGTAAATAACATAATCGTTGACATAACAGTTTCAATGATTCTTTCCGAAATTAGACGCTTTTGTCAGGCAAAGGTAAAAAGCCCCGAAATGAATTGGCGCAAATATTCATCTCAATGAAAATTCCACGACCTCGACTTTTTTCCCATCGGCTTTCTGGACGCGCAATTCAAAGCGCCCGACCTGTAGAGTCTCACCGACCACAGGAATCCTCCCTACTTTGTAAGTCATCAGGCCACCGATGCTGGTGTACTCGCTACTCTTGGGAAGCTTCACCTTCAAAGTCCTCTCTATTTCGTCAATTTCGGTTATACCCTGCATCAAATAATGCTTCGGCCTGATCTGCGTGATCCTTTCTTCAGCAAACCTGGTGGCAACCTCCCCTAGAAACAATTCCATAACATCGGTCGAAGTAACGAGACCCGATGTGCCCCCAAATTCGTCAATCAGCACGGCAACATAAAGCCCAACGGCTCTAAATTCCTCCAGGAGATCTACCACCTGCATCGCTTCAGGAACAAAGAGGACATCACTCAAGACATCCTTTACGGTATCAGCCTCCTTGAAAACATCCTTGGCATGAACAACACCTACAATGTTGTCCAGAGAAGTTGAGTAGACTATCACCTTCGTCTTTTTCGACTTTTCAAAAATTGACCTCAACTTATCGATGCTCGTGTCCATACTCGCGGCGACGATTGATGTCCTGGGAACTGCTATCGTCCGTACCGGGTCCCTGCCGTTTGCCAGGAGTCTTCTTATCACCTCTGATTCGATTTTGTCGAGATACCCACCTGTCACCGTTTCACCAAGAAGCCGATAAACGTCCCTCTTCTGGAAAATCATCGACCTTGAACCCGTGTGGAAAATTCTATTCGCAGCCCAGGTGGAGAACCGGGCGGTGGCTCCGATTAGCGGCTTCGCAATTCGATGAAAAGCCTGGACGAAAGGAAGAGTGAATCTTGCCGTTGTCTCCGGTGTTTCAAGAGCGACACTTTTCGGAATTAACTCACCAACGACAAATCCGATAATAGTTGTCAATGGAACGACTACCAATAGACTTACTCCAAACCTCTCATGGAAAACTATCTCAGCGAGGAGAGAAAACACAGTAATAAACAGATTGCTGGCGAGTACGACCGTGGCGAAGAACAGATCATTGTTCCGAAGGAAATAGAGGAACGCGTCAAGCCGGTAACCGCTGCCACTCCTCACTACCATTGAGACCTTGTCTGATGATACAAACGAAGTCTCAGCAGCGGAGAAACATGCTATCATTACAAGAGAGAATATAACTAAGGAAGACTCCCAGACCATCTCTACGGCTCAAGGTTCTGTGGTTGAACCAGTTTGGACATGCATCTACCCGACCTGTCTATTCCAGCGACTCGTCAGAATGAAGGTTGACTTTAGCGGGGCGCATCTTCTCGAAAATCATGACAATGACCAGAACAACTAAAGCGGCGGAGACATCGACCAGGAAATCCTTGAGTTCTTCAGACCTGCCTGGGACGAAAGACTGGTGGTATTCATCGCTTGCTCCATACAGCGCAACGAGTAAAAGCGAAAACAGCAGGCTCAGCTCGCTCAGCATTCTGCTGAACCTCTGATGCTTCAGCGCCCGGTAAGCCAGATAAAATAACATCCCGAAAAGCAGGCTGTGTGCTATTATGTGCGCATTGGGAAAAGAATAGGGTTTGTACGTCGAACCTGGCAGCGATGACAATGTAAAGATAAATGCCATCCATATTACAACAGGCAGCTGAAATCTGACGAAGTCAGGATATTTTCTCGAGTTCAATCAACTCTCCTTCAATCACCTTGACAAATGCGTTTGGCAGAAATTCGATGATATCGCTTGCGATAAGTGAATACATCCCCTTTGATTCCATCGCAATGTCGCCCGCGACGCTGTGCAAGTAGACTCCACATATCGCAGCCTCCACGGGACTGAGTTTCTGCCCCAAGAGGGCAGCAATAATTCCCGTCAAAACATCTCCTGAGCCGGCAGTAGCCATGCCCGGATTTCCATGAACATTAACGAATACCTTCCCAGCTTTCGAGGCGATAACGGTTGGAGAGCCCTTCAGTACAAGTGTAACGCCATATTCCTCGGCAAACTGGCGTGCCAACTCTATCCTGTTCTTCGCTATTTCAGAGGTGGAGAGTTTCGTCAGTCTGGCAAACTCTCCGTGATGGGGAGTCATGACAATATTCGCACGCGTCTCGTGCAGGACATTAGTTTGATCGGCTACAGCATTCAGCGCGTCTGCGTCGAGGACCACCGTACCAGTATACCCCCTTAGGACCTTGTACACCAACTGCTCAGTCTCTTGATTTCTTGATAGTCCCGGACCTAAGACCAGGCAATCCGCCCATTCGAGATTTCTTTGAATCTGCAGCATTACGGCGAGCGAAAGACTGCCGTCTGCTGTTTGAGGAAGGGGTACTGTCATAACCTCGGTCAGTTTTGCCTCGAGGATCGGATTCAACCCGGACGGCACACCGAGCACAACCGCTCCTGCCCCCGTTCTCATGGCGGCCTGACCAACCAGGACACCTGCCCCGGTTAGACCGACTGAACCGACAAGGCCGAAGATTTTTCCCACGGAGTGCTTATGCGTCTCCTTCTGCCTTTGTGGCAACAACTTCTTCACATCTTCCTGTGTGACGACGAAGGTCTCGACCGTCTGCAAAGTATCGAGATGCTTGGGCATCCCGATATCGATCACGTAGAGTTTCCCCGTGTTCTCGCTTCCCTGGTTCATTATAAGTCCGCGCTTAGCGTACGCCATTGTAGCTGTGGCAACCGCGTGCGGGTAAGAAAATGCGACTCCGTTGTCGGCGTTGAGTCCACTCTGTATATCCACCGCAAGGACAGCGGCGGTCGAATTACCGATGGCATCGAGGGCATTCCGAGCAAGTCCCGTCGGCTCCCCGGACAGACCTGTCCCAAGAATTGCATCAATCACAAGATCGAACTCATCGAAACTGGTTCCCACCGTATCGGCATCGAATTCCTGAATGACTATGTTCTTACTTAGGGTCCGCTGCTCGCATAGCTTCTCATAGAAAAGCCTGGAATCGCCTTTGATATCTTCTCGCTTTTCAAGGAGATAGACCACCAAGCTCGCACCCATTTGGGCGAGGTACAGCGCAGCTCCGAGACCGTCTCCGCCATTGTTCCCTTTCCCACATAGGACAGCTATGCGCTTTCCTTGCACGTCACCAAGTATCTTACTTGCGACTTTTGAAACACCAAGACTTGCCTTATCCATCAAGTCCACACTCCTGGCAGCACCGCTCTCAATTGCTCCCTTGTCGCACCGCTTCATCTCTTCTGAGGTCAGCAAATATTCCATAGCATCTCCTAATCAAGATAAAAAAAGCCGCCTCAATATAGAAGCGGCCCTTTTTGGTCTGAATATCTCGTTCGTTCACAAGCAATCAAAGAAAATCAGGCACCTATGGCCTGCAGCCGTTCAGATTGCGATCGCACAAGCAGAATGACCTCTTCATTATTCTCACCGCTTCAAAGAAGAATCGACACACACCAATTCTTCGGACTTCTGACGGCACTACGAGTCTCAGATTCTTTTGATCAACGGACCATCAGAAAAGCTTTGAGGTCAGAGAGACTATATAGCCCGGCGTCAGGCCAAGCTCCAGGACAGCAATTGCAGCAATCACCAGAGCCAGACCGCCTGCTCGCGATATGATTACCGGGCTACCAGGTGCCGTCTCATCGGCAACAGAGGACTCATCTTTGAAATACATATTCACGACGACATTCACATAGAAATAAACCGACACAACACTCGCTAACACCCCCACGATCGCCAGCCAGGTAAGGTTTGCGGTTACGGCTGAGGCGAACAGGTAATACTTCCCAAAGAACCCGGCAAAAGGCGGGAGACCGGCAAGCGAAAACATAAACAGAGCCATGAGAGCCGCAATAAAAGGATGACTCTTCGCAAGGCCTTCATAGTCGGAAACTTTCAAGTATTTCCCGTCCCTTCGCTCAAGCACAGAGACAACTCCGAACGCGCCGATCTGCATGAACGTGTACGCTAGCATATAATACAGGACGCCGGTCCTTCCGAGGGAATTGGCAGATGCGATCCCAACCAACGCATACCCCGCGTGGGCGATACTCGAGTAGGCAAGCATTCGCTTGATGTTTTGCTGAACGAGTGCAACCAAATTACCCAGCACCATCGTCAGGGCGGCCAGGTAAGCAATCACTTGCTGAAGCTGCCAGTTCGGATGTACGGAATAGCTGAAGACAAGGACTAGAGCTGAAAAGGCAGCCGCCTTGCTTCCCGTCGACATAAAACCGGACACTGTAGTAGGTGAACCTTCGTAGACGTCGGGTACCCACATGTGAAACGGGAAGGCGGAAATTTTAAAGCTCAGCCCTATCAGAATTAGAGCTGACCCAATCCACAAAAGCGGATTTGCACTGATGGAAGAAAACTTATCGAGTATTTCCGCCAGATTGGTCGTACCGCTGGCACCATAAACCAATGAAATCCCATAGAGCAGAAATCCGGTTGCAAATGCGCCGAGAAGAAAATACTTCAGCGATGCTTCGTTAGACTTAGGATCGCGCCGAACGTAACCGGCGAGCACATAAAGGCTGAGAGACATGAGCTCCAGTCCCAGGAAGAGGACCATCAAATCCCTCGCACTAGCCATCACCATCATACCGACTGTTGCAAAAACGATGAGCGAATAAAACTCACCATGATCGAGCCCAGCCCTCTCGAGGTAAGGTCTTGAAAGTAGAATGCTCAAGACAGCGCTTGAGACAAAAACAATTTCGAAAAACCCGGGGAACCTGCCGGTAAACACCATTCCGTTGAACGCAATTCCGGATGTGGCGAATGTGTTGATCGTAAGGATACCCGAGACTATAAGTCCCACGATAGTTAGCCAGTAAACGAGATTGACTGATTTCTTGAATGCCGCATCTACCACGAGCAGCACCAGTGAAAACACAGTTAAAAACAATATTGGACTGACCGCCAGCAAATCACTATAATTAAATGCCATTACCTCTTCTCTAAAATTTGTGGGTCATTTCAAATGTTCCTTTAGCCACATAACTGCAAAACGCTTGACCTCCGGCATCTTGTTGATGAGATCTATCCCATGGTCAGAGAGGCCATTGAAAATCCTTACTCCCTTCGGTTCTTCCGTATGTTTAGCGGAGAGATCCAGGGCGTCCCTTGCGTGCGTGCCATCGCCTTCGGCCGCGACGTATAGTACCGAACGCATCACATGGACACCTGGTTTATGCTCCAGGAAATCAAGCGTGCCTCGGAGGGAGGGAGAAACCGCCACCGCAGCCTTTACTCGGTCGCCGTAGATTGCACTGGCTTCACATGCGATGTGAGCCCCGATGGAGGTGCCAATCACTCCGATGCGATCAGCATTCACATCATTTCTCTTCTCAAGCCATTCCAACGCACCGTCAAAATCGAACGGCGCTTGTTGAGGATCTGAAAGAAGCGACGTAACATCTCTTACGTTGTCCGATTTACCGTGACCTCGAATGTCGTACGCGAGGACTTTAAAACCGTCGGCAACCAGATCTTCCGGAAATTGTCCCCACTGTTCCTTGTCCCTGCGAAAGTGATGTACAAGGACCACGCACGGCTGAGGGACATTCCGATTCGAATCATCGTAGAAAAAATTTCCCGCTATGCTGAAGTGATCTGGCGTTACAATTCTAACCGCTTCTTTTTTCGCACTCACATTTCTTGTCCAACCTGCAACTTTATTGGCCCAGGACGGGGTTGCACTCTGCCTAATATGGTGTCGTCCTCGCAGACTGGCAACCGACGAAATATGCGCCCGGATCTTTTCCCTGGTATCAGCAATGCAGAAACCATTGTTCATTGGCAAGGCATCAGGTCCGGTTACTTCTTGCAGCTATCATTTCAGGGCTGCGAACGATCCGATCTTTGCCTTGGTCAAGGTTTCGACTAAAGACTTGACGGCGGGTTCGCTCTTTGAAAGAAAAGTCATCGGATGAACACCTATCCAGACGACGAACAAGACAACTGCCGAGAGCACTGCAATTTCACGTACGTTAAGATCTGTAATATGCTCGTTCTCGGGTTTATCCACCGTCTTAAAAAAGACTCGCTGGTACATCCAAAGCAGATAGACAGCGGCAAATATAACACCGCTCGTCGCGACAATCGCATAAGCTCCGCTTCCGAGGAATTCGCTTTTGAAAGCCCCGACGAGTATCAGGAACTCACCGACAAAACCGTTCAAGCCCGGCAGTCCCACCGATCCGAGCATGGCGATCATAAAGAATGTTGCCAGGATAGGGGCAGGTCTTGCGAGTCCGCCGAAATCGCTTATCTGGCGTGTGTGCCGCTTGTCGTACAGTATTCCTACGAGAAGGAACAGAGCACCTGTAGTAAGACCATGATTGACCATCTGGATGACGGATCCCTGGATGGATTCAACTGTGATCGCAAAAATGCCGAGAACAACAAACCCCAGATGGGCGACCGAAGAGTAAGCCACAAGTTTCTTAAGGTCTTTCTGAACCATTGAGACGAACGCGCCATAGATTATTCCAACGATCGCCAGGATCGCCATTAGCGGAAGAAACTTGAACGTCGCTTGCGGGAAAAGCGGCAATGAAAATCTCAATAAACCGTACGTCCCCATCTTCAGCAGTACACCCGCCAAAAGGACGCTTCCTGCCATTGGTGCTTCCGTGTGAGCATCGGGGAGCCATGTATGAAACGGAAAAATAGGGACCTTTATCGCAAAGCTCAGAGTAAACGCAAGAAACATCCAGGTTTGTATTGGAAGAGGAATATTCGGTCCAATCTGATACAGCTTGACCAAATTTGTTGTGAAATGACCACCTGGAAGTGTACCGGCATAGTAACCGAGCCAGATGATGGCAACGAGCATTAAGAGGCTGCCGAACATGGTGTAGATAATGAACTTGACTGCGGCATAAACTCTTCTTTCGTGTCCCCAAATACCGATTATGAAGTACATTGGAATTAGCATCGCTTCCCAAAAGATGTAGAAAAGGAAGAGATCGAGTGAAGAGAAGACACCCAGCATTCCTACTTCGAGCAACAGGACGAAGAAATTGAACGGCTTGATCTTCTTCGTAATTGATGACCACGATGCGACAAGCGCAATCAGGGTGAGGAAAGTAGTCAGGACAATCAGCAATAAAGAAATTCCGTCTATACCGAGATGGTACGCCGCATCCAGACTGTATATCCACGGCACATATTCGATAAACTGGAAACCGGATTTCGATGCGTCGAAACTCAGGTATACGTAAACTGAGAGAGCGAAAGCGATGGCCGCAAAAAGAATCGAAACACCTTTAACCACTTTCTCGTTTCTAATAAACAGCAGTACAATCGCACCCACCAGAGGGGTGAAGATCAGATAAGACAAGATGTGAGTCTCTAACATTCTTACTTTCTCGGTTTACTTTACTACTGAACTCATCGACAGGATCAGATACCCTATCATGACAATGATGCCGAAGACAAAAACCAGAGCATAGTTCTGAACGACTCCAGTCTGAATTTTCCGCACTAATCTGCCGACGGACCTGATTGTCTTGCCCGCGCCGTTCACCGAACCATCGACCACCACTTCATCCATACCCCGCCATAGATATCTGTCGCTGACATACATAAGCGGTTTCACGATCACTGCCTGATAAATTTCGTCTATGTAGTATTTGTTAAGCATCACATCGTACAGATCGCCAGCTGCAGATTTGAGTTTCGCAGAGAGCCCCGGCTTTTTCAAATATGCGACGTAGGCGACGTAGATTCCGGCGGCACCCAGCAACACCGAAATAAACATAAGCAAATACTCTACCCCGGGCTCCTGGAAATAAATCGTTGACATCTTCGCCTGCGCATTCTGGAAGACCGGCTCAAGGAAGTGGTCGAAACTGTCTCCTCCACCCAGCACCGTGGGGATGCCCACAAGACCTCCGATCACTGCCAATATGCCGAGTACCCACTCAGGGATCAGCATTGTCTTTGGTGCTTCGTGAACGTGCACGTGATGGACATCGAAGCGAGGCTTACCCTCGAACGCAAGGATAAAAAGTCTGAATATATAGAATGCGGTGAGAAACGCAGTCACAACTCCGATAAGCCACAGAATAAACGAGCTCTCAAATGCCTTTCCGAGTATTTCATCCTTGCTGAAGAACCCGGAGAACGGCGGGATTCCTGAGATCGCCAGACATGCAAACAAATAAGTAAGATAGGTTCCCGGCATAAATTTCTTGAGACCGCCCATATTACGAAGATCCTGATTCTCATGTAAGGCGTGAATGATCGCGCCCGCGCCGAGAAACAGGAGAGCTTTGAAGAAGGCATGCGTCATAAGGTGGAACACGCCTGCGCCGAAGGCTCCAACTCCCATAGCAAGAAACATATAACCCAGCTGGCTGATAGTCGAGTAGGCGAGGACTTTTTTTATATCGTTCTGTACAAGGCCCATCGTTGCAGCATAAAATGCAGTGACCGCACCGACTATCGCGACTATCACCATTGCAGTTGGCGCCATGGCGTAGAGGATCGAGCTCCGGGCTATCATGTAGACTCCGGCGGTCACCATGGTCGCTGCGTGTATAAGTGCAGAAACCGGAGTCGGACCCGCCATAGCGTCGGGAAGCCAGACATAGAGTGGTATCTGGGCGCTCTTGCCTGTTGCTCCGATGAAAAGAAGGACGGCGATCCATGTAATGGTCGGGTCACCTGTCGTGAATCCAGATGAGGCGCTCTGGAAAATCGTATCAAAATTAAACGTGCCAAAATTTGAAAAGATCAGGAATAAACCCGTGAGGAAGGCAAAATCCCCGATCCTGTTTACGATAAATGCTTTCATGCCGGCATCGCCTGTCCACGTTATGCCGGTTCCCTCAAATTTCCTGTCGTACCAGAAACCGATGAGCAGATAAGAACAAAGGCCCACTCCCTCCCATCCGAGAAACATCAGCAAATAATTGTCCGCAAGAATCAAATTCAGCATTGCAAAGACGAAGAGGTTGAGATAAGTGAAGAACCGGAACACGCCTCTATCGCCATGCATGTAGCCTATTGAGTAAACATGGATCAGGAAGCTGACCCCCGTCACAACAAGGAGCATAACAATGGAAAGGGGGTCGATGAGATATGAGACACTTACGGACAAACCACCTGCCGCTATCCACCTGTAAACATCTACTATGTGACTCCGCGAATCTGCCGGTTCGCCGAGCATGTTGACGAAAATTATGACCGCAAAAAGGAAAGCCAGGCCGATCGTCGCACTGCCGATTATACCGACAATTCTTTCACCAAACTTCTTCTGAATGCGGCTTCCGAATAACCCGTTTATTATAACTCCCAATACGGGGAGAGCAACCACATAGACGATCAGACTCTGCATGTCTTATCCTTTGAGAGATACACTTGCGTCCTGCTGGTAGAGGTTACCATTTCAGGACGTTGACTTCATCTATATTTACAGTGAGCTTGTTTCTGAATATTGCAATTATGATGGCCAGCCCCACCGCGGACTCAGCCGCCGCGACGGCAATAACGAAAAAGACCAATACCTGCCCTGCTGGATTCCCCGAATACGCTGAGAATGCCACAAGCGAAAGGTTTACCGAGTTGAGCATCAATTCAACTGACATGAAGATAACTATGGCATTCCTCAGCGTGAGAACCCCCACTACCCCGACAGTGAAAAGCACAGCGCTCAGCCCTATGTAGTAACTCAGTGGAATCATCCTACGACCTATTCTCCTGCCGATTCTTCAGTTATTTTCTTTTTCGCAAGGAAGACGGCACCCACAATCGCGGTGAGCAACAAGAGTGAGGTAATCTCGAAGGGAAACAGATACCCCGTGTACAGGGTCTTCCCTATCGCTTCCACCGTCCCGATCGACTCCGAGCTCGGTGACATGCCAACATTCGTTGTGAAGTTCATTACAGTGTAGAGCACTTCAACCAGGAAAGCGATCCCCACGAGAAGCGCAATTGTCCTGCCGGAGTTAAGCTTCCATGTCTGAAGTTTGTCCTCACCCAAGTTGAGAAGCATTATCACAAACAGGAACAGTACCATGATAGCCCCGGCATAGACGGTAATCTGGATGATCGCTATGAACTGTGCCCGAAGGAAGAGATAGAGCACCGCTATGATGAAAAAGTTGAGAACCAGATAGAGAGCACTAGTAACTGGGTTCCGGCGAGTGATCATTAGGATTGCGGCAGCAATGGAGGCCGCTGCAAGTACCAGGAAAGCAATTAGTTCAAGATTCAACCGTATACCTTCAATGTATTCTAAGATCGAAAAAAATATATAACGCAGGGGGAAAACAATCAACGTTAGGCTGTGTCTCAGTTTGAATTGCGTTTCGATACAAATACCAAACGCAAGGTTTGCCAACTGCGCAAGGACATTATTTCGCAAAATTGAGATTCCCCGGCGGTCCTTCGGAACTTCAAGCAATCAAGAAGATCGCGCGCGTTTCAAGCCAGGACACTACCGAACGTTCGAACAGAATCAGATAGTCTCCATCTTGTCGAAATCCGTTATTCCGTCCAGGTCCCTGCTTTCGCTAAGGTGCTTGCCTGTCGGTATGCGGGCTGCATGCTTCCTTTTGTATTTCATACCACGGCGCGCTAAATTTTGCTCGAACAATACCTTGCATTCATGATTCACGAGAATTTGCAACATCCAAAAGATTGCAAGACTCGTTTTCCAATTAATGAAGGAGCACATCATGAAAGTCCTCATTGCAGATAAGCTCTCAGAGACTACCGTCTCAGCACTCAAAGCTCTAGGGGGGGAGGTGGCAGTCAACCCGGACCTAAATGCCGATGATTTACCCGCGGCGATAGGTGACTCCGATATCCTTGTCGTCCGATCCACCAAAGTTTCGTCAAAGACAATAGAAGCCGCAAAAAACCTCTCATTGATTATTAGAGCAGGCGCGGGCGTGAATACGATCGACATATCTTCGGCCAACACACGAGGAATATATGTTTCAAACTGCCCCGGTAAAAACACAGACGCCGTCGCCGAACTTGCAATCGGCCTCATGATTGCGGCAGACCGCAGGATAGCAAATGCTACAGCCGACCTGCGGGAATCAAGATGGAAGAAAAAGGAATACGGCAAGGCACGCGGGCTCAAAGGTCGCACCTTGGGGATAATCGGATTCGGAGCGATCGGCAAGTCTGTTGCGAAGCACGCTCAAAGCCTCGACATGAACGTCGCGGTCTGGTCCAGGAGCCTTACTTCCGCCACGGCGGAAGAGTATGGAGTCGCTCACATCCCCAACCTTGCGATCCTCGCGGGCCAATCGGACGTTGTCAGCATACATTTGGCTTACAACAAGGAAACCCACCACCTGATAAACAAATCGTTCCTTGAAGCGATGAAGGATGGGGCCATTTTTGTAAATACTTCCAGGGGTGAGGTTGTCGATACAGCCGCACTGAAGGAAGCAATACGAACAAAGCAGCTGAGGGTTGGCACGGACGTATTCGAAAACGAGCCTGCAGGCGGAGAAGATACCTTTGCCGATACGGAGCTGGCAGGTATGATCACCGCCACGCCTCACATCGGGGCTTCGACAGACCAGGCATCCGAAGCCATTGCAGATGAAGTCGTGAGGATAGTGCGCTCCTTCGCCGAAACCGGTGTTCCTCTCCACACGGTAAACATAAGGGCACGCTCGTCTGCCACTCAGTCGCTTGTTGTCCGGCACTACAACCGGGTCGGTGTCCTCGCCGGAGTCCTGGATAAACTTCGGAACAGCGGCATAAACGTGGAGGAGATGACAAACATCATCTTCGAAACGTCAAAAGCGGCGTGCTGCACTCTCCTGCTCGACGCCGCACCGTCGAAACAAATACTTGATCAGATGTCTCATGACGGCAATATCATCGAGGTAGCCCTGAAGCCGCTGGCATAGAAACACTCCGAGGATCGCGTTGAAGAAGGAGATCTTCAAGTTGAACTTTCGCAAGTTGACCACCTCATTTGATCATCATCCGCCAATTAGATGGAGCCACTTCCATTGGAATGACAGAGTCATCATCTCCATCATCTTATTAATCTGACTGAGTCCGTATTTCGTCGGAACCGGTTCTGGATCTGCCGCCGGGACACTCCCGTGCACGCTGTCCGTGCCGTGTTTGGGACAAATGTCGACCGATATGCTGTGGGCTGTTGTGCGAGGTTTTCCATTGAGCAGCAAGGCAAGTCTCGTGTCACTTCCCGACATGGTGGATCGGATACCCAACGAATAAGCGAGATCGATTAAAGATGTGTCAAATCATGAAACAGGCGTGACGCAGTACATACAACACATCCCAACATCCTGAACCAGGATAGGATATGGTTTCAGATTCTTTCCATCACCAGCACGTTCTCGATATGGTATGTCTGCGGAAACATGTCCACAGGCTGCGAGCTGACAGCACGATAACCGTGTGAGACTATTTCTTTCACATCTCTAGCCTGCGTGATCGGGTTGCAACTGACGTAGATTATCCGGTCGGCACCGAGCAAATGCAGGGCGGAAGCAATCTTCGGGTGGAGCCCGCTGCGCGGCGGATCGAGCAACACCAGATCCGGCAACGGAATCCCGCGCTGGCTGAAGTTGGATTTGACATCCGGACCTTTGAAAAGCTCCAACAGATCAGATCGGACAAACTCTATATTTGTTACGTCATTGAGTCTGGCGTTTGCGTTTGCATCTTCCACTGAAGACGCGACAACTTCGAACCCGTATAGTTGGTCGGCCTGTCGTGACATATATATCGCGAGGCTCCCTGTTCCACTATACATGTCGTAAATGACTTTGTGCTTTCCTCGGACACCGTTGAGCGCTGCAGCATACAATTTTTCAGCCTGCCTTGTATTTGTCTGAAAGAAGGAAAGAGGTGAAATCCTGAAGGAATAACCTCCGAGCTTTTCGGTGATAAAACCGCGGCCGAAGTGGATTTTCCAGATGTCTCCGTTTGCAATCTGCGCGCGCTCCCTGTTTATGATCGATGCGAACGTCGATACGAACGGGAGATCCTCATGAAGTTTTTCTGCCAACTTTTCGACTGAATCATCCTCGCTAAGAATCACCAAGCTGACCATCAGCTCATCCGAGCTGAACGATCTGCGGATCGTCAGAAAACGGAGGAGCCCTGCGTGAGCCTTTGAATCGTAGATCGTCAAACCGATTTCTTTCCTCAATAAGGAATCGGGTGATATCGCCTTCCTGAACCAATCGACCACAGCATTCGTTTTCTCGTCGGCAAGGTAGCAACGGTCTATATCGATCGTCTTGTCGAACCTTGCAGGTGCATGGAAACCGAGTGCCACTTTGACCGGATCCCCTTCGTGGATTCTGAACGGATTTTCCGAAAATGTCATCTCGATCTTGTTGCGGTAGGCATAAGTGGCGTCTGCGATTACGGTTTCTGCCACGTTGACCTTGATTCCAGCAGTGCGCTCTAGCGCGTCGACGACATGCTGGCGCTTAAACCTGGTTTGCTCCAGGTAGTCGAAGTGCTGCCAGCGGCATCCCCCGCAAATCCCGAAATACCTGCACGGCGCCGTGACACGCGAGGGTGATGGCCGGACCACCTCTGTCACCTTCGCCTCGGCGAAATCTCGTTTTGCTTTTAAAATCCTGGCATTGACGAGATCACCCGGAACTCCGCCCGAGACGAACACGACATAACCGTCCACCCGTGCGATCCCTTTCCCCTCGAACGCAGCGGAGTCAATTTTCAGCGCAACAATTTCATCTCTATTAAATGGAGGCATCTTCTAATTACACAATCACCAGCCCAAATATGTCCATGACGTTTGTATCTGTCGGCCCGGTTTCGATCAGCCCTCCGTATTTTCGAAAGAACGAATTGGAATCATACTCCGACAGATACTTTAGAATTTCATCTTCGGCGACACGGATTTTCGATACCATTTCCAAAGAGGCAAACGCACCGGCTGCGTCGCTGTTTCCATCCTTTCCGTCAGTGCCGATGGAAAAGACCGTGGCTCTATCCAGAACCTTCCCTTTCTGCGCAAGCTCTACAAATTTGCGAAGTACGGTCAGGACCAGGTGCTGATTTCGCCCGCCTATTCCGCCGCCGCTCACTTTCAAGACGGTCTCACCTCCAAAGAGAACGAGCGCAGGCGGAGACACGATCGAACTATTCAATTGTATCTCGACTGCCATGGACGCCAGGAATTCTGCCGCCTCAGCGACTTCTCCGGTGTAACGCGAGTTGAGAACGATCGTGTTCAGGTGTCTATCATTACCTACACATTCCGCCGCCTTCAGCGCATCACGATTAGAAGCTATCACATGGACAATGTTGTTTTTCAACTCCACTCTTTCATAAACTTTTGCAGAGCGTTCCAGTGTTTTGACGACAGACGCCGGAATTTTTCCAGTAAACCGATTCTTTTCAAGGAACTCAAGAGCGTCATAAGGCGTGGAGTAATCGGACACTGTCGGTCCGCTGGCAATGGAGGTCGGATCATCTCCGACGACATCGGAGATGATCAGCGACAACTTCTGATTCCCAGGTGAGACCGCCGCCAGCTTCCCTCCACCTAATTTGGAAAGATGTCTCCTCAAAAGATTTATGTTTGTAATCGACACGGCATTTCTTAAGAGAAGGTCGAAAACCGAACGTGCATCTTCCAGAGTTATACCATCAGAAGGCACAAAGATGGACGCGCTGCCGCCACCGGAGATCAAAAATAGAAGTAAATCCTCCGACCCGCTCGATCTGACGAACTCATATATTTCTTCGCCGGCAGATACGCTGCTCTGGTCAGGAAGCGGATGTCCTGTCTTCAAGAATCGGAAATTTGGAACGCTCATGTGACTCTCGACGGGAGTCGCAATAATTCCGGTTACTCTTCCATCTAATTGTCCTGCCACTTCCGCTGCCATGGCCTCGGCAGCCTTCCCGATCGCGATGCATCTCACATTTCTTGCAGAGGGAAAGAAAATGTTTGCACCGAATGCTGAGAGCCTGTCACCGGTTAAGGAGAATTTTTTCTTAAACAACGACGACGGTCTTATCGAGTCCACCGATGCGGCAACGACCCGACGGATCATTTCCGGCGGGGAAATTGGTTCGAAGCCGATCACTTATGGGTAGAATTTTTGGGAATTGAAATCTTCAGGAGGCCTATGCGTTGATCGTAAGACTCGAAATCGGCAACAGGATTATCGGAAGTGGAAAAAATATAAAGCGGGTATAGCCTGTTGTAAGTCTTCATGGCCATGGCGAGAAGACTTTTTGAGCGAACTATCGGGTCGGACTTGCCCAGTTCTTTTCCGAAAATGATATAATCCGTTCCTTTGAACTTTGAGTGGTCGCGTGCGGCATTAAAGTGTTCAGATATGGGATCTCTGCCGCTCCGAAGTTCGTATGCCGAGAACTCGCTGCCGATCTTGTACCTCTTGCAGGCCGAGACAAAAGCGTCGGAATACGATGAGAGGTTCTCCTCAAAACGTCTGCGACCGTCGGCTTTCTCGTTATTCACAAAGGCGCCTATCTCCATGCCTTTCCGGTCAAGATAAAGGAATAGCTCGGAGCCCCACTTTGTCTTTCCGAAACGGATCAGGAAGAAATCTTTGTAAGGTTTCTTTGCGAAGCGCATGTCCCTGTTCAAGCGGACAAGAGTTTTGTTGAACTTCGGCTCGGTCTCAAAGGTAGGATTGATAAACTTGATAAACGGTCCGATCGACACCACAAACTCACGAGCCGGATTCATCAGGTATTTCTCGTACTCGTCCCTGTGTCGGTTGAACCATGTCACCGAATTGTGGTTGTACAGGTCGGCGAGAAATTCAAAAGTCTCTTTGAAGAAACCGCTGAATCCGTCGGAAGCTGGAGCCTCCGGTTGCTTCGGTTTGCTTCCCCGGCGATTTAGTTTTGCCATCTCAGTTTGTCATGAAGGTAATGGGAAAGCTGCGCGGACGATACTCGCTCTTGCAGCATAGTATCTCTGTCACGGACTGTCACGCTTTGGTCCTGAAGGGTCTGAGAATCGACTGTTACGCAATAAGGGGTACCTACCTCGTCCTGGCGCCGGTATCGTCTTCCGACAGCACCGCTCTCATCGTAAAACACACGGTACTGCGAGCGCAAGTCTTTTTCAATGTTTCGTGCGAGGTCCTGCATCCCGTCACGGTTGACGAGCGGGAAGATGGCGGCCTTGATAGGTGCAAGCCTCGGGTGAAATTTGAGAACGACACGAGTCTCAGCTCCGCCTTCGGCCGTTCTTGCTTCTTCTTCATGATACGATCCCGTCAGGAAAGCCATAAAAGACCTGCTCGCACCACACGAAGTCTCGATCACAAACGGGGTGTACCTTTCTTTGGTCTCTTCATCGAAATACTTCAGCGACTTTCCGGAAAATTCCTCGTGCCGCGATAAGTCGAAATTCGTCCTGTTATGAACACCCTCAATTTCTCCCCAGCCGAACGGGAAAAGGAACTCGATATCGTATGCATCCTTCGCGTAATGGGCGAGCTTTTCTTTCGGATGTTGATGCCATCTCAATTGTTCTTTACTCATTCCAAGGTTCAAATACCACTGCATCCTCTGTTCGCGCCAGTATTCAAACCATTTATCATCGACGCCTGGTTTGACAAAGAACTGCATCTCCATCTGTTCAAACTCTCTGGTCCGGAAGAGAAAATTCTTCGTATTTATCTCGTTCCGAAAGGCCTTTCCGATCTGGGCTATGCCGAACGGGAGTCTCTGACGGGAAGCGGTTATAACGTTCAGAAAGTTTACGAAGATCCCCTGCGCAGTTTCAGGACGCAAGAAAACCACCGACGAAGAATCCTCCACAGGCCCGACAAATGTCTTGAACATCAGATTGAACTTCCGTGCCTCAGTGAAAGTACCTTTGTTACCGCACGACGGACACGGCAGCATGGCTGCGATCTTCGCGGCCTGCTGATCCGATTCTGTGAGTTTCGCAAATTCCGATTCTATTATCTCGTCTTTTTGTTGTCCTCCGAACCTGGCCGGATCCAACTCACGGAGAACTTCCTTTTTCTTCTTCAAAGACATCTCATCAAACAACACATCGACACGGAACCTTGCCTTGCACTGTTTGCAGTCGACCATGGGATCTGTGAAATTCTCGACGTGTCCCGAGGCTTCCCACACTCTGGGGTGCATCAAGATAGAAGCATCGAGACCTTCCACATCATCACGCAGGGTCATTGTTTCCCACCATTCGTCTTTCACGTTCCGCAAAAGTTCAACGCCGAGCGGACCGTAGTCCCAGGCTCCGTTCAGCCCACCATATATTTCGCTAGACTGGAAAACGAATCCTCTTCTCTTCGCGAGAGAAACAATCTTGTCGAGCTTGAGTGCAGATATTGAGTTTTGTGCCATCTTCTCTTGGTTTGTTTTTATCCAATATATTAAACCTCACGGAATATTGGAATGCTGGCGCGGCGGAATGTTGTAAAAGTGGAATGTTGGGATCTGAGGGTCAGCCAGAAATTTCTTCGCATGGGCCCAAATGGTATAGTCCAGACAAGAGGATTCCACCGCTCCATAATTTTATAAATCCATCTTCAATTCATACTGGGACTGGCATAAAACCATCAGAATTTTGTCCGGAGCCACATCTACAAAAAAATTTTGTTATCCCATCTTGACTTTAAAAGGTGAATTTTCGCATTTTAAGGGGCGGTCGGGCTACGATCAGGGTATCAGGCAGATGGCCTTGGGTAATTACCCCGATAGCGCGCTTAACAAAATGGAAAGCATTCGATGGAGCCAGAAGAGAAAACGGTAGCACAGAACAGACGTGCCCGTTTTGAGTATCAGATTCTTGAGACTACAGAGGCGGGCATAGTCTTAAAGGGGAGTGAGGTAAAATCTGTTAGGCAAGGCAAGGTTGATATCTCAGACTGCTTCGCGTCTGTCAAGGAGGGCGAAGTGTGGCTTCACAATATGCATGTCGCAGCCTACCAGAATGCCGGGCCGTTTAATCACAATCCCAAACGTACACGCAAGCTTCTTCTTCACAAGAGAGAGATTCGCAAGCTGATCGGTAAGATCAAGCAAAAGGGTCTCTCGCTCGTACCTGTAAGGCTCTATTGGAAGCACGGGCTGGCTAAAGTCGAGCTTGCAGTAGCTAAGGGCAAGAGGTCGTTTGACAAGCGTGAGACTATTAGAGAGCGCGATCACGAACGAGAGATGCGCAGGCGCGACGCTGAGGCATAAGCAGCATGATGCACTCACCGACTACTCAGTTTGAAGGTCACGGAATTCCATAAGGACCAAGGAGAGAGATAGCTAGGGTTGTTTCCCCCACTTAACGAGCAGCTAGACCTGATAAAGCGCGGCGCCGCAGAGATAATCCCCGAAGAAGCACTTGCCGAAAAGATTGAGAGGTCGATAAGGAAAAGTCTGCCCCTCAACGTCAAACTTGGTTGCGATCCAAGCAGACCCGATCTGCATTTGGGCCACTCAGTTGTGCTTCGCAAACTTAGACAATTCCAGGATCTTGGGCACACTGCCATCCTGATCGTCGGAGACTTCACCGGAATGATCGGGGACCCTTCGGGAAGAAACAAGGCCCGCCCGCCGATGACACTCCAAGAAACACGCCAGAATGGCGAAACCTACTTCCAGCAGGCATCGAGAATCCTCTCCAAAGACAACGTCAGCATCGTATATAATTCGGAATGGCTGGGCAAGATGCATTTCGAAGAGGTCATCAAGCTTGCCAGCAAGTACACGGTGGCGAGGATGTTGGAAAGAGACGATTTTGAGAAGCGGTATCATGCTGAAGCGCCGATAAGCGTACACGAATTTCTCTATCCGCTGGCACAGGCGATGGATTCTGTGGCAATAAAAGCCGATATAGAATTGGGAGGTACGGACCAGAAGTTTAACCTCCTCGTCGGCAGAGACATCCAGCGGGAATACGGCATCGAGCCTCAAGTGATATTGACAATGCCTTTGCTTGTAGGCACCGATGGGGTGGAGAAGATGTCGAAATCGTTAGGAAACTACATAGCCATCACGGATACTCCGGAGGAAATGTACGGCAAGACCCTTTCAATTCCCGATAACCTAATTTACGATTATTTCCTCCTGACGACCGATACTCCCGGAAGCAGGCTGCAAGCGATTAAGGATCAGATGGAGTCAGGATCTGCAAATCCCCGCGATCTGAAAAGAGAACTCGCGAGGGAAATTGTGTCTCTCTATCACAACGCCGATGCAGCAAATCAGGCCGAACAGAATTTCGACAAAGTCTTCGTGCGGAAGGAGGCACCGGAAGACAAAACCGTTGTAAGCAGGCCCTCCGATGACCGGAAGCTTCCGCTGTTTCGAATACTGGTAAACATAGGTGCCGCTCCTTCCTCGAGCGAAGCTACGAGGCTCATCAAGCAAGGGGGGGTATCCATCGACAGCTCCAAAACCATCGATCCCGGTTTCACTCCATTCTCAGACCGCAGCAGGAGTTCGTTCGTTCTCAAAGTCGGGAAAAGAAAATTTTATGAAATTGTTTTTCCGCAACAATAACAAAACGGTCGACTCTCGTCTGGAAGTTCAAATGGCAGTGGCGGCCTGTAGCACAACTAATAAGGAGATGTGAAATTGTATGTCCCAACTAAAGTATTCTTTACCAAAGGGGTAGGCAGGCACCGTGACTACCTTCAATCTTTTGAACTGGCACTGCGGGACGCTAAGATAGAAAAGTGCAACCTTGTGACAGTCTCGAGCATATATCCCGCCGGGTGTAAGCGGATTCCGGTGGACGAGGGTCTCAAGCTTTTACAGCCCGGACAGATAACCTTCTGCGTGATGGCACGGAACTCAACGAATGAACCTAACCGCTTGGTTGCGGCTTCAATCGGAGTAGCGACTCCGAATGATTCCTCGCAGTACGGCTACCTTTCGGAACATCATCCATTCGGGGAGACCGACGAAAAGGCAGGCGAGTATGCAGAAGACCTAGCTGCGACCATGTTAGCCACGACGCTCGGTATTGATTTCAACCCCGATGCGGACTGGGACGAACGCGAAAAAGTTTACAAAATGAGCGGCAAGATAGTCAGGACCTTCAACGTGACTCAATCGGCAGAGGGTGACAGACGAGGTATCTGGACAACCGTGGTAGCATCAGGAATTCTCCTACCGTAAGAAGTCTCCAAAGTCTCAAAATAGTTCCAAAAAAAGAGCCGTCTTTCCTGAAAAGGCGGCTCTAAAAAACCACATATCTCCCCGCCGCTACCCGGCGGCCTTAAGTGCCTCTGCCCCTGATACGACCTCAAGCAACTCTTTGGTGATTGCTCCCTGACGGGCTTTGTTATACTCCAACGAGAGCGTTGAAATTAGCTCGGAGGCGTTTTCGCTGGCGTTGTCCATAGCTGCCATCCTGGCGCCTTCTCCTGCAGCGTTGCTCTCAAGAAGGCTCCGCCACATCTGGTACTCAAGATGCTTCGGTATCAGCTCCTCGAGGATTGTTTTGCTGTCAGGTTCATAAATATAATTGAGCTCGGTCTCTCTCTTCCCTTTCACCAACTCCTCTTTGGATATGGGAAGAAAAGTCTGAACAACGAGACGCTGCTGAACGATGTTCTTAAATTCATTGTAGATGAGGTCAACTCTGTCGAACTTTTTTTCAAGATAGCCGTTCACGACGGCAGAAGTCAGCTCACGCGCAGAGGAAAAATCAAGCGAGTGGAAAACCCCCGAATAATTTCCTGCAATTTCATAGTTTCTCTTTGAGAAAAAGTCGAAACCCTTCTTGCCGACGGTGAAAAGTTTCACTCTACGCGAAGCTTCGAGCTCGGGGAATTTAGTGCCGATGTGCTCCCTGGCGGCACGGATTACGTTAGAGTTGAATGCTCCGCAAAATCCACGATCTGCGGTAACGACAACTATCGCCACGCACTTAACCTCACGATCGGCAACGAAGGGATTCTCGCTCAGATCAGTCCTCGCCGCCAGGTGTTTCATAAGGTTGCTGAGCTTCTGGGCATAGGGTCTTGCCGAGATGACGGCACTCTGTGCACGCCTCAGCTTTGCTGCGGCAACCATCTTCATCGCCTTGGTTATCTTTTCAGTGCTTCGAACGCCTGAAATCCGGCGCCTTATTTCGCGAAGCGTTGCCAACTGCCTACTCCTTTAAGGATGATTTGAAGGTCTGCACGAATTCCTTCGTGGCATCATGCAATTTCTTTTCGGTGTCTGCGTCTATCTCGCGAGTCTCGGCGATCTTCTTGAGAACATCTGCGTGCTTGAGTTCCATCACCTCAAGAAATTCTTCCTCAAATCTCTGGATCGATTCGACCGGCAGCTCATCGAGGTATCCGTTAGTGCCGGAGAATATCAAGACGACCTGCTTCTCGACGGGCATTGGCATGTACTGATTTTGCCTGAGAAGTTCGACCAGTCTCTGACCTCTTCTTATCTGCGCCTGAGTCACCTTATCGAGATCGGAGCCGAATTTCACGAATGCTTGGAGCGCTCTGAACTGTGCGAGGTCAAGGCGGAGTCTGCCGGCCACGCGTCGCATGGCCTTTGTCTGCGCGTTTCCGCCGACGCGGGATACAGAAATCCCCACGTTGATAGCAGGTCTAATACCTGAGTTGAAGAGACCAGGCTCGAGATAAATTTGTCCGTCCGTAATTGAGATGACGTTAGTCGGAATATATGCCGACACGTCGCTTGCCTGAGTCTCGATAATCGGAAGTGCGGTTAGGCTTCCGCCTCCCGCTTCCTCACTTAGCTTGGAGGCACGCTCCAGCAGCCTGCTGTGCAAGTAGAAAACATCTCCAGGATAGGCTTCGCGACCAGGCGGGCGGCGAAGCAGCAGGGAGACTTGTCTGTAAGCCCAGGCGTGTTTCGAAAGGTCATCATAGATAACGAGCGCATCTCTGCCGCTGTCGCGAAAGTACTCACCCAGCGTACACCCAGAGTAGGGTGCGATAAACTGCATCGGAGATGGCGAACCCGCCGTCGCGGCGACCACGGTCGTGAAATCCATTGCTCCTTCTTCCTCAAGCCTGGCCACAACCTGTGCCACAGTCGATGCTTTTTGCCCGATTGCGACATAGACGCAGTAGACCGGCTTTATCCCTCTCTTGGCGGCATCTTCTGAGTGAGTGTATTTTTGATTGAGGATGGTATCGATAGCAATCGCGGTCTTGCCGGTCTGCCTGTCGCCGATTATCAATTCCCGCTGGCCGCGACCGATCGGGATCATGGAGTCAATGGCTTTCAACCCGGTATTCAACGGCTCTTTCACCGGAAGCCTCGAGATGACCCCCAGAGCTTTCCGTTCAACCGGGAGAGTCTTCGTAGTTTCGATCGCACCTTTGCCGTCGATCGGTTGACCGAGCGGATTTATAACGCGCCCGAGCATGGCCTCTCCAACCGCCATAGACATCACCTTGCCGGTACGGCGGACCTGGTCTCCTTCCTTCACGAGAGTGTCGTTCCCAAAAAGGATACATCCTACGTTATCCTCTTCGAGGTTGAGCGCCATTCCGAAAACATCGTTCGGAAACTCAACCAGCTCACTAGCCATAACTTGCTGCAAACCGTAGACACGTGCAATTCCATCACCAACCTGGAGGACAGTACCGACATCGTAAATGTCCACCTCTCGTTCAAAACCTGATATCTGCTTTCTGAGTATCGCCGTTATTTCGTCGGGCCTTACTTCTGGCATAATAACCTCATCAACTTAAACAGTTAAATCCTTTTCCTTAAATCAATTATGGATCGAAAGATTATCCGAGAGCTGGTCCTTCAGCATTTCCAATTGGCGTCTTATGCTTCCATCATAGACGGTGTCACCTATCTTCGCCAGGAACCCCCCGACAAGGCTATTGTCAAGAGAGAACGAAATACGCACTTTCTTGTTCGTGAGATTCTCCAGCTTCGCTTTGACTTTTGAAGAGTCCGACGCAGTGAATTCATACGGAGCTCTCAATTCCGCATGAACTATCCCAAGCATATCGTCGAGCTGCGAGGCAAACTCAATTGCTATTTGGTCAGCCAGACTCTCTCTGCCTTTATCAACCAGAAGTGTGAGAAAATTCAGCGTGAAGGTACTGACATTATTTTTGAACAGCGCCTCGACCAACGCTCTTTTCTTGAAGTGATCTATTATCGGACTCTTGAAAAAGAGCTTCAACTCGCGCGAACCCGAAACGGCCGCATGCACAACCTGCAAATCGGCCGCAACCTGTTCGACCTTCTTCATCTCTGTAGCAAGTCCAAGAAGAGCGCCTGCATATCTTTTTGCTGCAGTAGATCCCTTCATTTCATTCTCAGTTCTTTTCCATCGTACTTAGAAAACCTTCGACCAGCTTCTTCTGTTTGGCGTTGTCCATTGATTCCTTAAGTATCTTCTCTGCCGCTTTAACTGCGAGCTCGGCAACGACGCCGTGTAATTGTTCTAGTGCTTGTTGCTTGTCCCGTTCAATCTCGCTCCGGGCCTTATCGAGCAATCGATTTGCATCGACTTGTGCCTTGGAAACAGCTTCAGATCGTACTTTCTCAGACAGCTCTTTTGCTTCCCTGATAAGCTGCTGCGCACGTTCCTCGGCTTCATTCCTGCTCTTTCTATTTTCCTCAAGAAGTCTTTCTGCTTCCCTCTTAGCTTCCTCTGCCCGCTCAATGGACTTTCTGATGTTTCCTTCGCGGTCGTCCAATGCTTTGAGGATCGGCTTCCATGCGGTTGCCCGAAGGAGGACCAAAAGCAGACCAAACGTAATTGCGGTCCAGATTATGACGCCTGGGTTCAATTGAAGCATAGTACTCTCCTAAACAAATTTTGGGTGTCGTCACTGCCATGGCATGCAAAACGTCACGGCCTCGCGTGACGGCAGACTTACTTCAATGCCATCACGATAGCTATGACTTCGGCGAAAAGTGTCACACCTTCAATCAACGCTGCCGCAATGATCATCGATGTACGGATGTCCCCCTGTGCTTCCGGTTGACGTCCGCTCGCTTCCATGGCAGACGCCGCAAGTCTGCCTATCCCATAACCACCGCCGATGACCGCAAGACCCGCTCCGATTCCGGCAGCCAGGTGAGTTAATCCAAGATCAGGCATTTAAACCTCCTATTTTTCTTTTTGTTATTTTCTAATGTTCTTGATGTACTGCCATGCCGACAAACAAGGCTGTCAGCATGGTGAATATATATGCTTGAATAGTGGCAACGAGCAATTCCAAAAGATCGATGAACAACGCAAAGCCAATCGAAATTGGGGCGATGAAAATCGTGCCGAAGATGAAAATAAGCCCGATAAGGGAGAAGATTACTATATGCCCGGCAATCATGTTGGCAAAGAGACGAACACAGAGAGCGAATGGCTTGGTGAAAAGTCCGAGCACTTCGACAATCACCATGACAGGTATGACAAATGCCGGGATGCCCGGTGGAACGAGACCCTTGAAATAGCCGCCCAATCCATATTGCATGATCCCTGAAATCTGAATGACCAAGAATGCTATGATCGCAAGCGAAGCGGTTACGTTAATATTACCTGTCGGGGTTGATGCATAAGGAACCATCCCGAAGAGATTTGAGAACAAGATGAAGAAGAATAGAGTCAGAAAATAAGGGAGAAACTTCCTCCCCTTTTCTCCGATCGCAGCAATGACTATCTCGTCCCGGACGAATATGATCAGCATTTCTACCGCGCTTGCAAACTTGCCCGGGATCAATGATCTCTTGTAGCTCGATGCGGCAATCTTCATAACGACAAAAAGAATTACGCCGACAATCCATAACATGACAACATGCTTGGTCAATGACATGTTGATCGTCAATCCGGCCAGATGAATCGGTGCGAAGTGCGGGAGAACAATCTTCCCGAATGGGGAGAAGTCCAATGTGTGTGAGTCGGCAACGTGTTCTATGATCCAGTTCCCGCTGGAACCGCTCTCGCCGTGAGATGCAGAAGCATGGACCGTATCAGACACGGCTCTTACGGATCCGTTCGCCATCGTACCGGCAATCAAGTTCGTAATGAATCCGAAAATCACTGTGAATTCTCTTTTGTTGTATTTCTATAGTTCATTCGCTTGTTAAGAAATATCACTTCAAGCACAGTCATAGTGAAATAGAAAATCAGCAGCCCGCTTACCATGCCGGCCACATCGATGTGCGCTACCTCGAGGAGGAGTATGAAGACACCGAGGAGAAGTACCAACCGTATACCCATTCCTAAGAAGACTCCACGAAGAAATGCAAGTGTGCGCTTGTCCACGAACCGTTCTATGGTCAGAAACCCGAGCACACCGTTTACGATGCCCAGAAGTGCACCCACGATGTATGCTCCGCCAAATTTGCCGTTACAGTAAAGGGAGATGATTAAAGTTGAAACCACACCCAAAACTATTAATACGATGAAACCGTTCAAGATTGCTTTTCGGCGCACGGCTTGGAGCGGCGTATCAGATTTGTTTCTTAGTGCCAATATTTCCTAATCTTTGTACTTCTCTGATAAAGTTATAGAAACCGCCGATCATACCTACAGCTGCCCCTGTCAGAAGCAGCCACGGCGACGTTTTGAGCAGCTTATCGAGGAAGTATCCCAGAAGGAGCATGCCCGCGACAGACGCAGCCAGTTCCGTGCCGAGTCCCATGTAAGGCCCAAGTTGCCTGTAAGCCTCACCAAGGCTCGCCCCGACGCTCTGTTTCTTTTTGGTATCCGTCACGAATCACCTGACCATCTCGCCCTTTTTATCTGTCATCCCGTCACTACTCATTTCACATTTTCCGTCGAACACAGCACCTTCATCAATAATCAACTTCGCTGCGCGAATATCTCCCTTGATTCTTGATTTATTCTCAAGTACCAGTCTACTTTTGGCACTTATGTTGCCTGTGATTTTCCCGCTCACTGTAACAGTTTGCGCATCCACATTGCCGTCGACCTCGCCGTTTGCACCGACAACCAAATCGCCGGAGAGGGCTATATCGCCCTGGACACGGCCGTCAACCCTAAGGCTTCCGGGACTCGTGATTTTACCTTCAAAGCTGGTCCCTTGCGCAACGATGTTTACTTGTCCGTCTTCTTTCGCCATATCAATTCGTCTTTAGTAAATAATTTTCCGGATTCAAATTTCTGCCGTCATGCCAAAGCTCGAAATGCAGGTGAGGCCCGGTACTCGTCGTACCAGTAGATCCTACAAGGGCAATCGCTTCGCCTCTCGAAACCCTGGTGCCGACACCTACAAGTATTCTTTCACAGTGCTTATACACCGTCAAGAAATTTCCCGGGTGTGCAATTATGAGCGTATTCCCTCCGGTCAAAGTCCAATCTGCGAATATGACTTCGCCGGGTGCGGGGGCAACGATTGGTTCGCCGACCGGGGCAGCTATATCGATGCCGTAGTGTTCGATCGCATAGTCGACCCCTCTAGAAATAAATCCCGACACAGGCATTAGAAGAGGGAACATCGAACCGACATTCTCATTCGCCGTCAATCTTCGAGCCAACGGGGAATTCACCGACTGAACCGAACGCACAATCTTTGAAGTCGACGATGTCGCCTTCACGTTCTGTTGAGGCGGTTCGACAGCAAGCTGAGTGCTCCCTGCCGCGGATGCATTTATGCCGGCGGTGTCACCCAACACCCGTCTCAATTTGTTATTGTATACGGTCAGGTAAGTCAGTTCATTCTGCACCGCGTCGACTTTCGATTCGAGCGCTTCCACCTTATCAAGTTGTTCTTCCTGAGTGCTGAAAAAGTTCGGGAAGAATACTCTTCCGAGGGGCGTATAAACCATTAGTATAACGCTGATCGCGCCAATCGCAACAAAACCCAAAAGAACTAAAACAGCAAGCTTAGCCTTAGATGCCTCAAAAGTCCTCGACGGCTTATCAGGGTCAGATAAAAGAACAAATGTCAGTTTGGCTGGCGTTGTCTTCACGTGCGACTGTCTGTGTGGCATCTCAGCGGGTATTAATATAGAAATAGAGGGCAAGAATGTCAATGTCCCACCATCCTTCTGTTAAATCAGCGTGTGGTCCGAAACGAGAGATTCTCCATATCGTCTTGTGAATCGACAGTTGAATCGGTAATTTTATCACAGAAATGAAAATTGCTTTTGGGAACAATTCCCGCCGGGAAAGAAATCAGGTAAGAAATCTGCGGTCATTCGTCGGTCATAACATGCAAATGGACTAGAGGTGTCTCAATGAGGATCTGCGGGACCAAACTCAACCACAATTCCGATTTTATCATGAACAAAGAGCATAATGAAGGGCTTGCAACGCGTGTCAGATCGGAAATGGAAAAGCTGCGCCGAGGTGGTGGAGACCAGGCGGCAGCCCGCCAAAGAAGCCGCGGCAAACTCCTCGTGCGAGAGAGAATCGACAAGCTTATCGATCCGGGGACAAACTTTCTTGAAATAGGGACGATGGCTGCCCTTGGGATGTACCATGAACATGGAGAAGCACCGTCTGCCGGGATCGTGACTGGAATCGGAATCATTTGCGGACGCCAGGCAGTGATAGTTGCCAACGATTCAACGGTGAAGGCAGGTGCCTATTTCCCAATGACTATCAAGAAGAATCTCCGCGCTCAAGAGATTGCGATGGAGAATCGCCTGCCGATCGTCTATCTGGTCGATTCATCCGGAGTGTTTCTTCCCATGCAGTCTGAGATATTCCCGGACAAGGAAGATTTCGGGAGGATTTTCTTTAATAATGCATTGCTGAGCTCGATGGGGATACCACAGATTTCAGCAATCATGGGACCCTGTGTGGCAGGAGGCGCATACCTCCCAATCATGAGCGACGAAGCGATAATTGTTGAAGGGAACGGCAGTGTGTTCCTCGCGGGACCGCATCTTGTCAAGGCTGCCATCGGCGAAGAAACGGACACTGAGAAATTAGGCGGAGCCGAAACGCATTCCTCCATTTCCGGAATCACCGACTACAAAGTCAAGTCAGACGTTGAAGCTATCGAGCTTATTCGAAATCTCGTTTCAAAATTGGGTGCCCAACCTGTCGCCGGATTTGACCGTATCCAGTCGATTAGCCCCTCGTTTTCACAGGATGAGATCTACGGTATCATTCCCCAGGACCGGGCAAAACCCTATGACTTCTACGAAGTCCTTGCCAGGATAGTGGACGGAAGCGAGATAGATGAGTACAAGAGTGATTACGGAAAGTCGCTTATTTGTGCTTATGCCAGGGTCGATGGGTGGGCAGTCGGGATAGTCGCCAACCAACGGACCACCGTCAAAGCAAAAAACTCAGACGGCTCAAGTGAGCTGCAAATCGGCGGAGTGATATATTCGCACAGTGCAGACAAGGCTGCGCGGTTCATTATGAATTGTAACCAGAAGAAGATTCCACTCGTATTCTTCCAGGATGTAACTGGGTTCATGGTTGGCACACGAGCTGAGAAAGGCGGAATCATAAAGGACGGCGCCAAAATGGTAAACGCAGTCGCGAATTCTACGGTTCCGAAACTTACTTTCATAGTCGGAAATAGCTACGGAGCGGGCAATTATGCAATGTGCGGGAAGGCTTATGATCCGCGAATGATCTTTGCCTGGCCTTCAGCAAGAATTGCTGTTATGGGTGGCGAGCAGGCAAGCCAGACACTTCTAAGTATTAAGCTCCAATCGAAGACCGGAAAGGAAGGACCAACCGGTTCAGACCAGGCGAAAATTCTCGATGAGATAAAGAAGAAATACGACTCAGAAACGGATCCGCGATATGCGGCAGCAAGGTTGTGGGTAGATGGAATTATTGCCCCTCTTGATACTCGCGTCATCATCTCGCGAGGGATTGAAGTGGCTAACAACAACGCATTCATGAATAAATTCAACGTAGGCATCATCCAAACTTGAGCGGTCAAACGATGAAGACGACAGGGTCGGGCGGGCTGATGGGAACCAATCCGAGGTTGGAGATTGCCAGAAGTATGTGTAAGCTTATGCTTTGCGCTTCCCTTATCTTTGGATTGACGGGTGAAGCAGCCGCACAGGGCAACATTCTCCAACGAATCTTCGAGCCCCGCATAATCAGAGTCACGAGCGCGCTTAAAACATATATTCGAACCGAACTTCCACCTGTAAGCCACGTCAGAAAAGTTGAGCTGAAACACATCGATATGATTTTTGAAAAAGGCATGCAGCTTTCTAAAGGTGACATCAGCCTGGCATTACTCTCAATATCGTTCGCCGTCCTCAACAGGACTTACATAACGCCGTCATTCCCTATTGTTGGAAGAGTCCGAGTGCCGTTGCCTGCAGAAAATTCAGCCGACGCTTATGCACGAATTAGCAAGCTCCCCAGGTATTTCTTCAACGACTCTCCTTTGGACAAGTGGGGCGACAGCGCGAAGCTGGTACACTTCTTCGGATCAGCTTACCTTACCTATGAAACGGGGGCGCGAAATCTCCCTGATCAAATCGGGAAATGGATCGAAGAGGGGGAAGAGACTTTCGGTCTGGATTCACTTGGGCAGAAAAGAGATATGTTCATCAACAGACTCGGGCAGCAGTTCGGACGAGCCTTGAGCGAGGGGCGCGATGTATTGCCTTCCGACTTCTTAAGGGCGGAAATATCAAGAAGTCAGATCGATAAGATTCATTATTAGGTCAAGATCCTCCGGAGAGGTTAGTTTGAGATTAGGACGTCTCGGCTCTACCACAACGGCCCCGACGCCGATCTTTTCCATCAGCATGATCTCGTCGGTAATGCCGGAATAATCACCGACTTCACTGTAAGCTCGCTTAAGATATGCTGATTTCATCACCTGCGGTGTCTGCGCCGCGAAGAGGTTAGTCCTGTCAATGGTGGAGAGGCAAACCCCGCCTTCTCCCACCAATTTAAGCGTATCCTTGACTCTTGCTGCAAGAAACGCCGCGCCGAATTTAGTTGCAACACTGATAACACTTGCAAGATCCTCTTCCGATAGAAGGGGTCTTGCCGCATCGTGAATGCAGACAAGATCTTCCTCTGAAAGTGAATCACTCAGACTGTCGTAAGCATTCTTGACGCTGACGGCACGTTCAGATCCGCCTTCAACTATGCTCACCTTGATACCCGATGTATCGCCAATTCTCCTGAAGTCCGCAATTTCCGCACGCGGAGCCGCCACACAAATCCGATAAACATCTGGCTGTCTGGAAAACAAATGGAGGAGCCTCAGTATGATCGGTTTTCCGCCGACTTCAATCAGCGGTTTCGTGACACCCCCAAGCCGTCTTCCGGCCCCGGCAGCCGGGATGATCACGCCAATTTTATGTGCCATAATAATCCGCTCGACATAGCTCCGAAAAAGACTTGTACTCTGGATGAGAAACGACAAATGAGCGCCTTCCGCCTTGGCGCAAAGCGCTCACCTGGAGTGTGTTTCTTAGACCATAGGACACTCTAAAGTATCAGCATCCCATCGCCGTAGCTGTAGAATCGAAACCCTTCTTTGATAGCCCGTTTGTACGCCTTCATCATAAACTCGTGCCCTGTGAAGGCACTGACGAGCATCAGCAATGTCGTCTCCGGCAGATGAAAGTTAGTGATCATGTGGTCCACAATTTTGAATTCGTAAGGGGGATAAATGAATTTGTCGGTCCAGCCCTTTCCAGCTTTCACGTGATTATCGGTTGTCACGTTCGATTCAAGCACGCGGACAACTGAAGTACCCACGGCAAAAACTTTTCTCCTGGCATCGATCGTTTGATTAATGGACTTTGCAGAATCAAGAGGGACCTCGTAGAATTCTGAGTCCATCCTATGCTTCGTAAGATCTTCAACGTCCACCGTCCTGAAGGTCCCGATTCCGATATGAAGAGTAATCGGCAGAATTTTTACGCCTTTCTTCAGGAGCCGCGAGACAAGTCTGTTTGAAAAATGAAGGCCGGCAGTGGGGGCAGCGACCGCTCCAACAACTTTGGCATAAATCGTTTGATAATCTTCTTTATCCTTCTCGGTCGGATCCCGTTTAATGTAATGAGGCAATGGCATCTGCCCGATCCTGTCAAGAATTTTGTAGATGTCGCCCTTATAGTTGAATTTTATGGTTCTCCCGCGGCTCGTGGTGTTGTCAATCACCTCAGCATAAATCTTTTCGTCGTCGAAATATATTTTGTTCCCGATCCTTACTTTCCTGGCCGGCTCAACGACGACGTCCCATATCCCCTCGTCATGGTTCAGTTCTCTTAAGAGAAGCACCTCGATCTTTGCATTCGTTTTTTCTTTCCTCCCGAGCAGACGCGCAGGAAACACCTTTGTGTCGTTAACGACCAAAGCATCGCCTTTCTCAAAGTATTCCGTAATCTCATGGAACACCGTTTCTTCTATTTGCTGAGTGGCTCTGTCCAGGACCATCAACTTCGAGTGATCCCTCGGCTCCGCAGGAGCCTTCGCAATTAAGTTGCGAGGGACAGGGTACTTAAAGTCGGAGAGTTTCATTTTTTCAAAATCCCTTCCAATCGGTTTTTGAAATGTTCCGAATAGTACTTTGGCTATTCGGGACAGTATTACTTTTACTTTCTAGTTCTTTTAGCAGTTTTCCGCACACGTTTCCTGGCTGATTTCCTGGCAGGTTTCGTTGCCTTTTGAGGGAACGTCAGGGCAGCTCGTGCTGCCGCCAGTCTCGCGATCGGCACTCTGAAAGGAGAACAACTAACGTAGTTCAGACCTATCATGTGACAGAACTCAACCGATGACGGTTCTCCGCCGTGTTCACCGCAGATACCGACTTTGAGATCAGGCCTTACAGACCGTCCCTTTTCCTTCGCCATTTTCATAAGCTGGCCAACCCCCGCGCGGTCGAGGACCTCAAACGGATCCTTCGAATAAATCTCCATCTGGGTGTAAGGTACCAGGAATCTTGCTGCGTCATCGCGGCTGACACCGAGAGTGGTCTGGGTGAGGTCGTTCGTACCGAAGCTGAAGAACTCGGCAACCTTCGCGATTTCATCTGCGGTGAGTGCGCCTCGCGGTACCTCGATCATCGTACCGACATGGTAGTTGAACTTCGCTCCCTTCTCTTTCATTACCTCTTCGGCAACCTGTCGAACGATCTTAGCCTGTCCTTCCAGTTCTTTGACGTTACCAACCAAAGGAATCATCACTTCGGGTTCGACTTTCACTCCCTTGTTCTGAATGTTGGCGGCTGCCTCAAAGATTGCGCGGCTTTGCATCTCGGTAATCTCGGGATATATGATGCCGAGTCTGCAACCGCGGAAACCGAGCATAGGATTAAACTCGTGAAGGTCCTCAACTCTCTGGTGAACCTTCTCGAAGCTTATGCCCATCTCCGAAGCAAGTTCCCTCTGGGCTCCTTCTTCATGAGGCAGGAACTCGTGCAATGGTGGATCGAGCGTCCGAATTGTCACGGGTCTGCCGTTCATCGTCTCAAATAGACCTTCGAAGTCCTCACGTTGCAGCGGAAGCAATTTTGCTAGAGCCTTCTTCCGAGCATCCAATGTATCTGCAAGTATCATCTCGCGCATTGGTCCGATCTTTCCCTCTCCGAAGAACATGTGTTCGGTCCGGCACAAGCCTACTCCCTCGGCCCCGAATGCAACTGCGTTCGCGGCCTGATCGGGCTGATCTGCGTTCGTTCGGATCTTCAAGTCACGGTATTTATCTGCCCAACTCATGATTTTGGCAAATTGCTGATAAACCGGCGCATCATTCGGATCGAGTGTTTTGTCGATCAGAACTTGCAGCACTTCCGACGGCTTGGTCGGAATTTTTCCTTCGATTACTTCGCCTGTTGATCCGTCAATTGAAATCCAATCGCCTTCGCGAACCGTCTTGCCGTTTACCTGCATAGTGTGAGATGAATAGTCAACCTCAAGCGCTGAGCAGCCGACTATGCAGACCTTTCCCATCTGCCTGGCGACGAGTGCAGCATGTGAAGTCATACCTCCTCTTGCTGTCAGAATTCCAGCGGAAGCGTCCATTCCCCTAATATCTTCTGGCGACGTCTCGATTCTGGTGAGGATCACTGACTCTCCACGTTTGTTCCATTCTTCTGCATCAGGAGCATTGAAGACAACGCGGCCCGTCGCCGCACCAGGTCCTGCATTCAATCCTTTTGCAAGAAGCCTGCTGTCCTTTATGGCAGCCTCTTTCTCCCTGAGGTCAAAGACAGGACGAAGGAGCTGATTCAGCTGGTCCGGCTCAATGCGTCCGAGGGCTTCCTTCTCGGTGATAAGCTTTTCGTCGACCATATCGACCGCGATCTTTATCGCGGCGAATGCCGTCCTCTTGCCGACGCGGCATTGCAGCATATAGAGCGTTCCTTCCTGGATAGTGAACTCTATATCGTTCATATCCCGGTAGTGCTTCTCCAGAGTCTTCCTGATCTTCTCAAGCTGCCCGTATATTTTGGGATTTTGTTCGGAAAGTTTAGAAATCGGGATCGGCGTTCTGATCCCGGCCACAACATCTTCACCCTGGGCGTTCATCAGGTACTCTCCGTAGAACAGGTTCTCTCCGGCGGCAGGATCGCGCGTGAAAGCCACACCGGTACCTGAGGTCTCGCCCATGTTTCCAAATACCATGGCAACCACGCTGACGGCGGTCCCCCATGACTCGGGTATGTCATACATCTTTCTATAGGCGATGGCCCTGTCGTTGTTCCAGGAACCGAACACGGCACCGATGGCACCCCAAAGCTGTTCCATGGGGTCCTCTGGAAAATCGTGACCGGTCTTTTCCTTTATTGCCTTCTTGAATTTTGCCACAAGGTCTTTCAAATCATCCGCAGTGAGCTCGGTATCGTGATGCACCCCTCTTTCTTTTTTCTTCGCTTCGATGACTGCCTCAAACGGATCGATCTCGTCTTTGTGGGTCGGTTTCAATCCGAGCACGACGTCTCCGTACATCTGAACAAACCGCCTATACGCATCGTACGCAAACCTAAGGTTGTTCGTCTTTTTTGCAAGGCCGTCGACGACTCGATCATTTAGACCGAGGTTAAGAATTGTATCCATCATGCCGGGCATAGAGGCGCGTGCACCTGAACGGACAGAAACGAGGAGCGGATTGTTTCTGTCTCCGAATCTCGCACCGACCGCGGACTCAAGTCGTTTCATGGATTTGACAACATCGGCTTTGAGTACCTTCGGGTACGACCGTTTGTTGGCATAGTAGTAGGTGCAAACTTCCGTCGTAATAGTGAAGCCGGGCGGAACCGGCAGACCTATGTTGGTCATTTCAGCAAGGTTTGCCCCCTTCCCTCCAAGCAGATTTTTCATCTCTGCTTTCCCTTCGGCTTTGCCATTGCCGAAGAAGTACACATATTTTGCTTTACTCATTATTTAACCTCCATTTAGCGTATTCACTTTATTCTTCTTTTCCCTTTCGCCATCAAGCTATGGGGATTGTTGGGTGAAAAATGTATCATTACTCGAAACTTCGGAGCCTTTAGACGTGCCCTGTATTCCCGACGGTCCATTACCTGACATCCTGTCAGCCAGACTGGATTCGAAAAGTTTCAAGACACCGAGAGCAAAAGGATCTTCGAACCGCATCCGCTCCGGGTGCCACTGAACTGCGATCAACCCGGGGGACATGGACGATGTACTCTCTATTGACTCGACAGTGCCGTCACCTGCACGCGATGTAACCATTAATCCCTCACCGATTCTATCTGCGGCCTGGTGGTGCGAGCTGCTGACAACTCCGTGCCTGTTCCTTGTATATCCGAACAACTTCGACTCCTCGGACAACTCAACGTTGTGGTACCTGTCTTCGGCATCGGAGATGGAACGGTGAAACCTCTTTTGATACTTCTCCAGGTCCATGATCAAAGTGCCGCCGAAATACACATTGACTACCTGCAAGCCGCGACAAATTCCGAGGATCGGGCTCCCGCGATTAGAGGCGATCTCGATAAGCCTGTACTCGACCCCGTCACGCTCCGGATTTGTGTGGACCGTCTCATCGGGCCAATCACCGTAGAGTTCCGGTGAAACATCCTCTCCGCCAGTAAGAACAAGGCCATCACATATTTCTGTCTCACTCAGATTATCTTTCGATAAAACCGTGATACTCGCGTCAGGTATCCGTGAAATATATCTGATATAATTGACGTTCTTCTCGCCGCAGTCGGACATCCCAATCTTAAGCATAAGCCCTCTCGAAGAGGTTGAGAAGAGCCGCGTTTATATGTTCCTCTCCAAAATTAACCGTAGCTCTCTCGCGCAGACCATAAATTCGTTTAACGTCATCTCTTTCCACAAGCTCCTCGTCGCCAAAGATTCTTATTGCGTCTTTCATTGTTGTGACCGCCAGTGTCTCTTCATCACCCTGGAAAATCTCATCGAGGTCATACTCATCAAACCAATGATGATCGCCGAATACTTTACGTCTCGATATTGAATATCCCAACTCCTCCAACGCGACAAAGAACCCGTCAGACCTGGCAATGCCACAAAACGCGGCGACATTGCTTCCTTGCAGGAGCATGAGGTCGCAATCTTCTCCAAGACTATTGACCAAACTCGATGGAGTAAAACTTATCCCCGCTACCGGGGCATTCGCGCAGCTATGGACTTCCGAAAGCACTGTGGCATCAACTGTAAATTGACTGTGGCCCGTCAGAACAATCACATCGGCCTGCCTGATTCGCCCTTTCCGATCTCGAACGTTGCCGGCAGGTAGATAACTGTCGTACAAATCGTCGAGCGCATGGTTCATGAGTACAAAATCAAGATCCCGATTCAATTCCCTGTTTTGAAGCCCATCATCAAGGACGAAAACGTCGATATCAAATTTATCGAGGAGCACCAGACCTGATGCGTGACGGTTCTTGTGAACAGCCACCGGAACGTTCGGGTAACTTCTGGATATCAATGCCGGTTCGTCTCCGAGCAGCTGCACATCGACTTCTTCGCCTGCATTCGGACAGGAGACGCGTCGTTCACCAGTAAGTCGCTTATAGCCCAGAGACAATACTGCCGGTTTCTTTCCCATCGAAAGAAGTCGCTCGATTAAATACAGCACGAATGGTGTTTTCCCGGAGCCACCTACGGATATATTACCTACGGATACCACGGGTACAGGCAGTTTCTTTGTGCTGAAAATGTTGTTGTCATACCCGAAGTTTCGGATAGTCACGATTCCACCATAAAGCGCGCTGAACGGCAACAGCCATTTTCTGACAGAGTGTACCATGTCCTCATGCAGCCTTCAGGATTAGTTCTGCCGCCCTCGCCGAAGCGCCTGCTTCTCCGAGCGCTTTGCGAATACCCGCGTATTTCTGCTTGATCCGGTCCGAGACTTCAGAATTGGTGAGTATCGATTTTATGATGCTTGCAGCTCTGGTCGCTTCAAATCCGCCCTGCACCAATTCTTCAACTATCCTTTCCCCCGCCACAATGTTGACAAGCGAGATGGATTTAAGCCTGACAAGCGACCTACCGAGAAAATATGTAACGGGACTCGTCTTGTATGCAACCAGCATCGGCAAATCATGCAAAGCTGCTTCAAGAGTGGCAGTTCCGCTTGTGATCATCCCCGCATCTGCGGAATCCATCAACAGCCCGACATCATGGCACAATTGTGCGTTCACACCTGTCTCGTGCATAACGCTCGAATACTCTTCCACATCTATTGCGGGCGCACACCCGATGATAGGCTCGATTCGCATCCCCGCGCCCCGGAGTTCATCAACAACGGTACGAGCAGCGAGAAGCATCGTTGGAAGTATTCTCTTTATTTCCTGGTGCCGGCTCCCCGGCAGGAGCGCGAGAACTCTCTGCATTTCGGGATTGCCTGGATGATGTGAATTGAAGAACTGACGACGAAACTGCTGAATCTCGGCGCCGCTTGAGCATTTGATCTCATCAAGAAGAGGGTGCCCGACGAATTTTGCATTGACACCCGCCTTGTGATACATCTCTTCTTCAAACTTGAATATCGTCATCATCAGGTCAACGGTCCGCCTGATCGTCTTGATACGCCTTTTACCCCACGCCCAGACTTGAGGACTGATGTAATAGAATACCTTTACCCCTTCTCTTCTCGCAATCTTGGCAAATCGCAGATTGAAGCCGGGATAATCGACCAGCACAACTCCATCAGGCCTTTCCTGCCGCACTATCCGGATCATGTCCTTCCGAACGCGGGCAAAAAACGGGAGCTTTGAGATCACCTCAGAGAATCCCATGACCGACATTTCTTTCACATGGTGGATTATTTCGACTCCTGCCGCCTTCATCTCATCCCCGCCGATTCCCACCAGCCTAACGTCCGCGAACTCTCTCATGCAACCGACCAGCCGAGCAGCATGTTTATCACCCGACGTCTCCCCTGCGATTATCAGATAACTCTTCTTCAAATAGGGCTCCAGTAGAAATGCATTACCAGAAGCAAGGCAGAGACCGAGACGAGCGCTATCAGTGAAGATCTTTCGGATCTTAGTGCGCGGCGGACGTTCGGACTGAAATCCTTTCGGCCGGAAAATTTTCGGATGGAAGGCACAAATCGGTGGACCTTCGAGGCATATTCCTTCCAGTCCGGAAATGTCCGGGCAAGATATTCCTCTTCAAGTGAAACTATGGTGGCGTATTGAAATACAAAATAAACTATTGCAAATAGGGGGAGATACGGCATCAGGGCGTTAGACATTACCCCGACTCCGGTATACATCAGGATGTTTCCGACGTACAGCGGATTTCTCACGTGAGCATAAGGTCCTGCTGTGATGAGAAATGTCCCGCCGACATTTCCGGTTGTGCGGGTTTCGCTCCCCGCGTATGAAACTCCCCAGAACCTTATGAGTTCGCCGGTGAACGCGACTGCAAATCCAAATAGGAGCGACGCTGTGCTGGGCGCGGCGAATACAACCATCACCAATAAAAAGGGGATAGGAGTGTAGCTCCTGTATTTGAACAGAGCCCGTCGCCACTTGTAGTTTGATTGTGCCTCCATCACTCAGACAGGTATGCTTCTCTTCTTTTCAATTCTGCCCGGTGTCGTTTCCTAAGCTTTCCGCTCCCAAGTATTTTGCTGAATTTGGCGCGCACTTCTTCGAACGTATTGAATGGGAAGTAGGTGATGTTACTTTCTTCACAGTATTTCAAAAGTTCATCTTTCGCGAAAACAATATCTGCATATTGCACTGCGCACCGGTCCGAAAAGCCATTTCCCACGTACACTATGATATCATCTGCACCAGTTTGAGTCAGGATCTGGTAACCTTTACAGTTAGCGCACTTTGTGCACTCCGATTCGTAGGGAAACTCAATCGCTATTCCACCGTTCTTAAAATGCGAGCTGTTTGAATATACTGGTACACCGGCGATGCCGTTTGAAGAGAGAATTCTCTCAATGTAGAAGGCAAGACCATCACTTAAGATGGACATCTCGATACCTTCCTCGCGGCAGAAATCGAAGAAAATTCTAAATGTGGGATCGATCTCGAAGCCGTCTACGAACTTCTCGGCGGCTGACTCGGTCACTTCTGCCGTCGATGCTTCTGTGAGCAGAAGGTCACGACCAGAAATCTCGCCGGACTTCCATTGGGCAACCGCCTTCATCGACTCCGCTTCGTTCCCAAATTTCCTGAAGAAGGCGTTCCCGACATCCTGTTTGGTTATAGTACCGTCAAAATCGACGAATACTTTCGGTTTGTAGGACTTCATTTTGCCGAGACCCAGTCATCTACAAAACGAACCGCGACCACCTTGGAAACGCCCTGTTCTTCCATCGTAACGCCGTAGAGCGTATCAGCGGCCTCCATTGTACGCTTGTTGTGTGTGATGACTATGAACTGCGTGTCGGTCGAAAACCTCCTGATCATCCGGACGTAATTATCAGTGTTGTTGTCATCAAGAGGTCCGTCAACTTCGTCGAGAATACAGAACGGGCTTGGCTTAACCAGATAAATCGCGAATAGAAGTGCGATAGCAGTCAGAGTCTTTTCTCCCGCAGAAAGAAGGTCAATTGACTGCGGTCTCTTGCCTGCCGGCTTGCCCATGATTTCGATTTTCGCTTCGAGAGGATCGACGTTCGTTTCGAGCTTAAGATCTGCCTCGCCGCCGTCGAAGAGGCTCTTGAACGTAATCTTGAAATTCTCCGTTATGAGTTCAAATGTGTCGATGAATTTCTTGTGAGCGGTACGATTGATCTCTTCTATGGTCTTGGTAAGTGTTTTTTCCGCTTCGAGCAAGTCACCTCTCTGTGCAACCAGGAAGTCGTAGCGTTGTTTTTCTTCGGAGTATTCAGAAAAAGCCACGAGGTTAACGGGCCCGAACGATTCAATCCTGCCTCTGAGATAATTGACTCTCTCTCGTGCTGCGGGGATATCGAAGTCGCCCGGCAACTTCATAGACTCCTTCGTCTGGGCGGTTAGGTCCAGGTTGAACTCTTCACCGGCCCTTTCGGAAAGTGACCTCGCCTGCGCATCGAGTTCATTAATCTTCAAGCTGACCTGATGAACAGTCTCGACTGCACTCTCGTGACTTGCACGGATCTCGGCAAGTTTTTTCGACTCGGATGATTCCGATGTTTTTTTCGAAGCCAGTTTCTCATTCAGCTCGGCACCCTGGGCATCAAGCGCATCCATTTCTGTCTTACATTCGGCCCTCAGTTCTTCAAGTTGAGCCATCTTCACCTGCGATAGAGAAATCGTCTCACTATTTGAGAGAATATCTTCCTCCGCTCGCTGTACACCGTCGCTGTTGGTGTTTATCTGCTCCTGTGAAGATTCGATTTCCCTCTTCAGGAAATTAACTCTGTTCACGCACTCAATGTGTTTTGCCTGGGCTTCTCTAAGCTGATCATTTTTCTTTCTATACTCTTCTTCTATGACTTTCAGCTCTGAGAGCGATGCCTGGTATTCCTGGTCCGACGAATCCTTTGCCGAATTGAGACCGGTCAGCAGTAGTTCGACGCTGTCCAGATCCGATTTTGCTTCGTCTATTTCTGCACCGAGCTTGGATATCCGTGCCATGACGTCCGCGAGCTGAAGTTCAACTCCCTGCAGAGCATGGTTATTCTCCACGCTCGACTGTTCCACCCTGGCAAGTTGCAGCTCCAGGTTTCTTAGTATTTCGTTGCCAATCTTGATGGGGAGCTTATCGATGTCCGCCTGGAGTGTACTGATTTGGACTTCCAGTCTTGAGATCTCTTCAGTCAATCTGGATTGCTCGACTTTCAGCTCTTCCAACTGTCTGAGCTTGCCGACTCGGCCGCCCTCGGTGCGCCGCGTGCTTCCTCCTCGTATGATGCCTTTTGACGAAAAGACATCGCCGGAAAAGTTCACGCAGAAACTCGCAGGGTTCTCCCTCATTACAGTCTGAGCCTCTGAGAAATTTTCAATGACTGCCACGTTTCCAAAGAAATATCTTGCCAGCGGCTCATGTTCCGGCAGCATCTGCACATGCTCGATCAACTTGTTTACTAAGCCTGACACGACCGGGGAGTCTATTTTGTGGAGCCGATCCAGGCATACAAACGTCACCTTTCCCAAATCGCGGCTGCGCAGGGCGTCAACAGCATTCAGCGCCGCATATTCGTCTGGCGAAACAAGAAAGTTCGAAGCCTCACCCAGAATCGACTCGGCAGCGATCCGGTAGTCGGGCTCGACATAGAAGACGTCGCTCAGCACTTCGAATTTAGGAAGTTCGGCAATCTCGCCTCGTGCAAGAGCTTTTGCCCCGTCTGGTAAACCTTCAAGGTTTTCGACGAGTCCGTCAAGAAAATCCACCCGCGCCTGGTTTGTCTGAATAGCATCACGGACTTTCTGTGCGGAGGTCTTTGTCCGCTCAAGTTCGCTGAAGAGCTCTTCACGATTCCGCTCCAGATCACTCAATTTCTTCTTCTCAGATTCAATCTGAGATTCGAATTGTACCTTCTCTGATCCGGATATTTCTATCCGCTGCGTAATCTTCCCCTTTTCGTCCTCAAGCTGAGCCTTGCGGATACCAAGCTCGTCGGCGTGGGAGCGGACCCTTTCGAGTCGCGCGTGGGCTCTTTCTCTCTCATTTTGTTTAAGTGCGAGGTCATTAAGAACCCGGATCAAGTTTTCGTGCGCTGTGTTTGACTTGGCGCGGGCAAGGGCCAGCTGCTGTTCCAGGTTCCTAAAATCTACCTGCTCATTCTCCAATGAAATTGCTAGAGATTTTTCCTCTTCCTCCGAGTCCGAGATGCTGAGCTTCAATTCCGCGATTTGCGAAACAAGGGCTTGGTTCTTCGAGGTGAGGTCCGCCTTCCTTTTCTCAAGGACAGAATTGTTGTCTCTCAATCCCCTCATTCTCTCCGCGAGAACTGCAATCTCCTCTTCCTTGACGTGTAACTCAGATTGTTTTTCACTTCGCTGCAGCTGAAGATTCGAAAGGCTTCTGTCCACCTCATCGATCTCCAGGCGAAGGAGCTTGATCAATTCATCTTGTTGTGAAAGCACCCCCAGCGTCCGAACTTTTTCGTCCTCGCTGGTTGAAAGACTTTCTTTGAGCGGGACAAGCCTGACGAGTATCTGGTTATATTCGGCGTAGAGATATTGCCGCTCGAGGAGGCTTAGTTCGTCGGTAAACCGTTTGTACTGTTCTGCGCGCTTCGCCTGACGCTCGAGAGAGTTGACCTTCTTTTCGATCTCTGTGATCAAATCGTTCACGCGGAGGAGGTCCCGTTGCACGTCGTCAAGCTTTCCAAGGGCGGCTTTACGCCTGGCCTTATATTTCGTCACGCCGGAGGCTTCTTCGAACATCTTCCTGCGCTCATCCGCATTTTCCCGCAGGATGTCCTCCACCATCTTCAGCTCAATAACCGAGTATGCCGTAGCTGCCATGCCCGAATCCATCAGCATGTCCTGGATGTCCTTGAGCCTGCATTGGTTCTTATTTATAAAGTATTCACCCTCGCCCGACCTGAACACCCTCCTGGTTATCGCCACCTCGGAGTAATCAACAGGCAACAGACCCTTGTCGTTCTTGATCGTGATCGTGACCTCCGCCATCCCCATTGGCTTCCGTGCCTGCGAGCCGTTAAATATCACGTTCTCCATCGAATCACTTCGGAGCATACTGGTTCTCTGTTCGCCCAGAACCCAGCGAATGGAATCGAGGACATTTGTCTTTCCACATCCGTTTGGACCCACTACGGAAGTAATACCACCATCGAAAGTGAGCTCCGTCTTGGCGGCAAAGGATTTGAAACCGAAAATCTCAAGTTTAGATAGAAACATCTATGCGACTCGACTGCCTACGATAAATTTGTAAAACATTTTGGTGTACGGAATAAGCCCGTCCATCCCGTTGTAGTAGAGGGTGAGCAATACTAAAAGAGCCACCAATACCAGCGTACCGATCACACCGATGCGCAGAGTTGAAATATCATATATAATTCCTATACCATGGAACAGCCTGAACAGGCTTAGCAAACACAGCGCCGCGAACACCAGGAGGGCCGCCCAAACAAATCCGTTCTGACCGAGAAGTCGGAAGAGAATCATATCTGCCAAAATCAGGATCGCCATCGGCAGCAGGGACCATATCGCGATTGTAAACGCACTTACTAATTCCAGTCTGATCTTCACAGCAAAGGAGAGGAGTTTGATGATGATGGTAACCACGGCAGCGACGACCATAAATAGCACAGTGAAACCTGCTATGAACGCCGCTGGATGCCAGACGAGATAATCGAATTTTATCTTTAGAGCGTGGTAAGGAATGAAAATACCGAGGAGCCTGTCGAACGTGTAGCTGTTCCTGAACGCATAGGTGAGGCTGGATAGATAGATGGCCATCCCTGCGGATATTAGAAGCAAGACCATTCCCGTCTGGAAAGCCGAGATCATACGCTGATCCCGCACGTCAGCAAAAAAATTATAGGGGCGGAAAATTGCACGCGTGGCGCTTTCGCGGAACCACCTGCGGCTATAGTGCAGGTACGTTATCAACACCAAGAGGAGCGTGGAGAGTATAACGTATATGATGGGAGGTGTATCTGTGTAGTTTCCTATCGGAAGAGTCGGAAGCGCCTCTTCGTTGAAGAGCCCCCTTACAACTGAGAATGCAGGGCGCTTCTCACGCCAGTAACTCACAATGCCGTAGGTGTACAGGTATGGATGACCGTTGGGCATCAGGTGTGGTACTGCGCCGCGCCAATCGGCGAAGCTGTTTATCGAAATGCCGGCAAAGTTTCCTTTCTCAACCGCACTGTAAGCGTCAACCAGGAAGCGCGCCTGGTGCTCAAGTGACAATGGATCGGAATACCCGTTATGATTGCTTATTTGAGTCTGGCTGCCAACGGCTGAAATCCAGAAGGTGGTGTTAGGAGCAATCTCCGACTGCCTGGCGAGAAATAACTTCATCTCTCTTTCCGACGTAAAGGGAGAAAGATCCAACCCGACGAAGTCGGCATCCGTGTGCACAGTATCCAGAAGTCCCGGCATAGGCGTGTAGTACACAAGCCAGTCGGTCCGGTTGTGTACCAGATCGGCGGCAGAGGACAAGTATTCTTTGGTCGCAGTGGAAGACTCCTCCAGATCAGTGCCCACAGAAATTGCTACTACAGCAGGATGAGATCGGGAATCACGAATCACTTCACTCAGGTACCCTTTAATTGATCCCCGATATTGGCCTGAGCTGAGCACGGATGGTGGAACATCGATTATCGGGATTTCCTCGAAAACCATCAAACCGAACCTGTCACAAAGATTCAGCAGAGTCTGCGACGGCGGATAATCAACAACTCTCACCGCATTCGCCCCAAGAGTCTTAATCACCGCGATGTCTTTCTCGAGCTCAAGCTCATTCAACGCTGCTCCGACGTCGGGATAATCGGCGATGTAATTCACACTCTTTATGAAAGTCTGAGTACCGTTCAAGAAGAATTTCCCCCCCGACAGCGATGCCTTTCTGAACCCGATGTTTACCGTTTCTTGATCCACAACATTTCTTTTGTATGCCACAAAGAAATCCAACTGATACATACTTGGCTGGGCCGGAGACCACAAAACTGGCCTGTCGACTCCCAATGTGAAGTGAACTTCTCCGTTATGATTGGGATCTAGAGTAAACGATTGGTCGCCCGATTTCGCAACGACTTTTCCGGAAGCTTTATCGAGAAGTGTCGCATACGCGGTCAGAGACATCGGTGCGGAAGTTGAATCGATCCCGAATCGTGAAACGTCCGTGGCATAAACATGAATATCACTTTCCAGCGTGGCACTGGTCATCTCTTGGTCGAACGATATTGTCTCAGATGGATCAGCGATGTAAATCGGCGGCTCGACTGTTATGTAAATATTACGGAAAAGTCCTTCATAGCAAGCTGGTTGGTATGCCAGTTGCTTCAAAGGAATTGTCGAGACCGGGTTAGGCCTGCTGTTGCAGATTATTTCAATGACATTCTCGGAGCCAGTCTGAAGGAGCCGATCAGGAATTCTAGTCTCTACAGGAGAGTAAGCACCGTTGTGAATCGCAACGAATTCGTTGTTGATCCTAACTTCGGTTGATATTCCGCCGTTGCCTACATGCAAGCTGAAGACGTTGTGGTTTATGAAGCCCGCGGGTATAAAGAGATGCCTTTTGAATATAACGCTTCCCTTCCCGTCGAAACTGGAAGGGATCTGCACTGTTTGCCACGTTTTTCCGTTATTTTCTGAAGCAAGCCAGGTCCCGTTGAGGCTGATTCTAAACCTGCCCGCATTCACTTGTTCGCATCTAAATCCTTCTTGGTTCAATTGAGCTACAGCGGTCGAGTCCTGCCCGAACACCCTACCTGCTGAAAGGATAGAAAGCAGTACCAACGATGGAATCGCGAACTTTGGAGGCCTATTGAAGAGCATTTATAGAGGCGTAACTCCCATTGTTTCTAAATTTAACAAAACCGCGAGGGGAATGCAATCCGGGGTACGATCTCAGTTTAATAAGCTCGCATTCCCGAGCCTGTCTACGGGTGACCAGTCTGGATTTGTGATCTGAGAACTAAACACTCAGACAAGCCTGCCCCAGGGCACGTGAGTCCAGAATTGTGCATGATAAATTCTCCGATTCGACGATTTCAGCAGAACTTCAGATACGCAGGAACTCCACAATCGACAGGTAGAACAGGGTACGCAAACTTAGTTTTTTAAGAGTGAAATCGACTTTCTTGCGGCGGATTCGCCTGCCCGAATCATCTCATCGAGCTTCTCGAAATTTGCCCAATACGTCTGGCCAACGTTGGGGTGTATGACCACATCTGCCTGGGAAAGCCAGACTCTTGTCAGATAATAGCTCGTGATTTCCCCCGCTCTTAGGGCAACCTCGAAGGCGGTGTTCGGCTGGCCGCCCCTCTTGAGTTCCATAGAAACGTCTACCGCCACTACCTGGCCTCCGAAGATCTTTCTGGCGGCCGCTACCGGGACTGTGCTTGTAGTGCTGCCGTCGACGTAGATCGATTTGCCGATCTTCACAGGTTCCACTATTCCTGGAATCAACGAGCTTGCTTCGACAGCTCTCAACAGGGACCCGCTGTTGAAAATCACTTCCCTGCCCGTAATCAAATCTGTAGCGACCGAAACGAACGGAACCTTGAGCTCATCAAATTCAATATCCGGGAGAAGCTCACGAAGGGTATCGCTGACGATGTTGCGTGAGAATATCGCCCGCGATCGTGCGGCTTTCAAATAGACGTACCCTCTTTCCAGCAGTTTAACGAGCCGGCTCGGTTCCTGGTAAGCTCCTAAATTTCCTGATAGCAGCAAGAAGAGTCTTCCGAATTCTTTGTTGAGCTTTGTGGACATGAACTTTCTGAAGACTTCCTCGACCTCAATTGCATCGCCATAATATGAAAACATAGCCCCAACGACTGCCCCCATACTCGTGCCGGCAATCCCCTTTATCCCTATTCCCTCGTTTTGCAAAATCTTTAGAACACCGACATGCGCGAGGCCGCGAGCCCCTCCGCCACCAAGTGCCAACACGTAGCCATCGTTCTTCTTACGAAATATCTGCAACGTCCGTGATTCCGAATTCTGGTCTTAGATCATTGCTCATCTGAGGAAGTATATTACTTTCAGTTTACTCTTGCTACCACAAAGTCAGTGAGCATCAACAAGGAGTCCTTAGCTGCAGAGTCCTTTATTGAATCCAGCTCCCTTTTCGCCAATGTCACATATTCGTCAGCTTTTTTTATAGCTTTTTCTATGCCACCGTAAGACTCCGCAAACTCAATCACCTCGCCGATTTTCGATCCAACTTTCCCGTTCTTGAGAAGTTTTAGAACCGCCCCTGATTTTCGGCTCGGTGCCGCTTCAAATGCATAGATCAGTGGGAGAGTAACTTTTCTTTCTTTGATGTCACCGCCGATCGGTTTTCCCAACGTGGCCTTCTTTCCTCTATAATCGAGGACATCGTCGCGAATTTGGAATGCCATCCCGAGGTATTCGCCGAAATTCCTGAGGTGTGCAATCACATCCTGATCAGTGGTAGCACTTACTGCTCCCAGCTCGCAACATGTGGAAATAAGTGAAGCGGTTTTGTCGGCAATAATTCTGAAATATGTCTTCTCATCCATATCAAGTTGTTTTGATTTTTGAATCTGAAGAAGTTCTCCTTCACTCATCCTTTTTACAGCGACCGAGCTCACCTGCAGAAACCCAAACTCCTGGTTAGTCAGGGATACCAGCAGGCCTCTGGAAAGCAGGTAGTCGCCCATCAGGACAGCTATCTTGTTTTTCCACGTTGCATTGATCGATGCCAGTCCCCGACGTACATCCGCACTGTCAACCACATCATCATGGATCAAGGTTGCGGTGTGGAGGAGTTCGACAAGCGTAGCAGCATGGTAAGTGCTCTGATTTATTCCACCTGCAGCATCCGCCGAAAGGAGTACGAGTATCGGGCGGATCTTTTTCCCCTTTTGCATCAGGATGTAGCGTGCTATTGTATCAACAAGTCCAACGTTGGAACGAATTGACGCTTTGAATTGAGTTCTAAACTTTTTAATGTGCCCCTCGACCGGGGCAATTACTTCATCGAGATTCAAATTTCACCTGTAACTTAACTATGCGGAAGGCGATTCCTTCTTGAGTTTATCGGCTCTCACAAACTTCACCACGAAGATTGAGATTTCGTAAAGCAGGTACAGGGGGATCGCAACCATGATCTGGCTGGCGACGTCAGGACCGGGGGTGATTGCCGCCGCGACAAGGAGGATCACAATAACGGCGTGGCGCCTGTACTTTCTCATGAATTGCGGACTAAGAATCCCAAGCTTGGCGAGAAAGAACGACAGCATGGGCAGCTCGAACACAACGCCGCAGGCGAGGATCATCCCGGTTATGAATCCGAAGTATGCCTGCACATCGATTATGTTCTGGATGTCCGGGGAACCGAAGCCGGAGAAGAATGAGAGAGCCTTCGGAATAAGGATGAAATATCCGAACGCACCACCAAGGAGAAAGAAGAAGGTCGAGAAAAACACAATAGAGGTGATATACTTCCGCTCGCGCGGGAATAACGCCGGCTCCACAAATTTCCAGAATTGGTAGAGCGTATTGGGAATGCTGACTATGATGCCGGCTATCAGAACTATTTCCATATACAGCATGAGCTGCCCATACGGCTTGAGGTTCTGAATCTTCAGCGGCGGGTTGCTGTGGATAGCCGGAGCAAGCAGGAACTTGTTTACAATGTCGTCAGCAAAAAAAGCACATATGATTGTCCCTATGCCGATACCCACGAGTGCCCAAATAAGTCTGACACGAAGCTCCTCTAGATGTTCCCAAAAGGACATTTCTCTCGGAGCTTCTTCTTCAGGAAGCTCAATATCATTGGCTCTTTCAGTCACGATTACCGAATCCCCGCGTCAGTTCAAGTTTCCCCCGGTGCCACTCATCACTCTCCCGGTTTCATCTGCTCCAGCCGCCAGAGACTCCGTCGAAAAATTATGCAGCGGGAATTCCCGGCAAAGGCTCTTTACTTCTGCTTTTACTTCAGCGTAAATATTTTCTTTTCCGACATTTGATACGACGCGATCGATGAGGTCTGCGACTATCTTGATCTCGTTTTCTTTGAAGCCACGGGTGGTTACTGCAGGGGTGCCGATCCTTATTCCGCTCGTCACCATCGGTGACTTGTCGTCGAAAGGTACCATGTTCTTGTTGACAGTTATGCCGCTTTGTTCGAGCCCCTTCTCCGCATCCTTACCGGTCACATTCTTGTTTCGTAGATCGACAAGCACCAGATGGTTATCTGTCCCGCCGGACACAAGTTCGTAACCTCGATTGATCAACTGCCGGGAAAGCTCTCGGGCATTAGCAACGATTTGCTGCGTGTAGGCTTTAAAAGCAGGCTGGAGGTTTTCTCCGAATCCAACCGCCTTCGCAGCAATCACATGCATCAGCGGTCCCCCCTGGATACCGGGCATAACATTCGAGTCAACAATCTCCGACATCATCTTGAGTCTCCCGGATTTCGGCGCGGTCAAACCGAACGGATTTTCATAATCCTTCCCAATAAGGATAAGCCCGCCTCTCGGACCTCGGAGAGTCTTGTGGGTTGTGGATGTCACGATATGACAGTACGGAAGAGGATCGTTCAGCAACTTCGTCGCAATCAATCCGGCAGGATGTGCAATGTCTGCCATGAGGTAGGCGCCGACTTTATCGGCGATTTGCCGAAACGCTTTGAAGTCGATATCTCTCGGGTAGGCGCTGGCCCCTACCACTATCATCTTCGGTTTATGTTCAAGCGTCAGCCTCTCGACTTCGGACAGGTCTATTCTTCCCGTTGCCCTATCGACGCCGTATGGCACGATATTAAACAGTTTCCCGCTGAAGTTGACCGGGGATCCATGTGTCAGATGGCCACCGTGAGAGAGGTTCATTCCGAGAATTGTGTCTCCCGGTTTTATGAAGGAGAAATACGCGGCCATGTTTGCCTGGCTGCCGGCATGCGGCTGGACGTTGGCGTACTCCGCACCGAACAAATTCTTAACCCTCTCACGCGCAATATTTTCTGCTTCATCGACAAACTCGCAGCCCCCATAGTACCTCTTACCGGGATACCCTTCCGCGTACTTGTTGGTCAAGACGGATCCGAGCGCAGACAATACAGGCGCACTGACAAAATTCTCGGACGCTATAAGTTCTATGGTGCTGTCCTGGCGACCGATTTCTTTATTGATCGCCCGGTATATTTCACTATCGGATCGTTTGAGAATTTCAAGAAAGTCCATGATACCTCGTTTTCATGTTTTCAAGTTAAGCGTAGAAATTGGATGACTGAAACGCGGACTTTAAGAAGTTGTCAGCAGCCGCTGAGGGAATGTATCTTCTCGATCCGCCTCTCATGCCTTCCACCTTCGAACGGAGTCGACAACCAGACTTTGATTATTTCTTCTGCCACGTCCCAGGGGACTAAACGTCCCCCAAGGTTCAGCACATTCGCATTATTATGCCGCCGCGACAGTTCAGCCATCTCGGCGGTCATGCAGAGGGCAGCTCTCACATTTTCGACTTTGTTCGAGACGATGCTCGCACCAATTCCACTGCCGCATATGACGATGCCCTTTTCGCATTCGCCGGTACTAACCGATTTTGCAGCCGGATAGGCAAAGTCCGGGTAATCACAAGGGTCCGGACTAAATGTTCCGAAATCCCTGTAAGGTAAATTCAATTGATCGAGCAATTGCCTGGCTCTCTCCTTGAACTCAAAGCCGGCATGGTCGGACGCAATGGCGATCATGATTCTTCTCAATCTCCTACCGGTCTGATGAACCAGACTTCACCAAAAGTGAAGGACACGTAAAGTCTGAATACTCGTTCGTGCAGCAAAAGATCACTCGACAGGCCGCGAAATCCATATTGTGCGGCTATATCCACTGTTGCAGAACGGCTTACCGGTAATTCGATACCGGCGGTGCCAAACAACTCATCAACCTGCTGTGTTGATCCTGTCTTGGTAGGAAGTGAAAACTGTGTTTTCTCATAGTACAACCCGGCCCGGATGATTCTCCGATCAAATAAGTACCCGATATCTCGTCCCTGCAGTAGCTCAATGCCGCCACCGACGAACAGGGTGTTATCAAAACTCCCCTGATGAGTGAATGTGTCCCGGTATTTTGACAACTGCTGCGACCTGACATCAAGTACGGCTACGAAGTGATTGTTGAACCGCTTCGATATGCCGACTCCAATTTCCGACGGGATATATCCGTTTGCCGGTTGAGAGAAGATAGTGTCCAAACCATCAGAGTAAATATTGTTCAGCTCATAAGAACCGGCAAGATTGTAGGAACTCCTGTAATACGCTCCTATGTCGAGACCGCTCAGAAACTTTAGAGTGGTGATCTTGTCCAGGTCCCCTATTATTACTCCAAAAGATCCGGCTGGTCCTCTCAAGTATACACTGTTGTCGGAAAATGAACCCTGATACGCGGTATTAGAAAAAGTGACATTGCCGATAGACTGCATCCTGCCAAACGCATACCTGAACATTCCCCCGATGCTTATTTCATTGATCGGAGAGAAGCTTAGGCCGAACAGGCCTTCACCGAGACCACCGGACCCGGATTTTTGATATGAGTACTGCGGAACATTAGCGGTCGAGTCGTACGTCGCATTAATCTTATACTGATAGCTACTCATAGGTGCAAAGCCTGCGGCCATCGAGATTCCAAGGCTTCTCGCTATGGGCACGGCGATAAGTCCTCCTCCGAACGTTCCGTTTGCGTAGTACGAAGACAAATTCGTCGTGTTGTCCTGAGAGGTCACACCCGAGAAACCATAAGTTCCGGTGGCCTGGACGTTCTCCAGACCGGACCATGTCGCCGGGTTCAGCCTGTTCAGATAGCCATTCTCAATCAATGCCAGGCCCGCGTTCCCCATACCAGCAGACCTGTCGCCGGCGAAGCTGGTAAAAGCGCCGGGACCTTGGGCAGACAGCGGTGACCCGTCCTGAGCAAACAACGTTGCAACCAGGCATTGGAGCAAAACAAACGCAGCCAGAATTTTCTTCATCTTTTCCCTGCCGGTGAATAAGTAATGGTGAGCTTCGGCTTCAGAGAATCGGGCGCGTTTTCATCGAACAAGATTCTCGTGTCCACATTTGTGTACTCATTGCCACGGGTGAGCATGAAGCCGTAGTTACCATGATTCAACATCAATTGGACCGGGGTTGTTACATTGAAAACGTATTTGTTGCCTGTTCGGGTCGCGAGTGCAAAAGACGCAGCGCTGATCGCGTCTGTCGCGGGATTGATAATGTAGAAAGCCGAAAGAGAATCGGACGACCCACTGTAATAAAGAGAGTCAAGTGTATCAGCATACACAGTGAGCTGGGCGAAATTGACGATTGAAAAATTTGGGACCTGGCTCAGATCAAACATCAGATTCTCCCTCAAACCTGTGCCACTTTGGACCAGCCTATAAGTGTTTGGAGGTGCAAAAATCGGAGCATATACAGATGGATATGTCTCCGCGACATAAGTCGTAATGCTCGAAGAGCTTCTAACCGTGTCAGCGATACCGTTAATAGTGCATGCCACCTCTATCTCGGGAACACCGGTGGTCGATAATGCGGAATACAAGTTTAGAATGCCCATGATGTTTTGCGGGATCAGAATGAATCCATAGTTCTTCACACTAGTATCCTGCGTCGCAACGGCCCACCGACGCACCACGCCGGTGTCGAGATTGAGAGTTACCATGGAATCATTTACGCTGATCGGCGGCTGAGAAAGGATGATGTTTGTACCACCGTGTGTAGTCAACACGCTTACACTGTCCCACGTATATGTCGATGAATTCCATGTAGTATCCATGAGATATCCATCAAGCTGAATATTCCTGACATCGGTACCTGGAGGCTGAAGGGTATGAGGTCCGCGCGTAAATATCAGTTGGGCTGAAGTAATCGAGCTCGCATAGTAAACCGAGTCGAGACCAAGAAATTCCATCAAGACACGCGCCTCAGTCCATGGTACTTTGCCGAGACAAAGGAGATTACTCGCCCCATTTGCCAGCCCGAGATTTACCTGACTGGATGTCACCTTGACTGAATCGGAATTGAAATACCTGGGGGTGAGGGTATTGTCATACTTGACTAGCCACGAGCCTGCCTCGTTTATCTTGTCTGAGCAGCCCGTCAGGGCATATGCCAGCACAACGGCGACTAAGACACCTTCAATTGTTCTTTTTCTCAATGGAACCCGCCTCCGGCGGACAGTTTTTGCTTGACGAAGTTTGTGACTGAATCGTAAAGGTTCTCAGCAAGATAATCTATTTTGATTCCGCCGTCAATGCACCGCTGATAGTCCGACTTACCGTAACCGGTCAACACAAGAGACGTCAACGCACCGGCATTCGTACCGCACTGCACATCGCTCCACTTGTCTCCCACTACAAAGGATCTCGAAAGGTCGATATCGAACTCTTCTTGCGCCCGGATCAGCATCCCGATGTCGGGTTTTCTGCAAGTGCACGCGATCCTGTCTCCATATTCAGGATGATGTGGGCAATAATATATTCCGTCCACTTTCGCACCCCTCTCCGCAAGCATATCGATGAGCCGTCTGTTGACTGCTTCAACTTCTTCGATTGTCATCAGACCCCGCGAAATGCCTGACTGGTTCGAGATCACGATGACTTTCAATCCAAGACTATTGGCAATGCCAATTGCTTCTGGTGAACGTTCAATGAACTCAACCTGATCCGGATCGGTCAGGTAATCTTTATCGATGTTTATTGTGCCGTCGCGATCAATGAAGATCGCCCGATTGGTACGAACGGAATTCGCCGGCTTCAGTGTTAACCTCTTTGGTTCAATTCTAGTCGAGGCAGTGTTCTATTACTCAGCCGAGCTTTCTCCCCAGGTCCCGTTCATTTTTGCAGTATCTTTTCGTACAGATCTGAATATTGGTGAGCGGAATTCGTCCATGAGAAGTCTTCAGACATTGCGTTTCTCATGATCTTCTGCCAGGTCTTCTGGTCCGCGAACAAGTTCACTGCCTTCGAGACGGCGCCAAGCAATTCATCGGCCTTGTAGTTGTTAAAGAAAAAGCCGGTGCCGGTCCCCTTTTGTGGATTAACTTCCTTAACCGTATCGACGAGACCGCCTGTACTTCGCACGATGGGTATCGTTCCATACTTCAGACTGTACAGCTGGTTTAAACCGCACGGCTCATACTTGCTTGGCATAAGAAATATATCAGCCGCCCCTTCGATCAAATGGGACAGCTCGTCGTCGAAATTAAGCTGCAGGGCAAATCTGCCGTTGTACTTCTTTGCCAGTGTTTCGAGCAGAGTGTGATATTGCTTCTCACCTGTCCCGAGCAAGATGAAGCTTAAGTTCAACTTCATTATATCCTGGAACGCCTGAATTAGCAGGTCAATTCCTTTTTGCTCGACCAGCCTCGTGACCATCCCGATCAAAGGAGCTTGCGGGTCAGCCTTCATATCGAATTTCTTGAGAAGATACTTCTTATTCTCAACCTTGGCATCGAGGGTCTTTATGCTGTATTTGAATGGGATGAACGGATCGGTGTCAGGATTCCAGATGCTGTAATCAATTCCATTTACGATTCCAGTGAATGTCTTCTTCCTCTTCCTCAGCACGCCATCCATCCCGCAGCCGAATTCCTCGCTCTCGGAGATCTCTTTGGCGTAAGTATTGCTGACCGTAGTAACATAGTCCGAATAGACGATGCCCGCTTTCATGAAACTGAGTTTCCCAAAAAATTCAGCGCCCTCCGGCGTGAAGACGTCTGCAGGCAGACCGGTCTTGACAAATGTTTCCTCCGGAAAATTGCCCTGGTAGCTGACGTTATGGATCGTGAAGACGGTTTTAATTTTCTTGAAGAAAGGATCCTTGGAAAAAATCTTCTTCAGGTAAACCGGCACCAATCCGCTCTGCCAGTCGTTGCAATGAATTATATCGGGCGCCCATCCTAATCGTTTCAAAATTTCGAAGATGCCGCGGGAGTAGAAAATAAACCTTTCGTCGTTGTCATGGTAATCCTTCTTGGATCGCGGGTCTTGATAGATACCCGGCCTTCCGAAATATTCCTGGCTGTCTATAAAATAGATCTGGACCTTCGTTCGCTCGCCGACCAGGAAGGAAGACTTGACATTTAGCTTGGCAACTTTCTTACCGATGGGGATATCGATATCCTTCAGCCTGATAATTTCATGGATACGAAATTTTCTCTCATTTACAAATCCGTATCTCGGTATCGCCAGTCTGACATCGTTCCCAATTTCCTTCAGTGCCTGCGGCAACGAACTGGCAACATCCGCAAGCCCGCCGGTTTTTGCAAACGGGAACACCTCTGATGAAAGGAAAAGAACATTGAAGGGTTGACTCATCTCATACCATGATTTATTTGTAAAAAATACCAAAAATTTGACCAACAATCAATTCTATTTGTTGCTTCACGTACCACCTTATCTTGAATCACTAACAGCCGTGAAATATATTTGATAAAACACGGCGGCAGAAAAAGATGCGATTGCGATTCATTGGAGCAGCACAGACCGTAACAGGCTCTATGCACCTCATCGAGACGAACGGCAAAAGAATCCTCCTCGATTGCGGACTCTACCAGGGAAAGAGAGCGGAGAGCACGCGAATAAACAAGAATTTCTACTCAGGCGATGGAGCCGACTCAAGTCAGCAGTACTTTCATCCGGCTCAGATAGACGCGGTAGTTCTCTCTCATGCTCATATCGACCACAGCGGGAACCTACCCAGCCTGGTAAAGAACGGTTACACGGGTCCAATATATGCGACTCCGGCAACGCGAGATCTCGCAGGCATTATGCTTGCCGACAGCGCGAAGATTCAGGAGCAGGATGCTTCTTTCTTGAACAGGAAGCTTGCGAAAAGAGGCGAACCGCTTATTCAACCTTTGTACGACATCGAAGATGCCCTCTCCGTTGCCCCTCTCTTCGTTTCTGTATCGTATCACCGGGAGACTACGATCGCTGACGGAGTTCGAGTTACATTCTACGATGCCGGCCATATTCTCGGAAGCGCGCTCGTCAAGCTTACGATCGATGATGATGGAGCAGAAAAAACAATCCTTTTTACCGGAGACCTGGGAAGAAGAGGTTTGCCAATTCTAAGGAATCCTGAGGTGATAAACGAAGCGGATTACCTCATAACTGAAAGTACTTACGGCGGAAGATTCCACGAGCCAATAGAGAGCATGCAGGCGAAGCTTCAAGAAGTAATACTCAGAACAATTAAGAGGGGCGGCAAGGTCATCATACCCGCCTTTAGCGTGGAGCGTACGCAAGAGATAACTTACACGTTACATCGATTGTTCGAATCGAAAGCGCTTCCCCGCATTCCGGTATTCGTAGACAGTCCCCTCTCGGTCAACGCTACCGAAGTTTTCCGTCTGCATCCGGAGTGCTTCAACAAAGAAGTCTTCAAGATGGTCATTGCCAACGACGACCCGTTCGGCTTTGAGTATATCCATTACATTAAGACCGTAGAAGACTCAAAGAAGCTCAACGATATCCACGAGCCGCTCGTGGTCGTTTCTGCATCGGGGATGTGCGAAAGCGGTCGCATACTTCATCACCTCGCAAACAACGTCAGCGATCCAAAGAACACAATCATGATAGTCGGCTACCAGGCACCAGATACGCTCGGAAGACGGATTGTCGAAAAGCAGCCGCGGCTGAAAATTCTTGGCGAAGAGTATTCGCTCAGGGCAGAAGTGGTCGAAATGCATTCTTTCTCAGCGCATGCCGACCATAACGACTTAGTCGGGTTCGTAAGAAACTTCGACACCAAGAAACTCAGGAACATATTTCTGGTTCACGGGGAAAATGAAGAGCAAACTGCACTTTCGACTTCGCTAAGGCAAATTGGTTATAAGGAAATATTTGCACCAAAGAAGGGTGACGTGTTCAATATTTGAAGAAGGTACTGATCACAGGCGGTTCCGGGCTCGTTGGAAGGTTCGTCGCCCAAGACCTCGCCAAAAAGTACGACATCACCGTTTTAGACCGCGTGGAGCCAAACTACGATGTGAAGTACCACAGTCTTGACGTTCTGAATACGGAATCGTTCTCCGCGATCGGCGGTCAATATGACGCGTTGCTGCATCTGGCCGGGATACCTCACCCTCTTAACGATCCACCTGAGAGAGTGTTTAACGTGAACACTCTCGGCACATTCAACGTGGCAGAGTTCGCAGTTAAGATCGGGGTTAAGAAAGTCGTGCTTGCTTCCAGCGAGTCAACTCTGGGTTTCGCCTTCGCGAGGACCGATCACATACCGCTCTACTTTCCGATAGACGAACAGCATCCTCTTGAGCCACAGGATCCATACGGCTTAAGCAAAGTGTGCGCGGAAGAGATCCTGAAGTGCTTCTCGCGCGGTTACCGATTACAAACTGTTTCTCTACGATTCCCCTGGATCTGGGTGCCCGGCGACAAAGAGCGGCAGTTCTACCGAAAGTTGATCGCAGAATATCCTAGCTGGTCAAAGAATCTCTGGGCATGGGTGAATGTTCACGACGCAGCTCAGGCTTTTGCAAAAGCTATTGAGTTCGACGGTCACGGCTTCAATAGATTCTTCATCACTGCCGCGGAAAACTGGACAGGCTACCCTGCAATGGACTTGATCGACCGATTCTATAAGGGAGTTCAGATAATCCACTCAATGGAAGGGCCGAAAAGTCTGATATCGAGCGATCTGGCGCACGTCGTCCTCCATTACACTCCGAAGTTCAGCGTAGCAGATATCTTCGATTGAGACTCTTCATGGAAATTGACGGCGGAGTCGGTGAAGCCTATCCTTTTATCTACTCCAGCAGTCCACCCGCGGGCTGCGATGAGGTGGTAGCTGCGGTCAGTGTCGGCATTCCGGCTTTGGAGGTAATCCCAGATGCAGGCTTCTTGCCGGACCGACTTGGATCCTAGGACTCGGTTTTTCCTGCCGGGTCGCGCGGCACAACTCGATGCTGAGAGATTCTATCAACTATTATTTAAATTGTCACGAAACAAATGATGGTTTGGATGAACATTTTATACACTGCCAAATTGAAATGGCTCCGGTAAGAGCGGTATGGTCCAGGTTCACTCTATATTACGATTGTATTGAAACAGTCGGAGTCTGGATTGGCCCGTAGAGTTATCTCAAGGCCCCTCCTTGCCCTCGCCGCTTTCCTGCTAATTTCTATCTCGGGTTGCAGTAAGGAGTCTTCAATACCGACATCGAGTGACAACTTCATCATTTTTCCACCAACCGACTTGTTCGTCCTTTCTGCCCATGATGCAGGAATATTTGTTGAATGGAGTCCAGTTGCGGCGGCCGGTTTTCTATACTACAACGTGTATATGGGGACGGACAGCACGAAGTTGAATTTTATTTCGGAGACTTCGAACAACTACTTCTATGTCGACAGCCTGAATTACACCACGACCTACTTTATTCATGTTACAGCGGTTTACGCGAACGGGATAGAGAGCCCGCCAAGTAATTTTGCATCTGCCAAACCGGTCAATGTGTATGCTCCGGTACAGCCGATCGGACTTACAGTTCAAGGCCACAATGACGCCAGCGGTAAATATCTCTCAGTGATCTGGACATCTAATCCCGATGGAGACCTGGCCGGCTACGAAGTGTATCGCGGCACTGCGAGTTCATTTCAACCTGACACGCTCAGATTTACCAACCTCCTCACAACGGTAACTACGAATTTTCTTAAAGATACCTCCAACATACAAGTGGGTCGGGAGTATTATTACAAGATTATCGCTTTTGATTTTGCTCATTGGCGCAGCATACCTTCAGAGCCGGACTCGGACATGGTACTTCAACAACCTACTCTCATCTACCCGGCGAATGACTCTGCCGTGAACTACATGGACAACTTAGTGTTTCAGTTTAATCAGGTGCCGGGTGCATCCGGTTACATCTTCTACCTTTCTTCGTCTGCCGGTGGAGGAGATATCTATACGGCAAACATCCCAGCCAATCAGAACAATTACGCTTATTCAGGGGCAGCAATAAGTACAGGAGAGCTGTACTACTGGCATGTCGCCGCAACGACAAAAGACCCAAACACCCCCAACTCAGTCAGCAACGTCTTCTCTTTCGCATTTACTCAGTGATCGAATTCAAAAACATCACGAAGAGATTCGGCAACGTTACGGCGCTCAACAACGTTTCGTTCGTGGTTGAGAAGGGGAGCGCTTGCGGATACATCGGTCCTAACGGCGCGGGCAAAACCACCACCGCACGGATCATAGGCGGACTTGAGCGTCCCGATTCGGGCAAAGTCATCATCGCAGGAGATGATGCATCCAAAGGCACGACACGCAATGTGGTCGGTTATGTGCCGGAGTCGCCAAGGCTTTATGACACTTTGACTCCCAGAGAAACAGTCGCGCTGGCGGCATTGCTGCGAAGTTTCGACAAGACGCTCGCGATGGAAAGACTTGGCATGATGGGAGAGATTTTTCACTTCACCGAATATCTTTTGAAACCGCTCAGCGGATTGTCGAAGGGCACGAAACAGAAAGTAGTCATAAGTCTCGCAATCATATTTCATCCTGAAGTGCTGGTGCTGGATGAACCTACCGACGGTCTGGACGTGCAGGCAGTTGTCGCGCTGAAGCAGATTATCAGCACTTTTACCAAGCTTGGCGGTACCGTCTTCTACAGCTCTCATTTGCTCGACATCGTCGAGGGAGTCTGCAGCAAGGTATACTTTATTAATGCCGGAAACATCGCCGGTGAATATTCAAAGGATGATTTTATCGGCAAAAGAGGCTACCTTGAAAATGCACTCATTGAAAGTATTGGAACGAGCAACGCCCAACAGCTCATAGATGCATTCTTCGAAGACCCTCATTAGAGCGGTGGTCATCACCATCCTTGGCTTCTCGCCGGTAGCTATCGCTCAAGTTGCTGACACTTCCATCACTACAAACGCTCCATCGGTCTTAACCGGTTTTAATCAGGATATCAACACAGCCAGTTGGAATGGCATCGCTGGAGGAGTTTGGACCGGAAACAATTACTTCGCTTCCTTAGACGAAAGTTTTCACTCCGTTGTCATTCGCAGCACCCCGAACTTGATTCGTGACGAAGAAAACTTTGGTGGAACTTTGAGACATTCTCTGCTAGGCGACCTTTCCGCGTACGGATCAATGAGATCGAATTTTGTCAGCGACAACAGGCAAATCGGTCTAAGCTCAGTTGGTTCGACACTACTTCTGGGTGGATTGTTTTTTGCCAACCAAAGCGACACACTCTGGGGCGGCATCGGAAACAAATGGGATCAACAGGCTGGCGTCAACAACACTGGTTTAACTTATGACATGCATGGTGGAACGATATTCTCCCCGTCGGCCGGCAGCACCGTCGCACCATGGTTTACCCTACATGACGAACAAATTTCCCCCAGGCGGAACTATGACAGAATCGCCAGTCTAACATACGATAGGGTTTTTTCACCTGAAGACTCAATCTCGTTCTTCGGCACTTACGCATCCCAACTGAGGGATTTCTACTTCCCAGCAGACTCAACAATCCAGAGTCTCTACGGGGTATCGAACAATATTCAGGATAGGAACGAGACAAGAAATGGCGCAGGAGCGGTCATCACCATGCCGGTCTGGTTGTTCCAGTTTAACGCCCAATCATCCTATCAGGTGCGCCAGATCGATCTTACTTACCGGTATAAACCCAATAATGATCCGACCAACAGCTTGTACGATACGCGCGTGAAGGTCTCAAACTTCGATGCCAGGGCCACACTCTACGCCGGAGTATCCGACGACACGTTGTACGTCACTATGGATCACTCAGAAAGGTCCGAGCTACACACGGTAATAAATGCACCGTCACTCGACGCATTTGTGCAGAACGAGATGAGTAATGTCGCACAATTGAACAACTTCGGCGTGACCAACACGCTGTCGGGTCAAATGTCACTCAATTTCGAACAGACGTCGGTAAGCTTCACAGGTCTTGCATCGCTTTTCAGATATAATACTCCGAGTGAGCTAAACTACGATGACCGCGACGAGCTGACGAACACTCTGGCAATGACTCTCATGCACACGTTCACCCCGTCTTTACAGGCAGGCTTCGGCACCGAATGGGACCTGATACATATTGTCTATGTCACTTCCCAGCGCAGTGCAAATAATAACCGCAACCTCATCTACAAATTCTTTCCAATGATCACTTACTCGAATGATAACCTGACTTCATTCAATCGATTCGAAGTTCTGGCAAATTATACGATATACGACTTCGAGGCGTTCTCACAGGTGCACAGCTTCTCTTTCCGACAGGCGTCATTTCTCGACTCGACGACGGTCTATCTAACGTCCAAGGTTTCGGCATTTGCCCTCGCCAATTTAAAGCTGTATGACCGCGGCGAACTTTATTGGTCCAGCTTCTCAGAATATCCGTTGAACTATTTTGTAGACGAAACTTACTGGCTTTCACTGTACTACACGGCGGGCAATATGCGGTACGGCGTGGGGTACAAGTATTTGTCTCTGACCCAGTACAACTACGTGACGGCCTTTTCGAAGGTGTTTTCAACCAGACAGACGAACGCCGGTCCGACCGCCTTCATGTCCTTGCACATGTCGAACCTTAGCATCAGAATGGAAGGATGGTACCAAATGTCTAAACAATCATTGCAAAACCCAATTGTTTATCCTAACTTCGAATTGATGGCAGAATACAATATCTGATGGCGCAGTTCAATGAACACATAGTAATCAGGACGAGAAGCACTTCGGTAAGAGAAGCTGAAACAAGGCTGAAATCCGTTCTCAGGAAACTGAGACTATCGGACTCAGAGGAGCACGACTTATTGGTGGCTTCGAGTGAGGCAGTAAATAACGCCGTCTCACATGGCAATAAGAACAATCAGACGAAGAATGTAACTGTCGATGTCGGCTATGTTGAGAACGAAGTTACAGTTTCGGTGGAAGACGAAGGAGGCGGGTTCAATCCCGATTCCTTACCCGACCCACTCTCACCTGAAAATCTCCTCAAGCCGAGCGGCCGCGGTATTCTAATCATGAAGTCGCTGATGGATACCGTTGACTTCGAGTTCACATCGCGCGGCACAAGAACCGTCTTGAAAAAGAAGATACACCAACGGAGAGAACACGAGAAGGTATCTGACATCTGACGGGGCTATTGGGGGATACAACCAGGTATGGAGCAACACGCTCCGGCAGGATACTGAGCTTAGACGAGCACCGTACCCTACCGGAGTTAGGAGATTAATCCAACTTCAGTTTGGCGATGTTTGCTTTCACATCATCTGCCGACTTGTTGAGTTCGGCTTTCTCCGAGTCGCTTAGTTTAATTTCAAGGACCTGCTCCATTCCCTTTCTTCCAAGCTTCACCGGGACACCGATGACGACATCTTTCATCCCAAATTCGCCTTGAAGGTAAATAGAACACGGAAGGATCCTCTTCTTGTCCTTCGCAATAGACTCGACCATTTGAACGACCGCGGCCGATGGCGCGTAATAAGCACTACCGGTTTTCAGGAGTGAGACAATCTCAGCGCCGCCGTCCCGCGTCCGCTTCACAAGCTTGTCGATCTTATCCTGCGGCATCATTTCGGTAAGAGGTATTCCCGCCACCGAAGAATAGCGGACCAGAGGAACCATGGAATCGCCGTGCCCACCGAGCACAAACGCAGAGACATCCTCCACGGACACATTAAGCTCAGAGGCAATGAACGAGCGGAACCTTGCGGTGTCCAGAACGCCGGCCATGCCGATCACTTTCGTCCTGTCGAACGCGCTTACCTTGAGTGCGACGTATACCATCACATCAAGCGGATTCGAGACGACTATTATTACTGAATTAGGCGAACGGCGCGCAACTTGCTCGGTTACGGTTTTGACTATTCCCGCGTTTGTCGACATTAGGTCGTCACGGCTCATACCGGGCTTCCTAGCGATGCCGGCAGTGATGACTATTATGTCACTGTTGGCGGTCTCATCGTAAGCATTCGCGCCGACTACTTTGACATCGCTGCCGAGAACGGGAGACGACTCATGCATATCGAGTCCCTTGCCTTGCGGCATACCTTCTACTACATCCGTCAATACTACTTCATTTGCGAGTTCTCTGTCGACAAGCCTTTGTGCAACGGTGGCTCCGACATTACCAGCCCCCACAACAGTTATCTTCATTGCGAGTTCCTTTCGAAATATTTTAATTCTTACTCGCGCTCAGGGGAATCACACTTACTCTTTTTCGAACTCTTCTATAAGTTTCAAATTTCACAACGCCATCTGCAAGAGCAAACAGGCTATCGTCCTTGCCGGTACCCACGTTTTCACCGGGTAGAATCCTGGTACCGCGCTGTCTGACTATGATACTTCCGGCGGTAACCTTTTCTCCACCGAAGGCCTTAACGCCAAGTCTCTGTGCGTTGCTGTCACGACCGTTTCGTGAACTTCCGCCGCCTTTTTTATGTGCCATGAATTGCTCCTTTAGGATTTAGCGTTACTGATCCCGTCGATTTGAATCGTGGTATATTGCTGTCTATGGCCTTTTGTGACCTTGAAATTCTTTTTTTTCTTCTTGCGGAAGACCAGGATTTTGTCGTCCCTATCATGACTCACGACGGTAGCTTCGATAACAGTCCCCTTCACAAACGGGTTGCCGACGAGCTTCGATGTGTCGCTTTCGATGAGAAGGATTTTATCCAAAGTCACCTTTTCGCCAACCTTGGCGTCGAGCCTCGGCACTGCAACTCTCATGCTTTCGGTGATCTTGAATTGTTTTCCTGCAATCTCAACAACGGCTAACATTTGACCTCCAAATTAAGCTTTAATTTAAGCAGCGAGAAGGTAAACTTCAACGCAGTTTCTAAGTAATGCCGGTATGGAGGGGAGATGGCAGCTCAGCAAGATTGCTCGCTCATTGCAAATCTCTTCCAGATAACGGTCATGAACCAACCACCGTAAAAGTGGTGGATTTCTTTGCGGTTATTGTGTCGATTTCCCACTTAAGCCCGGGCTAAGTCAATGCCCCGCTTCTACTGAATATTGGTTCGGAACAAAACCTCGCCGAATTCGGAAAGCGAGCCGGAGAAAAAGCTCGTGGGTGAACCAATCAATTGCGGAGAATTCCCCCTTTTAGTTTAGTGCTCTTCATAGTATATTTTCAAAGTTCATTGAAGCGATTGCGATTTTTTTCTTAGATGCCTGCGGATCCTGGAGAGGTGGCCGAGTGGCTGAAGGCAACGGTTTGCTAACTCCCTACGTCCTGCGAAAAACCCCTACATTTCAATTCTTTCCTGCCGATGTGACACCTTGTGTGGCACTCCGATTTTGATTCTCGCCTCTGATGAAACGAGGTGAGTCATGTTCCTCTCCAAATGTCGCGGCGTTTACTACCTCTTCTTCAAAGACCAAAGCGGGGTTCGTCACAAAATCTCAGCAAGCTCCAGAAAGAAACAGGATGCACTCCAGTTCCTTCGAGACTTCAAGCGTGAAGAATACGAAGCAAAGAAGAAACTGGAGACGGTCTTATTCTCAAAGTTCGTGAACCAGTATGCCGCTTATGCTTCGAGTATCCACACGGTAAAAACTCTCAAAACCTACCAAACAGCATTTCGGGAGTGGCTGAGAGTTCAGGGTGACAGATGCCTGAATACAATCGGCATTCGGGAGATTGAACATTTTCTCAGCATCAAGAAGCTGGAAGCCTCCGAATGGACGGCCCGGAAATACTACATTGCCCTTGCCTCAGCGTTCGAGAAGGCCGTTCAATGGCAGTTCATTCCTGTCAATCCATTTCGAAAGGTTGCAAAGCCGAAGACACGCGAAATCATTCCGGTGTTCTTCACGGAGTCCGATTTCAGACTTTTCCTTTCGGCAATCGACAACAAAGATTTTCGAGACCTCTGCATTACGGCGATCCTGACAGGGCTTAGGCTTGGTGAACTCCTTGCACTCCGCTGGATGGATTTTGACTTTGCGGCAAAAACCATTCTCATTCAAAACAGCGAGGGATTCACAACGAAGAGCAAACGCTCGCGCGTGGTGCCTATGAGTGAGGAGCTTTCAGGAATTCTGCTGGAACGGACAAACAGCGTCCGGTCTGAATCTGAACTCGTGTTCTCGAATCGGTACGGTCGGAGACTCGTTGAAACCACCATAGAGCACAAATTCAAAGTGACCGTCCGGCGTGCAGGACTCAATGACAAGCTGCATTTCCATTCCCTCCGGCATTCGTTCGCCTCTGCCCTGGTCATGTCCGGCGTGTCGCTGTACGCTGTTCAGAAGCTGCTTGGACACTCACAGAGCAAGACAACGGAAATCTATTCTCACCTTCTTCCTCAGCAATTGCATTCGGAGATAAACAAAGGGCTGCACCAGTTTGGCGTTACCGAAAAGAATGAGGATGCGAACGCTTTAGCACTGACTGAAATGAGAGATAACAAAAACGAGCCGAAATGAAATCAGTGGTCAAGGAAGCGGAGACAGGTTTTTTGTTCACTAAGAAGTCTGTAATTTCGTGACGAATACAAAAACACACTGCAAAAAATGGAGGCTTAGATGAAAGGTCTTTTCCTAATCTTCGTTGCTTTTATGCTTGCTGGTTGTGCCACAGGGCATTTCTTCTCTTATGAGACAACTCCACCGGAGGGAAACGCAATTGAATTGAAAAACGACACGCTGGATATTGGAGCCATTTTGATTCCTGAACGAATAAAACTTAGCGTTAAGAACGTGTGGACTTCTCCGATTAAGATTTTGTGGGATGATGCTTCAATTGTTGTCAGCGGTCAATCGAGTAAGGTCATTCACCAGGGCATCAGGTATGGAGACTTTGAAAAGCCAATGGCTCCAACAGTTGTTCCACCGTCTGCAACATACAGTGACGAAGTGGTTCAACCCGATAGAGAGATACCCTTCTCAGACGGTTCTTGGCTGCATGTCGGAGTTCTGCCCAAGTATGATGAAGGCAAACCCGAAACGATGAAATATAATCTTGCACTCCGAGCAGATTCACTCCTTTTTTATCTCCCGATTCAGATTGATGGAGTTGAACACTTCTACAAGTTCGCATGGAGAATTGACAGCGTTTCTTATCGCAATATTCAAGCGGGGGATGACTGACTAATTCTTTCACTGTTTTTGCCGTCTATCTTGCCCGACATTGCAAGAACGGCGAAGGATAGGTAAAATACACTGTCATGGAACTTGCGAATATCCAGGCAGAATCGTTTTCAATCCCGTCTCTGTTCTCCGATACAAACGGAGAGACCGTCACGGCGGTTCGCAAGCAGGGGCGGGATTTTCCCCTTATCGCATAGGTAGCTTGTGGCTTAGCTATCCGACAAGCGGTGAGGGGTTTTTATTTTCGTGTGGTGGAACATGGAAGGCAAAAGGAAGCCCAAGCGAGGAGCGAAAGACTATTCTTTTGCCCCTTTGTATGAGAAGGAATTCAGCGAGTTCCTCGAGAATACTGATAAAGACATAAAGCTTAACGGACTTTATGTTTCACATAAGTTCAGCAGAAATTTGAAAGGTGGTGAACGCTTGACCGTCTTTTACAAATGCGGTTCGGACGGATTCACGGAATATGAAGACGTTGGAGAAAGAAAGAAGTTTTGGCACGACAAAAGAAATGAACTCTGGGAAGAAAGAGACAAGCATTCCGAAAAAGACCGGCTTTACGACGAGTTAGACAAGCGGGGGGATTACGCTGAACTTAAATGGCTTCAATATCACGAAGCATTCATGGACGCTCACGCGGGCCTGCCGATAGCCAAATATTGGGAAGGAAAGTATGTCGAAGAAAGGAGTGAACAGCCTAAGCAGCGGAAAGGCTCCAAGCCAAAGGAAGATGGAACACGAAAGAAGTCAAGGAGGAATACACAGAAACCGACAGAAAAAGTTTCGCTGCAAACGGCATGGATAGAATGCGACAAAGAGGCGTGGAAGAAAGGGGTATATCCAATCGCTGTGTGCATTGAGTACATAGAGACACACGAAATAATTGGAAAGAAGGGTTACACAGCACAACAACTTTCCCATCGCATAGCTGTTGAGCGTGACAAGGCTCATTACAAAAAGCCGATTGATAAAAATTGATAATGTTGATAATCTCTTTCTACCAATGACTTAGTTATTCACGTTTGGTAAGCTGAAGTCGAAATGAAATCTTACCAGACACAGACAATTTTGCCACCCACGAAAAGCCGGTCGGGAGTTACGGTAAGTCTCCCGGTCGGCTTTTTTATTTCCCGCTGAGAACACGCGGGAGACAAACCACAAGGAGAAATCCCAAATGGACAAGCCACAAATTCAAACAAGGAAAGATGGCCGGGTCTTCCTCTTGCTGCCGAACGAAACCAGGGCGCGAGAAATCGGCCGGATAAGTAACGGCGGGAAAACGTTCGAGTGTGAACGTAATCCGGGCAAGCACCTTTATCGGAACCTCAACGCATACGGCTTCAATTATTTCTTTCTGGAGAACGGTCGATTCGATACGGTCATTCTCCACGAAGTCCCTTCAGGCAGGCGATTGTATGCAAGAAGGCAGGACATACTCAGACGCGGGAAATTCCTCTATCACAAGCAGCAGGGATTCGAGAAACAGATATTCTTTCGTGTGTCCAACTTCTTACAAAACAGTTTCGACAGGGACTTGATTTCTGAAAATGCAGTCGCCTATACATACGACCAAGAAAAGATTGAATCCGAATCCGATTCAAAGAAAACCGGTCAACTCCTTCGGCAAAAGGAGTTGACCACAGAATAACGGAGGGACTCCTATGCTGAAGAAGATTAGAGAAGAAACCGACCGGTGGAAGAGAGCACTTGAGCAGCGGCTCCGAAAGGACATTGGCTACGCCTTCCTTGTCGCCCGTGATGGTGCAAAATGTTCCAGATGTGGCAAGCCCGGTTCAGAGAAAACATTGGTTATTGAGCATACAGGCGAAGACAGTAACACTATGCTGGAACACTTCAAGCTAACTCACACTCACTGCTTCGACCTTGATAGTCGGCTTAATGAACTCCTTGCTGGAGTAGATTTGAACGAAGAGCTGCGAGTCAACCCGAAGAAGAAGATGAAGCGGTGAATTTCATGTCTCGAATGAACAGCAGGACACGGAAGAAGCTGTATGAGATGCTTGCGGCGCGTGACGGCGAATATTGCAGAATGTGCGGCAAAGTCGGTTCAAGGGAAACTCTCTGCATCGACCACATTGACAACAACAACAGCAACAACGAGCATGACAACTTTCAGCTTCTTTGTAAAAGCTGCAATACAAAAAAGAATCCACGAGGAAAATCGAAGCCCAAGAATCACAGCGTCGAAATCCATGAACCACCTGCAAGCAGGCAAATTGTTCTGAATGAACGGTATGAACCCACGTTCCGCGATTACGCTGAGAGACAGTTGACAAGGTGGAACAGGATACCGCTGAAAGATTTGATAAACTCCGGTGCTGAAGTGACAGGCGCGAGTCCTCAGACCATTGAACGCTATCTTGATAAGATGTGCAGCACTGCTGGTAAGTTCACCGTGATTCTGGTTGACGGTGTGAAGCATGTGGAATTCAAAAGCTGGTTGAGTCCGAAGTAAACGCAATGGCTGAGTGTGTTAACATACCGACAACGCTGCTGCATGATAACAGGCTGTCGCTGAATGATATTCGGGTTTACGCGGCACTACTTCAGAAGGCGGACGCGGGACACAGGTGTTCCCCTTCAAGAGTGACCTGCCCCCCAAAAAGCGGTCCAATGTTATATTAGTAGAAAGAGTAACAAAAGGACCAAAGGAGACAACATGGTCAAGAAGCGACACACAGTGGAATCGATCGTAGCGATGCTGCGAGAGGC
>JAJYIT010000080.1 GCA_021789975.1 Bacteroidota bacterium
AGACGTCCCCCTTCAACTTCATCATCAGCTCGCCGACTTCCGCTCCCCTTTTCCCATTGACCACCTGCTTCGACGAAACACTCCCGTTTTCAGCCAACTCCTCCCTCCTATGTCGGATTTCAGGGGTTGTGGCGAGTAATGTCTTACTGAAAGGGTTACAGTTAACAGCAGTGTGATATGAAACCGCCGAGAACGCATAAGGGCACAAAGACCAACATTTATGATATTAAGACTCGGCACACTTTTCGAGCATGGCGGGTAGAATAATACCAGACATTACCTCTCGTAGGTGAGGCATTACTTGTGTCGAAGATGTTCAAAAAGGAGCACGGAATATCGTGGTTCTTGTCCGAGACAGGGCTGGTCACGAACACTGACCGCGATACAGGTGAGCACGCCAACTTGAGGAGGTTGAAGCATAATCATCGAACTGCTGATGATCATTCATCTATGTGGGAACACAATGTCTACAAATCAGGTTTGTCCGGCCGATCTCTTTCCTGCGTCAATAAATTACTCACGTGACTCGCGTCGACGACCCACTCGCCGAAAAAAAGTCTGAGTACAAAACAGTAGAAGAAGGTTAACAGGGGAAAAGGACTTAGAGCAGTCACCACGACAATATTGCCGACATCAATAAACGCGAGGACAGTCGGAACAACAACCATAATCAAAAATGCAATCTGCCACCCCCATTTCCTATTCTTGTGCAACACCCAGAGAACATACTGCGCAATTACGACTGCAAGGAGAACCACCATAACGTAAATCAAATGGAACGGGATTCGAAATCCAGGGACTAAGGTTAAGAAAAGGAGAGATCCAGAGGCGATAGGCAAAAAAGAGATCGTACGAAGGCCAATAGCGCAACCGCTTCAGGCGGGCGACATTTCCCTCATGTCCAAACTCTCCGAGCGCGCTCGTCGACTCCAGAATGTTCTTTTCGTTCTACTTCTGTTCCAATTATTGACTGCAAGCAGATCAAAGCACCCTGAATAGAAGAACCAAACCGACGCCCGAACCCGATTTCAATTCCTCTCTGTCTTCGGAGCCCAAAAGGGTTACCATCGAGTAACCCAGATGTAACTTTCCGCCAACGGGCCCGAAGAGATTCATGCGCACGCCTGCCGAAAGAGACGCCCCCATTCTTATTCCTCCGCCAGCCGTTCCTTCAGTGCTACTGAAGCGGTTGTGAATGGTCAGCCTCGTATCGCCATGGAAGCTGTATATAAAGTTGATGCCGACATAATGCGCGACCACGTAGTCAATTAATTGTCATTCAGCGCCAGTAGCCAGACTAAGAACATTTGCGCGGGTTTTCAGTGAACCCGTCGTATATACCGTGTTGTACCACGCCGGGCTATACGCTGCGAAAGAATCTGCGCCGCCGCGCGACTCAGCGTAGGAGAATCCTGCACTGATAATCACGGGCGAGTGAACTTCAGAAAGAATATTTGTGCTATCGAGACTTAAGTGAACTACCATCGGCAAAGCCTGTCGCTTCTGAGAGGCATCCGTCGAAGACGGACGCCTCGCGAAAAGCGGTGATCCGCCGTCGGCGGATTTTTGATCTGGACACCCGTCCATTTCAATGGATGGCTGCTAAATGGCTGGACCCAGCGAAGCTGTCTTCCCAGTACCACTGCCGTAGACAGTGGATTTCTAAGTCGGACTAAACCGGCTTACGGCTGGGCTGCAACAAATTCATACAGAAGATGGTGTCTCTGAGTTTTTTCTGTCGCGCTCGAGTTCTCCGAATGGATCCATTTGGGAAGCCAAAGCACAACCATGTTGATCACTTACTTCCAGATCTTCACGTCGAATGTTCCACCTGATGTCGCAACGCCACGGAACATTCCAGTGGTGTTGAAGTCCATCGCGTAATTCCCGCGCCTGTCGACAGCGATGACTCCCCCGTCGCCGGGTTTCAACACATCATGGATGATGTAATGGACTGCCTCTTTCAGGGACATCCCTTTGTACGCCATGAGTGCATTAATATTGAAGCCAACAGCGTACCTGATGTACTGCTCGCCGATCCCTGTCCCGGAAACAGCGCAAGTCTGGTTGTTCGCATAAGTTCCGTCACCGATGCACGGTGAGTCACCGATACGACCGGGCAATTTGCCCGTCAGGCCCCCGGTCGAGGTCCCGGCTGCAAGATTTCCGTACTCATCGAGACAAACGCACCCGACCGTACCATGGTCATGCCTCTTGATCTTATTCATATATTCTTCAAGCTCCGTCTTTCGCTGAGGAGTATCGAAGTAGCTGTTCGGGACCCATTTCAACCCCATCTGTTTTCCGAAATCGTCAGCACCCTGGTAGGCAAGAAGGATGTGCCGTGTTTTTTCCATGACGAGTTTCGCGAGAGTTATCGGGTGAGCGATATGTTCGACTCCCGCCACCGCACCGGCATCGAGATTCTCGCCGTTCATAATCGCGGCGTCAAGCTCGTGCCGCCCCGCAGAAGTATAAACTGCACCGATACCGGCATTGAACTTCGGATCTGTCTCGAAATAGCGAATCACGTCCTCGACAGCTTCGAGGCTCGTGCCACCTTTTGCGAGAACATTTCTGCCGATGGTCAATGCCTTCTTGAGAGAACCAAGATAAGCATCTCTAACCGCATCCGGTATTGTCTCCGGGATAGTTCCGGCTCCGCCGTGGATGACAATCGTGTATTTGCTCGATCTTCCCTGAGCCTTCCCGGATGCTGCAAGCATTTGCGACAAGAACAGCGATGCCAGAACAACAAAAAGAATCCTAATTCTCATCTTGCCTCTCCTTCTTTGAGGACAGCAGATTTATCATCGGCAGTAAGAAGCTTGCTGTGCCATCTCCCGTATGAGAAATAGATTATCAATCCAACAGCCAGCCATATGAAGAATCGCAGCCAGGTTATCGTCGGCAGTCCGAGCATCAAATAAACACAGAAGAGAATCCCGAGAATCGGGACGGCTGGAACGAACGGCGTTCTGAATCCTCTTTTTGCATCCGGCTCCTTAACACGTAGGATCAACACTCCGGCACAGACAAGCACGAACGCGAAGAGTGTCCCAATATTGGTAAGCTCCGCAGCCTCACTTATGTTTGCAATCGCAGCAAAGAATGCAACGAAGACGCCAGTTAAAATCGTCGTTACGTGGGGGGTCCGATATTTCGGATGCACTTTGGAAAAGCTCGGGGGTAGAAGACCATCGCGCGACATCGAGAAAAATATCCGCGGCTGCCCCATCTGGAACACTAGCAAAACTGCGGTCGTGGCAATGACCGCGCCGAAAGCTACTATTCCCGCTGCCCAGTCGAGATGTATGATGTGCAATGCTAATGACAGCGGCTCGGCGGTGGCGAGTTTCGTATAAGGCACAAGACCTGTCAGCACAAGGGCGACCGCAATATAAAGGACGGTCGAAATCACAAGCGATGCTATCATACCGATCGGCAGTGTCTTTGCCGGGTTCTTCGTCTCTTCGGCTGCTGTCGAGACGGCGTCGAATCCGATGTATGCGAAGAAAACTATCGCGGCACCGGTCTGGATTCCCTTCCAGCCGTTGGGTGCAAACGGCGTCCAGTTTGAAGGCTTGATGAAAAAAATCCCTATGCCGATGAAGAAAAGAAGAATCACAATCTTGATTACGACCATAACAGAGTTAAACGTCGCACTCTCTCTGATGCCGATGACGAGTATGTAAGTAATGAGTGCAACTATGAGCACCGCGAAAAGGTTGAAAACGATCGGGACCCCGAAGATATGCGGCGCAGTCTGAATCAGCCCCGGCTGACTGAGCGCCGTGCGAAAGTCGGTGAGAAGGTACCATGGTAGATGAATTCCAAAACCGCCAAGCAGCTCCTGGAAGTATCCTGCCCAGCTTATTGCGACCGCAATGTTGCCAACCGCATATTCGAGAATTAGATCCCACCCGATTATCCATGCGACCAATTCTCCGAGAGATGCATAAGAATAAGTGTATGCGCTTCCGGCAATCGGTATCATGGACGCGATCTCAGCATAGCAAAGGGCAGCGAAGCCACATGCTATACCGGTAAGGATGAATGAGATCACCAGTGCGGGTCCGGCACCCAGATATTCGGAACTTCCGGCGGCGGCGGTCCCCGTCATTGCAAAAATGCCGGCTCCGATGATTGCACCGACCCCAAGCGTGGTCAGGTCGAATGCGTTGAGACTTCGTTTGAGTTTGTACTCTGGTTTTTCACTATCTGCTAAAATGTCGGAGAGCTTCTTGGTACGGAATAGATTCATAGGATTGCCCTCAAGAGTTAAAGGTGACTGGTTGCCGTAATGCAGAACATTTCCGCTCAATGTAGGGAGGGAAGCAAAGAAATTCAACTCGGCTGGGTGCTTGACAAGAATTGTTTGTCCTCATGATCTCAATTGATTATGTTAAAGTTCACAGTCACGAGGAACCGAGGTGGCAGGGATACGTGTTTGTGAAAACGTCGACTGCACCTGAATTAGAATACGATCCTAAATCAATGACAAGAGATGACTACATCTTTGGGATTGCGGCAGCCGGGACAAACGGCGCGGAGACCATCCCCAAAGCGCAGCTCCCGACAGGATAGAGTAGAGTGGCGAATTACAAGGAACTGGAGAGATACGGAATCATCGGCAACCTGGAGACATGCGCTCTGGTTGCCGACGACGGATCTATAGATTGGCTTTGCCTGCCGCACATCGAGTCTCCTTCCGTGTTTGCGTCGATCCTTGACAATCAGAAGGGCGGCAGGTTTGCGATTACTCCGGTCGGCAAATACACATCCCGGCAGAATTATATTCGCGATACAAATGTGCTCTCTACTTTCTTTGATACCGAAGCAGGCAGTGCGGAACTCACTGACTTCATGCCGGTCCACCGGGGTGGCGATGAAAATCATTCAGAACGTCACGCGATATATAGAAGATTGAGGTGCAACAACGGAGCAGCCGAGTTCGAAGTTGTTTTTTCGCCGCACTTCAATTATGCTCGCGAAGCCGGGACGCTGGCGTTGGCCGAAAATGGCATCGATGCTGCATGGCCGCATAACATGTGGCTCTTTCTTCAATCTCAAGTTCCACTTTCAGTGGACCACCACTCAGCTTCTTCCCGCTTCAGCGTTAAAAGAGGCGAGCAGCTGTGGTTCGTTCTTCAATACGGAAAGAAAGAATTGCAGAGTAACGAAAGATGTGCTGAAGAGCTGAAAAGGACGGAAAGGTTTTGGAGTGAATGGGCAAACAAAGGTACGCTAAATGCCGCATTGAGAGACAGCCGATGGCGCGACCTGGTTGTAAGGTCGGGCCTCGTGCTAAAGCTCCTTGCACACGAAGACGGCGGAGCCATCTGCGCGGCTCCGACCACCTCTTTGCCCGAGTCGATAGGCGGCGGGAGAAACTGGGATTACAGGTACAACTGGATTCGGGACGCTTCGTTCACGGTGCAGGCGCTGTACCATCTTGGTCACCACGATGAAGCTCGCAAGCACCTGAGGTGGTTCGTCGATATTTGCAGGAGGTACCCTGACCCGTCGAAAATCCAGATCATGTACGGACTACATGGCCAGAGTGACCTGAGTGAATCCGAGCTCGTTCATCTCGATGGATACATGGGCTCTCGACCGGTCAGGATTGGGAACGGTGCGGCAAAGCAGAGACAGCTCGACATATTCGGCGAGCTTCTCAATGCAATCTATGAGACCGAAAGATATGGAGACGAGATCCCTGAAGGCGAGCTGGAATTCATAACGAAGATTGTAGACTATGTATGCGAAGTATGGGACACTCCTGACTCGGGGATATGGGAAGTCCGCGGAGGTCCGCGGCATTTCGTCTACTCGAAGCTGATGTGCTGGGTAGCTCTGGATCGCGGAATAAAAATCGTACAGCGTCGGCAGTATCGCGCGCCTACCGAGAAATGGGAAACTGTCCGCGAGCAAATAAAGAGGGCAATTCTGGAAAAAGGGTACAACGCCGAGATTGGAAGCTTTGTCCAATCGTTCGGGTCGGCCACACTCGATGCAACCAGCCTTCTCATTCCCCTGAGGGGATTATTGCCGCCCGACGATCCGAGAGTCAGTAAGACCATCGATGTAACTATGAAAAAGTTAACGACTCCATCGGGTTTAGTCTACAGGTACAACGGAGAAGATGGTTTAGCAGGAAAGGAGGGCGCTTTTCTTTTATGCTCGTTCTGGCTTGTGAATGCGCTCTCTTTGTCCGGTCGTATCACCGACGCCGAAGCGTTGTTCGATAAACTGACCGGGTACGCTGGCAAGACTGGACTGTTCTCGGAGGAAGTTGACCCCAATACCGGCAAGCAGCTTGGGAATTTCCCGCAAGCATTCAGCCATGTAGGAATAATAAACAGCGTGCTCTATCTTTCGCACTCGAGAGGAAGATTGACAACCGGACCGACGCCTGCAGGTGCAATGGAACAGTAGCGATCACTCCATGTTTAAATTGATTTCGCCGTACCTCTCGGAAGTCGATCTCTCAACTTTTCGATTTCCGTTGGCGGCGATCTCCACTTTCAACGATCCATCCTCCTGACATTTCCTGAAGTCGACTGAAATCGCCCTCCCAACTATGTAGAATGTGTGAGGTCCGACTTCACTGAGCGAGTGAATACTCTTCTTTCCGTCCGCCGTCGTTATCGAAATCGTTCCACAATACCTGATTCCGCTCGGTCCTGTCACGGTCAACGTGTAGTCCCTGTTCGGAAAGAAGATTGCAGTCGGAAGGATCTCTCTACCATTTGTGGAAACAAGTTGATAGGTAAGAGCTCCCCCGATTAACAGTACTACTGCCGAGGCGAGGATAAACCAGCGGAAAGAGTGATCGGTCTTAGTGTTTTCCATGATGCATCCTTTTGGTTCTTAAGATTCTCCCTTCATTGAGGAGCAAAATCCAGATGCCATCTTAGATGACATTGCCGTTTTCAACCATCATTGGATGATCAATGGACGTGCCAACGGCTTTCCACTCTTAGCAAAGGAATCCATCGTGAGGTCTAATTACGGGTTGTTTCAGAGGATTAGCCAGGTCAGCGCAGGGTTATTTTTCCCCTTTCTCCTCAAACCTGCACAAGGGGATAGAGAATGAGCGTTAGAGGTGAGGCACTGGGTCAAGAAATCAAAGTGGAAGGTGCGCGCCTACACTTATTGACCTGCCCCCAGTTGATGTACCAATGATAAGTTAGTGATCCGGTCAGGTCTGACTGCTCCCCATCTTTGATCCAAATTGAATAAGAACAAAATCGTGGTTAATGTCAAGTGACTACTGTCCTTTG
>JAJYIT010000043.1 GCA_021789975.1 Bacteroidota bacterium
CAGAGAAGAAGTTCAGAAAGATAACAGGATATAAATCGATGAGTGTACTAGTCGCTGCGCTCGACGAAGAATACAGACGAAGAACACTTGACACCAAACAATTAGCTACATAGATTTATGCCTCGGACAAACTTCGCCTTGGGAATTTCAACGGAGAAAGGGGCATCATCTCATAAAATATCAATCTGCTAAAAGCAAGAAATGGCTTGGGAAATTTTAATCTTGCTTTTATGTGTGCAAACCGGAAAGGCATATTCTGTAATAATACTGAAGGTCTGGTCATAGCATTCAGGCGATAGCAGCCAATGAAAACCAGACTGAGCATTTAGCCCATATCTTAAAGAATATGGCGGTTAAAGCTTCACATTGGCAGACACGGGTCCAGGAGGTGAAGCCTGCCTGGATCCAGCATGCCTCCGGCGATGGTAGCAACTCCGTGACGACGTCCAAATACGTTCTGCTGTTCGGCCAAGAAATCACTTAGGCGAAAGAAGCCACATGTCGGGGATTAGCTCTTTATTCAGCGCAGGACCTTTAATGAACAGGCTTAAGGAGTCGTCACCAGTAGCCTGGAAGTATTCTACCCGGACCGGGTGGGCCCCCTGTCCGAGTGCAACGACGCCCTCCTTTTCGGTGGCACCGTGCGGGTAATCATTATCGACGATCAGCGAGTCGCCGACGTATAATTTGCTGCCATCATCTGATGTGAGATAAAAAGAATAGATTCCTGTCGCTGGAATCTTAATGTAGCCAGTATACTCAACCCCGAAGTGTTCTTTGGAATTTCCCGGAGGGAGAGAGACGTTAGATATTCTTCCTGAGAGTTTTGGGGCCATCTCACTAAAGTCGGGAATCGAATCCCACACGCCGGTGAAGTATTTGTATAATAATCCACTTTGCAAATTTGAAACGGTGGAAGGAGGCAATGGATTCACTTTAATGAAGAGGCGGCTGGAAGTCCCGCTTACCCGCTTGTCGCCCTCGAATAGTGCTGCTCCGATGTCGGTAGTGATGTTCAAAGGTATCTGACCGGTGACTTCGGGGCACTCAGCGTTAGGCGGATTTCCATCCGTAGTATAGCGCACGATCACCCCGGGAGTAGGCGACTTGATAGTCACAAAGAGTGAGTCCATGAATATGCCGTACTCCGACTCAATCTGAGGTGGATTGTAAACAACAGGCTCCCCGTTGAAATCCAATTCTATGACGCTGCAAATCCGATCAGGAGGCTCAGAAGGAACGTTGATCACCATGTCAGGCCCATTACTCTCAACGCGAAGTCTCTTCTTTCCCGCGAGAAGGATAGCGCGGGTTGGAAGAGTGCCGAGACCTTTCACTTCGAGCTTGCCATTCGTTGGCCATCGAAACACTTCGAAGAAGAGCTTGTCTCTCTTTGAAGTGCATCTTCCCCAAGGAAGCTTTATCGCAAACGGGCTCGCTCCTGATCCATAAATTGCATTTCCGTTAACTCTCAGCCATTCTCCCATCGCCTTTAGTCTGTCGACCTCAGGTTTCGGAATTATTCCTTTGGAAGTGGGCCCGACATTTAAGAGATAATTCCCCCCCTTGCTTACGATATCGACCAGGTTTCGTATGAGCGTCTCCGGTGATTTGAAGTCATGATCTGCCGCGTCGTATCCCCAATCATTGTTTATCGTCATGCAGGTTTCCCAGTCATGACCAGGTATTCCGTTTGGTGGAATCTCCTGTTCGGGAGTTTCGTAATCACCGACTCCTGCCCGATTATTCACAATTATTCTCGGGTCAAGCTTGCGGAGGTAATTATAGATTTCCTGACCATCTCTTTTCGTCCATCCGTTCATCCATCCGCCGTCGAACCAGATAACCCCGGGATGGTATTGTGTAATAAGTTCCTTCAATTGTGTTTCCATGTATTTCATGTAGTCTTGCTTTTTACCCGGTTTGAAATGAGTCGGATTGTAAGTAGGGTGCGAAGGGTTTGGATCATATGCGCCTTGATCAGGGCTATGCCAATCCATGATCGAATAATACACGCAGAACCGAACTCCGTATTTCCTGCATGCAGCACTTAGTGCTTTGAGCGGATCCTTGTGCCAGGGCGTTGCATCGACAACATTATATTTGGTTGCCTTCGTGTTGAACATACAAAACCCGTCGTGGTGCTTCGATGTAATCACGAGGTACTTCATTCCCGCTTCTCGCGCAATCCTCACCCATTCGTCGGCATTAAAATCCGTCGGGTCAAACTCTTTTGCGTAGAGCTCGTATTTTGAGCGAGGAACATGTCCGTTGTTCATGTACCACTCTGCATGCGCAGGCACTGAGTATATTCCCCAATGTATGAACATCCCGAACCGGGCCTTTGTCCACCATGCCATTCTCTTTTCATAGTTTGGTCCCTTGTCTTTTGAAAGACAAGGGACAGCAGGCGCGAGAATCAGGCTGGCAGCAGCAATCAAGTATAAGAGTTTCTTCATAAAGCCTCCATTAATATTTGACGTCCATCGTTCTGGAATGTCCGGCAACATTCGAGATTCTCAATACCCAAGCGTGTTCGCATGGAGGATGTTTCCGGAACTCCTTCGGGACATCGGTCTCGAAGCCGTCGCCAACTCTTTTCCATTTCAACGGCGTATCCCCATATCCGAGCAAAGTCACTTTCGCACCCTTTGCCGGACAGATATTATCCATCCAGATCCTTGAAGGCGGGGTATCTTCGCCCTTATCCGCCAGAAAGATTGCGAACGTTGTGCCATCGTCGAGTTGAGTGAGACACACTTTGCCCTGCTTGTACGGCCAGACGGGATGGGTGTCATAAATGGCCTGACCGTTAACCTTCATCCAATCGCCGACGCCTTTCAAGCGTTTGTAAGCTGTCGGCGACCAATCACCTTGAGAATTCGGTCCGATGTTCAACAGGAAGTTGCCGCCCTTGGACACTATGCCGACGAGGAGATGAATCAGCTTTGATACGGATTTGTAGTGATCGTGAGGCTTGTACGACCAGCTCGTTCCCATCGGCATGCACGTTTCCCAAGGATACGGCAGAGCATTCTTGGGAACGGTATTCTCAGGAGTGAGGTAATCCTGGTACGGTCCGGTCACATCTCGGTCGACCACTATAAGCCATGGTTGCCTTTTTCGCGCCTGCTTCACGATACGTGGCATATCTATGTCCTGACTTTGCGGAAAGACCGGATACTTTGCAGCGAGCTTCTCTTCGTCGATAGTCAACTGCGATTTGACACGCACCCAACCCGCGTCAAGCCAGAGAATATCTATGCGGCCGTAATTTGACATCAGTTCATTGATCTGCGTCCGCGTGTACTTCACGAAATTGTGCCACCGGTTAGGATGCAGCTTAATGTTGTAATTGGGGTTGCGATCCGGCGTAGCGAAGTTCGGCCACCAGTAATAAGGGCAGTGCCAATCTGCTTTTGAGAAGTATGCGCCGATCATAAATCCGTCTTTCCTGAATGTACTGAAAATCGACTTTGCAATGTTTGCCCGAGGGTTAGTGTGGAACGGGCACTCCGGGCTAGTTACCCTGAAGTTTGTCGTCTTTGTGTTGAACATGCAGAAGCCGTCGTGGTGCTTCGTGGTAAAAACCACGTATCGCATGCCTGCGTACTTTGCGGCATTTGCCCATTTCTCGGGATCGAACTTCACGGGGTCGAATGTCTTTATTAGGTTGTCATACTTCTCTTTGTAGTCCGTGTAGTTCGAATCCCTTCTCACTTCCCACGGTTCATCTTCGGAGCAGATCGACCAAGATTCAACAACTCCCCATTCACTGTAAATTCCCCAATGCATGAGCAGCCCAAATTTGTTCTCATGCCATCTATGCAAGTTATTCAGCACAGCAGTGTCTTTCTCAGGATAGTACACCTGTTTCGGCGCTTGAGCCATAGCCAGATTGACTGCCAACAATAACGAGAAGCCGATTAAGTTCAGCCTTTTCATCTTATTCATCTCCTTCAAGTCCAGGTTCAGTTTGCAAAAAGTTCATCGACAAATACCCACGCTTTTGCTCCAGCTCCCGGATGCCATGGAGGACAAACACCGATGTTCTTCGCAACGATTCTAAAGTAACGGACATCGCGTGGTCTGAAATGAACCACGAAATCTTTACGAATATTATCAGGGTTCTTTTCCGAAACATAGTTTTCCACCAACCCGACTCGTCTGAAATCTTTACCATCTTTAGAGACATAGAATGTCACGCTGCTCGGCATGAAAATGTATGAACTAGAAGATTGTAAGAATCCCGCTCCAATCTGTGAAATCTTCGTTTTCCCTTTCAATTTCACGGTGGCGTCTAGGTCATCCCCTTTGAAGCCCTGCCATAGTCCATCGCGGAAATTGCTTGTACCGCGGATACCATTTACAAGTCCTTCGGGGCCACCGCCGGTGTATTCGGGGGAATACGGATACTTCAGCGTCACTTTTGAGTCAAGTGCTTCATCAATCATGAATGAGAGCTTCACAGGATTGCCGACGAGCCTGCCATTGATTTCAGCTTGTCCGATAAATGTATTGGTGGTGTCGATTGTCACCGGTTTTTGGTAGAGATGTGAATTTTCAATAGTCAGTGTATCGCCGATAGTATACCTGAGTTTGACACCTGGTTGGGTCGGTTGGATGCTTACCACGAATCTCTTCTCAAGTTTGTCGAACTCGGAGTTGTAAGCCATCGCTCTTTGCTCGAGTCCGTAATCGACCCCCAGGTAGGCGAGCCGGCTATATTCTTCCTTAACGCGTTTGTGAAAATCCGAGTAGTTCTTTTTTTGCGGGTCGGTCCAGGCATCTTCGGAAATCGCAAGAAGCCTCGGAAACATTTTGCTGTCCACATCATCTTGAGGGGCTCGCTCGGTCCACATACTTGCCTCTGTGCCAAGCACCAGCTTCTTCTGAGAATGAGTCAATCCAGGGGGAATGGGATTAAACGAGTACACCGAATCGAGAGGGAGATCGGATGGGCTGCTGCTCAGATAAGTATAATTGCTCGGTGAGTCTATGGTGTACAATCCTTTTTTTACCGCCGTGATAGCTCCGTCAATCCCCTGCCATGATTGAACAACTGCTCCAGTAGCAGGTCCGTCACCCTCAAGGATTTCGTTCCAGCCTATTATCTGTCTTCCGTGTGATTTCAGAAAGGCTTGTATCTTTCTTATGAAATAGCTTTGAAGCTGGTCTACGTTCTGAAGATTCTTCTCTTTCATTAATTCTTGACAAAGCGTGTTCTGTATCCATTCTGTCTTCGGGACTTCGTCGCCGCCGATGTGTATGTAATGTGACGGAAATAATCTCATCACTTCAGTGAGCACGTTTTCGAGAAAAGGGTAGGTGGATCTTTTTGCTGGGTTGTAAATGTTTGTATACACCCCCCACTGCGTCCCAACCTGAAACGGTCCCGGGACGCAAGCGTTTTCAGGATAAGCTGCAAGCGACGCCTGGCAGTGTCCGGGCATCTCTATTTCCGGCACGACAGTGATGAATCGACTTTTCGCATATGCTACTACATCCTTAATTTCCTTTTGAGTATAATAACCGCCATACTTTTCTCCATTCCCCTCGTTTCTCCATGCCCCAATCTCGGTAAGCTTCGGGTACTTCTTGATCTGTATCCTCCATCCCTGGTCATCAGTTAAATGCCAGTGGAAGACGTTGAATTTATAGTAGGCAAGCAGGTTAATATATCGCTTGATGAAATTGATGGTCATGAAATGACGAACACAGTCGAGATTCAGCCCGCGCCATGCAAAGCGTGGTGCATCCTTGATCAGGCAGGCAGGAATTGAAATGTCGCCAACGCCATTTGTGCCCTTTAGGGGAACCAACTGAAGTAGAGACTGGATGCCGCGAAACAATCCCTCCTGTGTCCGTGCCTTCAAAACTACTTTGTTGGGGGCAATGTCCAGCGTGTACGCTTCTGGATTCGTGGCTTTGGACGCGGAAATGATTTCCAAAACCATGCTGTTGGGTCGACTTCGTTTTGAGTACGTGACTACTTTGAGAGAAATGCCCGTGAAAAACTTTAACTGGCTGGCAAGATAATCCGATAAAGAACGGAGAGCCGAAGTGGACTGAATTATTGTCTTCCGGGAAAGTTGAAACGAGCCTTCATTCTGTAGAATAGAATTTGGCTCCGGGATAATGTTCATCCTATTGCCCGCAAATCCGTTTGAGTAGAGCATCATGAGTGAAATTATCGCAACAAAAGAAGCAAGTTTCATCGATGTGTCCTTCCATGAATTTAAGCTTTCACCTTACAAAAGCGGAAGCCACCCCTCCATCGACGTTTAGCACATTCCCCGTCGATTTATTCAGCAAGCCGCTTACAAAAGTGAAACAGGCGTTAGCAATGTCTTCCGGATTGATAACCTCGTTTAGAAGTGTACGCTTAGCGTAGAATGCTGGAAGTTCTTCGACCTTAACTCCGTAAGCTTTTGCGCGACCCTCGGCCCATGCACCGCTCCATATTTTGCTATCGGTGATCACCGCATCCGGGTTCACCACGTTTACGCGGATCTTGTCCTTGCCAAGTTCGGCCGCGTTCAAACGACTCAGGTGGAGCTGCGCAGCCTTCGCAGAACCATAAGCGGCATTGTTAGGACCGCTGACAAGCGCATTTTTGCTGACGATGTTTACTATATCTCCGCCGAAGTTCTGCTTTCGCATGACTCCCACACCCTTCTGCGTAACAAGAAATTGTCCCTTGACCATGACGTCATATTGCAGATCCCAATCTTTTTCTGTGTGTTCCTCTATCGGTTTCGAAACCGATAGACCCGCACAATTGACGACGATGTCAACGCCGCCAAATGCGATTGCAGCTTGATCGAAAACCCGCTGGATGTCTTTTTCATTCGTGACGTTGACTGCACTAGTTATGAATGAGTCGGTACCAAACTTTGAACTAAACTCATTTTGCGCGTCATTCAGTCTTGATTCATCGTTATCACAAATCACCACGCACGCGGCTTCCTCCGCAAATTTCTTCGCAATCGCCTTTCCAATTCCGCCCGCGCTTCCCGTTATCAATGCAACCCTTCCGGTCAGTGCTTTCGGTTTGGGACGCCGTGCGAGTTTCGCCTCTTCAAGCAACCAGTACTCTATGTTGAAGGCTTCTTGTTTCGGCAGAGCGACGTAACTCGATATAGCTTCAGCGCCTTTGATCACGTTGATTGCGTTGATGTAGAATTCCGCGGCGACTCGAGCAGTCTGCTTATCCTTAGCAAAGGTGAACATGCCGACGCCGGGATAGAGTATAACAACTGGGTTCGCATCTCGCATCGCGGGACTGTCAGGATGCTTGTAACTTTCGTAATAAGACGCATACATCTTCCGGTAGGCATCAAACTCCGGCGCGAGTTTCTTTCTGAGCGTTTCGGCATCATCAAGATTCTGAAGCGCTTTGGGATCGAGAACAAGCGGCTTGATTTTTGTGCGTAGGAAGTGATCCGGACAACTTGTTCCCAGCGCTGCCAGTTTCCCGAGATCTATCGAATCCACAAATTCAAGCACTCTGGGTTCATCGCTGAAATGACCTACCATCCTTACCTGCGACGAACAATATCCGCGAAGGACCGGAGCCAGCCGAGCGGCTCTTTCGATGCCTTCTTTCCCAGTGAGAGGTTTAACCTTCATTCCTCCGAAAATTGTTCGATTCTTCTTTACTTCCTTTTCGACATATTCCGCACAAGTGTCAACAACATCGAGCGAATTGAGGTAGCATTCGTAAGACGTTTCGCCCCACGTGAAAAGTCCATGTGAGGCGAGAACCATTCCCCGTATTCCCGGGTGCGTGTCTGAATACTCTCTCAACTTAAGCGCAAGATCAAATCCAGGACGCTGCCAGTCTATCCAGCCCACAGAGTCCCCGAATATTTCCCGAGTTATCTTCTTTCCTTCTCTAGCGGCAGCAATCGAGATTACAGCATCAGGATGAAGGTGATCGATGTGCTTGAATGGAAGTAGTCCGTGCAGCGGTGTATCGATCGATGGTGCCTTTGACTCCAGATCGAATATGCAGTGGTTGAAGAGCTCCACCATTTCATCTTCATGTGTGATTCCGCGATACACTTCCTGCAAGTCTCGAAGTCGTTTAACATACAACGATGCAAGTCCGCTCTTTTTCATCGTACCCAGATCGCCGCCGGATCCCTTTACCCACATGACTTCCACTTCTCTGCCCGTAAGAGGATCACTTGCGATAGCTTTGCAGGAAGTATTTCCGCCGCCGTAATTTGTAAGGCGCAGATCTGCGCCAAGCAAATTGGAACGATATACCAAAAGGGCTACTTCATCTCCCTTAAAATGTGAAGTCTTACTATTGTCCCATAAATATGTCACATGCTTAAATTCACTGAGTTTCCTCGACATTATATCTAACTCCTGGAAAGTGTATTTGTTTTTGATCAAGCATGGGAGATCCCTGAATAAACGAAGTCATAGATCTCTCGGCTTTCTATTAAGGAAGGACAGCAGGCAACCGCCGATGATGAGAACCACTCCCCACCAAATGCTGGTGTGCAATCCGCTAAGCTCAATATGGAAATTGATCGGTTCAAAGAGATAGTATAATCCAGCCAGCAATACGATGACTCCGATTATAATCAGAATCAACCCGACAAAATACCATATCGGTTTCATTTGTAAGACGTCTTCACTCATTCTGCACCCTCCGTTGTGCTTACCAAAGAACGATATTGAGAACGACAAAGATTATCAGTGTAATGGAAGCCCAGAAGATCGGTTTCTTATGCAGCGGGACGTCTGAAGATTCCATTTTTTTCGATAATCCCCGGACGAGCCCCACCAATTCTGCTTCGGGCCGCTTTTCAGTAAAGAAGCTGACGCCGACGGCAATTCCGGAGCTAATCAGCCATGCCCACAATGCGCGCCAGAAGTTTGCGGCCATGGCACTCGCTTCTCCTCCAGGGGCAATGGCACCAGGAGTAATCCATCCCAGTTGAAGAGCCATGAACATTGCAAAGGAGACCAGCGTTCCGATAAGCATTCCCCAGAATGCACCATCAGGAGAAATCCATTTGATCAGCATGCCGAGCAGAATAACTGCAACGGCCGGGGCTAGTATCCACGATGCGATCGCCTGTAGATAATCGATGATGGTTGGCATGCTCTTCGCCCAGTAGGCCCCGATGATGCTTAGGAGGATACCGGCTACAGTAGCCACGCGCCCTACCCAGATCAAATGCGCTTGAGATGTCTTCTTGTTTATTACAGCGTGATAGATATCGTACGTCCAGACTGTATTGAAAGCGCTCATGTTGCCGGCTTGTCCAGCCATGAACATCGCAACAAGTGCAGTTACCCCGACGCCGATCAGCCCCGGGGGAAAATATCTCATCATTAAAAGGGGGATAACCGAATCGTAGTTGATCTTACCTCCGGTATGAAGGAGTTCGAAGCCGCTATGCGGATTCCGCATAAGGGCGAGCCCGACCATGCCGCTCCCGACTACGACAAAGCCGAGAAGTATTTTGAAATAAGAGCTAATAATAGGTGCCATTCTCGCAGAGCGGACGTCTTTCGCCGAAAACGCTCTCTGAATTATCAGGAAATCAGTCGTCCAATACCCGAAGGAAATGCCGAACCCCAACCCGAAGATTAGCGCCGGCCATCCAAGCTTCATCGGGTTATCTGATGCGCTTGATGTTATCGACCAAAGAGAGGTGTAGACATGGGGGAGATTTTCGAACGCTTTTGTTGGACCGCCGAGATCGACAATGCCCAGAATGGGAAGGAGAAGTATGCCGCCCCAGATTAAGAAGAACTGAATTACTTCTGTGAATATGGCAGACAGTAAACCGCTCAAAGTGATGTACAACGCGACGAATCCCGCCGACAGCCAAATGCTCAGGTCCCAATTCCAGCCTAGAAAGGTCTTCAGGACCAGGGCAAGTGCGTATAGTGAAATGCCCGATGAAAGAACGGTCATAATGGAGAAGGAAACCGCATTGAGCACACGAGTCTTTTCGTCATAGCGTTCTTTAAGATAGCCGGGAGTAGACTTGATTCGACCGCTGTAATAGAAAGGCATCATGAAAATGCCGAGGAAGAGTATCGCAGGTATTGCTCCGATGAGGTAAAAATGCATAGCAAACAAACCATACTCGGCGCCTTGTCCGGCGTAACCGACTACTTCCAGCGCTCCCATGTTAGCAGACATAAAAGCGATTCCCGCTACGAAAGCGCTGTTTCTGCGACCGGCAAGGAAATAGTCGTCGTCAGTCTTTGTGAACTTCTTAAGAAAGAATCCCACCCAAACTACGAATCCCAGATAGACCATAAGAATAGCCCAGTCGAAAACGGTCATCGAGATTGTGTGCATTCTCGTTTCCTTTCGTTGTCAAACCTCAAAGGTTCGCGTCTTTTCTAATGTGTCCCATTTCCCGGAGTCGCGTGGCAAGTACTCTCTCAATTCGAACGACTCCCTAATCATCTCTCTCCCGTGGGCAAACGATTTTATGTTGCCGTTCGTTATCGCTTGGACCATAATATTACCGAGGACTGATGCTTCGACTGGTCCGGCAGTCACCGGAATTCCCGCTGCATCGGAAGAAAACTGATTCAATAAACTGTTGCGGGAACCGCCTCCCACAATGTATAACCTTTCAATATTGACCCTGCTAACGTCCTCGAGTTTTCTGATTGCGGATCTATACTTAAGTGCCAGACTGTCGAAGATTGTGCGAACTATCTGAGACTTAGTCTTCGGCGCAGGTTGATTTGTGCGGCTGCAAAAATGAATTATGGCGGTTTCCATGTCGGTGGGATTTAGAAATGAGGAGTCTGCCGGATCCACAAGACTACCGCATTCCTGAGTCTCCATCGCTAAACCTGCAATCTCATCGTAAGAGTAATGAATTCCCGATCCTTCCCATTTCTTTCTTACCTCCTGCAGTAGCCACAGCCCCACGATGTTCTGAAGGAAAGTTATCTTACCATTTGTTCCTCCCTCATTGGTAAAATTTTCCCGGCGGGCAGCATAGTTGACTATGGGCATATCGGACTCTATTCCGACCAGCGACCACGTGCCCGAGCTCAGGTATGCCCATCGCCCGGACACGGCAGGGACCGCTGCAACTGCACTCGCCGTATCATGGCTTCCCACGGCGATGACTTCACATTCGTTTACTCCAGTCTCCGCCGCAATCGATGGAAGTATTCTGCCTATCCTGGTCCCGGGAGTGATCAAGGGTGCCATGATGTCATTGGGCAATCCAAGAGTTGAAAAAATAGCTTGATCAAATTCCTTAGACCAAACGTTCAAGAGCTGCGATGTGGACGAAATAGTGTATTCAGAAAACTCCTTTCCAGTAAGAAGGTAGTTGAAGATATCGGGCATAAACAAGAGCGTGCTGTATTTACTTAGAGATCCCCGGTCATTATCGATCAAGCTGTATAGCTGGAAGAGGGAATTGATCTGCATGAATTGTATTCCGGTTCTTCTATAGATCTCATCAAGGGGTATTTTCTTAAAAACCTTCTCCATAATCCCGTCTGTGCGTTTATCCCTGTATGTGAAAGGAAGATCTATCGAATTATGCTCAGTGTTCATGAGCCCGAAATCTACCCCCCAGGTGTCGACTCCGACGGATAGGATGCCTCGATGCCCCTTCTCGACAGCAATCCTCAGTGCCGTCTTTACATCAGCGAAGAGTCGCGGTACATCCCACCGTAAGTGGCCGGCCACGATAAGAGGGACATTTGGGAATCTATGGATTTCTTCCAGAATTATTCTCCCAGCGTCCAATGTCCCGACGAAAGCTCTCCCGGTTTCGGCGCCGAGATCTATTGCTAGAAATTTTGGTTTAGGCATAGGCTCACTCGAATTGGGCACTCTTTCAAACTGAGTTAACCAGTCTTGGGAAGTACTCCATAGTATTTCTTCGATTCGCAGGTAGATGCAGAGATTTCTTCATTCGAAACAAGATGCGGATCTTTCTGCCTGGTTTGGATGTCTCGCGGAACGCATTGCAGGTCTACCTCATCTTCTTCCGTATAGTGGTCCGAAGTTGGCGCAAGCCCTGAAGTCTCCCCCTTCAAGATCTGTCGTGCCGAAAGCGCTCCACGCACTTGGTCTATAGATCCTGTCGCGCGAAACATTATGCATGCTTACCGGGATTCTAAGCATCGATGCCAAGGTAATCAACTTGTCCCCGATGTGACCGAAGCTGATTGCGCCATGATTCGCACCCCAATTTGCCATAACGTTGTAGACGTCAGTAAATGCACCACCTCCAGTGAGCAGCGGTGCGAACCATGTTGTCGGCCATGTCGGATTCGTTCTCCTGTCAAGGACGGTATGGACATTTCTAGGAAGCTCCACACTGTATCCTTCTGCGATCTGGAGAACAGGCCCCAGTCCCTTGATGAGATTCACCCTTGACATGGTCATAGGCATGTCTCCCTCGGTCAGAAATAACGACGAGAAACCACCTCCCCTGAAATATTCCCTGTCTGCGGGACACCATTTTGTCGCTTTCAGACACTCCGAAGCCTCTGAGGCAGATATCTCCCAGAAGGGTTTCATTGCGGGATTGCCTTTCAATCTTTGCCGACCTGTGGCGTCAAGAGTGATTGAACCCGAGTTGATTAGATGAAGTATCCCGCCCGCTGCCTTCCCCTTCAAAACGTGTCCGGTCACTCGCTTCACTGCTGCAGGACTCCAGTAGGTCCTCACGTCAGAGAACATCTGGGCGGCATTTGACAAGAGATGCCCGAACAACATTGCTGCACCATTGAGACTATCGTTTTCCGTTGCGACGAGAAACGGCTCTCTAATGCCATTCCAATCGAAAGAGGAGTTCAGAATCGCCTCAAGAAAATCTCCGTTGGGAAAATGATCCGTCCATTGACGTTGTCCCTGGAACCCCGCAAGTATCGCGTTATGACCCATGGCTTCCTCTTCAAAGCCGAGGTCTTTAAGATGGTCGTTGCCTATCATCAGGTCCCTCGCGATTAGCGCCATCTTGACAATTGTTTCCCACTCATAATCCTTCCGTACTCTTGATGCGCGGTTCTTAGCTGTGTTGATATCATCTCCCTCGCTGCAATTCTTAAGTGTCCAGTTCAGAGCTTTTTTGTACTCAGCTGGATCGTAGATGGTCTCTTCAATCCTCCTGACAAACTCCGACATGTCTACCGATTCGTTTCTCATTCCCAAATAGTCAGCGAAGAAGTCGTGGTTCACAACGGAGCCAGCAATCCCCATTGAGACAGAGCCCATTGAAAGATACGCCTTACCTCTCATTTCTGCCGCGGCAAGTCCTGCCTTCGCGAAGCGCAGTAACTTCTCTCCGACGTCAGGAGGGATATCAGTTTCAGATTTATCCTGAATATCTCTTCCGTATATAGCGAATGCGGGGAGCCCCTTTTGTGAATAACCTGCGAGTGCGGCGGCCAAATAGACTGCTCCCGGTCTTTCAGTTCCATTGAATCCCCACACAGCTTTGGGAATCAACGGATCAGAATCCATCACCTCTGTCCCGTAGCACCAGCATGGCGTGACGGTGATGGACACACCGACATCCTCATGCTGAAATTTCTCGGCTGCGCTTGCCGCCTCTGCAACTCCTCCTATGCAAGTGTCGGCAATAACACATTCGACTGCCAATCCGTTTGAGTGACGCAAATTGTCGGCCAGAAACCTCGCGGCATTCCTAGCCATTTGCATCGTTTGATTCTCAAGCGATTCTCGGACACCCCTTTGCCTCCCATCTATCACCGGTCGAATTCCAATTTTGGGGAGACTTCCGCGAAGGCGCTTCACGGGCGGATTAACCGAGATTTTTGAATTGTTCATCGCTATCCCTTTCTTATCCTCTGGCGAGTGGATCTTTTCTTCGAACTGTTATCGTGGTATGGTGATGGTGCTTTTTCTTGGCTCCGTCGATTAGCTAACGTATTGGTATGGATCAGATCATGGCACTCTTGAGTATCGGCTTTAAGCCGCTTAGGCCGTTAATAGACGATCCAGGCCGGATTGCCATATCGAAATGACGACTTGATGTCATCCAGTGCGTCCTTTCAGGTTCAGGTATTTCTGTGGTAACTCAAATAGACCGAAGTTAGATAGAGACGGATTCAGTCGAGATCGCTCGATAACAAGCCGAACCTGATCCGTCGTGACCTGTTTGAATCGAAGTAATCTCTTGTAGCCCACCGTTGTTTCGTGTCTAAGAGTGTGCCAATGTTTACCGTCCCTGTAATCGATTCTGAATCGCTCAATTCGCTGGCCGACTAGAATTTGCTCCTGTAACATGGCGACATCAAATGTCTCCTGATGAGGAAGGGTGAATACTATGGTAGAGGTATCTTCGCCCTTTCTGGCTATCCAGTACTTGTTTCTGCCGAACAGAACTTCAGCGGATACTGATTTCTTCTGTCCGTCGACATCAACCATAGCGTCGGCGGCATAATTCCGTCCGAACGTTTTGCTGAGGACCTTGTGCAAGCCTATCAGGGATTTAGCATCATACTTACTGATGAGCCCCTTCTTGTTCGGTGGGACATTGAGCAGAAGAACGTCGTTTCTTCCGACCGAGCTAAAATAGATATTCACCAACTGGGATACAGATTTAACCTCGGTGTCTTGTGAGGCATGGTAAAACCATCCGGGCCGGATTGAAACATCGGCTTCGGCGGGGTACCAAAACAGAGCTTTTGCTCCATAGATTTTCTGCCGACCGCCAAGATCATCACCCATGTAATTGTGAGGATCGAAGATTTGGTCGATAGGATGAGCCAAGCGGTTGATTGGCTTTAGATCGACGGTCATACGGTCTATCGGAAGAACATCCCATTCGGTTGTTCTACCAACACCGGATTCTGTTCCAACCCACCGTATATCTGGACCCATTATTGCGATCAGAGCGTTAGGCTGAAGACGCCTTACAATTTTGTAGTATGCGTGCCAGTCGTAAACTTGTTTTTTCGGATAGCCCGGAGCGATTCCGCCATCAAACCAGATTTCTGTTATCGGACCATAGTTGGTGAGTAGCTCCCTCAGTTGATTCTCGTAATAGGTGTTGTACTCCTCTGTACCATAAACCGGGCTATGCTGATCCCACGGAGAGAGATACAAGCCGACTTTCAGACCGTATTTCCTGCACGCCTTCACGAAACTACCGACAACGTCCCCTTTCCCTTTCTCCCACGTTGAATATTTAACACTATATTTCGTGTATCTGCTTGGCCACAAACAAAAGCCATCTTCGTGTTTAGCGGTGAGGATGGCCATCTTCACTCCGGCATTTTTCAATGTGCGGGCCCATTGATCGCAATTCAGGTCGGTCGGATTGAACTGAGATGGATTCGCACTCTTTTTGGCCCACTCAACTCCGGTGAAGGTGTTCATCCCGAAATGGATGAAGGCATTAAATTCCATTTTCTGCCAGGCGTATTGCTGGGGAGACGGGATTACGGTGGCAGCTTCCGCTACTACATCTGCCTTGCTGGCACCCAAGGGTACCACCGCAAAGTTTCGAAAGGACTGTGCAGGTGCTGATTCGAAGGAAAGAAGCAAAGTGAAGCAGATCAGGGTTACCGGGTTAAATGATCTCAATGAAGTGGTCCACCCGCAGTGTGCAGATGCTTGAAGCGAGGTATCCTTGTAATGATGGTGGCAGCAATTCTAGGCTGAGCAGTCTTGAGGCGAGAATGAGAGGTCCTCGAGGTTTTGAGTGACCACGTTTGGTGGTGTGCAGATCTCCGTTGAACTTTTGCTAGAACCACTTTGCAGTCGGGCAATCGAACCGTTCCTTGTGCGACGGATTATGTTAAACGTTTAACACGATTATGTGTACCAACTCATCGGTGGAGCATTATAATAATAAGTCGTCTGAATGTAAAGCACTTTCTTCGAACTTCGTGTGGAAAAGCCTGCCGCTTCTCTTTCGACCGCAATTGCTTCAAGTAAAAATGCGGGATCACAAAGCAAACTTTACGTCATAGTCCGACACGATTCCCTGATCACCAATTCAGGCTTGAGATAAATGCCGTCTTTCAATTTTCGGTTCGGATCTTCTATTCTTCTGACAAGTATCCTAACCGCATTCTTACCCAATTCATCGATCGGCTGAAGGATATGGGTTATGCCAGGCGTGAAGATATCATTACCCGGTATCTCATCATAGCACACCAATGAGATATCATCCGGTATCTTCAACGCCAATGAGTTTGCCGCCTTGATTGCTCCGATCGTCATCAGGCTATTGAAGGAAAAGAGAGCCGTGGGAGCACTCTTGGCCTGGAGCATCTCTCGTACAGTTTCATAGGCTATGGACTCTTTGAACTCGCAATTTCGAACGTGCTCTCGGGTAACTTCGATCCCATTTGCGCTCATGGCATGACAAAAGCCTCTGTACCTCTCGCGATCAGGAAAAAGGATACCGGGTCCCTTGAGCACCCCAATCCTTCGATGGCCCAGTCCGATCACATATTCGGTCAGCTTCACTGCACCATCGTAGTGGTCTGTGGAAACAAAATCTACCTCTAATGACTTGAACACTCTGTCTACGAGCACGATGTTCACTTTCGCACGCATCAGATACTTGACAGATTCCTCAGAGTGCGGCACGATGAGGATTCCGTCCACACGGTGAGATAAGAAAGTCCTGACAAGCTTCATCTCGTCGTCGGGGTTTTCATCAGTATTGCACAACAAAGTCGTATATCCGAACTGCCTCGCAGAATCCTCGACCGCTCGAAACCAGCTATTGAAGAATGTATTCTTGATGTCAGGCATCACGATACCAATTGTGTTTGTCCGACGCTTGACTAGAGATCTGGCAACCTGACTAGGTTGGTAACCTAATTCCTCCATTACCATCTTGATCTTCCGGGCAGTCTTGGAGCTGACTTTGTCGGGTCGATTGAGTACCCTGGAGACCGTCATAACAGACACTCTCGCTTTTCTCGCAACGTCGTGGATTGTAGCCATCCCTAAGATCCAAAAGTTGTTAAACTATTCTGCTTCAACTCGTATGTTCGACCTTCCGCGCTCCTGTCATTAACCTGACAATAATTTCGTCAATCCCTTCTTCGAATTCAAACGGAGAGAAGGAAGATTACTCGATGAACTTCATCCCAAGAGACTGTTACTAAAACATGTTCAACACATCGGGAGGTCCATATATGGCAAAGCCGCCTCGAGGGCGGCTTTGAGTGCTAACTGAAGAGAGACGATTTTGCAGTTCAGATCAAATATCGTAATAGAGCATGAATTCGTACGGATGCGGCCTAAGGGCTACCTGTTTCACTTCCGATGCCATCTTGTAACGTATCCACAAGCTAACCAGGTCTTCTGTGAATACATCTCCGCGCAACAGGAATTCATGGTCTCGTTCTAGAGCCTTGAGAGAGTCCTCGAGCGAACCGGGAGTCGAGGGAACGTTGCGGAGTTCTTCCGGTGATAGATCATAAATATCCTTATCCAAAGGCTCACCCGGATCTATCTTGTTAATTATCCCGTCAATACCTGCCAAAAGCAAAGCAGGAAACGCGAGATATGGATTAGTTGATGGATCGGGGACACGGAACTCAATGCGTTTTGCCTTCGGACTCTTGGAGTACATCGGTATCCTTACTGCGGCTGATCGGTTTCTCTGGCTATACGCAAGGTTAACCGGAGCCTCAAAGCCTGGAACCAGTCGGTGGTAAGAGTTGGTGGTTGGATTGGTGATTGCACAAATGGCCGCAGCGTGTTTCAGCAGACCGCCGATGTAGTACAGTGCCATCTCACTCAAATTGGCATAGCCGTTTCCGTAAAAAAGCGGCTTACCCGCTTTCCATAAGCTTTGATGAACGTGCATACCCGAGCCGTTGTCGCCGAATAAGGGCTTCGGCATGAAAGTCACGCTCTTGTTGTTCTTGGCAGCCACGTTCTTTGTAATATACTTGTAAGTCATAAGATTATCGGCTACAGTCAGAAGCGGCGCGAATCTCATGTCGATTTCCGTCTGTCCTCCTGTCGCTACTTCGTGATGATGAACTTCCACGTTGATCCCGACCTTCTTCATGGTCAGTACCATCTCAGACCTCAAGTCCTGCAAGCTGTCGGTTGGAGCTACCGGGAAATATCCCTCTTTAGTGCGCGGCCGGTAACCTAAGTTCTTTCCATCGTTGCTACCGCTGTTCCAGAATCCTTCCTGCGAATCGATCTCATAAAATCCAGAATTTATTTTCTGGTCGAACCTGACGTTATCGAATATGAAAAACTCGGCCTCAGGTCCAAAATACGCAGTGTCGGCAAGTCCTGTGGATTGGAGGTAAGCTTCGGCTTTGTGAGCAATGTATCGCGGATCGCGTTTATACGATTCACCGGTAATAGGATCCTTCACATCGCAGATTATGTTGAGCGTCTTGTGCAAGGTGAAAGGATCCAGAAAGTACTTTTCTACGTCGGGAATAAGCACCATGTCGCTTTCCTGTATAGCTTGGAAGCCACGTATGCTTGAGCCGTCGAAGCCGACACCTTCCTCAAAGGAATTCTCAGTCAACTCGGTCGGTAGTATCGAGAAGTGTTGCCACTGTCCCGGAATATCGGTAAACCTCAAATCTATAATCTCGATGTCGTTGTCTTTTACATATTTCAAAAGTTTATCTACGTCGCTCGCGGACCTGGCAACTTTTGCCATTTGTTCCTCCTGGGTTAGTTGTTTTGTGTCTTAAGTACAGTTGACTCTTTGATTGTAGACAATACCACACTTGTCTTGGTGCTCAGCACTCCGGGCCAAGATTGAATTCTTGAGAGGAGCTTCTCAAGCGAATTCGTGTTCTCTGCTCTGATTTTCAGAAGATGCGAACCTTCCCCGGTCACGGAATGACATTCGAGTATTTCTTCCGTCTCCCGTGCGCGTTCCATGAACATTTGATAGTGTTTACTCGAATCGATTGAAACGGTGATGAAAGCAGTTATGTCCTTACCCAGCCTCTTCGCATCGAGTATTGCGGTATACCCTCTTATGAACCCTCGCTCCTCCAGCTTCTGAATGCGTTCAGATATAGTCGGAATGGTTAGACCGAGCTGTTGTGCCATCTCGTTCAGCTTTGTCCGAGCATTTTTCTGGAGTATTTCCAGCAGCCGATGGTCGATCGGATCTAGCTTCTTGTCGGTTAAGTTTAACATGTCTGATGTGTTTTTCTTATTTCCTAAGTTATTTTATGGCAATAAGTTAAAATAATAAGTAACGATTGTCAAGTGGAAACTTATCCCGTCATTCCGTAGTCAATCCGCTTACTCCGCCAACCAACCCAATGCTTTATTCTCTTTCTTTGCTCTTTTCCCAGAGCTCGTTCATTTGATTGAGTGTCGCATCATGCAGTGAAATCCCCTGCTTACTCAGTTCGGTTTCCACAAACGAAAAACGACTCAAGAATTTCTCGGTGGCGAGTCGCAATGCGCTCTCCGGATGAACTCCAATATGTCTTGCATAGTTTACAAGCGAAAAAAGGAAGTCGCCCAATTCTTCTTCGACCCGTTGCTCCTCCTTGGATTTGACAACCTCCTGAAGCTCATTCAATTCTTCCAGGACCTTTGGCCAAACCTCATCCGAACTTTCCCAGTCGAAGCCGACTTTGGCGGCACGATCCTGGACTTTGAAAGCACGTGCCAGAGCCGGGAAAGCGACTGGAATTCCTTCAAAGATCGACTTTCTCCCCTGCGCACTCTTTATTCTCTCCCAATTTATCTTGACTTGTTCCGGAGTTTCGGCATCTACTTCACCGAAGACATGTGGATGCCGCACAACCATCTTTCTTGTCTCAGAGCGAACCATTTCGACGAGAGTGAACCTTCCTTCGTCTTCTGCTATCTGTGCATGTAGTAGAACATTTAAGAGTATATCACCGAGTTCTCCCTTGACTTCATCCCACTTCTCTCCGTCAATTGCCTCCACAAGTTCATAGACCTCTTCCAATGTGTAGTGCCTGATTGACCGATTCGTCTGGATCCGATCCCACGGACATTCTCTTCTCAACCTTCTGACAACTTCGACAAATTCCTGCAGAGCGTTCTCTTCGATCTTAGTCATTGTACTTTACTTCCTGGTACATTCGTGGTTTTTAGAATTAGACTCGCTTGATCAAACACTTCTCCTGGGCTCATACTTTTCATACATTTCATATATTCGGCTCCTTTGAAGTCGCAGTGATCTTTCCCGCAGCATCCCACTTCTTTCTTCAGCGGTACCTGACCGAGATTCCTTTCATAGGGGAACCATATGTCCGGATTTCCAGGCCCAAAAATACCGATAGTCGGAATTCCCACTGCTGCAGATATGTGCATTGGCGCTGCGTCGTTAGAAACGTATAAGTCAAAGCATGAAATCATGGATGCCAGGCGTCTCAATCCACCGGGATGCACAATTTTATAAATGCACTTTGTTGAGTTAGCAAATGCTTCAAGGTATCGGACGTCTTTCGGTCCGTATGTAACAACAATCTGAGCACCGATATCATCCTGGAGAAGATCTGCGAGCCTTGCATAGCTCTCAGCCTGCCAAACCTTTGCAGGCCATGTGGCCCCGAGGTGAAGACCGACAATCGGTTTGGCACATTCAAGACCGAGAGAAGTCAGGTATCGGACTGCCTCGACCCTTTCAGATTCAGTCAGGTATATCCGTGGAGGTCGATAGTCTTCGTTAATGCCGAGAGGTGCGAGATATCTTAGGTGAAATGAAACTGCGGAAATGTGGTCGGTCACGGTGATCGGATGTGTGAAAACTCTGCGGCGCCATCCGAACGCTCCGCCGATTCTCATTTTCGCACCGGATAGAAGGACGACTATGGCACTTCGTGGATTTCCAAACAGGTCAATCGCGACGTCATAGCTTTTCTTCTTGAGGAACCGCACGACCTTGATTTGCTCAGCTACCTCCCAACTCTCAAAATCATAAGGAATTATCATGTCTAGGTAAGGGTTGTTTGCGAGCAAGGTAACTCCATGCTTGTCGCCGAGGTAGTCGATAGTGCTATCCGGAAACTTCTTTCTCAATGCCTCGATGACGGGAGTGGTAAGAACGATGTCCCCGATAAACCTAAGCCGGCTTACCAAAATCTTCACAGCAGAAACCAGATCTTCTGATCTTGAGCCGGTTTTCCAGTAGTCCAAAAAGGATGCCTGTTGAGTACATCCCACCGATCCATCTTCAGACAAAATTGTCTGGCAATCCTCACTGGCAAAGTCGAGATTTCGAATTCAGAACTCATCGCTTTGGACCCGCTCAATATCTGCACGGAGACCCTTCAGTTTCTCCTCAATGCGTTCGTAGCCGCGGTCCATGTGGTATATCCTGAGTACTTCTGTTGTTCCCTGGGCGACGAGCCCCGCAATGATCAGTGATGCGCTGGCGCGTAAATCCGTGGACATCACCTTTGCTCCTTTCAGCGAACCTACTCCTTTGACAATAGCTACGTTCTCTTTAACCTCGATGTCGGCACCAAGACGGACCAGCTCTGGTACGTGTTTGAACCGATCGAAATATATTGTTTCTGTCACGATCGAGGATCCGTTAGATAGTGTCATGAGCGCGATCCATTGAGCCTGCATGTCTGTCGGGAACCCAGGATATGGTGAGGTAGAGATATCAACGGGTTGAATCTCAACAGGTGCTTTCAGCTCGATCCAATTCTGTCCGGTAATCACTTGGGCTCCAGCCCGTTCGAGCTTTGCCAGCAAAGCCGAAACATGAGTTGGCTCGCAATTGATCACGCGTATTGACCCTCCTGTAATTGCTCCCGCGATCAACAGAGTTCCCGTTTCAATCCGGTCAGGAATATTCATGAAATCTACAGCATGAAGTTCACGAACTCCTTCAATTGTAACCGTTGGAGTGCCCAATCCCTGGATTTGCGCTCCCATCTTGACCAGAAATTCGCCCAGTGCTACTATTTCGGGTTCCAATGCTGCATTTCCGATTGTTGTTGTACCTTCTGCAAGTACGGCAGCCATCATGACATTGCCGGTAGCACCTACACTCGAGACATCAAATTCTATATGTGCACCCTTTAGTTTTTTTGCTTTGGCCACTATGTAGCCGGACTCAAGCGTAACATCCGCGCCGAGCTTCTGCATACCTTCTATATGAAGATTGACTGGACGTGGACCCCACGCGCAACCTCCCGGCAATGAGACCTTAGCGTGCCCGTAACGAGCGAGAAGAGGCCCGAGGACATAAATTGACGCACGCATCTTTTTCACCAATTCGTATGGTGCTTCAAAATTGGCTACGTGCTTTGTGTCGATAGTTTGTTCGTTTCCAGACAACGCGACTCTCGCCCCGAGTGTCTCCAGAAGACGCGACATCGTAGCGACATCTCTGAGGTCAGGAGTATTGCGAATCGTATATGTACCCGGCGCCAGCAGACATGCCGGCATCAGCGCGAGTGACGCGTTCTTGGCACCGCTGACATGCACCTGCCCGAAGAGCTTGTTCCCACCGCGGATCACAAACTTATACATGTATCCTCGACTCAATCGGTTTGATCTTCATTGCGAGAGACCCTCTTTGATATATTTCCTCGTGGCGAACAAAGTTGAAAAGAAGCCAAGAAAAGTGGCCAGCCCTACTATCGATACGTAGAAGGCTACTGTTGGCAACGCCTGGATTAAGAATTCTTGTCTTAGGACAAACACCGCAGCGCTTAAAGTTCCATAGATGGTCCCTGTCGCGATTATGCCCCCTGTCAGTCCTTGAATTATGCCTCCTAGTATGAACGGCATCCTAACGAACATTCTTGAAGCTCCGACAAGTTTCATTGTGTCGATTATTCGCTTCTTATAGGAAATCGCCAGCCGCATGGAATTGTAAACAAGGAATATGGACAATAGTGCCAAGGCACCGCCAAATCCGATCATTATCCAATAGAACAATCTAATTCTCTGGTCTATGAGGGTGAGGAGTATCTTTCTGTATTTGACAGAGCCTATCCCCTGTATATCCCTAAGCGACTTTGCGATTGCGGCGATTCCGTTCGAGTTCTTGTAGCTACCTCTTGCAAATACTCTGAACGAGGCCGGTAACGGATTGAAATCCAGAACTGATGTGATATCCTGGCCGAATTCTTTCTTGAAGATATCAGCCGCTTCATCCTTACTCACAAATATCACCGTTTTAACTCCGGGCACTTCCAAGATAGCACGTCTCACATCACTGATTTGTTGGGATGAAAGAGAATCGGAAAGGAAAGCCTCAATCTCCACTTTACCTCTCAAGTAATCCAGAAACTTCTCAGCCTGAGTTGAAGTGATGTAGAAACTTCCGAGCAGCATGAACGAGAGTGCCACCATCACAATTGAAAAGAACGCGCTCAGCTTTGCTCTCCGCAAGCCGCTAAATGCCTCTTTAACCACAAACCAAAGCCTGCTCAAAGGATGGTCCTCCCCGACCTGAAGCTTCCGACAACCTTCACATGGGGACTGATCTCACGAAGGTGACTAATTGCGTTGGACTGCCTTTCGTCTGCGACACTTCCCCTAAAATCCACGAAGAACTCATAATCCCAGGGTTTACGGACAATCGGGATTGATTCGATAGAAAGCAAGTCGATATCGCGGATTGCAAAGACGCTTAGCGCTCTGTGCAATTCACCCGGTCTGTTTCTTAACCCAAAAACAATACAGGTCTTATCCGCGTCGGGTCTCACGGAGTAATCGCGTGAGACTATCATGAACCTGGTGAAGTTGTGACCATCGCTTTCAAGATGGCGTTTAAGCACGATGAGTCCGTAATCCTCGGCCGCCGCTTCGCTGGCTATCGCTGCAATAGATTTGTCTCCTGAACCGGAAACGAACTTTGCGGCTCCTGCTGTGTCGTAGTACTCGATCCTCTTGAGCTTCTTCTGGTGGATGAACTTTCGACACTGAAGAAGTGCCTGGGGATGGGAATAAACATTTTTGATTGATGAAAGAGTGGCGCCGCGTATGGCAAGCAACGAATGCGAAATTTTCAGCCTGATTTCTCCTATCCCATACACAGGCTCCTCATCGAGTAAACTGAACACTTCACGAATGCCGCCGCCGAGTGTGTTCTCCACAGGGATGACCCCGCGGTCCACTTTTTTACTTACCACTGAATGGATCGCGTCGGCGAAAGTATTGAAAGGGAACAAGTCGATACTTGTGCCTCGAAAGAAGTGTTTGGCAGCAATCTCGCTATATGCCCCCTTCTCCCCCTGGAATGCTATTTTGAGTTTCTTCATGCCGTCAGAAGTTGGATTCATCCCTCCATAATGATATTTGCCACGGAGAAGTCGAGGATACCCTCTCCATTTCGAAATATGCCTTCCCGTCGACTTCCTCGATATCGGCCGGATTGAATGCAACGGTTAGCGTAAAGCCGCGAGTGACCGTCGCATGAAGCGAGTCCTCGTTAAGCGAGTATATATTGTTCCACGTCAGCGAAAGTCGATCGACAAGCTGGAACATCAAGCCCGTGGACCTCATCTCGTCATCTCTTCCCCACGCAACGTCCAGCCCGTTATCATAATCGCGATAGATGAAAGTGAAATCGGGAGCAATAAGCTTGGAATAGACGGTTGTATCCTTGAAAGTATAAGCGTATAGAAAATTCTGAAATACTCCGTCGACTGTCATTTGGTCAGTTATGATGCTATTCGGAGCGATTTGTTGCGTAGCAAGCTTAGGTGCAAATGGATTCTCACAGCCTGAAAGGACAATGGCCAACCCAACCACGCTCCATCTAAACAGCTTCAGTGCATTGAAACATAATCTGAATCTTGTCTCGCGGCGGCGACCATCAGATGGCCGGGGGAATTTCTCAGTCATTGACTGAACCTGGCTTTCATATCGCTCCAGGTCAAGCTGTCTCCGACTTTAGAATCGATCCAACGATAGATGGACCAGTTTTGGTTGCGATCGATACCTAAGTAGAACAGTAGATTCCCCTCTGCCTGCTGAGGATTGCCGGGGACCTTGTTTGGCCAAACCAGTGAGTAATTCGCGCTGAACGCGGCGGAGTCGCCAAGAGTAGTAAGATTCTCGGAAGATAGTATCAGTTGAGAACCAGCTGTCTTGGAGGACTGGACACTAAGATTGTTAAAGTAAGTTCGCTCAGAATTTCGGTCCCAGCTCATGAAAATCCCTTGATATTGTCGAAATACATCTGCAGGTGGATCGAAGCTAAACGGTCGGGCTCCAAAAGTTGTGTCAGAAAGACATGACATGTAGTTATCGACGTTGCGATCTGTAATCGAGTTGACCAAGTTTTGAATTACAACGTCCGGTGAAAGAGGCGGCTGAAAATCAGTACGCGCTTGCTGAGGTGGTTGAGGTTGGCGAGTTTCAAAGATTCCGCAGCCCGCTGCGAGAACTGAAATACCAAGCAAAATGGACATGATCCTGCTCATTGCACAACTATTCGTCCCTCCAGGGCTCTAACCAGGGTCGCTTCATCTGCAAATTCGAGGTCGCCTCCGACGGGCACGCCGCGCGCGATTCGTGTTACTCGCACTCCAAGAGGTCTGAGCAAATTACTGAGGTAGATTGTTGTTGCTTCCCCCTCCACATCCGGGTTCAACGCGAGAATAACCTCCGTCACGCCTTCTTTCAGTCTGTTCAGCAACTCTTTAACTTTCAGCCTGTCGGGTCCGATCCCTTCGAGCGGACTCAACACTCCCCCGAGGACATGGTACAGACCGCGAAATTCATTTGTCTTTTCGAGTGCCAAAACATCGCTCGGATCTTCCAGTACACAAATAGACGAATGATCCCTCCCCGGGTCTGTGCAGATAGAACACGGATCACTTTCAGTAATGTTTTGGCAGATAGAGCAGTACCTTATTTTCTGCTTTACGTCGACGATTGCGTTGGCAAGCCGGTAGGAGTTCTCCTCATCGGATTTCAGTATATACAGAGCGAGTCTCTGAGCTGTTTTCCGTCCGATGCCGGGCAACTTGCTCAGTTCGCCGATAAGCGTTTCAAGACTCTGCGAAGTAAATATCATCCGGCCCGTCCGGGATCCAAATCTGCCGGTATGCTAAACGAACGGCTGGTTGACTCCACTCAGGAGATACCTCCAAACTTAAAACCAGGGAGCAACGACAAAATCCCGCCCGCGCTTGCACCAAGATGATCAGTCGCCATCTTTTCGGCCTTACCAAGGGCATTGTTGACAGCCGCGGCGATGAGATCCTGGATCATTTGTTTGTCCTGGGTTTTTATCAGATCCTCCTCCACATCAATTCTTAGAATCTCCCTCTTACCATTTGCGGTGACCTTAGCCATACCGCCTCCTGCTTCACCGACTACGGTCATCCCTTCCAATTCGCTCATAGCCTTTTCAAGATTCTTCTGAAAATCGGTAAGCATCTTCTGCATGTTTCCAAAGTCATTCATCTAGTACTCCTTGTCAGAATATAATTCGCCAGGATTGCTCATCAAATACCGTGCGGCTCTAGTCGCAGAGGACAAAATCAATTTCACGCCGGTCCATGTTCACTCTCAGGACCTTCACGCTAACCTGGTCGCCGAGCTGGTATACTTTGCCGCTTCGCCTTCCTTTGAGTTGAAGGCGGTCAGGTAGAAATACAAAGTAATCATCCATTTCTCTGACATGTACCAGGCCCTCTACCAGCAGATCATCGATTTCAACGAACAGACCAAAATTTGTTACCCCTGAGACGGTGCCGTTGAATTCATCTCCGAGATGTTCCATCATGTACTGAGCTTGCTTGATTTTTATCGATTCACGTTCTGCCTCAACTGCACGACGCTCCGCCTCGCTTGACACCCTGCTGACTTCCGCAACCAGTTTCCTGGCCGCGCCCGGATCCCGCACCGCATCTCCGGCTTCGTATTCGCGTAAAAGTCTATGGACAACCAGGTCCGGATATCTTCTTATAGGCGATGTGAAGTGAGTGTAGTATTTGAAAGCCAACCCGTAATGGCCGATGTTTTTCTCCGAGTAAACTGCTTTTGCCATCGAGCGAAGAAGTATATCGTTTATGATGTATTCCTCCGGTTTGCCCTCCGCCGCTTTAAGAAGCTGCTGAAGCTGTTTCTGGCTTACCGTCCCATCATAATTCAGCTTATACCCGAAATGCGATACGAACACAGCCAGTTCCTCAATTCGCTCGGGATCAGGAGCGTCATGGACCCGATACAAAAATGGCTTCGACCTCACTCCATGTCTGCCGATGTGACCTGCTACAATCTTATTAGCCAGGAGCATGAATTCCTCAACCAGCCTATGGCTATCCAACCTTAGCTTCTTCACTATCTCCACCGGTCTACCAAGCTCATCAAACACAAACTTCGCTTCGGGGAGATCGAAATCGATACTCCCGGCCCGTGTCCTCAGCTTGTTAAGTGTCTTTGCCAGCCGATCCATTTCCAAAATCTCTTCGGAGTATTCACCGCGGCGTGTCTCTATGATCTTCTGTACATCCTCGTATGTAAACCTCTTCTTGCTTCTAATTACAGTCTTTGCAAACCTGTAATCCTCGACTTTTCCGTTCGGAGTAATATCAATTATTACTGAGTATGTAAGTCTGTCAACATCCGGATTCAAACTGCAGACGTGATTGGACAGTTTTTCCGGCAGCATGGGTATGACACCGTTGGTCAGATAGACGCTCGTTCCTCTCTTGTAGGCTTCGACATCAAGCTGACTGGTCTCGTGCACGTAATGACTAACATCGGCAATGTGAACACCCAGTTCGAATAACCCATCCGACACTTTTCGGAGCGACACAGCGTCATCAAAGTCCCTCGCATCCTGTGGATCGATTGTGAAAACCAACTCCTTCCTGAAATCTCTTCTGCTCTTGAACTCGCTCTCGGGAATTATCTCAGAGATCATATCGGCTTCGGCAAGCACACTTTTGGGAAAGTCCTTCCGGAGATTAAACTGGGCGCTAATTGTCTCAAGTTCAACTTCAGGATCTCCAGCCTCGCCAAAGATTCTGGCAACTTCGGTCTGAAAGTCCTTGTACTGATCGAGTTTCAACTTTGCCAGGACTTTATCGCCCTCTTTAGCTCCGTTGAGCTTTCTCTTCGATATGTCCAAGGCGGGAGGAAGATTCTTATCGCGAATGAGCAGTTTAAAAGAACTCCCAACTCGTTCGATCCTGCCGATGACACTCTTTTCTTCGGTCTCCGGCGGCTCTTCCAAAACATCGTGCGCAGTGGTTGGTGTAGTTTCTCCAAAGGGTGAGGTTTGGTCAGGACTGTGATCGGCTCTTAAAGGTCTGCGTCGCCCTATCTTTTCAGCCCCGGTATTCTTCTTATCATGTTGTTCGGGATGCGCTGAATGTCTGTGAGGCAAGCTTGACGGCGGTTGGCTTTTCTCACCATCCTGAATAGCTTCGATTATTTTTGAAGCCCCGAACTTTCTTCGTGCTGTTTGTCTAATCTCTCCGTACTTTTCCAGCTTCCTCAGTGCCTGCTTGAACCGGGCGTATTCATGTTCGGAGGTATAGCCAAGAGCTTTGGCAAGCTGCCTTTTCTTAAATGTAAGCACAGGCATTCTTTCCAGAAAGCTTCGGATTTCTCTCTCTATATCTGCTGCTTTTTGACCTTTATTCTTGGGCGAAATTCTTTTCATACTCAGCTCTAAATTGAATTATTGCTTCGGTAATTCCCCGGGCGATTTTGTTCTGTCCCACTTTGCTCCTGAGGAAGCGCACATCGTGCGGATTGGATAAATAACCCGTCTCGACAAGGACTGCAGGCATCGAAGCGCCTATGAGGACCAAGAAGCCTGCTTGACCGACACCGTCGTTAGTTAGCGGCGTAATGGAACTGACATCCTGTTCAATCAGCTCGGCAAAACGCTCAGAATATTTCACATAGGCACTGTGTGCCATGGAGGTAAGGATCAAATTATCCGCATCGTACGACCGATACTTCTTTTCATAATCGTTTTCGTACTTTATAGCAGCATTTTCCTGAGCTGCAATCCTGATGGCTTCTTCGGTCTTTCCCGGTCTCAAGAAATAAGTCTCAAGCCCATGGGCCCCGTCAGGTTTATGAGGCATAGAGTTGCAGTGAATGCTGATGAAGAGCTTGCCTGCGGCTTGGTTCGCGATCTCGCCGCGCATGTCGAGGGGGACAAACTCGTCTTTGTCGCGAGTCATCACGACCTTAACTTTCGGGAGTCTTTCACGCAAATCGTTTCTTAGATCCTTCCCGATAGCCAGAGTCACGTTCTTTTCCTCTACGCCTCCCAATCCTATCGCTCCCGGATCTTTCCCACCGTGCCCAGGGTCGATCACGATAACATCTAGTTTCCAATTCTTTTTCTCGGCATCAAGTTTTTGGCGAAGCTCGTCAGAGAGTATCGTTTTGGAACTGACATGAGAATACAGGTTTACGACGACTGAGTTTGTCGAGCTGTCTGTATAGACTTCTTCAGAATTGTAGGCTTTCTTCAGTCGAAAGCTTAGCTGAACCGAGCTTGGATTCTGGATCGCGAGAACATTCGAGTAGACCGAAGTCGGTGGTAGTGAATTCAACTTCTCAAAATTGAAAGTAGCCGGCATGATAGTAACATAAAGCATTCCATCCTCGCCCAATGCCGCATCCTCCGCCTTTGGTAAGGAGCTAAGGGAAATATGAACCACGGAGCCGTTATCTTTCTGTTGAACTCGCACATCAGTAATCATCGGAGTCAATGAATCTCTCTGCATGTATGTAAATGCCCGGGTCAACTCATCGTAGCGGAGGACTCCTCCAAGGATTTCAGTGAGGTATGGTCCGATGAAGCTCGCGGGCGCGTAGAGTTTCCCACCGTTCTCCAAAATTGGAAGTGGAAGCTGGTAGGTTTTCGGCACAGCCGCCTTGGATAATGTTATGAAACTATTATCGGGTGTGAAAAGGATGCTTCCGCTATTGGAATAGACACTCACCTTCCCTGTGGATCCGAGTGAGAATCTTCTTAGACCAAGGGCACTGGACAAATCCTCGATTGAGACATAGACGTGGTTGAGCGCGACAGTTCCCCCCATGTAGGCGGATGACTCTCCGTTTTTCAACGGTACAGCTTGGGTCTGCGCAAACAGCAGACCACTGTATAGTATTAGCAAGACAATGCTGGCTTTACGAAGCAACGAGCCCTTTCCTTAATTTTATTCCGTACAAAAACAGGGGAACATCATATTTCACCGGGTCAACAGGATCAAGTTCCTTCAGTGTGTGTGTTATTTCAACTGCCGTCTTCCAATTATCGGTCTTCCTTGAGGTCAGGTTGAGTTGCCTCGCGGCCCTCGAGACATTTACGTCAAGTGGAACGACCAATTCGTCTGTTCGAAACCACTTATATATACCGAAGTCAATTTCATCTTTTCTAGTCATCCACCTGAGGAACATATTCATACGTTTGCATGCGCTTCCCTGTCTTGGGGATGCGAGCAGTGCGGCTGCCCGCGGCGTTAGACTTCCGCCAAGCGACGCAGGTATGCGGTAAGCTTTCATCTGCTCAAGTAAAGCTGTAAGTAGCCCGAAAGCAGTCTCCTCACCCGCCTCCATACTGCTTCTGGCGGCACTTTCAATCGAGCCATAATCATTCAAAATTTTCTTTAGCACGAACAGTATCTGCGCTATGTCATTTCCTGTAATATTTTTGTACGCAAACTGAATATACCCTTGCATTTCCTTTTTTAGCCAGGCGATATCCAGATTGATTATTGCCAGGTGAGGGGAGGTCCCGATCAGATCAAATACTTTCTCAAGCGTTCGGAAAATCGCATAACGCGGGCCTATCGCGAAAACGGAGGCGATGAAGGAGGACGTTTCAACATCCTCTCTTCGCCGAAACCTTTTCGGAAATCCGACTGGATCAGAAATGTGGAAATCCTTTAGGAAGTCTTTTCGGCGCTGTCGATCAAGAACCCTTCTCACCGTTTCAAGATTTTTCAACATCGGCATCTCTCAACTCTAACATCAACTTTCGAATTCTTTCTCTTTAATAGAGGACGCCCTTCAATAGACTTCACACACGCAACGACTGATCAGAGCTAATAGCCAAGGAGTTTGATTTGGACTAAAGGAAAAAACACTTTCTCTGAATGGATTGCTCCGTCAGAGTCAATGGGGTATGCTGAAGGTTCATCGGACTCACCTCGCCGTACATAGCCAGATCTTTTGTAGGAAGATACCCCACAACCGGCAAGCTGGCTGGGTTCGTCTCGGAATGATGAAACGAACCAGAACGAACCTGGCATTGATCTCCAGTTTACCGCTGGAAGAACCTCTGAAACAATCCGGAAGGTATGATAAACGCTTCTCGACTTTCTTACTGAAACTCTCCCTCGAAGGGAATGGATCGCAGCGTTTTGCAAGTTTGTCAGAACGGCTGGGCTTTTCAGAAGGCATGTTCCCGCGGCAGCTCCTTCACAAAGCCTCTGTGAGTTGTGGGGGAGGCACCGCGATTCACCTATCGCTTCGCTCCCCCTTGGAGCAACTGGTACGTATCTAAATTTCAAATTTGTCGGAACGGCGGGATTTGAACCCGCGACCCCTTGCACCCCAAGCAAGTGCGCTACCAGGCTGCGCCACGTTCCGGTCGAATAAAAATAACTCCCCGGCTCATTTGAAGCAATGAGACCGATGGTAGCGACGAATGAATGCTGACTTCGATTAGGCATCGCCGGTAAGTTTCTGGACAAGCTCCTCCAGAAACCCGCGGGCTTCGATCAGCGTCTTCTTCAGTTCATCAGACGATTCTTCCTGACCTTCTCCGTTTGAAGGTTGCACGTGAGTACCATTTGGTTTCGTGCTTAATGCCTTCCTGGCACCTTCAATCGTGAAGCCCTCCTCACGCACAAGTTTCTTGATCTCAAAGACCAAACTGATGTCTTTGTTAGTATAGATCCGGTTGCCTGCGCGATTCTTGGCAGGATTCAATTCGGGGAACTGTGACTCCCAATACCGCAAGACATGCTGTTCCAGCCCGGTGATTCGGCTAACCTCTGAGATAGAATAGTAGAGTTTCTTAAACTCAAAATCCTTCATCTGTCGAAAGTATAATAAATTATACGGATAATTGCAAACATTCGTTTAAGTAACTGATGTAAGTCCGTACTTGGAATTCGCAGGATCCGATTATAAATTAGATCGTTGCGCCTGTAGCTCAATTGGATAGAGCATCGGTCTTCGGAACCGAGGGTTGGGGGTTCAAGCCCCTCCAGGCGCGCGATCTTCGCGAAGAATTTCTCCATGTCCCTTCATAAACCAAGAATTGTCATTAGAAGTTAAGTTTGAGCAGCAATCGGGAAGGTGAAGCTGCTGACTTTGCTAAAGAGTTCAAGGAACCAATTTCTTCTCTTCATCGCTATCGATAATTTCAAGATGCGAAGATTGCCTTGATGAACGATGTATCCGGATGATGCGAAGATCTCGTAACGTAAAGTCTTCATCTGCTGCGATGCTGTCCCAGATTCCGTTGAAATTGGTAGATAAGAAAAAAGCCCAAGGCGAAGTAAATTCTGAGAATAACAACTCGTATTCATTAAACTCAGAAAGGTACAAGCGCCATGGGCAAGAAGAAGGT